>NZ_UHFN01000007.1:600000-1200000 GCF_900459405.1 Streptococcus hyointestinalis
TAAAAAAGACAGGAAAGGCAGAAAACCACGTCAGTCTAAGGAAGCGCACGCTTCTAGTCGTAAAAAAGGACAGGGCGATAAAAGGGGCAAGAACAAGAAACCCTTTTACAAAGACGCTGCACGTAAAAAGCAAAAACGTAAGCGCTAAAGACGTTAGTGGAGGTAGAGATGGCGACAGTAAAAGACAAGGCACTTGCGCAAAATAAAAAAGCAAGGCATGACTATACCATTGTGGACACTATTGAGGCGGGGCTGGTTTTGACAGGGACGGAGATTAAGAGCGTCCGTGCCGCAAGAATCACCCTAAAAGACGGCTACGCTCAGATTAAAAACGGCGAAGCTTGGCTGATTAATGTCCACATCACACCCTATGAGCAGGGCAATATCTGGAATCAAGACCCTGATAGAACCAGAAAACTGCTCCTCAAAAAACGTGAAATCGCAAAACTAGAAGCCGAGCTAAAAGGGACAGGCATGACCCTTGTTCCCTTAAAAGTCTACATCAAAAACGGCTTTGCCAAAGTCCTTATCGGACTAGCTAAAGGAAAACACGACTACGATAAACGTGAGTCCATCAAACGCCGTGAGCAAAACCGTGACATCGCAAGACAAATGAAAGCTTTTAATGGGAGATAAAAAATTGCGCTCACTTAGAGCGCAATTTTTAGTCTGTAAAGATATTAACGTTTCTCTTTAACAATATAGACAGGACGTTTTTTGGTTTCGGTGAAGATTTTAGCGATGTATTTGCCGATGATACCAAGACAGAGTAGCTGAATGCCTCCGATAAAGAGGATGATGGACACGGTACTTGCCCAACCAGAAACAGGGTCGTTCCAGATGAGTTTACGAATAACGATAAATAAAATAGCAAGGCAAGAAAAGACAAAGCTCAGTGTCCCAATCCATGTGGCGATACTTAGTGGCATATCAGAGAAATTGACAAAGCCATCAATGGAGTAGCGCAACAGACTAAAGAAGTTCCAGCTGGACTCGCCTGCGACACGCTCACGATTTTCAAACTCGATGTAGGTCACATCAAAGCCAACCCATGAAAAAATCCCTTTTGAAAAACGATTGACCTCCTCAAGTGAGAGGATACTATCCACTACTTGACGAGTCATCAGGCGAAAATCACGTGCCCCATCGACCATCTCGGTGTCAGAGACGGTATTGATGAGCTTGTAGAAAAGTTTGGCAAAAAAGGAGCGAATAGGTGGCTCGCCCTTACGGTCCGTGCGACGTGTCCCCACCACGTCATAGCCTTCTTGGATTTTCTGATACATATTTGGTAGCAGCTCTGGTGGGTCTTGGAGGTCAGCGTCCATGACGGTGATAAAGTCACCTGTCGCCGCTTCGAGCCCAGCGAGGAGCCCAGCTTCTTTGCCAAAATTGCGTGAAAAGGAGATGTAGTGGACCTTAGGATAGCGGTCAGCCACCTCACGCAGCACCTCTAGGGTCTTGTCTTTTGAGCCGTCATTGACAAAGATATACTCAAAAGAGAGCTGGTTTGCCATGTCTTTTTCGACCTTTTGTGTCGCTTCTAAAAAAGGATGAATGGTCTCTTCTTCGTTATAACAAGGGACAACAATGGATAATACAGGCATGCTCTTTCCTCTCAAGTCTTTTTTTGCCTATTTTAACACGAAAAGCTTAAAAGTGACAACTTAAAGTTTAAAAATTTCAAAGAAGCATAAAATAGTGTATAATGGAAGAGATATTACATTGTTACGGAGATGATTATGTTTCAGTACATATCTAAGCACTATCACCGCTTATCAGAAAAGCAAAAGGGCGGACTTGCTATTTTTGCCATCTGCCTTTTTGCTTTTTTACTCTTGCTGCCTCAGCTGATTAGTGGTGGCTCTATTGCAGGGAGTGATTTTTTATTTCACTATAACCGTTTTTACGAAACAGCAGAGCAGATTAAGACGGGAAACTTCAGCTATTTTATCTCGCTGTATGGCTTTAACGGCTCGGCTCGGATTGTCAATGCTCTATATGGTCCATACTTTGCTTACTTGCAGGGCGCTATTCTACTATTGAGCAAGACCTGGTACACTTATCAGCTGGTGTCACGCTTTTTGATAGCCAGTCTAGCTGGGCTTTCCATGTACCGTTTGCTACGCTTTATTCCTGTTAAGAGGCGGACGTCCTTAGCCATAGCGCTGCTGTTTATGACGACCTTCTCCATCCAATATTGGACCTTTAGACAAGGTTTCAACGCTTGGGGAGCAGCTTTCATGCCTTGGTGTCTCATTCCAGCCATTGACTTTCTAAAGACTGGTCGTATCAAGATCATCCGCTTAGCTGTCGCTGTTGCCATCATGACGCAGGTGCATATGCTTAGTACGCTCATGCTGGTTTTGATGTACATTCCTTTTTACCTCTATGGCTTTATCAAAAGTCAGCACAAGCTTGAGGTCTTTCTAAAAGGAACAGCAGCTGCCTTGCTGTGTTTATTACTCACGGCAAATGTCTGGCTAGCGATTCTCCAAGTCGGCTCAGGTAATGAGCTGGTGCAGCCTTTCATCAACTCCAAACTCTACATCATGACGGTCAATCAGCGCAGTATCGAATGGCTGATAACGCCTTACCCTTTGGTTGTGATTGTGCTTTATGTACTCTATTTCAGCTTTAGACATTGGCGCCACTATGATAAATTGCTAAGAACAGCTACGACAGCCTTTTTCATCTTTTTGGTGCTGTCGACCAGTATCTTTCCTTGGTATCAGGTCAATAAACTAAAGCTCAATCTGGTCAATCTCATCCAGTTTCCGTTTCGCTTTTTCATCCCGACAACTGTGCTCTTGCTCCTTGTCTTAGCCTTGGTCATTGAGCGCTATCTGGACGTCAAGTACAGCAAGTGGGTGGCAGCGACTCTACTTGCGGTCAATATCATTGGCTTTGCACAGATTTCGTATCGCTCAACCTTGAAGCTCTGGGATTATCACAATGCAGCGCCTATTAAAAACGCTACACACCAGTTTGTTTTGGGCAGTGACAGCGACATTAGAAAGAGCTTTCACAGTCAAGACCTTAGCCGTCTCTTGAGTCTTGCCATCAAGTCAACACCAGACTATCTCCCCGCTCAAAAAGGCAATAAAGAAAATAAATACGTCCTTTATGAGTACTATGTCTTGTCCAATGACAATCACTTTGAGGAGTCGCAAAAAGGTGATAAGCTGACAGTGACATGGACAGGTGATAAGGCTGGACGTGTTTCCCTTCCTATCACCAAGTACAAGGATACTCAGCTTATCCTAAACGGGCAAAAACTCACTGAGTTTGACTACACACAGACAGGAATTGGGACCATCAGTGTCAACCAAAAGGTCGGCAAAAACACACTTGTCGTCAGCTACCGTGTCTCTTGGTTCAAGTATGTCCTTATCGGCAATGCCCTTGCTTGGCTAGCGACCCTAGCCACTTGGCTCTATGCAGGTTTTAAAAGGAAAAAACAAATCTAGCCAAAAACTCTCTCCTATTGGAGAGAGTTTTTTTAGAATGCTTTTAAGTTGATGACTTCGATTTTATAGCCGTCTGGGTCTTGGATGAAGTAGTACATCTTTGGGCGTCCAGGCAGTCCAGATAGGTCTGTGACAGGATAACCTGCTGTCTTGTGCTTTTGGTGGCTTTCTTCGAGGTTGTCAACACCAACAGCGATATGCCCATAGCCGTCTCCAAGGTCATAAGCCTCGTGGTCGTAGTTATAGGTGAGCTCTAGCTCGTAGCTAGGGTCATCCTCTAGAGCGAGATACACCAAGGTGAATTTATAATCTGGAAAGTCATTGCGGTGCACTTCCTTAAAGCCAAGCGCTTCTTGATAAAAAGCAAGTGAAGCGTCCAAATCCTTCACACGGATACAAGTATGTAAAAATTTCATGTTTATCTCCTTTTCTAGTCTACCCATGTCACCACCGCACTGCGGTCTTTTCTGATACGTTTATGCTTAGGGTCGTTAGCACGATAACCGAAAGACACCATGCTAGCGAGTTTTTCCTTATCTGGGTCAATCAAGCCGTGTTTGACCAAAACGTCATTGACCTCATCATCGTGAAAGCCCTCAATAGGACAAGAGTCAATGCCGATAAAGCTGTCGGCTGTCATCATGTTGCCAAGAGCGATATAGGTTTGTTTTGCTGCCCATTCCCATAGCAGGCGCTCATCGTCTGCCATTTTCTTGTGATTTTTTTGGAAATCTTCGTATCTCAAAAGACGACTGGCAATCATGTCTTCGCTAAGACCTTTACGATAAAGACTGTCCTTGACAGCTTGACTGTCATAGCGGACCTTCTTTTCAGCGAGGAGCAGTACAAAGTGGCTAGCAGTGTCGAGCTGAGAGCCAGCTCCCCAAGAAGCAGGCTTTAAGTCGTCAGCGATTTTTGCAATGGCTTTGCGGTCCAAAACGACAAAGCGCCAAGGCTCAAGTCCGATAGATGATGGACTGAGCCAAGCCATATCAAGGATATATTCCATATCTTCTCTTGTGATATCCTTGTCATTGTAAACACGAATGGAAACACGGTGGTCAAAGGCTTGTCTGACCTGTGCTTTGATATCTTCTTTGGTCATATCTTACCTCCATTTTTCTTTCTATCATAGCATGTTCACGGGAAAATTGCTAGTTTTGTGCAAAGCGAACCAAGCCATCAAGCCAAGCTTGGTGTCCGTTGAGCATGGTGTTTGGTGTGGATTTGGCGAGTTCTTTTGCGGGTGTGCCGATTTGAGACTCTTGGGTCAGGATACGAACACGATTTTTATCCAATCGCTCTACCAACCAAGCGTGGTAAACCTCAAGGAAACCATCGCCTTCTTCCTCATTCCAGCCATGCCAAGCAAGACGCAGGCTACCAGCTTCTTGGTCAAGGGCGTATTCCTCCACTTGCGCCTCGACGTCAAAGCCAAAGGTTTTAAAGCGAAAGCGTGTGTTGTTATTTAGTATCGTGTTCTCTTGATTGTACATAAAAATATCTGAGCTGTTGTCGTAGTAAGTTTCCCACTTGGCAGCGTCTAAGAGCCCGTCAAGGACTTTTGTAAAATCAAGGTCTTTGACGATAACCTCATTAGAGACGAAGTTATCAGTGTATCCTGGTGTCCATTTTTCTGGAAATTGAATAACAAGCATAGTTATCATCCTTTCAAACTTAAGATGATAAGAGTATAGCATGATTTAGTTGCACATACAAGTATAAAAAGAAAAATTTTTTATTTTCCAGAAATCTGGTTTGAAACGTCGTTGATTTCTGTAGCGAGCTGGTCGCTGTAGCTATCTCCGATGATGTCACCGTAGCTATGATGAAGCGTATCCCAAGCTTTTTGCACTTCGGGTACCATTTTTTTGCCTTCTTCGGTCAAAAAAACGAAGCTGATACGTCCTTTGGTTTGTGTGGTCACATAGCCTTTTTGGCTTAGCTTTTCGATGAAGCGTGTCAGGGTAGACGGTGCGATGTGGAGAATGCTTGCAATATCCTTTTGTGCTCTTCCATCCTCTTCGGCTAAGATGAGGAGGATAAAGGCATAAGTCGGCGCCAAGCCTACACGTGAAAAAGCCTCATCAGCCATTTTATTGAGCAGGCGATCCAGTTTTTTAACGGTAAAGAAAAGGCAACTATCAAGGGACTCCTGAAGCGTTTTTGACATAATCTTCCTCATTTCTCTAAAGTTACTGTTAATCATAACACAGAAAAGAGACAATAACAAGTTATAAAAAAGAGACCAGAGGTCTCGTTTTGTGATTAGCCTTCAAAGAAGCGGAGTTCTTTTGGTGTTTGTGTAAAGGCGTTGAAGCCGTCTTTGGTGACATAGCCACAGTCCTCGATACGTACACCGACTTTTCCTGGGATGTAAATACCAGGCTCGATAGAAAAGCACATGCCCTCTTCAATGACAAGGTCATTTCCCTCCATGATAGAAGGGTACTCGTGGACGTCCATACCGATACCGTGACCGAGTCTGTGGTTGAAGTATTCGCCGTAGCCTGCTTTTTCGATGACTTGGCGAGCAGCATGGTCGACTTCGCTTGCGCTAACTCCTGGTTTGACAAAGTCTTGGGCAGTGAGCTGTGCTTCAAGGCAGAGATTGTAGATGTCTTGTTTAAACTGGTCAGGTTGTCCAACAGCGACTGTACGGGTCATATCAGAAGCGTAGCCCTCATACATAACCCCAAGGTCAAAGAGGAGCAGTGCATTGTTTTCGATACGGTTGACTCCAGGCTCGCCATGTGGGTTTGCGGCATTGTCGCCAGTTAGCACCATGGTTTCAAAGCTCATTTTGTTAATGCCTTGCTCTTTCATGCCAAACTCGATTTTAGCCAAAATGTCAGTCTCCGTGCGGGTTAGAGAAATGTTATCAATCCCAATCTGCACAGCCTTATCTGCATATTGCCCAGCAATCAACATCTTGTCAATCTCATCTTGATATTTGATGAGGCGCATGCGTTGGATAAATGGTGTAAGGTTTTCAAAGTGCCCTTCAAAGACCGTTTGAAGCCCTTGGAACTTAGTGACATTCAAGTTGTCAAACTCAGCAAAGAGTTTTTTGCCTGTAGTTGATGGCAGACCAGACTTGATTTTCTCCCAAGGGTTTTCAGAATCGACATAACCAAAAACAGGGAAATTTAAGAGACTAGTCGCCTTAGCCAGCTCAAGCGCTGGCACAAAGAGTACAGGCTCACGATCCGCATAGACAAATAAAAACATCTGGCGCTCATGCGGGTCGCAGACAAAGCCTGTTAAGTAGTTGACAGTGACAGGATCTGAGATGACAGCTAAGCTAGCTCCTTCTTGATTGAGGTAAGTTTGGATTTGAGTAAGTTTTGACATAGGATTTCCTTCTTTCTATCTATTATTTTTCCAAAAATCATGCTAAAAATCAAGCATTTGTGGCAGAATTGTCCAGCAAAAAGGAGGACTTGAAAACTTTTGCAAAAAAAAACCCACTTGTCAAGTCAAGTGCAACAAGTTCATTGATAACTAGAGTTCCAGAGGTTAAGCTGTTTGGGCTAGCCCAAACAAAATATTTGCGGTTTTATACTTGTGAAGTCGTCTAGGTCTGTCATTGATAGCAGAGACGTAGTGATTGAGTTCTTCTGTCGTTAGTGAGTTAAGAGAGACACCTTTTGGGAGAAACTCTCTCAAGAGACCATTGAAATTTTCATTTGTTCCTCTTTCATGAGAAGCATAAGGATGGGCAAAATAGACTTCCACACCTTTTAAGTCTGACAAGCTACTGAACTCTGAGCCATTGTCCGATGTGATGGAGCGAATAGGGTACTGTGATAGTAGGCTCTTAACAGCCCTATTGATAGTTTCTGCTTGTTTATTAGCCAGTTTTACAGCGATGGCAAATCGTGTTTGACGCTCTACTAGAGTCATGACAACAGCTTCCCCTTTGGTCTTCTTGCCAAGAACCAAATCAATCTCCCAATGTCCAAATTCAGAGCGATTAGTAATAGTTTCTGGACGTTCTTCAATGGATTTTCCTAAGATTTTCTTCGTGGCCTTAGGCCTTACTTTAGACCGTTTTCGGATGCACACCATCTTAGGTAAATCAATCGGTTTAACCCTCAACAGTCCGTCTTTGATGTAACGATACACTGTCTTGGTGGAAGGGATAACTTCCAGTGGATGTTTTTCTCGGTAAGTTTGAACAAAGCTATCAACACTGTGACAACGAGGTTTCGTTTTCAGGGCTTTCTCAAGTTCCTTGAAGAATGTCTGGGAGCAGTATGATAGTTTATGATAGGCACTTTTTCGACGATTGATTTCATAAACACGTTGACCACTATCTGGAAAGTAAACCGTTGAGTAGATTCGTTTCCCGTTCTTATCTTGAACCTGAGAAACACTTCCTCGTTTGATTTCACGACTGATGGTTGAGCGATGACGCCCAAGCAGACGAGCAATCTCAGAGGGGTTCTTACCCATCCTGAGATAGGCGCTGATTTCTCCGCGTTCAGAGGCTGAAAGGTGTGAGTATAACGATTTTTTGGTAGAATGATTAGTGGACATGTTCATCTGCTTTCTATACTGAGTTGGGGAATTCTAGTATATCAGATAAACATGTCTTTTTTTGTTGCACTTCATTTTACAACACGGGTTTGCAAAAAAAATAAGACCAAACACTTGAAAGTGTTTACAAAACATGTTAAAATCATATTGAAAGCGAGTTTTCAATTTTTTTGAGGTAAGTATCGTTAACCGCTTAAAAGTAAATGAAAGGAAGACAGATATGAATACTGATGATACGATTACGATTTATGATGTCGCTCGTGAAGCCGGTGTTTCGATGGCGACAGTCAGTCGTGTTGTGAATGGCAACAAAAATGTAAAAGAAAACACACGGCAAAAGGTTCTTGAAGTGATTGAACGCTTGGACTACCGTCCAAATGCCGTTGCACGAGGGCTTGCAAGTAAAAAAACAACAACTGTCGGTGTTGTGATTCCAAACATCGCAAATGCTTATTTTTCAAATTTAGCACGAGGTATTGACGACATTGCCGCTATGTACAAGTACAATATCGTCCTTGCTTCTAGCGATGAGGATGATGAAAAAGAAATCAATGTTGTGAATTCTTTGTTTGCTAAGCAGGTGGATGGTATCATTTTCATGGGCTATCACTTGACTGAAAAACTACGTGTTGAGTTTTCACGCTCACGCACACCGATTGTTTTAGCGGGGACTGTTGACCTTGAGCACCAATTGCCAAGTGTTAACATCGACTACCAAAAGGCAGTTAGTGAAGTGGTGGATTTATTTGCTAAGACGCATAAGGATATTGCTTTTGTGTCTGGACCTTTGATTGATGACATCAATGGTAAGGTTCGTCTAGATGGCTACAAGGAAGGTTTGAAGCGCAACAACTTGCCATTTAAAGAAGGGCTTGTCTTTGAAGCGAAATACCACTACCAAGATGGCTACAATCTAGCGCAACGTGTGCTCAACTCAGGTGCGACAGCTGCTTATGTGGCAGACGATGAGTTGGCAGCGGGTCTGCAAAACGGTCTCTTTGCAGCTGGCAAGTCAGTGCCAGAGGACTTTGAAATTATCACCAGCAACGATTCCTCTGTGACACAGTTTACACGTCCAAACCTAAGCTCCATTAGCCAACCTGTCTACGACCTTGGTGCCGTTAGTATGCGTATGTTGACAAAGATTATGCATAAAGAAGATTTGGATGAAAAAGAAATTGTCCTTAATCACGGTTTGGTCAAGCGTGGTTCTACACGTTAAGTACAAAAAAGCTAGAGAGTATCACTGCCTCTAGCTTTTTTTATTGTAAGATTGCTGAAAAAAATCAAAATTTACGGTATAAGCGCTAATTCCATTTTTTAATGGATTTTAAAAGTATCAAAAGGCGTTAAATCAAGGTTTTTAGCGTTTTTCTTTTTTTAGTTATTCTGTCAAAACCTGTGAATTTAGGTGACTAGTCGTGGAAATTAGTCGGGGTTTTTAGCTGTTAATTGATAGCTTGCATGATAGTCTGTGTGACGTTACTTGCTACCTCGTCTTTGATGTGGGTGTACTTTTCAGTCATGTAATGAGTAGAGTGACCAAGAGCAGCAGCCATGTGTGCAATCGGTACACCAGCAATAACGCCCTGTGTGGCAAAGAAGTGCCTCATCATGTGCGGCGATACCTTGCTACCTAGCTGATTATTAACCTTGCTAAACAAGGTTTGTAAATAACCGACACGGATAGGCTCACCGAAACGCTTATAGGTGTCATAGGCAACACGGAAAAGAAAGTCATCTTTTGATAAGATATGGTTGCACTGTTTGCCAATCTGATAAGACTGCTTAATAGCAGCATCAATAAGTGGCGATGTTTTGCTGTCTGCTATCAGAGTACGCCTTGATGACTGTGTTTTGAGAGCTTTACCATCTTTGCGTTTTTCGGTGCGGCTCTCTGTGATGGTGATGGTATACAGTCCATCGGTGCGCTTGATAAAATCAGAGAATTTAAGCCCAGCAACCTCGCTACGGCGTAAGCCTAAATAGGTCAATCTGACCATAGTATATTGATAATCGGATAAGATAGAGCGTGCCATTTCATCCCACGCTTTAAACTCGTCTAAAGACAGGCGCTTGTTTTTAGATGGTTTACTACTTTTACCAATGTAGATGCCATCGATGGGGTTGTCGTCTAGGTATTTGTTTGTGACAGCATCGTTAAACATAGCGTTAAAGACACCATAAGCCTGCTTAACGCTATGATAAGTATAGCTTTTTAAGAGGTCATTGACATACATCTCATACTCATGGCGTGAGACGTCTCTCATCTTGAGTTTGCCATAGCGTTCTTTAAAGCGGTTAGTGTAAGTTTTGTCTTTGTTGTAAATGGTGTCTGGCGCCCATCTGCCTGTCTTGATGCGGCTCTCACAGTACATATCCCAGTAAGTATCTACTGTTAGGTTTTTGTCAATCACATATTCATTGTTTTTAGCTTTTTGCTCAATGTCAGAGAGTACAGAGCGTGCTTGAGAGAGCGTTTTTAGTCCGCTCTTGGTAATTTCTTTTTTCTTGCCTTGGACAATTATTGTCTTTCTGACATAGTAGAATTTGCCCTTAGCGTTAGTGTAAGTGAAAATGTTTGGGTATTTAGTTTTGATGTATTTCATTGTCTTTCTCCTTTAAAGTGACTTCTGGACAAGGTCTTTTAAGGGAGAATGGTTGACATCACCTCCTTTCATGGTAAAATAGAGTATAGAAAAACAGAGGTATGAGAGTACCTTGGTTTATTGTGGATAAGTCTCACACTCAAACTTGGCGGCGAGAGTGTGGGGCTTTTTTGCTTGTTTCTTTACAGAGAGATTTTTGTGTGTTATAATGTGTTTAAAGATAACTTGTGAAGGATTAGCTCTGGGTTCCCGAATGGGGGTAGGCGTAAGCTTAGAATTCCTATGACCCTGGGGTTATCTTTTTTTTACTACTAAAATTTTGTTAATGATATCAGCATCAATTTTTATTTTTTCAAGTATGAAATCAACCAATTGCTGAGAATATCGTCTTACAGTTCCAAACTGATAGCAGTACTTATTGTCTTGTTTTAGATTGTAAAAATCCATAAATAGGTTCAATGTGTATTCATTGAACCCCTTATCTCCTTTGACTGTCTGATAGTTGAAGGAGATTTTTTTAGTTTGAAGTTGTTTATTAATTGAATCAATAACATTCTTTCGTGTAAGTTTATATTTGTCATTGGGGTCTTGTAACTTAGTAATTATCTTTGCAGACGTATCGGCGTTGGGATCAATTGCATAAGTAAAGTCAGCTTTGGTTTTGTCTTTTATTTGTACAAATTCATGTCTAATTGGAATAAACAAATCATTAGAAGAATTATTAGTTGTTAAAAACTCTAACTCGTTTTTGTTGTTAATTAAACGCTCAGCCATTTCTTGAGAATATTTTCCTCGGATTTCTTCGTTAGTTAAAACATTTAAGTTTACCGAAAGAGTGAGAAAGTTTTGCGCAATATAATCTGTAACATCAATATTATGAAATCTTTTGACTTGCTCTGAGAAATTCAGTACACAAGATTGAAAAAATGGGGCGTAGATTGTTTCGTATTCTTCAGTTATGAAGTGAGTGCTTGTATTTCGTAAATCTATAATTTTCTCGAGATTAATCCTTAGAGGTTGTTTTTTATCAGTATAGATTTTTCGAATTGCATTTTCTAAACTAATTGTCCGATTGCTACCAGGAAAATAGATTGGAACTCCTCTATTTAGTAGTTCAGCCTTCAGCATCAGTTCCCACGCATTGCAAATAAAGAAACTAAAACCTTCAATCCTATATTTTATTGTAGGTTTATTATAAATTTCTAGTCCCATGATGAAGGCTTCAACACTCTTATCTACTAGTTGTTTTGATAAATTTTCCATGCTATCCTTTCTAAATTTGATATATCTCTAACTATCAACTTGCTTGAAGTTATCCAATAATTGTAAAAATACCAGTCCAAATCATATTACTCCAGTCTCATGTTTAGTGTGGTTCAGTGGTTGTACATACTGTTATTTGGTTAAATTGCGATACTCCTCAATAATCATCATCTCATCAGCAACAGTCGTTAAGCTATGACACTTCATAAAATCGAGATAGTTAAATTCTCTAGTATCTTCGAGAGTGGCTAAGGTTTCTTCTAGAAGATTGCGTATCATGTATCGGTTAGCCTGGGCTTCATATTTAACACCATTAAACTGATAACTGTAAGGGTTGTGTTCAATATGCCCAAGCTCGTGGAGGAGCGTTTTACGGCGTGTTAAAGGGTCCAAGTTTTTATCTATCCCTATCACTTTCGTGGTATGATTGTAAAATCCTTGACTGTGCCAATTAGAGGCATCAAACAGGCAGAGTTCTACTCCGTGTTGTTTGCAAAGTTCTTCGTCTGTTACCATAAACGCTCTCACTTCATTTTAGTATTTTCCTTATTCTTGAGTAATTCAAATTGCTCAACTGTAACTGTCCTAGTGCTTCCCTTTATTGTGATATTATGATTTTCATCTTCATGGTTAAATAAGGCTGCAAAGAAATCATAGATAGCTATATAAAATGGTATCGAAGTCCAAAAGAACAGCAGACTCCACCAGCCTTTTGACTTTTTACCAATATAGAATGACTGTCCGCCATACACTCCTAGAAAGAAAGTGATAGCTAAGAATTTCCATTTATTGGCTGTGTACAGGGGAGTATAAACAACATGTGTAGCCTCATCCCAAGATTGGGCATTTACAAACTTAGGAGAGTTTGTATGCTGTACTTTTTTTGATTTCTTTGGAGTATTATAAAGCGGGCTTTTGAAAGTTGTCTTGTTATAAACTTTATTGTATGCAGCTTTTTTAGGATTGTTGATCCATCCCATTCCCTTTTTCCCATACAGAGGATTGACAGCACTTTTCATTTGTCGCTTTAGTTTCCCAGTCGTTCTAGCTTTTAAACTTTTGTTTAAGCTAGGGGTCCTCATTCCAATTTTCATAATATCCCCTCTCCTGGTTATTTTTCCTTAGACTTAAAGTGTGCGGACAAGACTGCTGTGATGAAATCAATATCGTCTTCATCAAGTGGTCTACCATCAAAGAGCATAGTGTTGGCTGCTGCTTCTCGTAAGTCGATAACCTTGCCATCAATGATGGCTGTCTCGTCGTCTTTAGCGATATTTGGGTTATCGGTGCGACCCAACAAGTAATCGGTGGAGACGTTGAAATAGTCAGCTAGCTCTTGTAGGCGATCAGATTTAGGGACTTTTTCTTTTAAAGTATAAAGGTAATTTACACTAAAACCTAAATCTTCAGCAACTTTCTGGAGGCTATAACCTTTCTTTTGAGCCAATTCTTTTATTCGTTCGAGTGTTGAAAACATTGATTTGACAACCTTTCTAAGAGATTGACAAAAAATATTTACAAAAAAGTATAAAAATTGTTGACATTATTTATACTCTAGTGTAAAATAGTTCTTGTAAGTTAAAGAGTTAGTTAAAACACTTGTAAAAACTCTATTTCAATTTAATAGCTTTGGCGAGCACAAACATTGATTATAGATAGTTTAATCAAGCGTTTTCTTCATGACTTCATTTTACACTAGAGTATAAAATAAGTCAAGATGTTTTATAAATAATTTTACTAACTCTTTAACTGATTTTATAAAAAGGAGGTGACGAGGATGAGCCAACAGCATCAAAAGTGGTGCGACTTAGTCAAAGAGCGTTTGAAAGAACGCAATTGGAGCCGCTCGGATTTTGCTATCGTGCTGGGTGTGACACCAGCAGCTGTAACACGTCTTTTAGATGACGGTCACGGTAGTGATGATTTGAAACTGCGTGTTAATCGCAAGCTGAAAATATCGGAAAGCTGGAACAAATTTGGCGAGTAAACACAAAAAATCCACAGGCGAATCGTTTCATTGCCCGTGTGATTGAATATTTTAAAATTCGGTAGGGAGGAGCTTATGTACACACTAATCTATCTTTGTGTCATTATTCAGACGCTCATTTTGTTTGATTTGACGCTGCTCATTCTTCATCCTCCGTATGATAAACATAAGAGAGATGAAGAAGTATGAACAAAAAAATACTTCACCATTTGCACTGGAGAAGTATCTACAACCTTTGATAAGACTAGAAATAGGGGTGACATATCATGATTTACTTGGAATTTTTCAAGGGAGCATTAGCTCTGGTGGTAATTATTGTTAATCTAATCGCTATTAGACAGTTGGCCAAAAAACACAGGTCTTTATCGGCTGTCATTAAATATTGGGAGAATCGTCATTAACAATGGTGATTAGAGTATGAAGTTTAACAACATCTACCTCAGGAATATCAACGTCCTCAATGTTGTTATCAACTAATGTTTGGATATAGTAGCCCTTCTTTATACTGTCTCTAAAAATGTCTCTTACTTCGCCATAGAGGACAATAATTGTTTCAGATTCTATGGTAGTAAAAAACGACTTGTCTGGAAGTATATGTTGAAATTGTAAGGAATATGGAGCGTTATTGACAATCAGATTGTCAATGGTATCCCACTTCAAATGTCCTGCGAGTGTTTCTTGACAAAGTTGGTCTATAGATGGAGTCATTACTTTAAATCCTTTCTGTTTGAAAGTAGGCTACAAAGTGCGTTAAATGGTCCGATAAACTCAAGGTAGGTAATTTTTTCGGAATTTCGGAGTTTCTTAAATTGTTTAATAGGTTTCGAAAAGGTTTTATTCCTCTTGGAAAGTATAGGGTAGTTGTGTTCGATTTCTGAGATAAGACTGGTAATTTTTGTCATGATATTTTCGGGAATGACTTCGAAGCGACTATCTACCTTTTCGAGTATCAATTTGATTGCTTGAAGCCGACCTTGATACTGAGTAGATTCTTCTGAGAATAAAGCTATTTCTTTTGTTTCCTCTAATTTTATCTTAGTAGAACGGGCTAAGAAGAATGTCCCAATCGTGATGATAAATCCTATGGGTGCAGTAATATCATTGAACATCCGTAGTCCATCATATAGTCTACTCATTTTAACTCTCCTATTATCCTTTTTTCACCATTATACCAAATTTAGAAAGAGGTGATTAGATGAATAATCTGATTTCAGTTAATTTAAATGAAAATAATGAGCCGGTCGTATCTGGTCGGCAACTGCATAAGGCTTTAGAGGTTAAGACGCCTTATGATAAATGGTTTCCTCGCATGACTGACTATGGTTTTGCAGAGAATGAAGACTTTTCGACATTTTTGTCGGAAAGTACAGGCGGTCGTAGAGCTACAGACCACATCTTGAAACTGGATATGGCAAAAGAAATTGCTATGTTGCAGCGAACGGACAAGGGCAAAGAGGTCCGTCAATACTTCATTCAGGTTGAAAAAGAGTTTAACAGTCCTGACAAAATCATTGCACGAGCACTGCTCTTGTCTAATGACAAGGTGCTGAAGCTGGAAAGTCGGGTTGAGTTTTTAGAAACTGAACTTGAAGAAGCACAAAAGCAGGCACGCTATCTTGACTTGATTATCGAGAGCAAAGCTAGTTTGCGTGTGACACAAATCGCTGCAGACTATGGCATGAGCGCTCATAAGTTTAACAAGCTGCTGCATGACTTGGGCGTACAGCACAAAGTCAACGGTCAGTGGATTCTTTACAAGAAACACATGGGCAAGGGCTATGTAGACAGCGCTACGTTTGACTTTATCGATGGTCGTGGTCAAGCACGAACTCACATCACAACGACCTGGACACAAAAGGGGCGCTTGTTCTTGTATGAGTTGCTCAAAGAAACTGGTATTTTGCCGTTGATTGAGAGGGATGAGGATGATTGAAGAATTGAATTTAACAATACCGCAGACGCTAGTTTGCATAGCTATTGCAACACTGCTTTTGATAGTCACTCTAAAAAGTGCTAAGAACACTACAGTAGAGATTGAGCTAGAAGAAGTTGACGAAGAACCCCAAAAACAGGAGTGGAATCCTAACATTGGGGCGGTTATTCAAAATGCCAGCCAGTATCACTAAATAGAAAAAAGCCACTGAAAAATCAGTGGCACTATGAAAAAATACTTGGCTACATTATAGCACAAAGGGGCACACAATGGAAGTATATACTGTCAAAAAGGTTCACATTGCTTCCCTCTTGTTAAACGATGAGACGGGAGCACAAGCGTTTAGTCTGAGTCCTAGCGAGATGGGAATTATTCGCCGTGAGATGCAAAAGATACCTCGCTGGAACTCTCAGCTGTTTAACTACGGGCGCTTGATGGATGGTGAGGTTGTCAAGCGGTACCTGGCATATAGAGGTACCGAGGAATGGAAGAAAGAATACAAAAAGGCTACAGGTAAAATGAAATGACGCAAAATAAATTATCAGATTTGAATAATCATCTCTTTATGGCGCTGGAACGTCTCAATGATGAAGAACTTACTGAAGACGAAATTGTCAAAGAGACAGAGCGTGCTAAAGCGATTACGAATGTCGCTGGGAAAATTATCGACAATGGTCGTTTGATTTTAGATGCGCAAAAGGTATCTGCAGAATTTAACGGACGCAAAGACATTGATTTGGAGTTGTTAAATGGCTAGGGGATACAGACTGTTAACGGATGAACAGCACGCTTATTTTATCAAAATACAGCGTGGCAAAATCGCAAGAGAGGTTGCACGGCTCATGAACGAGAAATTTAGAATGAATCTCACTGGTGATCAAATCAAAAATTATCGTACCAGGCATGGTGTTTCATCGGGTAATGATGGCCGCTTTAAAAAAGGGCTCATTCCTCATAACAAAGGAAAAAAGTATCCAAATATGAAACCCAATTCGGGGCAATTCAAAAAGGGTAACCGACCGCCAAACCATTTACCAGTAGGAACAGTAAAAAAAGACGCCTACGGCTACTGGAAAATCAAGGTAGCTGACCCCAATTGCTGGGAGTTCGTGCATCGACGTGAGTGGGAAAAACATAATGGACCAATACCAAGTGACAGCTATATCGCCTTTTTAGACAAAAATAAGGACAATTGTACCATTGACAATTTAGCTCTTGTTAAAAAAAGCGAGATGCCACAAATGATTAAAAATAAGTATTTTACTGAAAGTCCTGAGCTAACCAAGGCTGGAATAGGTGTGGTTAGGTTAAGACGAAAATTGAAGGAATTACAAGATAATAACGATAGGAAATAGTAAAGAATTTTGGGAGGTGAAGTGATGTCGCAGTACATATTTCAGGAACGCATCAGGTGAGTACACTGCAGTTAATAATGAGTTTATCAATGATAAAAACTTATCGTTGAAAGCTAAAGGTTTGCTTTTGGTAATACTTAGTAATGCTCCAGAGTGGCGAGTGTATCCAGATGAGCTTGCGAAGCGCTCAAAAGATGGAGTAAATACTGTAAAAACGACTCTGAAAGAACTTGAAGAAGCAGGGTACGTCAGAACATACGTTCGATCTATGGGGCGTGGCAAAGGTATTCAGAGGTTTAGGTTTTGTGCAGACAGGAAAATCGGCGACAAGATATTCAATGATTTAAAAAATCAACTAGAGAAAGAAATATCAAGCTAGATTTACAAAGTTAATTTTTACAACGTTGAAAAGTTCAACTTTGATTTTTACAACGTTGAAAAATCGCACCCTAACAAGTATTAACTCTAAACAAGTATTAATAATAAACAAATATTAACTGAGAACCAAAATAAATAATAGCGAGGTCAAAAAATGACTAATCAGGAATTTTTCCACAACTGGCAATTAGCTTTTGGCAGGTCACCTAATCCATTTGAGTACCAAGACATGGAAAAATGGATAGAAGAATTATCGGTCGAAGTTGTCAACGAAGTCTTGAGACTGATTGTCTATCAAGAAAAAGTCAACATGAGATATTTTGCATCGATAATTGCTGACTGGGAACGAAAAGGTATTAAAAGTTTGGCTGATGTTGAAAATAACAAAGCACAGCACGAAAATACCAAGGCAAAAAGCAAAGGTACGGCTAACAGTAAAAGCAATGTCCCTGACTGGAGTAACCCCAACTACAAAGAACCTGAAATAGACCTTTCAGAAGATAAAGTGATATTCAACCTTATCAAAGAAATCACTTGGAAAATGTACAGGTGGGAACTCAACTGGGCAAAATATCAGAACTTTGTCAAATATAGCCAAGGTGGTGTTATGAAAAACGGTGTTGAGCTGAAAGTCAATCCCGTTAACATCTATGCAGCTTTTAACGGCATGACATCAGAGGAAGCTGAAAAGGCTATGTTTGCGCATAAAAAGAAGGAGCTGCTTGCCTATGAACAAAATCGATAAAGCGACTAGGGTTTGGCATAAGGCTAACGCTAATGAACGTGACAAACTACTAGACGCCATGCTGATAAACAAATCTGCTTACAGAAACCTTATCTATAAGCTCGCTAGGAAATATACTGTTTAAAAAAACTTTGAAGAAGGAGAAAAACATGACGACACCAGTAACGCAGATTGAAAAGGATTTAGGCGAACGCAATCGTGAGCTTTTAGCGGAAATTGCTAGGCTGGGCGATATTATCAAACGACGTGACAACGAATTGTTTGAAGCTTATGACGAGATGGAAGTCCTCAAGGAACAGAATGCTATCTATAAGGACTTTCCAAAAACGGCGGAAGATATGGGTTTTTTAACACCGTATGAAGTGGGGCGTATCTTTTACCAGCTCGGTGTGACAGCAGAGAGAAATAAGGTGATTTTGCATGTATGAATGGATTTGCTACTGTACGCTTTGCGAACACAGGTGGGAAGAGTTATCCTCATACGCACCCTGTCTGTGTCCAGAGTGTCAAGAAGATGATATTGAGGTATTAGAACAGTACACTTATGGTTAGAATAGCGCTCAAATCGATTTTAAGGTATGTTTTGGAGCGATTAGACGCTCGGAGGTATAAATATATGTCTTGAACTTAAAAAGGCGCTATGGGCGTTTTAGAGGGTAATTATGGATAGAGAACGATATGACGATAATGCCTACTGGCGAAAGCGATATTATAGCTTGCTTTGTGACTTTGCAGACAGTAATAATGACCTTATGGACAAGGTTGTCAGTTTGCAGAAGGAAGTTAGGCGTTTAAAACTTGAAAACAAAAACTTGAAGAAAACGAAAGGGAGAAGAAGATGACAAATCAAATGGTAGAAGCTAAAGGTGATTTTTTAACAAACCCACAATTACTCAACAGCGGCATTATTCGCAAATATCTTGACCCGCAGGGCAAGGCAAGCGATGAAGAATTGGCTTACTTTATCGCACAGGCGAAAGCGCAGAACTTGAACCCATTCACTAAAGAAATTTACTTTATCAAGTACGGCAATCAACCAGCTCAGGTAGTCACTGCCAAGGCGGCCTTTGAAAAGAAAGCGGATAGCCACCCACAATTTGACGGGAAAGAAGCTGGAGTTATCTACGAACAAAATGGCGAAATTAAGTATTCAAATGGGGCGTTTATTCCAAAAGGCTCTGAAATTTTAGGCGGATGGGCTAAGGTTTATCGTAAGGATAGAAGCCATCCAACAGAGATTGAGGTTTCCTTTGAAGAATACGATAATTCAAAAATTCGTGCTCGGGTGAAAGAGTTGACTCAGCAGGGCAAAGATATCACTTACCCAATCATGAACTCCTATGGAAAAGCTATCGGAGAAAATAACTGGGACACAATGCCTTGTGTCATGATTCGTAAAGTTGCCCTTGTAACAGCCTACCGTGAAGCATTTCCAGCGGAGCTTGGGGCATCCTATGAAGCGGATGAAATCCAACTGGACAATAGTCCCAAAGATGTGACCCCACAAGAAAGCCGTGAGGAGGTCATGGCACGCAAACAGGCGCAGATTGAGCGGTATAAGCAGGAGCAAGCTCAAAAGCAAACGGAACAAGCAGTTGAAACTCACCCAGCGGATGACATTACTGATTATGTAGATGAGCAGTTTGAGGAAGCTGGCCAAGGCGAGCTATTGGAATACTAGGAGGAAAGCATGCAAGAATTACAAGTCATTGATGAGCAAAAAATTAATAGAATCTACGAGTTAATTACAACAGAAGAGTTTACTAGAGAGTCTTTTGAAAAGGACTTACTAGAAGCGACTGAGAAGTACAAAGGCTATATTGCCACAGCAAGTACGCTTAAAGATGATAGGAAGAAGCGTGCTGAGCTTAATAACATGGTTAAGTCTAAAAATCGTATTCGCATTGATACTAAGAATATCTTGTCAGAGACAGCTACCGCATGGGACGATTACGCTAGGTCAATCATTAAGCCATTCGAGGATGTTGTTAGTGCGTTTGATAAGAGTATCAAAGATATCGAAGAACACCAAAAAGCTTTGCGTTTGGATACTGTTAAAGGCTACCTTGCTAACAAAGCGGCTGAGTACATGCTAGACCCACGGATTTTTGATGAAAAGGCGCTTGGCTATGTCAAGGATGGCGACTTTATGGCTGACGGTGTGACTTTGAAAAAGGCGACGATGAAGTCGCTTGACGATATGGTGACCTTTGAATTTCAGAACCAACAGGAATACGAAAAAGCCAAGGCTGCTATTTCTGGTCAATGTGCCGAGTACGGCATGACCGACCTGCCTTACCTTCGCATGGTGCAGGATTTGACACTGGCAGAAGTTTTGGAGCAAATCAAGTCAGATTACCTTTTCCAAAAGCAAAAGGATGAAGCGGAGCGAGTTAGACGTGAGCGTGAGCAACAATTAGCCGAACAGCGACGTAAGGAGCAGGAACAAGCTCAAAAGGCTTCTGACGCGCCACAGGTTGACCCAGAAACAGGTGAAATCTTAGACGGTGGGGATTTGTCCCAAAATCAAGATAAGCCCATCGAAACAGCTGAAAATAGCTCTAAACGCTACACTCAAAAACTAATGCTTGAAATCTATTTCGCAGACGATGATGAAAAAAATCGATTCAAAAAAACGCTGGCTCAATTAGGTTTCAAGTACATGCACAATTACATTGTCAAAGGCTATCGAGAAGTAAAGCCGCCATTGACACAGGAAAAACTAGAGAAGCAATTTAAAGTGGAGGCTGAGTAATGGCACAATCTAAGAATTACTATGTATCGGCTGAACTTAATAATCTTGACATTGGTCTTACTATTGAGGCACCAAATGAATATATTATGTTGTGGGTGACATTGTACCAGTATTCAAGGTCAGCGGCTACCGCTCAAGGAGTGGGTAGGATATGTACCGCTTGAAATGGGCTATCCGTCAATTTGAAATATTTGAACAATACTTAAACGACTATCAGGCTGACTTGCTTGATTGGTGGCAAAATCCAGGAGGGGAAGATGATTAGAACTAAATTTTTATCTTACGATTATCCACATCATGAGCCTATTGACAAACAGATAAATGACTGGCTTGCCAAAAATCCTGATATTGAGTTGATTGATATTAAATTTCAATCAAACGTATCAGCGGTAGCTGACAGTGGTGTAAGTGCTGAATATTGGCATACATCAGCTTTGATTATTTATAAAGAACCTGAGAAATCAAGGTTAGGAATAGAATTTGGAGAAGAATGATGATTGTTGAAGTTGTTTTATTAGCAGGTTGGACTTTCCTATGGCTATGCCTAGGGTTCCTACTAGGTGAACGCAATGCAGGAAAGGACAAGTCAGATGATTAACAATGTTGTACTGGTTGGAAGATTGACCAAGGACGCAGAGCTCAGATACACGCCCTCTAATGTGGCAGTGGCAACCTTTACCTTGGCAGTCAATCGCAACCGTAAAAACGAAAACGGAGAACGTGAGGCTGATTTTATTAACTGTGTCATTTGGAGACAAGCAGCTGAAAACTTGGCCAACTGGGCTAAAAAAGGCTCATTGATTGGTATTGTAGGTAGTATCCAAACTAGGAACTACGAAAATCAAAAGGGTCAGCGTGTCTATGTGACTGAGGTTATTGCTAGTCAGTTCCACATGCTGGAAAGTCGTAATCAACAGGAACAAGGCAACTCTTTCCAAAATGGAAACAACTCAAACAGTGGCAATTTCTATCCTGGTGGTTCTCCACAGTCTGAGTTTGCAGGTGGTACATCAGGAGGTTATCAGTCCCCATTTGGCAACTCAAACCCTATGGACATCTCAGATGATGATTTGCCTTTTTAGGAGGTGCTGATGTCGAATACTAAAATGACCGTTTGGGCATTGTTTGACAGTGGAAATGGTAGCTATACAAAAGGTGTGGCTACTCTGAATAGTTCGGGGGGGGCTAACATTGACATCTACCCTGTGGGGATTGATATAGAAAACAAGAACAATCATTTTATCAACCTCAATCTAGCGGACTATGGCCGCTTGTTTGGAGATACCAAGCTATTTGATGAACTGGATAAACTCCCTAAACCTGATTTGATAATAGCAAGCCCGCCTTGTGAAAGCTGGAGTAATGCAAGTGCCATGAATGAGGGTAACGCCTGCTGGAAACAGGAAGACCTCTCAGACGCTCTTTTTGCCCCACAGAGAGAGGCTAGCATGTTCACTATTAGAAATCGTTCAGACTATGAACAGGCCTACATCAATTACCAATATGACCGCCAATTTATGAAAAGGATAAACGGAGAGCTGACAGCGTTCAATACGATTGAGATTATCAAGAGGTATGAACCTAGATATTTCATCATAGAGAACCCTGCCAGTGGTAGATTGTGGAAATACATTGAGCAGGTCATAGGATTTAATCTCCCATATCTGAATATGACAAGATATAACAACTATGATTACCCACTACAAAAACCTACAAAGTTTGCCAGTAATATTGACCTAGGATTAAAAAACGACATCATCAAGCAAGAGGTGGAGTGGAAATATTTTTCCAAGTCCTATAATGAACGCTCAAACATACCACAGAACCTAGTAATAGAGATATTTACTAAGGTTTACAATAAATTTATACAGGAGAAACAACATGACAAGTAAAATCAATGTCACAAAGAACATTGCTATCATCATTGAACCAAAAAAGATTGATGTTGCAACTACCCTCAATTTTGATATGAGTATCAACTTTGATAATAAAGAAAAAGAGCCTACGCTTGACGAAAACGGAGACCTTTTTGAACCAGTCTATAAATGCAAAATCAAGGCCATTCCCAAAAGTGATGTATTTTATACCTCCTTGACACGATTGAAAGACAACATCAATGATTTACAGGAAATCAAAAAGTTCTTTGAGTTTGTCCGTGAGAATAAAGTGAACCTCTTTGAGATGGCAGGCTTTAAGGGGGCGCTTGAATGAAATTAGTCCTGAATATCGAACCCAAACCACAGTCACGGCCACGATTTGCCAGGCGTGGGAATTTTACCACAACCTACGAAGACAAGGACATGAAAGCCTGGCGCAATCAATGCAGGCTACTTATTGCCACTAAGTACATGAGCCAGCCTATTCTTGTGGGTGCTCTGAGGGCTAAGGTGAGATTTTACATCAAACCTCCTCAATACATTTCTAAACCCAAGAAAAACCAGCAGGCGCTCCTAGATGAGGTTATTCCAGTAGGTAAAAAGCCTGATGTGGATAACTACGAAAAGGCTCTGTATGACAGTATGTCTGGCATAGTCTTTAAGGATGACGGTCAGATTGCTTTGCATGATGTCGGTAAATTTTACAGCCTCAAGCCACGAATTGAGGTAGAAGTGGAGGTCATGGAATGAAAGACTATCAACCATTACTGTTTATTGGCACTTTATGGCTCATCATATTACTTGCAGCTATGCTGAAAATCAGAGATCTAAGTTATGAAGTGGATGAATTAAAAGCTAAAGAGCCCATCATCATCTACACCGTTGATAATGCAGGCGGTGTGATGGTAGGGCAAATCACAGACAAGGAAATCATAGAGGGACGCTACACCGTCACGGCTGAGGCTTATGGTAAGTTTTTAGTTACCAAAGAACAGTACGAAAGCCTCAAGGTCGGTGATGAAATCCCTGAGTATTTGAAGAAAGGAGGAAGTTAGGATGAGAAATCTTTGGGAAGAAACTATAGAAGTTCTAAAAAAACACGGTAAAACTTTTGACGGCGTGAAGTTTATTCAAGGTAATGATTTCAAGATTACAAAAGAAAACTTTGAACTAGTGGCCAAAAAAACTAACTATGATAGTGGGTATGGTTCTGCCAACGTAGCAACTGACTTAGTTGTAGTTGGTAAAAATTGGTGGCTGGAACGCGGGGAATATGATGGGGCTGAATGGTGGGACTACAAAGAAAGCCCTAAACAAGTCAACGAAGTTAGAGAAATCTCGCAACTTTCAGGAGGACTTTGGCCGACATTAGAAGAATTGAATAGTTGTAAAAAACCAATGCAAGAAAGGTTGGAAGAAAAGAGGAACGGAGAGTAATGACGTTAAATAAAAAAGCTATTGATAATCTCAAGAAAGAGATTGACGACTTACTAGATAAATGCGAAGAAGATTTTGAAGAAATGGCATGTAATCCAGATTACACATTTGGATTGCTAATGAGCGCAAGTGCGACTCTTGGAGCTGTTTCGAGAGATTTAGGGGGGGGAGAAAATGAAACCTAGAAAATACCCGTATTCAGGAAAAGCAAAGTTGATTAGGAAAGAATTGCCTAGATTTATTAAATTAGGAAAGATAGCTTTAAAAAGTGAGCTTATTGAGCATATTGAGGCTATTGCTTTTGCAGGGAATTATCAGACTAGGCTAGTTCTTAAAATACCTAGATTTTTCAATCGTGAAGAAAAAGTTATTATGGTTCAACTTAATATTGATGATGTAGTCAAAATTTTGAACCAGTACAAATAAAAAAAGCCAAGACACTCTCTGTCTCAGCTATTGATCATTTCCTAAAGATTATTATAGCAAAAAGGAGCCAGAGAGTGAACAAAGCTAAAGAATTACTTGATGAGTTACAAAATCTTGATATGGACATTCAGAGCCGTATAGATGAAATCAATGAGCTTGAGGCGGGTTTGCTCTCTAGCCCGAAATGGACAACAGATAAGGTCCAGGGTGGACAGACTAGAAAAGTTGATGATGTCTATACTCAGTTGATCGTGATGAAAGAGGCTATAGAACAAGATACCAATGAGGTTATTAACAGGAAACTTGAATTAGGTAGATTGATTAACAAACTGAAAAATCCAAAGAGTAGGTCTATTCTCAGAATGACTTATATTACTAAGATGTATGTTGATGATATTTGTGATAAGCTAGCTATCAGCAAAAGCTCTTATTACAACATGCGCAGAAATGCCGTGGACGAATTAGAGCACATCTTGGAATAATTTGGAATTTTTTGGAACGTTCTAAAAAACGTTGCATAAACCTAGATAATCTTGGCGTGCACTGTAATCATAATCTGCTAGAATGGTAGTATCAAGAATTGAAGAGAGAGGTCTCAGAATTGGTAGATGGTTACCTGAAATCAGGGGGCGTAAAGCCTTGGGGGTTCGAGTCCCTCCCTCTCTTTGAATAAAGGTCGCATTTGAAATGCGGTCTTTTTCTTTTGTCTAAAGGAGGTGGTCTAGTGAGTGGCTAAATTAACCCCAAAGCAAGAGTTGTTTGTCCAAGGGATAATCGCTGGACTATCTCAACGGCAAGCATACAGGAAAGCTTATCCATCCGCTAAAAGTTGGCAGGATAACGTCGTTGATAATCGAGCCAGTGAATTATTGAAAAATGGTGAGGTTTTGGTGAGGTACAGGGAACTTTTAAAACAGTTCTCAAACATGTCCCTCTGGTCACGAGAGCAGGCTTTCAATGAGTATGAGTGGCTTAAAAACAAGGCAAAGCAAGCGATTGAAAACGAAGGTGTTAAGCAGGCGAATGCTAACGCCTTTTTAGCTGCTGTGGATGGAATGAATAACATGGCGTTTAAAGAGCTGGAACTTGAGGATAAGAAGCTGGTGCGTGAGATTGAACTCTTACAAGCTAAACTGGACGCTATCAAGGGTTCTAAGCCAGATACAAGCCTTATGGAGGCATTGCTCGATGCAGTGGAAGGAGATGACAAATAGCCATGCATATTGTTTTTTCAAGTAAGCAAAAGGACATCATCAGGCGTCCTTTTAATTATGAGCTGGAGGTCAATGAAGGCACTCCCCGAAGTGGAAAAACAACAGCTGGTCATTTTCGCTATGCCAGGTACTTGATAGAATCTGAGGATGAAAATCATCTGGTGTCAGCTTACAACCAAGAACAGGCTTACCGTCTTTTTATTGATGGTGATGGGACAGGACTCATGCACATCTTTGATGGCAACTGTCAGATTAGGCACGATGAGCATGGCGACCATTTGCTGATTGAGACACCCAAAGGGACTAAGCGTGTTTACTACAAGGGTGGTGGCAAGGTCAATAGTGTCGGCGCTATCACAGGGATGTCACTGGGTTCGGTTGTCTTTTGTGAGATAAATCTGCTCCACATGGATTTTATCCAAGAGTGCTTTAGGCGGACGTGGGCAGCAAAGCTGCGTTATCACTTAGCAGACCTCAATCCGCCAGCGCCACAGCACCCTGTTATCAAAGAGGTCTTTGACGTGCAAAATACCCGCTGGACACATTGGACCATGGATGACAATCCTATTCTGACGGAAAAGCGGAAGAAAGACATCATCACAAGCTTAAAGAAGAACCCTTATCTCTACAAGCGTGATGTGCTGGGTCAGCGTGTCATGCCACAGGGTGTCATCTATGGTTTATTTGACATGGAGCGCAATATCAAGGACAGTCTTTTTGGTGAGCCTATCGAGATGTACTTTACAGCAGATGGTGGGCAGTCTGACGCAACATCTATGAGTTGCAATATCGTCACAAGGCTACGAGAAAATGGCAAGGTTACTTTTAGGCTCAATCGAGTGGCGCATTATTACCACAGCGGAGCAGAGACTGGGCAAATCAAGGCCATGTCAACTTATGCGACAGAACTCAAGCAGTTCATAGAATGGTGCACTAAAAAGTATCAGCTGCGCTATACCGATGTTTGGGTCGACCCTGCCTGTAAGTCACTGCGTGAGGAATTGCATAAGATTGGTATCATGACGAGAAAAGCCATGAACAATGCTCACGATGTCAACAGCAAGTCTAAGGGTATTGAGGTCGGGATTGAGCGTGGGCAGAATATCATCTCTGACGGGCGCTTTGTCCTTGTCAATCACAGCGAGGAAGAATATGACCACTATCACTTCCTCAAGGAGATTGGTCTCTATAGCCGTGATGATAAGGGTAAGCCTATAGATAAGGATAACCACGCTATGGATGAGTTTCGCTACAGTGTCAATGTCTTTGTGACTAGGTACATCAACTTTATTTAGGAGCTAGAGATGGGAGTTATCCAAACGATTAAGAATTTCTTTACAAGGAGTAAGTACGTCATGACTGCACAGCATTTATCGGTGATTACAGACCACCCCAAAATCGCTATCACGCCCGAAGAGTATCACCGCATTTTGAAAAACCTGCTCTATTATCAGAGCAAGTGGGACGATATCAAATATCTGAACACAGAGGGCGAGACTAAGAAGCGCAAACGAAATCACTTGCCGATTGGTCGAACGGCTGCGAAAAAGATTGCTAGTCTGGTCTTTAATGAACAGGCTGAAATCAAGGTGGATGATAAGACTGCGAATGCTTTTATTCAAGATCAGTTGCAAAACGATCGCTTCATCAAGAACTTTGAACGCTACTTAGAGAGCTGTTTGGCTTTGGGCGGGCTTGCTATGCGCCCTTACGTGGACGGTGATAAGGTGCGTGTAGCTTTCATCCAAGCGCCTGTCTTTTTCCCTCTGCAGTCCAATACTCAAGATGTCTCTAGTGCTGCTATCGTGACTAAGACGGTCAAAAGCGAGGGCAACAAGAATAGATATTATACGCTTATCGAGTTTCACGAATGGGGCAAGGACGATAAGTACACTGTGACAAACGAGCTCTACAAGTCCAGTAGCCAGAATGTCGTGGGTGATAGAGTGCCACTTGCTGAACTCTACGAGGATTTGGAAGAGGTGGCAGAGCTAACGGACATGAGCCGTCCGCTCTTTACTTATCTGAAAACCCCAGGCATGAACAACAAGGACATTAACAGTCCCTTGGGTCTGTCTATTTTTGACAATGCCACGTCCACCATTGACTTCATCAATACGACTTATGATGAGTTTATGTGGGAAGTTAAGATGGGGCAGAGACGTGTTGCAGTGCCTGATACCATGATACGGATGAGCGTGCAGGGTGAAGGTGGTGACGTCAAGTTCATCAAGCGCTTTGAGTCTGAGCAGAATGTCTATCAAATGCTTGGCAAGGAGGATAGCAATGTCACTATTACCGACCTAACAACGCCTATCCGCTCTGATGACTACATCACGGCTATCAATAAAGGGCTAAGCCTGTTTGAAATGCAGATAGGGGTATCTGCTGGTATGTTTACCTTTGACGGTAAGAGCATGAAGACAGCTACTGAGATTGTCTCAGAGAACTCTGACACTTACCAAATGCGTAACAGTATTGTCAGTTTAGTTGAGCAATCCCTAAAAGAGCTGATTATCTCCATGTTAGAGCTTGGGAAAGCCTATCAACTCTATAAAGGCAATATCCCAGACATGGACGCTATCAGCATTAACCTTGATGATGGTGTCTTTACTGATCGAAACGCTGAGCTTGATTACTGGATTAAGGTAGTTAACGCTGGCTTTGGTACTGATGTCATGGCTATTGAGAAAGTGCTCAACGTGACCTCTGAGAAAGCTAAGGAAATAAAGGCTGAAATTAGTGGCAATGCCATTGATAAGGCAAGTAGTGAGCGTAGCCCTGATGATGTGGGAGTGTATGGAGAGTGATTAGATGGCTGATGACAAGAAGAAACCAATCAAGCTCAATGATGAGCAGCTTATGCTTGACGCTAGTCAGGTTGCAGACATCTATCATCAGCTTACTCTGGATCTATTTGACCAAGTTATAGACCGTATCAAAGAGCGTGGCTCTGCTAGTCTTGATGATAACCCCTACATTTGGCAACTAGAGAAAATGAATGAGATGGGGCTACTCAACGAGGATAACCTCAAGCTCATTTCAGACCGTTCAGGAATTGCCGAGGAACAGCTGAGGTATGTTATCCAAAACGAGGGTTATCAAATCTACAAGAACACCAAAGAGCAACTATTAGAGGCTACTGGTGGTGATTTTGTGGCTAACAGCCTCATACAGACCAATCTTGCAGCTTATGTCAATCAGACTATGGGAGATATTAACAACCTCATCAACACCACTCTACCCAAGAGTGTGTTAGGCGCTTATCAGTCCATCATCGAGGAAGCTACAGCAAAGGTGATAACGGGGCTAGCAACGTCAGATAAGGCTATTTCTGACACGGTCATGAAATGGGCTAAAAAAGGCTTTTATGGCTTTACAGATAGCCAAGGTAAGCACTGGCGAGCAGATACCTATGCTAGGCAGGTCATCAAGTCTACGGCTTGGCGTGTCTATCGTGAGGTGAGGATGGCACCAGCTGAAGAGCTTGACATAGACACCTTTTACTACTCTAAGAAAGCAACAGCCCGTGAGATGTGTGCTCCTTTGCAGCATAGGATAGTTACGACTGGAGTTGCTAGGACGGAGCAGGGCGAGCGTATTTATGCGCTGTCTGATTACGGCTATGGCACAGCTGGCGGTTGTCTAGGTATCAACTGTACGCATGAAGTCACGCCTTTTGTAGTCGGTGCTAACTATAAGCCTGATTTACCCGATGAACTAAAAAACTTAACAACTGAGCAGGCTATTGAAAATGCCAATGTACAGGCTAAACAAAGAGCCTTAGAGCGCTCTATCAGACAGTCCAAGGAGTTTTTGCATGTGGCTGAGAAATTGGGTGACAAAGAGCTGATAGACAAGTATAAGCACAAGGTCAGAATACAGCAGAGCGCTATGCGTGACTACCTCAAACAGCACCCATTCCTCCACCGTGACTATGCGAGGGAGAAATACTATGATGATCCTTATACCAAGGTTAAGAAAGATGTTGAGCTTAGGTCACGCCAGGAAAAAGTGACCAAGGAATATGAGCGAGCCAAGGAACTTTTAGGGGAAAAAGCACCAAAATCATTGTCAGAATTTAAGAAAATGGGATATAATAACACTAGAGGGTACAGGCAAGTATTGCTCAAGTCTGACTTGCAGGAACAAATCAACAACGGCGAGCTATCTTTGGTTATCAATCAGGACAAGCAAAATAGACACGCCAAGAACCACAAGGCCTATGCTGATTATGTCTCAAGCAACCAGAACAAAAATAAGCCGATACCTGGTTATATCACAGTAGACAATGATACTGTCCAGAAGATTATCAATGACAATTACCTGGACGGTACCATAGTCAAGCGTCAGAAAGGGCAGTATAGCTCTATTATCAAGATTGACACTAAGAGTGGTGTTGCGTACAGTCGTTCAGACTTAGCTGGAGCTTATCCAACAGAAACGGATGAGTTTACTATCCACATTTCCAAATCAACTACTCACCTAGTGCCGAAAATGCCAAGCGACAACAAAGAGGGAGGTACTCAATGAAATTATGGGAATATGTAGATAAAACAGTCCGCTTAGTATTAGTTGATGGTACTTCGGTGACTGGTAAAGTGATAGATTGGTATGACGGATTTGATTTAGATGGTGATGATGAAATCGTCATAGAATTTCAGTCATACCCTGAAAGTAGTATTAAGCAAATTGAAGTTATCAGCACTTAGTTAGACTAGGTGCTTTTCTTAATTCAAAAATCGTCAAAAACTATATTAAGCATTCGAGTAATCGAGTGCTTTTTTGCTACAAAAAATTTGGAGGAAAATGATGGAAGAAGCAAAAAAACAGGTTGTGATTTTCTGTAAGAACGGTGAAACACTGCTGTTTGATGAAGTCGCTAATTTTGGAGACTCTATTGACTACATAGCATTTACCTATGTTGGAAAATCAACAAACGATGCTAAGGTTGCATGTTTTAATATCAGTAATATCGCTGGTTACTCTATATCAAAAGCGGTTTTAGATGAGTATTACGCTGAAGAAGATGACTAGGAATGTTAATCTTATATTTGCCCTGGATATGGCGTAAAAGTGTCTGTATTTCAGTCCCTCGTGACGTAAAACAAAGGAGTTAAGACATGAGTCTTAAACGTGAGATGTTGGTGGACGCAGGTATTACAGATAATGCTGTGCTAGATAATATCATGCAAGCGTACGGTGCAGGTATTGAAAATGCAAAGTCACAGGTTAAGTCTGAGTTACAGGCAGAAAACGACAGCTTGAAAGAACAGCTTGAGCAACAAACAAAGACTATCAAGGACTTGCAGGACAAAGAGGGTGTCAGTGCTGAACTGAAGCAGCAGCTAGATGACATCAAAAACCAGTTTGACACCTACAAGACAGATAGTGAATCTAAGCTTGCTCAAGTGCAAAAAACAAACGCTGTGGCACTTGCTTTGAAAGATGTAGGGGCGCACAACTCAGAGGATTTGATGAAGTTCATCGACCTAGACAAAATCGAGCTAGGCGAAGACGGCAAGCCTATGCTTGATGAGACTATCAATGGTTTGAAAGAGTCTAGTCCTTATCTTTTCCAATCGCAAGATGGACCACAGTCCAACCCTAAATTTTTTGTAGGAGGTAACCCTGCCGCTGACGGCGGAGATAATCTCAGTGCAGAAGACAAAGCCTTATTTGCAGGCTTTGATAGTGTGTAATTCAAAATAAAGAAAAGAGGTAACTCACATGGTCGTAAACTACGCAGCTAAATTTGATACTAAGGTGGATGAGCGCTTTACCAAAGAAGCCCTCTCAACTGGCATTATCAACCAAGATTTTGATTTCACAGGCGTTGACACAGTCAAGGTCTATTCAGTCCCGACATCAGGAATGAACGACTACAAGACGACAGGGCAGAACCGCTACGGTACAGCTGAGGAACTTGGTAACACCGTTCAAACTATGGTGCTCAAGAAAGACCGTTCTTTCACTTTCACCATTGACAAAAAATCTGAACAAGACACTAATGGTGTCATGGAGGCAGGTAAAGCTCTTGCACGCCAGCTCTCAGAAGTTGTTATCCCAGAAGTTGATACCTATCGTTTTGCAACTATCGTAGCTGGTGCAGCCCCTGAACACATCAAGACAGCAGCAATCACCAAAGATGACGCTTATGAGGCAGTCCTAGATGGTCAGGTAGCTCTTACAGACGCACTCATCCCAACAGCAGGCCGTGTCTTGCATGTATCTCCTAAGTTCTACAAACTTATCAAACTTGACTCAACCTTTGTGAAAAACTCTGACCTTGGTCAAGAAATCACAATCAAAGGTCAAGTAGGTATGATTGATGGCTTGCCAGTTGTCCTTACACCTACATCACGCTTGCCACAAAATGTAGAGTTCATTATCGCTCATCCTGTGGCGACTACATCTCCTGTTAAGCTGGAAGATTACAAGATCCATGACAACCCACCAGGAATTAACGGTAAACTTGTTGAGGGTCGTATCCGTTATGACGCTTTTGTTCTTGACAACAAGAAAAAAGCTATCTACGTTCACAAATCAGCGTAAGGAGGTAAGTAATGGCTAGAAAGAAAGCTGAGGAAACCACAGAGGAAGTGGTGGAAACACAAGAAGTAGCTGAGGAAACCACAGAGGAAGTGGTGGAAACACAAGAAGTAGCTGAGGAAACCACAGAGGAAGTGGTGAGACCAGTTTCTACTAAAAAGTCAGTTACTGTAACTAAGGGCGGGGTATCATTTACCCTGTCTGACCCTATCATGATTTCAGCCTTTGAAAATCAAGGCTATGAAGTGGAGGAATAAACTAAATGGCAAAATTTAAAGCAACATCAAACGTGGTCTTTATCGTTGATGGTAAAGAACAAAGCTACGACAAAGACACTGAGTATGACATGGATGTCAAGACAGCTGATGAGCTGAACGCTAAAGGGCGAGTAACTCATCCAGAACTCAGTCCATTCTTTGAACGTATCAACGAAGAAAAAGCAGCAAAGGCGGACAAATAACACCGCCTTTTTAATTGGAGGTGGTTATTATCGCTTACTTAACTCAAGATGAATTTAAAGAGCTTGGTTTTGACGAAGTAGAGGGTTTTGAAAAACTCGTAAAGAGGGCGGAGGTGTCCGTCAACCTCTTTCTTAATGGGTTCTATGACTTTGTAGAATTTGAAAAAGAGATTGAGCATAGAAAGAAAGCTGTCAAGCTAGCTACAGCTTTTCAGGTGTCTTATCTGGATACTAGTGGCATCCTGACAGCGGATGATAAACAATCGCTGTCTAGTATGTCTCTAGGACGAACGTCTGTCAGCTATCAGAATAGCGCTCACAGCGATTTGGAGAGTACTCGGTACAATCTATCTCTGGATGCGCTAAACATTCTTAGAAGCGCTGGATTTGGCTACAAGGGGGTCAGTTATGATAGATAAGCGAACACTCATTGATACAGTGACCATCCAAAAGCCGTCAGATAAAAAGGACAGCTGGGGTAAGGTCATCCTAGAAGACAAAATCACCCTTAGCCCTGTCCGCTTTGATAGGCAATTCAGTGTCCAAGGCACGCAAAATAACCGTAAGGAGAGCAAGCCTAGTGTTTTGTTTGTCTATCCCCAATACTGCCCTGTGGTGCTTGATGATAGCTTTGAGAATGCTATTGTCAACGATGGCAAACGTGACTACAAAGTGACCGCCATCATCCCTGTTAGCTATCCGCACAGGCAAAAAATTTTTTGTTATGAAGTGGAGTGTGTCTGATGGGAACTACTGTATCGGTTAAAATCAACCTTAAAGGGATTGAGAAAAAAGTCAGTCCGCAAGCTTTTGCTAGAGGTCAGCTTGCTATTGCTAGTCAAATGAAGATGGATATGCAGCCTTTTATCCCACGAAAAAGCGGGGACTTGAGCGGTAGTGCTCAAGTCAGTCGTGATGGCGTCAAATATCCTGGTCCCTATGCAAGAGCACAATTTTACGGCTCTAGCTATAATAAAAAGCGGAGTTTTGTCTTTAAAAAATACACCACACCTGGAACAGGTAAGCGGTGGGATTTAAAGGCAAGCGCTAAACATTTGAAAGACTGGGAGCAGGTTGGTCTGAAAGCTATGGGAGTAAAATAATGAAAAATATTGACTTTATAGAGCGCCTTAAGGATAAGATAAATGCTCTTAATTTGGCAATTGAAGCAAGATTAGATTATCTTGATGAAAAAGAAGGCTTGGTGATTTATGCCCTCCCTGGAGGTAAGGTTGAAGATGAGGACTTAGCAGGTACTCAGACAGTCAGCTTGCCTTACGAAATAGCCATTAAATCACAAGACCAAGCTTTAAATAATGTCATCTTATGGCAAATCAATGCAGCGCTATCTAGTTTTGACTTGGACATTTCAAGCTCAAACGGCTCGTACACTTTTTTGAGTTTGACGGTGGAAGCACCGTCGCTAAATGACTTGGATGAACAGGGGTTCTATGTCTATCTGCTTGATGTGACTGCATTTTTAGAAATTGAAAGGAAATAGAATATGAAAAAAATGAAAAATGCTTTGCGTAAGCACTACATCGCACCGTATGATCCAGAACATCCAGATACCGTGCCAGAAGAAAGTGCTTATCTCTGGATTGCTAAAGGTGTCAAAGAGTCTGCACCAGAGAATGATGAAGATACAGATGATGCGGCTTATTTTGATGGTGATGGAACACCTGAAGAAATCGTCATTAGTAAAAAACGTGGGCGCTCTTTTGAGGGACACCGAGACTATGGTGACGCTGCTCAAAATTATGTGGCTGATTTGGAAGACGCCATCGGTGACGAACTGCTTTGCTGGTACAAGGAAGTTCAAGCGGATGGCAAACAACTTAAAGAAGGTCCAGCTCGCCTGTCTGAAATTGAAATCGGTGACGGTGAAGCATCCGAATTTGAAAGTATCAAATTTAAGATTACTTGGATAAAAAAACCAACGAAAAAAGCAGTTGTATCTGCATCCTAATTCATAAGCTGGCATTTAGCCAGCTTTTATTTTTGTAAAGAAGAGGTATGAGAATATGGTAGTCATTAAAAAACGCAGCAATATTATTCCGATTGATTTTGGAGAGTTTCAGCTTGAGTACAATGTCAATGATAAAGGTGTCAATAACCTTGAAAAGTATACCGAAAATCTCAAGAAAGAATGGGACAACATTCAAAAATTACCAGATAAGGAAGCACAAAAAGCAGGTTATGACCTTGTCAAGAAAAATTGGGTTGACTTGTTTGGCGAAGAAGCATTTACACAAGTTTACGCCCTGGCTGGCGATGACAGTGTCATTGCTCTAGATTATCTCATGCAGACGTTGATTGGTATTCCTAAAGAGTATGAGTCCCGCAACTCTGCAGATGTCATCAAGAAGTATTTGGAAGATTAGCCTATGTTGGATTTATCAAGGAAATTAGTTGATGAGCTAGTCCTTGATGATGTGACCTATCCTCTTAATCTGTCCTTTAACAAAGTGTTGCGTATGTTTGATATGTGGGAGGACGATGAGGTGCCAGATTATGTCAAACCTCACTTTGCTTTGAGGATATTGACGGGTGAAAAGTTTGAACAATTGACGGCGCAGGAAGCTATGGATGTGTTTGAACAAGTCTTTGATGAGCATATTCAGATTAAGAAAGCGATTGAAGAAGTGCCTGAGTATGACTTGGCAGGTAATGTCATGAAACCTGTTAAAACGGGGACTAGTACGAAAAAGAAGCGTGTTTATAGTCTCAAATATGATGGCGAATACATCTATGCGTCTTTTATGCAGGCTTACAGTATAGATTTATTTGAGGTTCAAAATAAATTGCACTGGAAGAAGTTCAATGCTTTGTTAGCAGGGTTGCCGGAGGGGACTAAGCTTATCGAGGTCGTTAAAATTCGCTCTTATGAGCCACAAAAAGGTGATACGCAGCGCTATATTGACGATATGAAAGAACTGCAAGAAGAATATCGCTTGCCAGATGATTAGAAGGAGGTGGAGAAATGGCAGATGGTTCTGTTACTATCAAGGTTGATTTAGATGGTTCTGACGCCCAATCAGGTGTCAGTAAACTAAAGAATTCGTTAAATGGACTAGAAGGAGCAGGCTCAAAGGTTGGGTCTGTTTTTAAGTCTGTTCTTGGTGCTAATTTGATTTCTTCAGCTCTAACAACTGGCATTAGTACCATTACAAATGGTGTACGTGACATGATGGGCGAGCTAAACAGTTCGCAAAAGGCATGGAAGACTTTTGAGGGCAACTTACAGGCTTTTGGTCGGTCTGCTGAGGAAATCAATGCAGCAAAGACTGAAATGCAGGATTTTGCGACCAAGACTATTTACTCAGCTTCAGATATGGCGAGCACTTACTCCCAGTTGGATGCTGTGGGTACTAAGAATGTTGGTAGTCTCGTAAAAGCCTTTGGTGGTCTTGCTGCTTCTGCTGAAAATCCAGCGCAGGCAATGAAGTCTCTGTCAACTCAAGCAACACAGATGGCAAGTAAGCCTAAAATTGCTTGGATGGACTTTAAAATCATGATGGAGCAAGCGCCAGCAGGTATGGCGGCAGTTGCTAAAGAAATGGGCATGTCAACTGCCGAGCTGGTGTCGGCTGTACAAGATGGTAAGGTCAACACCGAAGACTTCTTTGATGCTATGAACCGTGCAGGTAATTCTGATGCTTTCCAAAAGATGGCGACAGAGTTTAAGACGGTTGACCAAGCTATTGACGGTGCTAAGGAAAGTTTGTCTAATAGCTTAATGCCTGCTTTTGAACAACTCAATCAATTTGGTATCAAGGCAGTTGTAGCGATTAGTGACGCTTTGGAAAAGATTAACTTTGATAAGTTGGCATCTAATTTAGGTAATTTTCTAGGCAAGATAGATGTTGCAAAAGGAATTGAAAACATCCAACAAGCTTTTAAAACAGTCTTTAATCCGCTGTTGCTGGTGAAATTCCAGTCTGCTCTAGACAGCGTTAAAGGGGCTATTGGCTCTATCGGTGCTGCCTTTCAGTCTGCTGGAGGTAGCACAGCTATCTTTTTGACTATCTCAAATGTGATAGGGGCTGTTTTAAACACTATCTCTACAGGTAGTCAGATTGTCCAAAAATTTTTGACTTCCTTTACGCAAACTGGAGCAGTTAAAGCGCTGAAAGACGCCTTTGATAGCTTGGTGTTTGCTTATAACAACGTTGTCACTAGTATCGCTCAATCGTCTGCTTGGTCTATGCTTGGGACAGTCATCGGAACAGTTGTGACATGGATTTCCAAGGCTGTTTCTGCTATTGGTAACTTTGTAGCTAGTCTCCCGTCTGGTGTCCTTGCAACACTGACCACTGGTTTAGTTGGTCTTGTGGCAGGTTTCAAGGCTTTCAATTTCTTGAAGTCATTTAATCCGTTTAGTCTCTTCAAAAAGAATGCGACGAGTGGTGTCAGTGGTGCTAGTTCAGCTGTTAAATCAGCTGGTAGCAGCATGGTCTCTATTGTTAAAAGTTTGGGTAAAAGCGTTGCGACTGCAGCTAAAGGTATAGGTTCAGGTCTTGCTTCTGCTTTTCGTGGCATTGGCCAAGGTCTTGCTATGGTCAATCCTGCTACAATTGCAGCTTTAGCTGTTCCTATTTTGGCACTTGGTGCAGCCTTTGCTCTTATGGGCATGCAAGGACAAGGTATAGCGACAATTTTGCAAGGTGTGGGTAGTGTAGTGGTTAGCGTTGGTACAGCTATCGGAACTATCCTTAACATGGCTATACAAGGATTAGCAAGTGCTTTGGTGATTGTAGCGCCTGTTTTACCTATAGTGGCACAATCTTTTGCTATGCTGTCACCCTTAGTGATGGCAGCTGGTGCAGCTATTAGCATGATTATCAGCTCCTTTAGCAGTTTAGCGCCTGTTATCACGGCTTTGGGGATTGCACTGAGTCAAGTCATCACGGCGATTAGCTCAGGTGTCACTCAGATTGTCACGGCTGTGACGCCGATTATCCAAATTATTGCCAATGCTTTTGTGGCGGTTGTGCCTGTCGTGGCAGGGGCTATTGTCCAAATTGTGCAAGCTCTAGCGCCTTTCATCCCAGCGGTGACGCAAATGGTGCAGGCGGTCGCTCCAGTCTTGACTGGTATCGTGGATGCCTTTAACAATCTTATCAGTCAAATTTCGCCGATTATTGACAGTATCTCTAATCTCTTCAAGACGCTTGGTGAGCAGATAAGCTCTATTCTAGATAGTGCTCGTGGTGTGATTGAGAGCTTTGGAGGTGCTATTCGCAATGTCCTTGACGGTGTAGCTGGTATCTTTGACAGTATCGGCAATGCTGCTAAAAATGCGGGTCAAGGGGTTAAGCTCATGGCGCAAGGGGTGAAAATTCTCGTGGACTTGAACCTTGGTGATTTGATTGGGACGTTGGCAGCTGTTGCGGGTGGTCTTGGTGCCATTGCCGCTTCAGGTATTGTCAGTGCGGGTCCTGGTTTGCAACAGGCTGGTCAAGGTCTACGTTTGATAGCACAATCTGCACAGCAGGCTAGTCTAGCTATGATGACCTTGCCAACAGCTCTCACAGTATTTAGTGCATCATTGACCACTATCCCCGCTCAGCTTCTAACCATTACGACTAGCTTCACGACTTTTGGGGCTTCACTAGCCTTGGCATTTGCTACTATTCCAGCAACACTGACTACAGTGACTGCTAGCTTCATGGTCTTTTCAAGCTCTGTGACAAGCTCGCTGGCAGGTTTTAGCATGCTGATGTCTGTGTCTGGAGTCTTTCAAGCTAGCTTAGGAATCATCTCTGGCTCGCTTGGTGTGGCGACTGCTAGCATGTCTGCTTTTGGTGGTGAGGTCAGAGTCGTTGTCTCTAGCATGTCCTCTTTAGGAGCTAGTGCTAGTGCAGCCGCAAGCGCTATGGCGGGCATGGGTGTTGGTATCAGTGGTTCTCTGTCAGCTGTGGTTATGTCTGTCACTTCTGCAGGTAATAGGATGGTTACTGTCATGCAAGCCAGCATGAACCGTATCGTGACCGTGGTGCGTAATGGTATGACAAATGCTGCTAGTGCTGTTCGCAACGGTGCTAGTCAGATGGTATCAGCTCTACGCTCCGCTGGTGTGCAGATGGTCACCACAGCCCAGTCCATGGTTAATCAAACGGTCAACGCTGTTCGTAATGGTCGCAGTGCTATGCAGTCTGCTGGTCAGTACATGGCACAAGGTCTCGCTGTTGGTATGCGCTCCGCTCTTAGCGAGGTCACTCGTGCAGCTAATGAGCTTGTCGCTCAAGCGGAAAAAGCAGCCAAGGCAAAAGCTAAAATTAACTCCCCATCTCATTTGTTCCGTGATGAAGTTGGTTGGTGGATTGGTCTGGGTGTGGCTAAAGGTATTGATAATTCAGCACCAGAAGTAGCTAATAGCTTAGACTTTATCCGTGATCAAGTACATGGTTTCAGTCTTAAATCTCAAAATCTACTAACAGGAGCTACTGCAAGTATGTCTAGTCAATTGAGATTAGAGACATTACGGAGTAAAACTCCAAAAGTAGAATCAGATGCAAGGCAAGAAGCTTATATTGCTCATTCAGCTAGTTTGTTATCTGATGTCATTGACAGTCTTGAAAGTCTACGTGATCAAGTCGCTCAAGGTCAACATATAATACTTGACACAGGTGCACTGGTTGGTGGTACAGCAAATAAAATTGATGCTAGATTAGGTCAAAATACACAGTTAGGAGGTAGATTGTCATTCCGATAACAAAAATTAAAGAGTATATAGAGTTTGGTGATTTTAATTCACGAGATTGGCAACTATACCTAGAAGATAGAAATGCCCCAACTCCAGAAGAGAAAGAAATCATTGAGGATATTCCGTTTATGCAAGGTGTTCTTGATTTCTCTTCTATACTTGGAGAACGAGTTTACAATACTAGAGAAATTGATTATGATTTCAAACTTGTAAACAGTTCATACGAAAATAGGAAAGACGTTGAACGTTCCATAAAGCAGCAACTTATGCTCTATAGCGAGCAGCGTTTATACGACACCCATGACAATTCTTACTTTTGGTTAGGAAAATGCAAATCAGTATCAGTCAAGCACGAACCAGTAAAACGTGCTTTTATTGTCACTATAACATTTACGGTATATCCGTTTATGTTTACTCTATCTAATTATTTCGATGATGTTTGGGATAGTTTTGATTTTGATAATGGGATTGCTGGGTTTACCAAGTACAAAGTCAGCGGTTCAAAGGACATTGTCCTAATCAACACCAGCTCAACCACTATTGGTCCAGAGGTCGAGGTCACCAGCGACATGAAGGTGACTGTTGATGGTCAGACTTATCTCTATAAAGCAGGGACATCAACCAACCTATCAATGGGATTGCAACCTGGTATCAACAACATCACAGTTGAAGGAACTGGGACTATCCGATTTAGATGGCATGCGGAGGTGATGGGATGAATGTTATTGGTGGATTTGAGGTTCGTTATTATGATAATTACCAGCATTACGCTGATTGTCGTAAAAACCTAGCTAATCCTAAAATTTTACATAATCCGAGGAGCTTCGATAATAAACTGATATCTGGTAAAATCAAACAGACTATCAACGAAATTTGGTCATTTGAATTTGCGATTCCCTACGAACATCAATATTATTCTGATATAAAATTTATCGTTGGATTGGTAGAGGTTGTCAATCTGAAAGACGGAGAGCGTGAATTTTTGGGGCGGATTTTGAATCAGACTGGTGCAATGACAGGCTCAGGTAATTTCTCAAAGAGTTTCATTTGCGAAGATTTACTTGGCTATCTGCATGATACAGTTCAAGAATTTCAAAAATACAAAAACGATGGGCCACGTCGTTTTTTAAATGCGATTATTGACTATCACAACATCAATACAGAAAAACATAAGAGATTTTTTTTGAGAGATGTCACGGTAGATAGTGGTTCTGATGTGCCTTTTAGGTACACTGCGTACGATAGCACCTTCGATACTATTAAAACATATGCGCTAGAACGCATGGGAGGTTATATAGTTTTAGATATCAATAATTCTGGAATGTACATAGATTGGCTCAAGGAAGTTGGGGAGTTCGTTAATAGTCCTATAAAATTGGGAAAAAACATCAAAACCTCAACAAGAGAGTTGAATCCGGAAGGGTTAATCACTCGCTTAGTCCCTGTCGGTGCCGATAAAGATAATTCAACAGGTCGAGAAGAAGAAACTGGCCAGTATGTTACAAGAGAGCGAGTTACGATTGAGAGTGTTAATGATGGGATTCGGTATTTAGAAGATAGCGAACTTGTAGAAGAATTTGGCGTTATCCAAAAATCAGTAGACTGGACAGAGATTTCTGATCCAGCCATATTAAAATCTCGTGGGAAACAGTATCTTGATAATCAAAAATTAGCAATTGCTTCTTGGTCAGTTGAAACAGTTGAATTATACTTGATTGACACACGTTTTAAAAAATACAAAGTAGGCAATACTCATCCGATTGACAATCCACCGATTTCTAGCGTCGAAAAATTACAAATCATTGAAAAAGAAATCGATATTATGAATCCTCAAGCTGTTCGATTAAAAATCGGTTCTAGTGGACAATCGCTATCCATGTATCAATTGCAGCAACAAGAGGCTAAGAAATCTATGCAAAGACAGGCTGAGAATGAAGCTTCTGCACGTCGCAGAGCGGAAGCTCAACTTGAAGCGACTCAAAGAGAACTAGAGAAGGTTCAAAATCAACTCAAAGGCCAAATTGAATTGGTGGATAAAGAGAACAGTAAAGCAGCTTTAGAAACTAGTCTAAAGCAAAACGAAACATTGTTGACATCAGAAAGAGAGACATTGGCATCTCTTACCACTGAGAAAACAAGGTTACTTGGATTAGGAACTCCCCAAACAGAACTACTAAATTTTGTAAACTTACAAATCAACATTTCCGAAACGAAAATCTCTAACTATACATTTTTGATTGATGAAATTAATCAAAGACTTTCAGAATTAACTGAGACTCAGGGGACAGAACCAATAGAAACGGAGTAATTTAATGAGTAACAACTACGATTTTCAAACCCTAAAAGCATTGATAGGTGATGAAGCAGAGAATAAAGATAATTATTACAGGGATCCTGAACGCATCCTAACTATCCACTCTGACATTGCTAATGGGAAAAAGGATAGAATATCTATCCAATTAGCTAAATGGATTCGTCAGAAAAAATTTGGAGTTGACGTTAGAGAATCTATTGCTAGATTCATCGAGTGGATATCTGTTTTGACCAATAGAATTACGGAAGAATCTGAGCAGATGGCTATTAATAATAAAGAAATGCGAACCGAAATCAACGATTTTACTAAAGATTTTAACGATCGCTATAATCAACAGATTTCAGGAAACACCAGTCTTAGCGAAGTGATTGACGCAAGAACTGATAACAACGGTGAAATTCATTCAACATTAAAGGAAAGGCTAGATATGATCGAGAATAAAACAGTTAACTCTTTCGGGCAATCAATGTTCGATGATGTTCTTGGTGGAATTAGACCGAATTTTGACAAACCTATTTCATCAATGACCTCAAGGTTGGAAAAGTTGCAAAATAATGTAAATATCGGTCAAATTACTGACTCACACTATACCACTAGGGATAGTTATTGGGGAGCGGACAGATTGGCGATGTACTCTATTACACACATTCTAAACATGGGTGCTGTGAGTGAATATTTAGATTTTTCAGTAGCTACGGGAGATAATACGGATCCATACTTCAATCCTCAAGATATCGAGAAAGGGAAAAAGTATAACCGTGACTTTGCAACGGTCTTCCACACCGCCCTAAAATGCCCAACGGCAATCTTAAAAGGGAACCACGATGACAATTCTGTCATCATGGAAGGTAAGACGGGAATGGGATTAGAATATATCATCAAAGATGATGAATTTGCAGTCCTGTATCAGCAAGATGGCAGCAATGGCGAGATCCGTGATGGGAATTCAAACTATTTTTATTTCGATGTTAAGGGAATCAGAATTATCGGTCTCGATTCTTTTGATACCTTAGAAATCGAGGACGAAAATGGTTCTGTGAAGCATCCTCGGTTGAATCATTCTGCTTTTAGTCCAAGACAAGTAACATGGCTGTATAGGGAAGCCTTGCAAACGGATTTACCTGTACTTATATTCACTCATTGTCCACTGAAGGGGACTTTTGGAGGAGGTACAGGGATTTCTGCTAACCACGATGCAGTCCGAGTACTTATTGAATCATTTAAGTCAGGAAGGAGTGGGTTTTTATCAACTAGTGAAGAAGGATATGAATTGGAATTAGAGTACACGTTCAATCAACCACATGATGTTATAGCTTGCGTCTATGGACACAGACATACAGATCACATTGAAAATATCAATGGAATCAATCATATCATTTCTAGAAATAGTTTTAGTGCAAGTGGCCCGACGACTGATTCAAATCATATATCTTATTTTTAAATACAGAAGATGAAGACAGCTGGTCTGTTTTTTCAGTAGATACAAACAATAAGCAAGTAAGTTGGTTGAAATTCGGTCGAGGTATTGATAGTACGTTTAATTATTGAGGAGAAAGTAATGAAAAATAACGACAAAGAACTTTTTGATAAATTAGTTAGGAACTTCGTTCATCATAGAGGTGCTGGGGGGAATAATGAACATGCTGAAGTAGATGAGTGGGATTCTGGTTTTATGACTCCAGAAATGCTGGCGTCTCTTAAAAATAGTTTAGGAAATCTAAAATTTATTCCAGACGACACAAACGTTCGGACGCTTGGCGCAGGTAATTATATAGTGTGGACTAAAGATATTAGTCAAAGTAATTTGCCCTCAACTGGAGGATTCGTTTTAGAGGTTAAAAGCTGGAACAAAGAAAAATTTAAGTTAATTAGAGCCTACCATCTTTATGAATGTCGGGAGTACGTATTCTCAACGAATACAGACGGAGGTGCCAATGGTGTCTATGATGGATGGGTTAAGAATCCTCTTGAAAAAACCTTATTTAATAAAGCTTTTGCGGTTAAAAAAGGCAGTGTCATTGAGCTAGAAAGCTCATTAAATAAATTCGAAGAGGTTGTGGTTACGTTTCGTCATAATAAACAAAATGATGGAGTAGCCGTTTTACCGGTGTATAATCTAAAAAAATATGGAAATTCTTTTTCAGTCACTAACATTTCAGGTAGCTTAGATGGTGTTATGGTCGCTGAACTGTTTTTGAAAAGCAACGAAGCGGGGACTGAAATTAGAGTCGAAGACTTCTTGGCTGTGAAATTATTTGCGAACAGCGTCTATAATACAACTGGAACTGATAGTATCGAAATATTGAAAGTTGTCGGAAGACTTTAAAGGAGACATATGTTAGAACTATTTGATACACTGCATAAATTTATTGAAAGTGATGAAGGGCTTGTATTTTATATTTTAGGGATTATTGCAGTTATGGAGATTGTAGATTTTATCTCTGGAACTTTTGCAGCGATTATCAACCCTAAAATTGAGTACAAATCAAAAGTAGGAATTAACGGACTGATGAGAAAAATTGTAGGTCTATTCTTACTGATTATCCTTGTTCCAATGTCTGTTTTGCTACCTCAACAAGCTGGGGTAGCTTTTCTTTATACGATTTATGTCGGTTATATGATCATGATTTTTAAATCTTTGATTGAGAATTACGGCAAGATGAAAGGAGACACCAGCATTTTTAAAAATGTGATTGGTGTTTTTGAAAAGTTGATTATAAAGGGCGATGATAATGGCAGTAAATATTGAGGCAGCTATTGCCTGGATGTCAGCACGAGTGGGCAAGGTTGCCTACTCCATGGACTACCGAAATGGTCCAGGGTCTTACGATTGCTCTAGCTCTGTCTACTACGCTCTGATGAGCGCAGGAGCTATCTCAGCAGGTTGGGCGGTCAATACTGAATATGAGCATGATTGGCTCATCAAGAATGGCTACAAGTTGATTGCTGAAAATACTGATTGGGATGCCAAGCGTGGGGATATTTTTATCTGGGGCCGTCGTGGACAGTCTAGCGGTGCTGGTGGTCATACTGGTATTTTTGTAGATCCAGATAATATCATCCACTGTAACTATGCCAACAACAGCATTACCATCAACAACTACAATCAAACAGCGGCAGCTAGTGGTTGGATGTATTGCTATGTTTACCGCTTGGCTAATCAACCCACAACTAGCCCGTCAGGAAAAACTCTTGATACATTGGTTAAAGAGACTCTTGCTGGAAAATACGGAAACGGAGATCAGCGGAAAGCAGCTCTTGGTAATCAATATGAGGCTGTCATGGCAGTCATCAATGGCAAAGCTACGGCACCTAAAAAGACTGTTGACCAACTGGCTCAAGAAGTGATCCAGGGGAAACATGGCAACGGTGAAGACCGTAAAAAATCCCTTGGTCCTGACTATGACGCAGTCCAAAAACGTGTAACTGAAATCCTGAAAGGTAGCACATCAGGAAATACCCCCAAAACGCCCTCAGACGCTCCAAAAAGTGAGGTGGTAAATTCCACCACCGAACCTAAGACAGAGGAAACTGGGGCAACTGGTAAAGCGACAGATACCAAAATCACTAAAGAAGATGGTGACTTGTCCTTTAACGGTGCAATCCTGAAAAAATCTGTCCTTGATGTTATCCTTGCTAAGTGTAAGGAACACAATATCCTACCTAGCTACGCTATTACCGTTCTACACTTTGAGGGGCTTTGGGGTACCTCAGCCGTAGGTAAGGCAGATAACAACTGGGGAGGCATGACATGGACTGGCAAAGGAGAGCGTCCAAGTGGTGTGACTGTCACCCAAGGAACAGCAAGACCAGCTAATGAGGGTGGACATTATATGCACTATGCCTCTGTAGATGACTTTCTTACAGATTGGTTCTACCTGCTACGCTCAGGAGGTAGCTACAAGGTTTCAGGAGCCAAAACCTTTAGCGAGGCTATCAAAGGCATGTTTAAGACAGGCGGTGCAGTCTATGACTACGCTGCTACAGGCTATGATAATTACCTAGTGGGTATGTCAAGCCGTCTGAAAGCCATTGAGACAGAAAATGGGTCACTATCCAAGTATGATGTTGCAACCGTCGAGGATGTCGGTAGCAAAGATAAGATTGAGGTCAACATTGATGGGATTGAAATTTCTATCAATGGTGTAACCTATACCATTTCAAAAAAACCAGTTTAGAAAGGATATACTCCTTTTAGTATAAGACGCATTAAGCCCTTAGGAAAAATCCTAGGGCTTTTTTGCATTTTCTGGGAGTCTTTACGAATATTTAGGTAAGGAGGAAATAGACATGACAAAAATCAAACGTATCAAACTTGACCTATGGGGCAATGCTATTGACCTGCTGAATGCTGCAGAGGGCGCAGGCTGGGAAGTCCACCGCATGCCGACGGATGCTAATCCAAAAGCTGGGGCTATCTTTGTCATGGCTGTGGCAAGTCATCCATACGGTCATACTGGCGTGGTGATTGAGGATAGCGATGGTTACACTATGAAAACCATCGAGCAAAACATTGATGGTAACTGGAACGCTCTTGAGGTTGGCGGTTCTGGTAAGCGTAACTATATGGCAATCGGTCAAACCGACGAGGCAGGCAACCGTATCAGCCTCTGGGGTACTGTGGAGTAAGCTAGATACAAAAACACTCTAAAATAAATTAGAGTGTTTTTTTGATAGTGTTAGAAATGATAGTAAAAGTATGGTATTATTGATGTGTAACAAAAAAAGACCTTGTCCAGATTAGGTCGTGGATTTGTCGTGGATGAGGTTTTATAAACCTTGCTATTACAATATTTGGAAATTTACGGTATAATAGTGACATTATGACAAAAGAAAAAATCAAAGTCAATATGCTAAGCTCAAGTGAAACTGTTCCTGGACAAGGTGTTTCAGGGGCTTATCGTGAGCTAATGCGCCTTTTAAAACGAGATGCTAGAGAGGCTATTGACCTTACCGAAAATAAACGTATCAAAGCTGACATTACGCATTATCACACGATTGATATTCCTTTTTATCTGTCGACTTTTCGCAAAAAACGTGTCGGGCGTCGGATTGGCTATGTGCACTTTTTGCCAGACACCTTGCAAGGAAGCCTTCGTATTCCTAGGATTGTACAGCCTATTGTGGCAAAGTACGTGACCAGTTTTTACAACCGCATGGACCACTTGGTCGTTGTCAATCCTAGCTTTATCGAAGACTTGGTTGCTTTTGGAATTGACCGTGATAAGATTACTTACATCCCAAATTTTGTCAACTCAGAAAAATGGTTTAAGCCAAGTGCTGAGGATAAGAGTGCGGTGCGCAAGCGCTATGGTTGGAAAGACGAGGATTTTGTCGTTCTTGGTGCTGGACAAATCCAAAAACGCAAAGGTATCGACGATTTCGTCACACTTGCCAAAACCAATCCTGACATTCAGTTTGTCTGGGCGGGTGGTTTTTCATTTGGTGGGATGACAGATGGTTATGACGCCTACAAAAAGCTCATGAAAAATCCACCAGCTAACCTGACCTTTACAGGTATTGTGGACGCTGATGAAATGCGACAACTCTACGGAGCTTGCGATTTGTTTTTACTACCAAGCTTTAATGAGCTCTTTCCAATGACCATTCTTGAAGCTGCAGCGTGTGGAGCACCGATTATGCTGAGAGACTTGGAGCTTTACCGTATCATCTTAGAGGGAATGTACTTGCCAGCTAGTGACGTCTCAAAAATGAGCGAGGCGATTAGGCACTTGCGTACACATCCAACAGAGCTTAACCACCTCCAAAGTCAATCCGAAAAAATTTCAGAGACATACTCAGAGGAGCGTTTGCTTGAGACTTGGCTTGACTTTTACCGCCAGCAGGCAGACCTCAAATAACTAAGGAGGGGTAGTATGCGTATTGGATTATTTACAGATACTTACTTTCCGCAGGTGTCTGGTGTTGCGACAAGTATAAGGACACTAAAGGAAGAACTTGAAAAACATGGACACGATGTCTATATCTTTACCACAACGGACCCAGAGGTCAAGCGTTATGAAGACCCGACCATTATTAGGTTGCCTAGTGTGCCTTTTATCTCCTTTACAGACCGCCGTGTCGTCTATCGTGGCTTGATTTCTTCTTACAAGATAGCAAAAGCTTATAAGCTGGATATTATCCACACGCAGACAGAGTTTAGCCTTGGGCTTTTGGGAAAATGGATTGCTAGTGGTCTGCACATTCCGGTTGTTCATACCTACCATACCCAGTATGAGGACTATGTGGGCTATATTGCCAAAGGGCGCTTGATAAAGCCAAGCATGGTCAAGTATATCATCCGAGGCTATCTCAGCGACCTTGATGGGGTGATTTGCCCGTCTCGTATCGTGCTCAATCTGTTAGAGGGCTATCATGTCAAGATTCCAAAGCGTGTCATTCCGACAGGTATCCCTATTGAGGAGTATGTGCGTGAGGACATCACAGAAGAAGACAGAGAAGAGCTGCGCCATGAACTTGGGATTGCACCAGATGAGACCATGCTGATGAGTTTATCCCGTGTCTCATCTGAAAAAAATATCCAAGCTATCTTCAAGAGCTTGCCTAATGTCTTGGCGCAAAATCCTAAGGTCAAGCTAGTGGTCGTTGGAGATGGTCCTTATCTTAAGACCTTAAAAGAGTTGGCTCGTCACTTGAAGTTAGACCATGCTATTATCTTTACAGGGATGGTGCCCCATCAAAAAGTAGCTTATTATTACAAGGCATGTGACTTTTTCATCTCAGCGTCAACAAGTGAAACACAGGGCTTGACTTATATCGAGAGTCTAGCCAGCCACCGCCCTATCATCGCTCAGTCCAATCCTTACCTAGACGATGTCATTGACCACAAGATGTTTGGAACACTCTATAAAAAAGAGTCAGATCTCGCTGCAGGTATCTTAGATGCTATCGAAAATACACCTGAGATGACCGAGGCTCGCTATCAGAAGAAACTATACGAGATTTCAGCGCAGCATTTTGCCCGCTCAGTTTACAGTTTTTACCTCGATGTCCTCATTTCTCAGGAAAATAAAAAACGCCGTAAACTCTCCATGGCGATGAAGAAAAATGGACCAAAGGTGAGTAAGACGTCTTATAAACTGCCTAAGCAAGTGCTAAAAATCACTGGTACAACCTCTAAAAAGGTCATGCGAGCGCCTAAGCGGATGATTATGTCCATCAAAGATTTTCTAGATTAAAAAAGCCTTCTCGGTAAACGAGAAGGTTTTTAGGATTAGTTAGAAGAGCTAGATGTTGCTTGGTTAATCATGTCGTTAAACTGTTGCAACTGCTCTGCGGTCATGTGCGTCTTGTCATCTGCAAAGGCGCTGTCTAGCTGTTCTTTTGTAAAATCACCAGCGTTTTCTTTGACGTAGTTGTAGAGTTCTTCAAATTGCGATTGGCTGTATTTGTAGTGGGTCTCCATCAGGCTTGTGAGCTGTGTTGTGGATAGAACAGAGCTTGCTTCAGGGGCTTGTGGAGAAGTGTAGTCTACATCTTTAACTGTCATTTTGGCATTGAGTGATGAGATACCCAGCGTCTTACTGTTTTTAAAGACAAGAGAAGCGGTTGCCGTTTGCTTGCCATTTTTGTCAATGCTGATACGCAGGCTTGATTTGTTTGAGAGAAGCGAGCTGAGTGATAGATTGTCGCTAGCCTTGCTGTTGCTTGACTTGATAGCGTCATTGAGGAAGCTCGAGAGTGTTTTGACCGTCAAGGTCAAGATAGCATTGTCCTTAGAAGTGCTAAAGTCATCATCACTAAGCGTCTTGAGCCAAGAAACGTCTGTCAGACTAGTGTAGTCGTCAAACTTGAACTTGTTATCTGAGATGTCAGAAGCATTGATGTACTTGCCTGTAAAGTCTCCGCCTTCAAAGGAAATCTGTGAAGATTGATTGAGATTTTGCAGTTGCATGAGAGCATCAAGGTTCATATAAAGATTGTTCCCGATAGCGATAAACTCATAGCTAGGCAGTTTTGAGTCAAGCTGAGCTAGATCGATTTTGACGCTTGCTTTTTTCCCTTTTGGTGAAATGTTTACTGTGGTTGTAAAGGATTTGTTGTTGAGATTTTTCAGCGAGCTATCGTCTGTTTTGATGTCAGAGATAGTCGTTGTAATCTGATAAGCATGGTTTTTAGTCGTTGTGTTTTCTTCGACACGACTGATAAAGGAGTCTTTAGCGCTCTTGCCACAAGCAACTAGTAAAACCAGCAGTGGCAAAAGAAGAAGTAGTTTTGTTTTTTTCATTTAGTGTATCCTCGTTTGGCGATTGTACGCAGTTTATTCTTCTAGATTTTGGAGCGTTTGAAATTGACCGTTTTTAATCGCCTTGTAACCTTGCTCTTTAAGCGTTTTGGCACTGAGTTTGTAGCTGATATAGGCTATTTTTTTGTTTTGGCTGTTGCCATCCGTTTGAGACCCTTGTAGCGCTAGCACCTCGTTTGGGTCGGCTTTTTTGTAGTTAATAGAGACCGTCTCAAGAACGTAATTTCCTTTGAATTCAAGTGTTTCTTTGACGCCTTTGACACCGTTGTAGGAGTCTTGGACCTTTTTGAGTTTAGCCTTGATAGTGTCTAGATTATCTGTTTTGGCGCTTTTTTTGAGCGCAGCATAGGTGATACGGTTTTCAGCCGTTTGCTTGGTCACCTTATCACTGTCTTTTGCCATATAGTAGGTAATCCGCAAATCAGTGCCCTTTTTTTGGCTAAAGAGCTGAAACTCTTTTTTGACTGTCGTGCTGGCAAAGGCGCTAGGTGCGCTAACAAGCGTAGTCGCAACGAGTAGCAGACTCATAAAGAGCAAGGTTGTGATTTTTTTAGGCGTTAATGTCATTTTGACGCTTCCTTTCTAGTTTACCATAAAGCGAGTCCTTAATCTAGTGAAATTTGAAAATAACCTAAAACTTTTGCATTAAAAAAGAGTGGAGGACAAAAAGCCCTCTCGCTCTGTATAGGTTTAGTGGAATTGCATACCACCATCGACAATAAGTGTTTGTCCTGTGATGTAGTCAGAGTCTTTTCCTGCTAGGAAACTAACGGCATTGGCAACGTCCTCAGGCTTAGACAGACGTTTTAGGGCGATGCCTTTAGCAAAGGTTTGCATACCCCACTCGTCATCCTTACCAGCATTTTTGCCGACTTGGTGGGCAATGTCAAACATCATCGGAGTCTTAACGATACCAGGAGCGTAAGCATTGACCGTGATACCCTCATCGGCAAGGTCACGAGCAAGAGTTTGCGTAATCCCACGGATGGCAAACTTAGAAGAGCCATAGACGGTTAGGTTTGGGTTCCCAACGACACCAGCTTGTGAGGTGGCATTGATGATCTTTCCACCGTGTCCTAGCACTTTAAAGTGTTTGTGCGCAGCCTGTGCTCCCCAGATGGTACCTCCGACATTGATGTCAAAGACATTCTGGAATTGCTCTTCTGTGATGGTATCAAGCGGTGTTGTCGGTGCGACACCGGCATTATTGATGACAACATGCAAGTCACCAAATGCTTCAACCACCTTGTCAAAAGCAGCGAAAACCTCGTCACGCTTGGCGACATTTGCCACAACGGCAATGGTGTCCTCGCTTGAGATAGCGTCCACAGCTTTTTGCGCTGTTTCGGCATTATAATCTAAAATCCCAACTTTAAAGCCATCTTCATGTAAACGCTTAGCAATGGCAAAGCCAATCCCTTGACCTGCTCCTGTTACAATAGCCACTTTAGTCATAATGTATTCTCCTTTTCATAACATAGACCATTAGAAAATTCTAATATAAGTGATTTCTTTCACGTTCAGTATAGTCTTTTTAGTCAGAAATGTCAATGAAAAAAGTAACCGTTTTCTAGTGAGCTATATAGGGCTTGAAAAAGTTTGATTTCGTGATATAATGTTAGAGAAGACATGTCGGGTAGAAAACCTATCTTAAGAGCGAGCACTGGCTGGTGGAAAGGGTGCAGGATAGGCTTACTTGATACTCCTTCCAAGCTGTTATGAAAACATAATAGGGTAGTGCCTTATAGCTAGCAGAGGTCTTACACGGAGCTATTCTTTGTGTGGACAAATGAAGGTGGTATCACGTTGCGACGTCCTTTTTGAGCGTCGTATTTTCTTTTTTGACTGAACAAGGAGATGAAGTTGATAAGCATTTCACAAGAAACGATTGACCGTTGCCTAGCCATTCGTAAGGCATACAGAGAGTTGGAACTCAAGCACCACGACAAAGAGTGGTCCATTGATGAAGACCTCTTGGCTTTGACTAATGATATTGGCAACATGAACCGCCTGATTATGACCAAGCAGGGTCGTTACTATGATGAAACGCCCTATACCTTGGAGCATAAAATTGCTGAAAATATCTGGTGGTTGATTGAACTGGCTGACCGCCTGGATATTGATATTCAAAAAGAAATGGAAACCTTTTTAACTCAAAAAGAAGAGTTATTAGGGATTAAAAAATAAATAAAAAAATAGAAAGGACTAGGGCCTCCGTATTTGGTTGAACTGAATACGGGCTACGGACTGGGCAAAAAAGATAAACGAGAACTAGACGCTTGCGTCGTTCTGTTTCCTATTTTGTCTGTGTCCGTGTAACGCCCTTTATATCTTATATTATGATTAACATTACTTTTCCAGATGGTGCTGTACGTAGTTATGATGATGGCAGCACAACTTTTGAAATTGCCCAATCTATCAGCAATTCTTTGGCAAAAAAAGCCTTGGCTGGTAAATTGAACGGTAAATTGATTGATACGACGCGTCCTATCCATGAGGATGGTAGTCTTGAGATTGTGACACCTGACCACGAAGATGCCTTAGATATCTTACGTCACTCAGCTGCTCACTTATTTGCCCAAGCAGCTCGTCGTCTCTTCCCTGACATTCACTTGGGTGTTGGTCCTGCCATTGAGGACGGTTTCTACTACGATACAGACAATGAAGCTGGTCAAATCTCAAATGAAGACCTTCCTCGTATCGAAGAAGAGATGAAAAAAATCGTCAAAGAAAATTTCCCAAGCATTCGTGAGGAAGTCACTAAAGAAGAAGCGCGTGAGATTTTCAAAAACGACCCTTACAAGTTAGAGCTTATCGAGGAGCACTCTGAGGATGAGGGCGGACTCACTATCTACCGTCAAGGTGAGTATGTCGACCTCTGCCGTGGTCCACACGTGCCGTCTACTGGTCGCATTCAAGTCTTTCATTTGCTAAATGTTGCTGGTGCTTACTGGCGTGGCGACAGCAACAATGCTATGATGCAGCGTGTCTATGGTACGGCTTGGTTTGACAAAAAAGACCTTAAAGCCTATCTTCAACGCCTTGAAGAAGCTAAAGAACGTGACCACCGTAAATTGGGACGTGAGCTTGACCTCTTTATGATTTCACAAGAAGTCGGACAAGGCTTGCCATTCTGGTTGCCAAATGGTGCGACTATCCGTCGTGTCTTGGAACGTTATATTGTGGACAAAGAGTTGGCATCAGGTTACCAACACGTTTACACACCACCAGTTGCTTCAGTAGAACTCTACAAAACGTCTGGTCACTGGGACCACTATCAAGAAGACATGTTTCCAACCATGGATATGGGCGATGGTGAAGAGTTCGTTCTACGCCCAATGAACTGCCCACACCACATCCAAGTCTACAAACACCATGTGCATTCTTACCGTGAATTGCCAATCCGTATCGCTGAAATCGGTATGATGCACCGTTATGAAAAATCTGGTGCTCTTACTGGACTTCAACGTGTGCGTGAAATGTCACTCAACGATGGTCACCTTTTCGTGACACCGGAACAAATTCAGGATGAATTCCAACGTGCCCTTCAATTGATTATTGACGTGTACGAAGACTTCAACTTGACCGATTACCGTTTCCGTCTCTCACTTCGTGACCCTAAAGATACCCACAAGTATTTCGACAACGATGAGATGTGGGAAAATGCTCAAAGCATGCTTCGTGCAGCCCTTGATAAGATGGGTGTTGAGTACTTTGAAGCCGAAGGAGAAGCGGCCTTCTATGGTCCTAAGTTGGACATCCAAGTGAAGACAGCCCTCGGAAATGAAGAAACCCTCTCAACCATCCAGTTGGACTTCTTGCTTCCAGAACGTTTTGACCTCAAATACACTGGTGCAGATGGCGAAGAACACCGTCCAGTGATGATTCACCGTGGTGTTATCTCGACTATGGAACGCTTCACAGCTATCCTGATTGAAAATTACAAGGGAGCCTTCCCAACTTGGTTGGCGCCTCAACAAGTAACAGTTATCCCAATTTCCAATGAAGCGCACACCGATTATGCTTGGGAAGTGGCTAAACAACTCCGTGATCGTGGGATTCGTGTCGATGTGGACGAGCGCAATGAAAAAATGCAGTACAAGATTCGTCAGTCTCAAACTCAAAAAGTTCCTTACCAATTGATCGTTGGGGACAAGGAAATGGAAGACAAGACAGTCAACGTTCGTCGTTACGGTCAAAAACAAACCCACACCGAATCTGTGGCAGAATTTGTGGACACTATCCTAGCCGATATTGCTCGCAAATCTCGTGTGGAAAAAGAAGACAAGTAATTTCTAAAACCGAGCCGCTAAGATAGCGGTTCGGTTTCTTTTAAAGACAAGTTAATGATTTTAAGCTATACTAGACATAAAAGTGTCAAGGAGGGTGTATGGCTAAGGTTTATATTGCTGATGATGATAAGAATATCAGAGAGTTGATAGCTTCTTTTTTGCGAGAAGATGGCATTGAGGTGGAGCTGTTTGAGACGGGTGACCAGCTTTTGCTGCGTTTTTTAGAAGCGCCAGCAGACGTGGTGGTTTTAGATGTTATGATGCCAGGTAGCAGTGGCTTTATCATTGCTGAGAGTCTGCGCAAACGCTCGGATGTGCCTATTATTTTACTGACAGCAAGAGATAGCGATAGCGACTTTTTAGAGGGCTTTAGCGCTGGAGCGGATGATTACTTTACTAAGCCTTTTTCTCCACTCAAGCTCAGTCTTCGTATCAAGGCGATTTTGTCCCGTCAGCTGCAGCAAGATAGCACGGGTGAGCTTAGCTATCATGGTCTGCAACTCTCAAGCAAAAACCGCTCTGCTATTTACCAAGATAGTAACATCAAGCTGACCAACACAGAGTTTGAACTGCTCAAGTTCCTCCTTGAGCGTAAGGAGGAGGCTGTCTCACGTGATGAGCTGCTAGAGCAGGTCTGGGGCTATGAGAGCGATGTGGAGACGAGAGTGACGGATGATACCATCAAGCGCCTGCGCAAGAAATTAAGAGGAGTAGAGAGTCATGTCGTTATTGAAACGGTTTGGGGCTACGGCTTCAAACTCACCTACAAAGACTAAGAAAAACGGGCGCTTGCGACTGCGAACAACTCTCTTTTTGCAACCTTTTACCATTTTGCTGTTTTCTTTTGGCTTGATTTTTCTTTTGTTCAATGGTGCCATGCACTATGTCATCAATAGCCAAGCAGACAAGGCGATTGAGAGTCAGTTTCACCAGCTGGATAGACTTTTTATGGGGGAGAGCAGTGTTCAAAATACCACAAGGACGATATTTAGCAGCACTTATGTCATTGTTGACCAAGAGTTCAAGGTGCAGTATGTCTCGGCAGCTTTAGGAGATGAGGAGGAGGCTTACTTTTCAGAGGAGATTGCTCGCTATGCTCATCAAAAGGACGAAGAAAAGCGTATGTCTGATATGGACAATATAGTTTGTTAGTTTCTATATAGTATGTGTTATACTATACTTATGAAAAGTTACGGAATAGATTTTAGAAAACGAGTTATTAATTATGTAGAGGCTGGTCATTCCAAAAAAGAAACGTGTCAGTTATTTGGAATTAGCACTAATACACTGTATCTGTGGGAGAAACAACTCAAAGAACTAGGTCATTTGGAGCGCCAAAAAAGAAAACCAAGCCCTCGCAAATTGCCATTGGATAAGTTAGAAGCCTATGTCAAGGAACATCCAGATGCTTTCTTAAGGGAAATTGCAGAGCATTTTGACTGTAGTATTCCCTCAGTTTGGGCTGCCTTAAAAAACTGAACATCACTTTAAAAAAAGACCACAACCTATAAAGAACAAGATAGCGAAAAGGTGAGACGCTATCTTGATGTTTTAGCCTGCTTTCCAAACACCCCTATTGTTTATATTGATGAGACTGGCATTGATACTTATCTTTATCGTCACAAAGCTAGAGCACCTCGAGGGGAGAAAGTATACGACAAGGTAAGTGGACGCAGATTCGAAAGAATTTCGGTAGTAGCTGGTCAAATTGGTTCTAAAATTATAGCCCCCTTGCTTTATCATGGAACGATGACAGCGGAATTATTTATCAAGTGGTATCAGGAGCAGCTATTGCCATCCTTGACAGAACCCCATGTCATCATTATGGATAATGCAGCTTTTCACCCCAAGAAACAACTAGATGAGCTTGCAGTGGCTAAGGGACACTATTTTCTTCCGCTTCCACCTTATTCCCCTGAACTCAATCCCATCGAACAGTTTTGGGCTACTCTAAAAAGAAAGGTGACTGAATTGTTAAGAACAGGTCGTTCTGTTCAGTCTGCTTTGGAATACTATTTTAAAACTAAATAACTATATCGGCAAAGTTACGCTTGATGACACCACCTACATGGTCAAAATGGCGACCTACACAGGTAAGCTAGAAAAATATTACATCAAGAAAAACAGTGGCAAACGTGCACAAACCTATCGTGTCTTTGTCTTTGTCGATGTCAGCCCTGCTAGCTATCTTAGCTGGTGGCTAAATAGCTCACTGCTTCTTTTGATGGTTATCATTGGGTTCATCGCTAGTTTGTTCATTTACCTGACTGGTAAGCGTGTTGATAGTGCTTTTACCAGCTTAAAGGACAGTATCACTCGTCTCGGCAAGCGCCAAAAACTGGGGAAAAAAGAGGAGTTGCCCTACGAAGAGTTTAATGACGTGATGATGACTGTTGCGAAGATGAGTGATATGATTGACGCCAATCAGCGCAGCCAACAGCTCTTTTTCCAGAATGCCTCGCATGAGTTAAGGACACCGCTTATGTCCATTCAAGGCTATGCAGAAGGACTCAAAGAAGGCGTGCTGAAGAATTCCAAAGAAGCGGCAGGTATCATCTACGACGAGAGTCAAAAAATGACAGAGCTGGTGGATGACATCCTTACGCTATCAAAACTAGAAACCATACAGACAAAGATAAACCTAGAAAGGGTTGTCTTAGATAATCTCCTCTATGATGTTAGCTGGCGATTAAAGCACAAGGCAGACGAGAGAGGTTTGGTTTTTGAACACGATTTTCACGATGACAATTGTGAGCTGGTGCTTGATGAGACGCTTATGGAGCGTGCCTTTCTCAATATCATCAGCAACGCCGTCCGCTATGCTAAGCACACTATCACTCTCAGTACAGAGCTTTTGGAGGACAAGGTTGTGGTGCATATCGCAAACGACGGTCCTGAGATTAGTAAGGAAACGCAAGAGCACATCTTTGAGCGCTTTTACAAAGGGGAGAAAGGTCAGTTTGGCATAGGGCTTTCTATGACCAAGGACATTATCGAGCGCCATGGTGGGCAGATTTCTCTAAGGTCACAAGCTGACAAGACGACTTTTAGTGTAGCCTTACCACTTGTGGCAGATTAGTCTAAGATTTTGCCACAAATCTGCCACAGTTTTTCCTAGAACTTACCGAGAACTTTTGGATGGCTTTGAGTATACTAGATATATCATTACAAACGAGGTAACGTATATGTCATTTAAAAAATCACTAAAAGAGAATAGCCAAAAAGTACAGAAAAGTTTGACCAAAAACTGGAAGAAAACCGTGTTGTTCAGCTTAGCCCTTCTAGCGGTAGGGGGTGCAGGAGTTGCTATCGGTAGCAAAGTCGCTGACCACCCAGAGCATGGCGACCGCATGAGTCGCAGTTATGATAAGTTAGACGGCTCAAAAAGCTACGGTGCTCCCCAGTCTAACAAAGGTATGGGACACGGCTCTTATCAGTACGATAAGCAAAATGTCATGACCTATGATGAGTGGAAGACTGCCGTGGAAAACTCAAGCCTCTCAAGCAGTGATAAAAAGACTTTCCTTGCAGCTCTTGAAAAATCAAAAGACAAAATCACAAAAGCCAGTGACCTATCCACTCAGCTTGACAAACTCTACACCGATAACTTAGAAAAATTGGACAAAGAGCTGGAAACGCTGGTGTCAAAAAACAGCAGTCTCTGGCAAAAAGTTGATGACGCTGATGAGCTGCGCTCACTTTCTGGCTTGGACCTTGATGATTTGACAGACTTGAAGCAGTCTATCAATGAAAGCAGCCTCTCTTCTAGTGAGAAATCAACCTTGCAAGCAGACTTAGACAGTATCAAAAAGCTCAAAGAGCAATACTCAACAGCCTATGCGACTTATGTTGAAAAATCAGCAGAGCTTGAAAAAGAACTGGAAACTGCTCAAAAAGCCGTGACCACTAGCCTAAAAGACAATAAAGTTACAAACAGCATGATTTCAGAAGTTGTCGGTCGCCCATCCATGTCCTTTGACTGGGATGACAAAGATGATGACAATGATAGTGACACAGACGAAGATTAAAAAGTAAAAAAGGAACTCATTTTCAAATGAGTTCCTTTTCGTTTACTCCGCTGCCTGTGCCCAGCGTTTTGCCAAGTGGCGTGAGAACATGGAAATAGCAAAGTTAATGACAAAGTACAGTCCAGCAACGATACCGTAAAGGGTAAAGACCTGACTCGCTTCAAAATAGCGTCCCATCAAGATTTGGCTCTTACCAAATAACTCTTGAATGGCGATAACAGAGTAGAGAAGTGAGGTGTCCTTGATGACCGTTACAAACTGTGAGATGATGGCAGGCAACATCTTGCGAAAGGCTTGTGGAAAGACGATATAGATAAAAATCTGATAGTTGGTAAAACCTTGAGCAAGCCCAGCCTCAGTTTGTCCGTGGTCAACGGCATTGAGCCCACCACGGATGATTTCAGCAAGAGCTGCTGACGTAAAGACCGTAAAGGCAGTGATACCAGCAGGTACAGACTTCATTTGAAAGACTAGGAAGATAATGAAAATCCACAGCAAGTTTGGCACATTACGCACAAACTCGATGTAAATGCTGGCTAAGATTTTGAGCAGACGATTGTGGCTATTGCGCATAACAGCAAGGATGGTTCCAAAAATTGTAGAGAGCACAATAGCAAAAAATGAGATATAAAGTGTCAATCCCAACCCTTTTAGGATAAAGATGAGATTACTTTGGGTTAAAACTTGTGACATAATCCCTCCTTATAGTGAATACGAATCTTTATTGGCTTCTTCCATGCGACGTGCCCAAGTGGCAAGCGGGAAGCACATGATAAAGTAGAGGACAGCCGCTCCGATAAAGGCTGGCACGTAGTTAGTGGTGTCATAAGCCCAAGCTTTTGCGACAAACATGATGTCAGCTCCAGAGATAATGGCAACTGTTGAGGTGTTTTTGATTAAGTTAACCACTTGGTTGGTCATCGGAGGTAGGATAGTTCTGATGGCTTGTGGCAAGATAATCATCCCCATGGTCTGTGGGTAAGTAAACCCTTGAGACAAGGCAGCCTCAGTCTGTCCACGTGGCACCGCCTCGATTCCTGAGCGGATAACCTCAGCGATATAAGCGCCATGATAAATCCCCACACAGATAATAGAGGTAAAGAAAGCGTTAATCATGATACTACCGTCAGACACGATAGCTAGTCCGTAGTAAACCACCACAAACTGAACCAGAAGTGGTGTATTTTGGAAAATCTCGACGTAGACACGTGCGATAGCACGCAAGAGTTTATTTTTAGTAGATGACATAGCGCCAAAGAGAATTCCAAGCAACAATGCTAGAATCAAAGCGCCAATAGACATTCCTAGCGTGTAGACAAAGCCCTTTGCAAATTCACCAAAGTTGGCAAAGAAATCAGCCCAACGTGACAATGCAAACGGACTCGCAGTTGAAGTTAAATATACCATTAGGCGATTCCTCCTTATGAATTGGCTTTTGCAGGGGTGAGATTGTATTTTTTGTAAATCTTCTCAAGACTGCCGTCTTTTTTCCATTTGGCAAGGAGCTTGTTGATATAGCTCGTGATTTGCGTATTGGATTTTTTAGTGGCAATCCCGTATTCTTGCGTATTAAAGCCGTCTTTTAAAATGGTCGTCTTTGAGCTGACATATCCAGAAAGGATAGACTTATCCACTGAAAAAGCGTCGATACGCTTAGCATAAAGGGCAACAGCTAGTTCAGGATAACTACCAAGCTGCATGTATTTAAAGGTAAGACCGTGCTCTTTAGCGTAAGCTTCAAGATTACTCTTAGTTGTCGCTCCTTGAGAGACACCGATGGTTTTGCCGTTCAAGTCAGAGATTTTGGTAATGCCACTGTCTTTACGGACGAGAAAGCCAATCTCATCGTAGTAGTAAGGGTTTGAGATGCTGTAGTTTTGTTTACGCTCGTCTGTGATGGTATAGGTTCCGATGAGGATATCGATTTGCCCATTATCCATCAAGGGTTCACGTGTTTGTGTGGTAACAGGGACAAAGCTGATTTTGACACCCATGGCTTTGGCGATTTTTTTAGCGATGTCAATCTCCATTCCTTCGTAGGAGTTGCTATCAGCGCTATAGTAGCCAAAGTTTGGGACGTCCTGCTTGACCCCGACCTTTAGGACACCTGCTTCTTGGATTTTTTTGACTTGCGCAGGGGTGCTATCAGCCTTGACAGCTGTTGGCAAGACCACAAGCAAAGCAAGAAGGGTGAGGATGATGGAGGCTAGTTTTCTTTTTTTCATACTATTCTCCTTTGGCATTGACACGTTCGCTGGTGTGATTGATGATATTACTCAAGAACTGTTTAGCACGTGGCTCAGTTGGATTGTCAAAGAAACCTTGGACATCCGTTGTATCCACCAAGATTTGCCCCTCAGCCATAAAGATAATGCGGTCAGCCACCTCACGGGCAAAGCCCATCTCGTGGGTAACAACAACCATGTTCATGCCTTCACGAGCAAGGTTTTGCATGACAGTAAGCACATCACCGATAGTCTCAGGGTCAAGCGCAGATGTTGGCTCATCAAAGAGAAGAAGCTTAGGGTGCATAGCCAGTCCACGAGCGATAGCAACACGTTGTTTTTGACCACCAGAGAGCATACCTGGATAAGAGTCCTTACGATCCCACATATTAACGTAGGTCAAATATTTTTCAGCGGTTTCTTCGGCTTCTTTTTGTGAAATGCCTAAAACTTTGATAGGTGCAAGTGTTACATTTTCTAACACTGTTTTGTGAGGATAGAGATTGAAATGCTGGAAGACCATACCAACTTCTTTACGCAGTTGAACCAATTCTTTGTTTGATGCGTTAGCAAGTTCGTGTCCATTTACAATTAAACTTCCTGTTTCAATAGACTCAAGCGCATTCATGGTGCGGATAAGGGTTGATTTACCAGAACCTGAAGGTCCTAAGAGAACAACGACCTGTCCTTCTTCAATCTCAAGATTGATGTCACGAAGTGCATGATAATCACCATAGTATTTGTCGACATGTTTGTATTCGATAAGTGCCATAGTATTCCTCCTACTTTTCAGTAAATAACAGAGAAATCTCTGTTAGATTTTATAACATAACTATTGTAGCATGAATTCTAGCAGACGTCAATGTTTTCAGAAAATTTATAAAATAAATAATGTGATGAGAAACAAAAAGTAAACAAACGTGTTAAGAAATGTCTAATGGTGTATTTATTGTTAAAAATTTGGTATACTATAGGTTAGATTCGTGTATGAATAAATTTTTTGCCTGTTTTCTTACATTTTGCAGGCATTTACAGGAGGGCGATATGAAAAAAATTCTAATCGTTGATGATGAAAAACCTATTTCAGATATTATTAAATTTAATTTGACCAAGGAAGGCTACGATGTGGTCACTGCCTTTGATGGCAATGAAGCGCTTGAGGTCTTTAACCAAGAGTCACCAGACTTGTTGATTCTTGACTTGATGTTGCCAGAAAAGGACGGTCTTGAGGTGGCACGTGAAATCAGAAAGACCAGCCATGTGCCCATCATCATGCTATCTGCAAAGGACAGCGAGATTGATAAGGTCATCGGTCTTGAAATTGGAGCAGACGACTATGTAACAAAACCTTTTTCAAACCGTGAATTACTAGCTCGTGTCAAGGCACACCTGCGTCGCACAGAAAACATCGAGTCCGCTGTCGCAGAGGAAAATAACGAAGCTGGCTCTAATATCATCACTATCAATAATCTTCAAATCGTCCCAGACGCTTTTGTTGCTCGTAAGCATGGTGAGGACATCGAGCTGACCCACCGTGAGTTTGAGCTTTTGTATCATCTTGCGACACACGCAGGTCAAGTCATGACACGTGAGCACTTGCTTGAGACGGTGTGGGGATATGATTATTTTGGTGATGTGAGAACGGTTGATGTGACGGTTCGTCGCTTGCGTGAAAAAATCGAAGATACACCAAGTCGTCCAGAATACATCTTGACACGTCGTGGTGTGGGTTATTATATGAAAGATTATGGCTAATACCTTAGGAAATCTTAAAACATTTGAGTTTATACTCTTAGTTTTACTGGCTTTTGTGGGACTCTATTTTATCTTTTTGACTTATCGTGATATTCGTTTGGTGAAAAATCTTCGCCTCCTCACGGATAAGGTACGAGGGATGATTGAGGGAAAACAGTCTGTCGATGTTGAGCTAAAGGGTGAGCCTGAGATGGTTGAGCTTGGGAGAAGCTTAAATGAGCTCAACCAAGCTTACCAAAAGACACACGATAGTCTCGCTCAAGAGAAAAATCGACTGGCAAATATTCTCACCTACATGACTGATGGCGTCCTAGCTACTAACCGAGCAGGGCGTATCACCATGATTAACGAGATGGCGCAAAAGCAGTTCAATCTCTCAGAAAAAGAAGCGCTCGGAAAGTCTATCATGGCTATTTTAGGGGATGATGTGGATTATTCCTTTCGGGAGCTGGTGGAAAAGACGCCTGACTTGACGCTCTACCGCAGGGATGAGATGGGTGAGTTTATCACACTGCGCATTCGTTTTGCCAGAAACCGTCATGATAGTGGTTTTGTGACAGGACTTGTTGCGGTTTCGCACGATGCGACAGAGCAGGAAAAGGAGGAGCGTGAGCGCAGGCTCTTTGTCTCTAACGTCAGCCATGAGTTGCGCACCCCCTTGACCTCGGTCAAGTCTTATCTTGAAGCCTTGGACGAGGGTGCGCTAAAAGAAGAAGTTGCTCCTAGCTTTATCAGAGTGTCGCTTGATGAGACTAATCGCATGATGCGTATGATTTCAGACCTTCTTGCGCTGTCTCGTATTGACAATCAGGTGACGCAGCTAGAGGTGGAGATGACTAACTTCACTGCCTTTATCACAGCTATTCTCAATCGCTTTGACCAAATCACAGCGCAACAATCCACTCATAAAAAGATTGACATTATCCGAGATTATCCGCTGAGCCCGATTTGGACAGAGATTGACACCGACAAGATGACCCAAGTTTTAGACAATATCCTAAACAATGCCATCAAATATTCGCCAGACGGTGGTAAGGTCACTGTCAGTATGCAGACAACGGAAAGTCAGTTGATTTTATCCATCTCTGATGAGGGCTTAGGGATTCCAAAGAAAGATTTGCCTTTGATTTTTGACCGTTTTTACCGTGTGGACAAGGCACGTAGCCGTGCACAAGGTGGTACTGGTCTTGGTTTATCCATTGCCAAGGAAATTGTCAAGCTCCACAAGGGTTTTATCTGGGCAAAGAGCGATTATGGCAAGGGGTCAACCTTTACCATTGTCTTGCCGTATGACAAAGAAACCGTCGTTTATGACGAATGGGAAGAAGAGGAAGATTAAGCATGCTTGAAGAAAAAGGGTTTCAGTACAGTATTTTAGCTTCTGGTTCTAGTGGCAATGCCTTCTACGTCGAAACACCTAAACAAAAGCTCTTGATTGATGCGGGATTGACTGGTAAAAAAATTACCAGTCTTTTAGCTGACATCGGACGTACACCAGAAGATTTAGATGCGATTTTAGTGACGCATGAGCACTCAGACCACATCAAAGGTGTCGGTGTACTCGCCAGAAAATACAAACTCGATGTCTATGCCAATGAAGCCACTTGGAAAATCATAGACGACAAAAATATGATAGGAAAGCTTGATGTTGCACAAAAGCATGTCTTTGGGCGTGACAAGACGCTTACCTTTGGTGATTTGGACATTGAGAGCTACGGAGTGAGTCACGATGCGGTTGATCCGCAGTTTTACCGTCTGATAAAGGATGACAAGAGCTTTGTCATGCTGACAGATACAGGCTATGTCAGTGACCGTCTAGCAGGTCTGATTGAAAATGCAGACGCTTACTTGATTGAATCCAATCATGATATTGATATTTTGCGCTCAGGGAGTTATCCGTGGAGTTTGAAGCAGCGGATTTTATCTGATAAAGGACATCTCTCCAATGAAGATGGCGCAGAAACCATGATTAGAACAATCGGTCAACGCACAAAAAAAATCTATCTTGGACATTTGAGTCAAGAAAATAATATAAAAGAATTAGCGCATATGACGATGGAGACCCAGCTCATGTCAGCCGACTTTGGCGTTGGCAGTGACTTTAAGGTCTTAGACACATCGCCAAATCATGCGACCCCTTTGACACGGATTTAGAGAGTGGGACAAAAATAGGTCATTTCGTAGAAATGCGATTTTGTCGTCCCACCTCCGCAAGGTTGAGTAGGGTTCTAGAAGTTGATTTATCAACGTATTAGAGCCCACTAGCAGGGATTGATTGGCACCAAAGTGCCTAATCAATTGTGCATGGGAAACTCTAAAGCGACTAAAGTCACTAGAGTTTCTCCAAACCACTGCGTCTCGCATATAAATCTATAAATTGAGAAGCTGAAAACTATTTGCTTCAGCTTCAAAAGAGGTTTTTCACAAACAAAGCCTCTTTTTCATTTTTTTGATATTTTTGGTATAATAAGAAAGACTTTTATATAGACAGGAAAGGGAGAATCAAAAATAATGAAAACATTAGAAGAAAAACTGTCAATAGACTACGGTATTGTCTTTGATGATAAATCTTTATTAGATACGGCTTTTACACATACATCCTATGCGAACGAACACCGTCTCCTAAAGATTTCACATAATGAGCGTTTGGAATTTTTAGGAGACGCTGTTCTGCAACTGATTATTTCACGCTATTTATTTGAAAAATATCCGAAAAAACCAGAGGGTGATTTGTCTAAACTGCGCTCTATGATTGTGCGTGAGGAGAGTTTAGCTGGCTTTTCATGTTACTGTGGCTTTGACGCTTATGTCAAGCTTGGTAAGGGTGAGGAAAAGTCAGGTGGACGTGAGCGCGCAACGATTTTAGGTGATTTATTTGAAGCCTTTTTAGGTGCGCTTTTGCTGGACAAGGGAGTGGACGCCGTTGAGAATTTTCTTAATCAAGTGGTTATTCCCCAAGTTGAAAAGGGCAATTACCAAAAGGTGCGTGACTACAAGACCGCCCTTCAAGAGCAACTACAGGTCAATGGTGATGTGGCGATTAGCTATCGTGTCACTAAAGAATCTGGACCAGCCCATGCCAAGGTGTTTGAGGTGAGTGTCTTTGTCAATGACAAAGCAATCAGCTCTGGTAGTGGCAAGTCTAAAAAACAAGCAGAGCAAGCAGCTGCCAAAGAAGCGCTTGAGCGACTGAGTGAGGACTAAATGTTTCTAAAAGAAATTGAGCTGCAAGGCTTTAAGTCCTTTGCAGATAAGACAAAAATTGAGTTTGACAGAGGTGTGACTGCCATTGTCGGACCCAACGGCTCTGGTAAGAGTAACATCACAGAGAGTCTGCGTTGGGCACTGGGAGAATCTAGTGCCAAGAGTCTGCGTGGTGGCAAGATGCCAGACGTTATTTTTGCAGGGACACAGAGTAGAAAAGCTCTGAACTATGCTTATGTTGCGGTGACACTTGATAACAGCGACCAGTTTATCGAGCAAGCAAGCGAGCTGATACGTGTGGAGCGTCGTATTTTTAGAAATGGCGACAGCGAGTATCTCATCGATGGGCGCAAGGTTCGTTTGCGTGATGTGCATGAGCTGTTTATGGACACAGGTCTTGGACGTGATTCCTTTTCGATTATCTCGCAAGGACGTGTCGAGGAAATCTTTAACAGCAAGCCACAAGAGCGCAGAGCGATTTTTGAGGAAGCTGCCGGTGTCTTAAAATACAAGACCCGCAAAAAAGAAACACAGACCAAGCTCAATCAAACACAGGACAATCTCGACCGCCTAGAGGATATTATCTACGAGCTGGATACACAAGTTACTCCATTGAAAAAACAAGCAGAGACAGCCCAGTGCTTTTTGGAGCTAGATGGTGAGCGAAAAGTGCTTGATTTAGCGATTTTGGTTGAGGACATCAAGGAGCAAAAGCTGGCACTTAGCACTCACAAAGAAGAGTTAGCAGCTGTCAAGGAGAGTCTATCTGCCTATTACGACAAGCGCCAAAAACTAGAGGACAAAAGTCAGAACCTCAAGGACAGGCGCCGTAAGCTCTCAGATAAAAGCTTAACAAAACAAAAGGAACTGCTGGATGTCACTCAGCTGAGCGCTGATTTGGAGCGTCAGATTGAAGTGACACAGCTTGCTAGTGACCAATCCACTCAAAAAGCAGCGCAGCTTACAGAGCAGGCTAAAAAGCTTGAAGAGACGATTGAGCAGACCAAGACTGCTCTAAATGAAAAATCAGCTAGCCTAGCTAGTTTAAAAGCCAAGCTAGAGCAGGAGCGCTCAAGTATTGCGAGATTAGAGACAGATTTGGAGCAGTATCGTCACAATCCTGACCAACTCATCGAGCAGTTGCGTGAGCAGTTTGTAGATGTGATGCAAAAGGAAGCAGAGCTTTCTAACCAAAAAACAGCTCTCAAAGCGCAAAAAAGCAGTCAAGAACAGCAGTCCGCTTTTAGACAAGAAGAAATTCAGCAATTAGCGCAAGAGCTCTCTAAGCTCAAAAAAGAAGAAGCAAACCAGCAGGCGCTATTAGAGGACGCCAGTCAGTCTGTCAAGGAGCTATTAGAGCAGTACCAAGAAAAGGCAACAGCGCTTGAAAGCGCTGAAGCAACTTATCGCACTCAGCAAGACCAGCTTTTTAAGCAACTAGATGACATCAAGTCTAAAAAGGCGAAAAAAGCGAGCCTTGAGTCTATTTATAAAAACCACAGCCATTTCTATGCAGGTGTCAAGGCAGTCTTGCAAGAAAAGAGTCTGACTGGCATTATTGGTGCAGTTAGCGAGCACATCTCCTTTTCACCACGCTATCAGACAGCGCTTGAGATAGCGCTTGGTGCGAGCAGCCAGCATATTATCGTTGAGGATGAGAATGCAGCCAAGCAGGCAATTGCTTTTCTAAAGCAAAACCGACGTGGGCGAGCGACCTTTTTGCCACTGACGACGATTTCCTCTCGCCAGTTGGCTTCACATCAGCTTGAAACTTTGGAGACTAGCCAAGGGTTCTTGGGGATTGCCAGTCAGTTGGTCAGCTATGAGCCTAAGCTATCGCACATCATGAGTAATCTCCTTGGTTTGACGGCGATTTTTGATAGCATTGAGCATGCTAATCAAGCTGCTAAGCGCCTGTCCTATCGGGTGCGTATAGTGACCTTGGATGGTACAGAGATTAGAGCTGGCGGTTCCTTTTCAGGCGGAGCCAATCGTGGCAATAACACGACCTTTATCAAGCAAGAGCTAGACCAAGTGGAAAAAGAGCTGAAGACGCTTGAAGAGAAGCAAATAGCTCATGAAAAGGAAGTCGCTTCACTAAAAGAAAAGCTGGAATCTGAGAGAGAAAAACTTGCCCTTATCAAAGAAGAAGGCAATCAGAAGAGACTAGAAGAACAAGCAGCTCAACTGTCCTACAAGCAAGTTACTGAGCGTTTATCAGATGTTGAGGAGACTTATCAAACACTGAAAGGTCATGTTGAGAATGAGTCAGAGCCCGCTTTTGATACCCTTTGGCAGGAGCTAGAGGAGGAGCTTAGTGAGCTAGCGCAGAAAAAAAGTGCGCTCTCACAGCAAATCGAGCAACTCAAGACTGACAAAGACAGCTTTGACACTGGTGTGGCTCGTCTATCTGAGCAATTATCGCAGGCAAAATTGCAGGAGCGTGAACTGCTTAGTGAGATGAAGTTTGAAAAAGCCAACCAATCTCGCCTAAAAGCTGATTTAGAAACTTACCAAACAGAACTCACAAGCCTAACAGCAGCCCTTTCTCAGCAAGACCAAGCAGATGATAGTCTCTTGCCACGCTTAAAAGCACAGCTAGAGCAGGCAAGAGAACACAAAAGCAGCTTGGAGCAGGAGCAGATTAGTCTGCGTTTTGAGCTAGAAGACCTTGAAGCGCAAATCGAAGAGACTAATCAAGCGCTAGCAAAAGAAAGCCAGCAAAACGAGCAATTCATCCGCAAGCAGGCGCAGATTGAAGCTATGATTGAGACCATTGAAAAGCAGCTGCGTCAATTTGCCCGTCGCTTAAGCGAGGAGTATCAGTACACTCTAGAAGATGCCAAGGAAAAAGCACATGCGCTTGAGAACCTTGAACTTGCTAGAGAGCAATTGCGTACACTGCAGCGTCAGATTAAGGACCTAGGTCCTGTCAATCTGGATGCTATTGAGCAGTTTGAGGAGGTCAGTCAGCGACTTGATTTTCTCAACACGCAAAAAGAGGACTTGGTAGACGCCAAAAATCTCTTGTTGACGACAATTTCAGATATGGATGAGGAGGTCAAACAGCGCTTTAAGTTGACCTTTGAAGCCATTCGAGAAAGTTTCAAGCAGACCTTTACGCAGATGTTTGGCGGAGGAAGCGCCGACTTGATGTTGACGTCTGAGGACTTGCTGGAGGCAGGCATTGAGATATCAGTGCAACCTCCAGGCAAGAAAATCCAGTCGCTCAACCTCATGTCTGGTGGTGAAAAAGCCTTGTCCGCTCTAGCTCTGCTATTTGCCATCATCCGTGTCAAGACCATACCGTTTGTTATCCTAGATGAGGTCGAAGCGGCACTTGATGAGGCAAATGTCAAGCGTTTTGGGGACTACCTCAACCGCTTTGACCAGTCTAGTCAGTTCATCGTCGTGACACACCGCAAAGGTACTATGGCGGCGGCTGATAGTATCTATGGGGTCACCATGCAAGAATCCGGTGTCTCACGTATCGTCTCCGTCAAGTTAAAAGACGCTGAAAACTTGACGACAGCCTAGTAGTCGTGACTTATAGACAGTATGAGAAATTTCCTCATTTTTGAGGAAATTTTTTATATGTTCAAAAGTGTAACCGCTTGCTATAATAAAAGAAAAAGCAATTAGGAGGACTTGAGGATGTCAACACTACCAAAAGATTTTTTATGGGGCGGTGCAGTCGCTGCTCATCAGCTAGAAGGTGGCTGGCAAGAAGGCGGTAAAGGTATCAGTGTAGCAGATGTCATGACAGCAGGCCGTCACGGAGTCGCGCGTGAAATTACAGCAGGTGTAGTGGAAGGAGAATACTATCCTAACCATGAGGCCATTGATTTTTACCATCGTTACAAGGAGGACATTGCCCTCTTTGCAGATATGGGCTTTAAGTGCTTTAGGACATCGATTGCTTGGACGCGCATTTTTCCTAAAGGCGATGAGCTTACTCCAAATGAAGAAGGGCTTCAATTTTATGATGACCTCTTTGACGAGTGCTTGAAATATGGCATTGAGCCTGTGGTTACCCTGTCCCACTTTGAGCTGCCTTATCACTTGGTGACGGAGTATGGTGGTTTTCGCAATCGCAAGGTTATTGATTTCTTTGTCCGCTTTGCAGAAGTCTGCTTTAAGCGCTACAAGGACAAGGTCAAATACTGGATGACCTTTAACGAAATCAACAACCAAGCCAACTACCAAGAGGACTTTGCACCTTTTACCAACTCAGGCATTATCTACACTGATGAGGACAATCGTGAGGCGGTCATGTACCAGGCGGCTCACTATGAGTTAGTAGCGTCAGCTCGTGCGGTCAAGGTTGGGAATGACATCAATCCAGACTTTCAGATTGGCTGTATGATTGCTATGTGCCCTATTTACCCAGCGACTTGCAACCCTAAGGACGTCCTCTTAGCACAAAAGGCTATGCAAAAGCGCTATTACTTTGCAGATGTCCATGTGCACGGCTTTTACCCAGAGCATATCCTTAAGTATTGGGAGCGTAAGGGCTACGAGTTGGATATAACTGAGGAGGATCAGCAGGATTTGCTGGCTGGTACGGTGGATTACATCGGCTTTAGCTACTATATGTCCTTTGCCATTTCCTACCATCGGGACAATCCATATTATGATTACATCGAGACAGAAGATTTGGTCAAAAATGACTATGTCAAAGCTTCGGAGTGGGATTGGCAGATTGACCCAGAAGGTCTTCGCTATGCTCTCAATTGGTTCACGGATATGTATCATTTGCCTTTGTTCATTGTGGAAAATGGTTTTGGAGCCATTGACCAAGTGGCAGAAGACGGCATGGTGCACGATGACTATCGGATCGACTACCTAGCAGCCCATATTGCTGAGATGAAAAAGGCAGTCATTGAAGACGGGGTTGATCTCATGGGCTACACTCCTTGGGGCTGTATTGACCTCGTCTCTGCCGGTACTGGCGAGATGAGAAAGCGCTATGGCTTTATCTATGTAGACAAGCACGATGATGGGACAGGCACCTATGCCCGTAGCCCTAAGAAATCCTACGCTTGGTACAAGCAAGTCATTGCAAGCAACGGGGAAGAATTGTAAGACAAAGGAGAAAGTGACAGCTGTTGCTTTCTCTTATCTTTCGAAAAATAGAAAGGAAACCAGCATGATCGGTGCAATCGCAGCGGTGTTAACGACTCTGGCTTTTTTGCCACAGGTGATTAAGACCATCAAGACTAAGGATACATCGGGAATTTCTCTTGGCATGTATGCCATGCAGGTGACAGGGATTGGGCTTTGGCTGGCACATGGGATTCACATTGGCGATATGCCGCTTATCCTAGCCAATAGTGTCTCCTTTGTCCTGTCAGGAACGATTTTGTACTATAAGATTCGGTCTTCGTAGGGGGGGACTTGCGGAAATACACGAAAAAATTTCCGCATTGAAGCGGAAGAAAAAGCTATTTACAATGTAAGCGTTTTATATTATCATAATCTTATAATAAATTATTAAAAGGAGTCATATTATGGCAAAAGCATTGATTATTTGTGCAGGTGGGATGTCATCCTCAATGATTGCAAAGAAAACCGCTACACTTCTTCAAGAACAGGGAGAAAACATCGAAATGGATGCTGTAGGTGTCCCAGAAGGTCAAAAGCGTATTGAAGCAGATAAGTACGATCTTTATCTGGTCAGCCCACAAACAAAAATGAACTTCAAGCAATTAGCAGATGCGGCTGCTAAAACAGGAAAACCTATTGTTCAAATTCCTCCGCAAGCCTATGTTCCTATTCCTATGGGAATTGAAAAGATGGCTAAACTAGTCAAGGAAAATATCTAGTTACTGTTTATTAACATTCTTGCCATTTTGATTGGAGGTCGTGGTGTTACATCAAAAAGAAATGCGGATGCTCCAGTTTTTAGTGGAGAATAAAAAACGATTTGTCACTAGTAAAGAGTTAGCTGTTTATCTTGGTTGTTCTGATAGAACAGTACGCACTTACTATAAGACGATTTTAAATTATTTAAAAACAGCCTATGACGGTGTGACTGTCTCCTCTAAACCGGGGCGGGGCTATCAGCTTAAGGTTGATGATGAGGACGTTTATGCGACTTTCTTAGAAGAAAATCCTATCAATGAGCATGGTGTTTGCTGTAGCGAATCCATTGATATCAATGATCGATACAACTATCTTTTAAACAAACTGCTCTTTGAGCAAAATGAGATTTACTTCGATGACTTAGTCGATGAGCTTTATGTCAGCCGCTCGACCTTATCAGCAGATTTCAAGAAGATACGATGTAAGTTAGCTCCTTATCATCTCAAAATTGAAAGTAAGGCAAATAAAGGTGTCTTTGTAACAGGCTTAGAGCGTGATAAAAGACGATTTATCATTGATCACTTTATCGATTCTGGTTTTATTCACACCATGCACTCTTATGTGGATAATCATTTGTTAAATCAGGTAATTTCCTTTGAAGAGTTGACAATCATTGTCTTGGATGAATGCCGTGAGGCTCATTTGAAATGTTCTGACTTTGCGATTCAAAATTTGATTATTCATATTGCATTGACCATTCGGCGGGTGACAGAGGGTTTTCAAATTTTGCAGATTGATGAGTCAGCCCATTTACAAAATTTGCCTGAGAGTAAAGTCGCTCATCGTATCTTAAATCGCATTTCAATGGTAACTCATATTGACTTTCCGATAGAAGAGGCGGATTACATTACCCTTCATTTGGTATCTAAAGGTTATGGTTTATCGCATGGGCATTTTAACAATTCATCTGAGATGATTCGTCAAGAGTTATTGCAAGCGCTTCATAAGGTGAATGATGAGGTAGAAGTAGATTTCCAACTGATTGAGGGACTAGTTGCTCACCTTGCTACCATGCTTATTCGACTAGAAAATCAAGTCGTTTTGGAAAATCCTTTAAGCGATGACATTCAAACAAAATATCAGGATATGTTTTACTTGGGACGTCGCATTATGGACGCTATGCCAACGTTTAAAGCCTTCAATTTGTCAGACCATGAAATCGCTTATGTTGCCCTACATTTTATGGCAGCAAAGGAAAGGAATAAAGAGGAGACAAAGTTCAATATTTTAGTTATTTGTGCAACGGGTTATGGAAGTGCGCAAATGCTAAAAAGCCGCATTATCAACGAATTAGGCAACCTAGTCCATATTGTCGATGTGATTGGTTATTATGAAATTACGGATGAAAAACTCCAAGGGATTGATTTCATTATATCATCCATTGATTTGTCGAATTTAATTTTTAATATGCCTGTTTTTACGGTTTCAGTCTTTCTTAAAGAGGAAGAAGTTCAGAAAGTGCGACACGAGATTTCCTGCCTAAGAAAGTCTGATAAGGAAACGATCGTCCATTCTGATGAAAAGGCAATAGACGATATAGAAAGTCAATTTGATGCTTATTTCTCAGAAAAATCATTTTTATACTTGGACAAAGCAGATAAGGATACAGTTATTAACAATCTGCTAGCTAGTATGGCTGAAGGAGAGGGAGAGCATTTTGTGGAGAGGATGCAAAAAATGCTAGCCCAGCGTGAATCGATGAGTTCTGTCATTTTTAGTGACCGTGTTGCAGTCCCTCACCCGATAAAAGCAGTTGCTAGCAAACATCAAATTGGTGTTGCTATCATTAAGGATGGTTTGAGATGGAATGCTGACTATCCTCACATCCAATTTGTCTTTTTGTCCTCAATGTCCATCTATGACAATGACGGTTTACCCGAGCTTGTTTCTTACATCGTAGATTTGGTTGATCGAAAAGACATTCAAGAGCAGCTTTTAGATTGTCAAACATTTGAACAATTTAAGACATTATTTTTGAAAATAAAAGAAAGGAAACCGCATCAATGAACACAGAAGAGTTGCAAGTGGCAGCTTTTGAGATTATTTTGAACTCAGGAAATGCCAGAAGTATTGTACACGAAGCCTTTGAGGCGATGCGAGAGGGCAAGTACGATTTAGCTACAGAAAAACTAAAGGCTTCTAACGAAGAGTTACTCAAAGCCCATCAAGCACAGACCGATCTTTTACAAGAGTATGCTTGTGGTACAGAGATTAATGTTGAGATTATCATGGTACATGCCCAAGACCACCTCATGACCACCATGACACTTAGAGAAGTGGCGCTTGAGATGTTGGAATTATACAAGAGAGTGGGATAAGGAAAGGAAGCCCAATGCATAAGAAAAATGTTAGAGAAACACATTCTCAAAAATCAAGAGAGACATTAAAGAAAGAAACGGCTTTAAAAAACTCTTTTTTCAATCGTTATATGCTGTTTAGGTATTCTTTGGCGTTGTTTTTCTTTTCTAATGTCTACTGGCTTATTATCTTATGGACGCAAGTGAGTTTTTATATTATCTTTCCGATAACTTTGCTTATCTTTATTGTCTGGTCTTATGCGGAGCAGTTTAGGATGTATGGGACAAAAAATGTTTACTTGACAATAACGAGAGGGACACTTTATTTTCAAGGGATAGTTCAGTTGTTGCTATTTTTAATGATTGTTACGACCAATCAATTTTCAACGCTGTTTCCGATTTTTGCGGACAATCAAGTCGGTCATCTCTTTATTGCGATTATCTTAATCTTAGGTTTACTACTTGTTTTCTATAATTTAGGAAGAATACAAGAGATTTTAGCCAATAAAGATAGGTATTATGTGCGGTTTCAAACGATTGAAAAATATCATCACTAATATTTAGGAGGAGTTCTCATGGACGAACAAAAAGGATTCTTTGGTCTGTTGGACAAATATCTGATGGGACCAATGGGAGTTATTGCGCAGTACAAGGTTGTGCGTGCTATTACGGCTGCAGGTATGGCAGCAGTTCCATTTACAATTGTTGGGTCAATGTTTTTAGTATTCAGCATTTTGCCACAGGCATTCTCATTTTGGCCTGTTGTGGCTGATATTTTCTCTGCTTCATTTGATAAGTTCACAAGTCTATATATGGTTGCTTACTATGCAACTATGGGTTCATTATCTCTATACTTTGTTTTATCAATGGCGTATGAATTGACTAAAATTTACGCAGAAGAGGAGGAACTGGATCTGAATCCTCTTAACGGCGCTCTACTTGCCTTGTTTGCTTTTATCATGACGGTTCCTCAAATTGTTTTTGATGGTGGTGTCATGTCAGCAGTGACAAGTTTGAAAGAGGGGAATGTTGTTGTAGATGGTTGGGCTATGTCTAATGGTGTTGCTCGTTTTGGAACAGGTGGCGTTTTTACAGGGATTATCATGGCTGTTATCACCGTCTTGCTTTATCGGATGTGTGTGAAACACAACTGGGTTATTAAGATGCCAGAATCTGTCCCAGAAGGTGTCTCTCGTGGATTTACAGCCCTTATCCCTGGCTTTGTAGTAGCCTTTGCAGTTATTCTGATTAACGGTATCTTAGTTGCTCTAGGAACAGACATATACAAGGTTATCTCTATTCCGTTCGCATTTGTCGGTAATTTAACCAATACATGGATTGGTTTGGTTATCATCTACTTATTGACACAAGCCCTTTGGATTGTCGGTATCCACGGTGCTAATATCATCTTTGCTTTTGTCAATCCAATTGCTCTTGCTAACATGGCTACCAATGCAACTGAAGGAGCACATTATATTGTTGCTGGCGAATTTTCAAATATGTTTGTTATCGCTGGTGGTTCAGGGGCTACACTAGGTTTGTGTATTTGGTGTGCTTTCAGAGCTCGCTCTCAACAATTAAGCGCTATCGGAAAGGCCTCTGTTGTGCCAGGTATCTTTAATATCAATGAACCTTTAATCTTTGGTTTGCCTATTATCTATAACCCAGCTCTAGCTATTCCATTTATGTGCGCCCCAATTGTTTCCATGACGATTTATTACTTTGCGATGAAATTAAATCTCATTCATGCTATAGTCGCTCAAGTGCCATGGCCTACGCCAGTAGGGATTGGTGCATTTCTTGGTACGGCAGATGTCAAAGCTATTCCTTTAGCGATTATCTGTGCTATCGCAGCTTTCCTCGTCTATTGGCCATTTCTTCGCCGCTATGATAGACAACTCTTAAAAGAAGAAGGTCTAGCTGAGTAGTAGACAAAGAAAAATCAATCGTCTCTGTCAAGCTAAAAGATGCTGAAAGCTTGACGACGGTTTAGTAAACTTTCTTTTAGAATAAAAGGGCTTTTTCGGTCAAGAAAGCCCTTTTTATGATACAATAGAATTATATTGCCTATGAAAGAGATGGATATGATAAAACTAGTAGCAACTGATATGGACGGCACTTTTTTAGATGCCAATGGGACTTATGATAAGAAGCGCCTGCAAAAGGTCTTAGCAGGTTTTAAGGAAAAAGGGATTTTGTTTGTTGCGGCGTCTGGTCGCTCGCTCCTTGCCCTAGAGGATTTGTTTTCTGATTTTCGTGACCAGATGGCTTTTGTCGCTGAAAATGGCAGTGCTTTAGTGGTTGATGGCGACTTGACTTTTGAGGAGCATTTGACCAAGGAGCAATATCTGGAAATCACTCAGCTTCTCACTTCCAGCCCTTATATGAATGGACACGATTACCTCTTGTCAGGAAAAAACGGTGCTTACGTCCATCAAGACGCCAGCGATGATTACGTGACATTTATCTCAAACTACTATGAGAATGTTCAGCGTGTGCCATCTTTTGAGGAGGTGGACGATGTGATCTTCAAGTTGACGGCGAATTTCACAGCAGAAACGGTGCGTGAGGGCGAAAAATGGGTGACTGAGCGTCTGTCCTATGCCAATGCAGTGACAACTGGTTTTCAGTCCATTGATATTATCCTAAACACAGTCACCAAGCGAACAGGACTCGAGGCTCTTTGTGAGCAATTGCATATCAAGCAAGAGGAAGTGCTCGCTTTTGGGGACAATCTCAATGACTATGAAATGCTAGAGTTTGCTGGCACCGCTATTGCTACAGACAACGCACGTGATGAGATAAAGGCGATTAGCCAAGAAGTGATTGGTCCTTGTGAGGATGCGTCTGCGATGACCTATATGGAGGAGATGTTAGATGGCAAGAAAAGAAATTAAGATTATTGCTATTGACCTTGACGGTACTTTGTTCAATGCCAAAAAAGAAGTCAGCGAGGAAAACCGTAGAGCACTTGAGCGTGCTCGCCAAAAAGGCGTGAAAGTGGTTATTACAACCGGTCGCCCGCTAAAAGCGATTGGCAACCTCCTGTCTAATCTTCACTTGGTGTCTGATGAGGACTACTGTATCACCTTTAACGGTGGGCTTGTGCAGCGCACGACAGGTGAGATTTTGGACAAGTCTGCTCTGACCTATGAGGACTTGAAAGCCATTCACTCTTACCTAGACCCACTGGGACTTCCTTTTGATGTGCTGAGCGACGGTATCGTCTATAGCCTGCCGTCTAGGGGCAATAAATCGCTCTACCACACAGCTAATCCCTTGCTGACCTTTGTCGAAGTGGAGCGCTTTGAGGATATTCCCCTAGATGTCCCTTACAATAAAGTGGTGACGGTGACAAATGAGCACTTTTTAGATGAGCAATTAACCAAATTGCCAGAAGCTGTTTATAGCGATTATGAAGCTTTCAAATCACGTGAAATCATCTTTGAAATCATGCCTAAGGGTGTGCATAAAGCCAGCGGTTTAGCGCACCTTTGTGAACATCTAGGATTGACCAGCGACAATGTCATGGCACTAGGCGATGAGGCAAACGACATCAGTATGCTTGAGTGGGCAGAGCTAGGTGTCGCTATGGCAAATGCCACAGACCAAGTCAAACACATCGCAGATAAGGTGACTACACGCAGCAATGAAGACTCCGGCGTTGCCGAAGCGATTGAACAGTATGTATTAAGAGAGGAAGACTAATGGGTTTATTTGACCGATTATTTGGACGTAAAAAAGAAAACGAGAGTGAAGTAGTAGACACAGAGCCTACTGCAGAACAGTCAGCAGAAGAAACAAGCAGTGAGCTTGTAGAGGAAAAGGTGATTTCTGAAGACACAGCAGAAACCGCTGTTATCACTGAGAAAGTCGTAGAAACGCTTGACTCGAGCGAAGAAGAGGACACTGCCCAAAACTCAGAGTCCCCAGTTGAGGTTGTAAGTGTTGACGAGGAAGTTGAGCTAGAATCAGAACCTGCGATTGCCGAAGAAACGACTGAAATTAGCGAAGTAGCTGTAACTCAAGATTCAGTTGAAGATGAACCAACTCAACAATCAAAAACATCAGTCGAAGTTACTACAACCGTTGTCGAAGCAGCTAAGCTAGACACTCCACAGGAGCAAGTGGATACGGTTGAGGAGGAAACTGAGTCCTCTGAAGTGACCAGTGACAGCGAGGAGTTTGCTGACTCACAAGCGCCTGCTACAGAGGGTAGTCCCAAGGAAAAGGCAACCCCGTCAAAGGCTGAGCAAGATTTCATGGCAGAATACTACGCCAAACGTGCTGCTATTGAAAAATCGCTTGCTGACGGGACATTTGAGCAAAATAAAGCTGAGGAAAAAGAAATCTCTGCAGAAGAGCCTGTAGTCGAAGTCGTTGAGACGACCGAGGAAAAATACAACCGCAGCTTGAAAAAAACACGTACAGGCTTTGGCGCAAGGCTCAATGCCTTTCTTGCCAATTTCCGTCGTGTGGATGAGGATTTCTTTGAAGAACTTGAGGAATTGCTCATCCTATCTGACGTTGGGGTCAATGTGGCAACACAATTGACAGAGGATTTGCGCTATGAAGCCAAGCTAGAAAATGCCAAGAAAGCCGACGAGCTTCGCCGTGTTATTATCGAAAAACTGGTGGACATTTACGAAAAGGACGATGTCTACAATGAAAGTATCAATTTCCAAGACGGCTTGACCGTCATGCTCTTTGTCGGTGTCAACGGTGTCGGCAAAACCACCTCTATCGGAAAGCTTGCCTACAAGTACAAGCAAGAAGGCAAAAAAGTCATGCTGGTCGCAGCTGATACTTTCCGTGCTGGAGCCGTGGCGCAGTTGGTTGAGTGGGGGCGCCGTGTGGATGTGCCTGTCGTGACAGGACCTGAAAAAGCAGACCCAGCAAGTGTCGTCTTTGACGGTATGGAAAAGGCTGTCGCTGAACAGGTGGACATTCTCCTCATTGATACCGCAGGTCGTCTGCAAAATAAAGATAACCTCATGGCAGAGCTTGAAAAGATTGGACGTATCATCAAGCGTGTCGTCCCAGACGCACCGCACGAAACCCTGCTAGCGCTTGACGCTTCAACGGGACAAAATGCACTGAGCCAAGCCAAGGAATTTTCAAAAATCACACCGCTCACAGGTATCATCCTCACTAAAATTGACGGTACCGCAAAAGGTGGTGTGGTGCTCGCCATCCGCCAAGACCTAGATATCCCAGTAAAGTATATCGGCTTTGGTGAGAAGATTGATGACATCGGTGAGTTCCACTCAGAAGACTTCATGCGTGGTCTTTTAGAGGATATTATCTAAAGAAAATAGCACTAGAATAGTCTAGTGCTATTTTTGACATTACAATTTCTGCTTTTCAATGGTAACCGTTTCACCATCAGGTAGTTTTTTCAATTGTTCATTAGTTGCGCTAATTTTCCCAAGTGGGATTTTTCCCGACCAGTAGCCTATTTTCCCATAGTAGAGGGCAATCCAATTACCTGGCTCATAATAGCCAACTTCTGGATAAAGGGGTTCATCACCATCAGGAGCATCCTGCATGGAAAGTTTTTTATCTAGTCGAATGACCTTTTCATCCCAACCAGCATAGTCATTAACCGTCAGTGTTAGTGGGAGCTGTTCGTATAGGTCATTAGCTGTTGGATTATCATAAAGGTCAACGGTAAAGGATTGGTCTCCAATTGTTAGTCGTATTTGTTTACCGCTAAGCTGACGCAGGTAAGCGTTAGTTCTTGCAGTTGTAGAGCTTGATGTTATTATAGTGCTGCTGGCACTTTTGTCTCTGGAACTAGGATGACTTTGGGAACAAGCAGTTAGACCTAGTATAAGAAAACAAAGTGTTAGTAATAGGAATTTTTTCATAGAATTTCTCCTCTTAATACCAACCAAATAAATCCTTTTCTTGATTAAGATTTTTAAGGGTAATCATATCTTGAACTGTTAAGCTGAAGTCAAAGATATCAAAGTTTTCTGCCATGCGAGACTTGTGACTAGATTTGGGAATGGCGACAACTCCAGATTGGAGGTATAATCGGAGTATAACTTGTGCAGGAGTTTTATGGTATTTATTAGCAATAGTTCTTATTGTTGGGTTTTGAAGAATACCTGCTTTACCTTCACCAAATGGTGCCCAAGCTTCAAGAATTGTCCCTGTTTTATCTAACGTTTTGTGGAAAGAGTGGTTTTGTCGTAAAATATGATGCTCAATTTGATTGATAGCTGGGAGAATCTCAGCATTTTTTACAATATGGTCATAATCTGTTCCGTAGAAGTTAGATAGTCCAATGGCACGAACTTTTCCAGAACGAACAGCATTTTCCATCCATCGCCAAGTTGCTAGGTCGTCTCCCATCACCCAATGAATTAGTAGTAAATCAATATAATCTGTCTGCAGGTCTGCAAGTGATTGTTCAATCAGGCGCTCAACATTGTGGTTGCTTTTTAATTGGTGGTGATGAAAATCTCTTTTCGGGGGATACCAGATGCTTTAATGGCATCGCCCACACCACGTTCGTTGCCATAATATTGGGCTATGTCAATGAGGCGGTAGCCAACTTTAAGTGCCTCAAGGACACACTCTTTGGTTTGTGAATTTGGAATCTGATAGACACCATAGCCTAGCATAGGCATTTGAATGCCATTATTTAATGTGATGTATTTCATATACTTCTCCTATCAATCGGTTACACGCTGTTTTTGGAAAAATGGTTTACATTTCGTCATAAAGAAGCCCATGATTGGTCCATAAAGTAACATCATAAGAACTGTTCCTTCTCGTATGCTAACTGTTTCTTTTGTAAGGATAAGTGTCAAAAAGACAATTAAGATAAAAACAATATCACTATACTGGCGTACTTTGTGAAATTGGAAACCAAAACGACGAGCAAAAGCCATGCAGGCACCTTCTAGAGGGAAAGTGATCACATCAAGCGTCATGATAATGGACATAGCAAAGCTTTCAATCACAATTCCAATGAGAAATAAGACAAGCCTCGATATATAATTGGTCAGTAAAAGATGACCTAAAAAAATATAGAGAAAGAAGTTTACCATTATTCCAATTAAGATACTGAGTCCAATTTGTAAAACATGTCGAATGTGGAAGTCTCTTTTTAGGATAACAAGTTGTATACCAATACAGATAAAGTTAAGGAGCATTTGAATAGTACCAACTTTAATTCCAGTAAGACTGTTACCTGTTACGGAAAGAGCATCCCATGCCCCAACGCCTATAGCAGCCTTAATAGTCAATGAAGCTCCTAGTGAAATGAGTAATATCATGAGTATACAAAGTAATAGGCGCTTGGGTTTTAGCATGATTTCTCCTTTTCTTTTTAGAATTCAAAAGTTTTAGTCACGTGGTGAGCCATCGGCACTGATCTTACCACCATAAACAGGGAAGACTGAAGCTTCACCATAGTCAATACTGCCAATAGTTTTTAAAGTTTCCATGTCATTTTCAGAAATAATGAAATCTAGCTCGGCGTTTGAAAGCATATGTGCTGGATTAGCTGTTTTTGGAATAACGACAGTATTTAATTGTAAATCGTATTTGATGCAAAGTTGTGGAAGGGATACATCATATTTATCAGCAATAGCTTGAATCTGAGTATTTCCGAGAATGGCTCCATGAGCGATTGGAGAATAAGCTTCAACAAGAATATCATTCTTCTGGCAGAAATCTATAAGTTTAAAAGGAGTGTTACCGACATGACAAAGAATCTGATTGACAGCTGGTTTGACTGAGCCATTATCCAAAATATTTTGCAGATCTATTTCGTCAAAATTGGAGACACCGATGGCTTTGATTTTGCCTAATTGATAGTGTTCTTCTAAAGCTTTCCAAGCCTCTAAGTTTCCTTCAAAGAAGTGCTCTCCTTCACGAAACGACTCCCAAGGTTGGGGGGCGTGGATAATCATGAGGTCAATATAATCAATATCGTGATCGGCTAGAGATTGTTCAATACCAGCTTTAGCTTCGTCATAAGTTTTGTAAGCGGCTTGTAGTTTAGTTGTCACAAAGAGCTCTTTACGAGAGATACCTGAGGTACGGATCCCCTCACCAACGCCAGCTTCATTATTATAACCTTCAGCTGTATCAATATGACGATAACCGATTGCGATGGCGTCACGGACAGCTTGTGCTGCTTTATCATTTTCAATCTCCCATGTACCAAGACCAATCTTTGGAATAGCTATGCCGTTGTTAAGTGTATAAGTTTCTGTGAAGATAGACATAAGATTTTCCTCCTAAAAATGCGATATTATGAATGTAAGTTATGGATGATAACATCCAGACGATAGAGCCTATCTTGGGCTTGATGGAGTTGATTTAATAGCTCGCCTCTAGCTCGCAGTAGTTGTTGCTTACTCATATCGGAATTGCCTTGGTCTTCAAGAGCTACGATTTGTTCAATCATTCCTTTTGGAATTTGGAGTGAGGTTAAGTCCTCTTTGAGGTGTTCTATTGTCATCTCATCCTTGCCTTTCCTTAAGCTTGACTATATTATAATCCCAATAGCTATGAATGACAAATATTTCTTTTTTATGATATACTATGAATAAAACACATAGAAAGAAAGTGAAATGGAATTACGTGTTCTTAAATATTTTTTAGCAGTTGCTCAAGAAGAAAACTTAACGAGAGCAGCTAAGACGCTTTTGACATTACAATCCAATCTTTCACGCCAGCTGGCAGATTTGGAGAATGAACTGGGGAAGAAACTTTTTAAACGTGGTAGTCGTAAGATTACTCTGACAGAAGAGGGGCTATACCTGCATAAACGGGCAAAAGAAATCATCGAGTTGGCTGAACGGACAGAAAATGAATTGATGGCATTTGATCAGATTACAGCTGGTACCGTTCACATCGGTGCAGCAGAAAGTCAAGTTATGCGAGATTTAGCAAGAGTAATGATGGACGTGCAGACCAGTTACCCACTGATTACCTTTGATATTTTTTCAGGTTCTACTATTGAGGTGTTCGAACAGTTAGACAGAGGCTTAGTTGATTTTGCGGTTTTAGTGGCACCAGTTGATTTATCAAAATATGACTTTATTCAGTTACCAGTTGAAGAGACATTTGGGGTGATCATGAGAGAAGATTCTCCTCTAGCGGCTAAAACTGCTATTAAATCAAGTGATATCAAGGATATTCCCGTAATTGTCTCAAAGCAACAATTGGATTCCAGCATTTTTTCATCTTGGCTAGGAGATGACATTAAAATGCTGAATATAGTTGCCACATTTAACTTGATTACCAGCCCAGCTATGATGGTAGAGTCAGGTATGGGAGTAGCGTTTACCTTTGATCATCTTGTGATGACAAATACCCAAAGTCACCTTACTTTTAGACCATTATCGCCCGCCATTAAGACGAATCTCTATTTGGTATGGAAAAAATCACAGGTTTTTACGAGAGCAGGAGAATTGTTTTTAGAGCGGGTGAAATTGAGTCTTGGAAAATTTGGTAACTTTTCATAATAAAATTTGTACTGCATTTATGTCAATTGATTTTAAAGACTATATAGAGCGGATTGAAATAGTTTGATTGGTCATAAAGAATTGTAGAGACAAAAATAGCACTAGATAGTCTAGTGCTATTTTTATCTAAAAGACACGATAAACATAAGGGTTATCGGGTTTGCTGGTTTCTTTGGCTTCTGTGATATGGAGAACTGGCAGGGTTTGCTTGAGGGTTTGGTTGTACTCAAGCTGGATTTCTCCGGTTGCTGTTACCCAGGTGTTGTCCTTAAAGGTTTGGTTAGCGCCAGTCGTGAGAAGCCCGTAAACGCCAGAGTCTGCGATACAGTGGATGATCCCAAAGCGAAAGAGGAATTGGTAACCTGCGTGCTTTGGTTCATTGTAGACAAAGCCTGTGTAGGTGATTTTGCGTCCGGTAAAGTTATCAGGATAGAGATAGATGAGCTCCATCACTTCCATGTAGTTATCCGTGGTAATCTTGACAGGTCCAGTGCCTTGGTACTTTTTGAGCTCTTTTTTCATCTCTTTTTCGTAAGCGCTAGAGGTGAAAAAGCTGCTGGTATCAGGTTTTAGGTACTGAACAGAGGTACCGTCCTCACTGACACCGGACTTACTAGAGCCAGCAGCCAACGGGAAATTATAGCCTTTAGCTGAGACTGTCGTAGAGTCTAGTGTGACAGTTGGCACCAAAAGCCCGACCAAAACTGGAAAGAGCAGGATAAAGGGGCTGGTAAACTTGGCCCATTTGCCCACCAAGTGGCTGTGCAGCTTTATCTTTTTCATCCAAATGGTCAGCTGCACCACAGCTAGGATGAAAGACAGCACCATAGAGATATAAGCCAGATAGGCGTAGTGCGTGTTGATGTACTGGTTGAGCTTGCCTGTGATTTGCAGATACATGGACAGCTCAAAGTAGCCTGCTAAAACTAAAAAGCGAAACATCACATCACCCCCACAATCAAGCAGTATAGAGCGACCAAGGTCGATGAAATCGTGACAAATTGGACGATGAACTTGGGCTTAAAGCTCTTTGCCATCATCATGAGATTTTTGATATCGACCATCGGTCCAATGAGTAAGAAGGCCATGACAGGCGCTACACCAAAGGTTGAAAGGAGCGACGCTCCGATAAAGGCATCCGCTTCACTACAAAGTGAGAGGATAAAAGCAAGCAGCATCATGACTAAAATCGCCATGAGGGGGCTGTGTCCGATGGTGGTCAAGAATCGTGTTGGCACAAAGATTTGCATGGCAGAAGCCACCAAAGTCCCAAAGACCAGGTAGCGTCCTGTATCGAAAAATTCATCAACAGCGTGCGCTAGCGCTAGAAAAATCTTGCGATACCACGTCTCTCCAGAATAATCATGAAAATGAGTATGCCCCGTGCCGTCTTTTAAGATGTCATCATCAAGGACGTAAGCCAGCAGATAGCCCAATATCAAAGCAATCAGAAAAGCTCCAATAAGCCGCAGCCAGACAAAACGCATGGAATTTCCAAAAGCAGAGTAAGTTGCAAATAGCACAATGGGATTGATAATCGGTGCGGTTGTCAAAAAAGGAATAGCCGTGTAGGAGGGCACTTTCTTCTCTAAAAAGCGGTTGATGATGGGCACAATCCCGCACTCACACGATGGAAAGACAAAGCCAATCAAAGTCCCAAAGACAATCCGCAAGAACTTGTGTTTGGGTAAAAAACGATTGACCACATCTGGAGTGATGTAAACCTCGATAAAACCTGAAAAAATGGCCCCTAAAAGCACAAAAGGTAGTGCTTCGATGATAATGGAGAGAAAAATCGCAAACCATTGCAGGACATTATCAGGTAACTGATTGAAAATCGCCATAGGTTAGATGGTTTCCTTATCTTTTTTATCTTTAGCGTCTTTTTGTTTTTTCTTTTCTTGCTCAGGGTCGATGATAGTCGCAAATTGAGCAAATCTGCGCTCTAAATCGTCCGAACGTTTATGTGTTATCGCCATAAAAAATCCTTCTTTCTAAAAAACTGTGAGAAAACTCACTGATGATTATTATACTACACTTGTCTTAAAATAGCAGAGCAAAAAACTCCCTAGGCTATGAGCTTTAGGATTAAACTGATGTCCTCTTATCTTTACCCTGTTCTTGTGGTATAATGGGAGGTATGGAAAATACAAATATCAAACAGATCGCTACAGATCTTGGTCTAGGTGACCAGCAGGTTGAAAAAGTTATCGCGCTGACAAGTGAAGGCAACACCATTCCTTTCATCGCTCGTTATCGTAAGGAGCTGACGGGAAATCTCGATGAGGTTCAAATCAAGAGTATTATCGAGCTGGACAAGTCCCTCACGGCTCTCTCTGAGCGCAAGGCAACCGTGCTTGCTAAGATTGAGGAGCAGGGCAAGCTCACAGAAACGCTGAAAAAAGCCATTGAGGACGCCAGCAAACTAGCAGATGTAGAGGAGCTCTATCTGCCTTACAAGGAAAAACGTCGCACCAAGGCAACTATTGCTCGTGAGGCTGGGCTTTTTCCTCTGGCACGTCTCATTTTGCAAAATAAAGCTTCGCTTGAAGCAGAAGCTGAGAGCTTTGTTTGCGAGGGATTTGATACAGCGGACAAGGCTCTAGCTGGAGCGGTTGATATTTTGATTGAAGCCTTATCTGAGGACGTGTCCATTCGTTCCTTTGTCAATCGTGAAATCGAGCAGCACAGTCTCATCACATCAACGCTCAAGGACGAGTCGCTTGATGAGAAAAAGATTTACCAGATTTACTATGACTTTAGCGAGCCTGTGCGCAAAATGCAGGGCTACCGTGTCTTAGCGCTCAATCGTGGCGAAAAGCAGGGCATTTTAAAAGTACACTTTGAGCATAATCTCGATGTCATGACACGCTTTGTGGAAGCCCGCTTCAAGGAGAAAAATGCCTACATCCAAAAAGCCATTCAAGAAGCGCTGAAGAAAAAAATTATTCCTGCTATGGAACGTCGCATTCGCTCAGAATTGACAGAGCGTGCCGAAGACGGCGCTATCTCACTCTTTGCCCAAAACCTGCGCAATCTTCTCTTGGTCTCACCCCTAAAAGGAAAGATGGTGCTCGGTTTTGACCCTGCCTTTAGGACAGGAGCGAAGCTAGCTGTGGTGGATAAAACAGGAAAACTCCTCACCACACAAGTCATCTATCCTGTCCCACCAGCCAATCAAACTAAGATCGCTCAGTCTAAAAAAGACTTGGCTCAGCTTATCGAAGACTTTGGGATTGAGATTATTGCTATCGGAAACGGCACAGCTAGCCGTGAGAGCGAAGCTTTCGTCGCTGAAGTGCTCAAAGACTATCCAGATGTTTCTTATGTCATTGTCAATGAAAGCGGAGCGTCAGTTTACTCGGCTAGTGAGCTAGCACGAAAGGAATTTCCAGACCTGACGGTTGAAAAACGCTCAGCTATTTCCATCGCTCGTCGCCTCCAAGACCCGCTGGCTGAGCTGGTCAAGATTGATCCGAAGTCTATCGGTGTGGGGCAATATCAGCACGACGTCAGCCAGAAAAAACTAGCTGAAAATCTTGACTTTGTCGTGGATACCGTGGTCAACCAGGTCGGTGTCAATGTCAATACCGCAAGTCCTGCTCTTTTATCTCACGTTTCAGGATTGAACAAGACAATTTCTGAAAATATCGTCAAATACCGTGAGGAAAACGGCATGATTGCTTCACGTCAGGACATCAAAAAAGTCCCACGTCTAGGGGAGAAAGCTTTTGAGCAGGCAGCTGGTTTCTTGCGTATCCCAGAGTCTGACAATTTCCTTGACAATACCGGTGTTCACCCAGAAAGCTACAAGGCAGTTGAGCGTTTGCTTGAAAAGCTGGACATCACTCAGCTAGACGACAGCAGCAAGCAAAAATTGCAGGCTGTTGTGATTGCTGATATGGCAGAAGAACTCGCTATTGGACAAGAAACGCTGAAAGACATCATCGAGGACTTGTTAAAACCAGGGCGTGATTTACGGGACCACTTTGCGGCACCAGTCCTTCGCCAAGACATTTTGGACATCTCAGACTTGTCTCTTGGGCAAAAGCTAGAAGGTACAGTGCGTAATGTCGTGGACTTTGGGGCTTTTGTGGATATTGGTCTACACGATGACGGCTTGATTCACATCTCGCAGATGAGCACGACCTTTATCAATCACCCTAGCCAAGTGGTGTCTGTTGGTGATATTGTAACGGTTTGGGTCTCAAAGATTGACACGGAACGTGGCAAGATTAACCTGTCCTTAGTTGCGCCAAATGAACTTAACTGATTATGTCAAAAAAGTCTCTCAAGAAGACTTTAACAAGCCCTTTTTGCACCAAGCTCATTGGAACACTCGCCTGAGGACAACTGGCGGGCGCTTCTTTCCAGCGGATGGTCATCTGGACTTTAATCCTAAGATTTACCAAGCTTTTGGCTGTGAGGTTTTTCGTAAAATCGTACGGCACGAGCTCTGCCATTACCATCTTTACTACGAGCACAAGGGCTTTCGCCATCGAGATAAAGAGTTTAAAGAACTCTTAGCTCAGGTAGACGGTTTACGCTATGCGCCAAGGCTGAATAGCGAGAACCACGCTTATTTCTATGAATGTCAATCCTGTCACAAAGTCTACAGTAGAAAACGCCGTATCAATACTTTAAAATACGTCTGCGGTTCTTGCCGTGGACAGCTCATTCTCAAAAATCAGTCGTAAGGCTGATTTTATTTCACCAATCTTTTGCTACAATAATATCATAAAAGGAGGAGAGGGTGTTTCGCATGAAATCAATGTTTTATAAAAAACGCCAAAACAAACTACTGTGCGGTGTTGTGGCTGGTTTAGCCGATAAGTTTGGCTGGGACTTGCCTATAGCACGTGTAGTGGCAGCGCTTTTGATGTATTTCTCAGGAATTGGGATTATCCTCTACATCTTGCTAGCTATCTTTCTTCCTTACAAAGAAGATATCGAGCGTGATAAGTATGGAACAGGACCTAGAAAACGTAAAGACGCCGAGGTTGTCCGTGATGACGACGGCTGGTTTTGGTAGGAAAAGCTGGTAAAGAAACAGGATTACAAGCTAAACATAAAAAAGCAAAGCTTAGTTGATGACTAGGCTTTCTTTTTTTGCTGGAAAAATAGGACACTCAAGCAGTTTTTGAACTGTCTTTTTGTGGGTATATTATGGTATAATACTAAGTGATAACCATCTACCACATTCGTGGGTTTGCTAACAAGGAGATAGACATGTCAGTAACAGTACAGATGTTAGTGGATAAGTTGAAGTTGGAGATTGCTTATGGCGATACCTCTCATCTTGAAAAAGAAATCACAACAGCTGATATTTCACGACCTGGTCTTGAGATGACAGGGTATTTTGATTATTATTCCCCTGAGCGCTTGCAGCTCTTTGGGATGAAAGAGTGGTCTTATCTGACCAAGATGACATCGCACAACCGCTATCAGGTCCTAAGCGAGATGTTTCAAAGTGAAACGCCTGCCGCTATTGTCGCTAGAAATTTAGACATTCCAGAGGAGATGCTAAGAGCAGCAAAAGAGCACAATGTCGCTATTTTAAAGAGTCATGTGCCTACTAGCCGTCTCTCAGGAGAAATCTCTGGGTATTTGGATTCTTGCCTAGCTGAGCGTATCAGTGTGCACGGTGTTCTGATGGACATCTATGGCATGGGTGTTTTGATTCAAGGGGACTCAGGTATCGGAAAGAGCGAGACAGGTTTAGAGCTTGTCAAGAGAGGACATCGCCTAGTAGCTGATGACCGTGTCGATGTTTTTGCCAAAGATGAGGAGACTCTCTGGGGTGAGCCTGCTGAGATTTTAAGACATCTGCTTGAGATCCGTGGTGTAGGTATCATTGACATCATGAGCTTATACGGTGCTAGCTCTGTTAAGGACTCTTCACAAGTGCAACTCTCTATTTATCTTGAAAACTTTGAGACAGGCAAAGACTTTGACCGACTGGGAAATGGCAACGAAGAAATCGAGCTCTCTGGTGTCAAAGTCCCTCGTATCCGCATTCCAGTCAAGACTGGACGCAACGTCTCTGTGGTCATCGAGGCTGCCGCTATGAATTATCGTGCTAAACAAATGGGCTTTGATGCAACAAAGACCTTTGAAGAACGTCTCACAAAACTCATCAGCCAACACGAGGAAAACCAATGATTAACCCAATTGCTATTCAGCTAGGTCCAATTGCCATTCATTGGTATGCTATTTGTATTGTTTCTGGCTTGTTGCTTGCTGTTTATCTGGCTATGAAAGAGGGGGAGAAAAAGGGCATTCGCTCTGATGATATTCTAGATTTTATTCTCCTTGCCTTTCCGATAGCTATCGTTGGTGCAAGGATTTATTATGTGGCGTTTGAGTGGGGCTATTATAGCCAGCACTTAGACGAGATTATAGCCATCTGGAATGGCGGTATCGCCATTTATGGAGGCTTGATTGCAGGGCTTCTAGTCTTACTTGTCTTTTCTTATCGCCGCATGATAAATCCTCTCAATTTCTTAGACGTTGCAGTACCAGGTGTGATGATTGCACAAACCATTGGACGGTGGGGAAATTTCATTAACCAAGAAGCCTACGGAAAAGCAGTTGACAGCTTAAACTACTTACCAGCTTTTATCAGGCAGCAGATGTATATTGATGGTAGCTACCGTGTGCCGACCTTTCTCTATGAGTCTGTTTGGAATGTTATCGGCTTTATCATCATAATAGCAACTCGCCACAAGCCTCATCTCTGGAGACAGGGCGAGATTACTGCCTTTTATCTCATCTGGTATGGCTGTGGGCGCTTTGTCATCGAAGGCATGCGCACAGATAGCCTCTACTTTATGGGCATGCGTGTGTCGCAATGGCTATCTGTACTTTTGGTCATTATTGGTATTGTTTTTATCGTTTATCGCCGTCTAAAGGGCATTGGTCCTTACTATTTGGAAACCAAGGAGGAAAACTAACATGGAGAAAACAGCAGTTCTCATTATCGCTATCGCCTTTGCTGTTTTGGTCTTATATGCGATTGTTTTATTGCGCAAATTGTCAAATGCTGTTGATGAAGCAAAGACAAGTTTACAAGTATTAACAAGTGACATTAACGTCACATTGCATCAAACAAATGACATCCTCGCAAAAGCCAATATCCTAGTCGAAGATGTCAATGGCAAAGTAGCGACAATTGATCCACTGTTTGTTGCCATTGCTGACTTATCAGAGAGTGTGTCAGACCTTAATGCACAAGCACGTAGCCTAACCGAGCGTGCTAGTAGCGTGACAAGTGGCGTTGCTAAAGCCAGCTCTGCCTTTGCTGTTGGTAAGGTAGCCAGCAAGCTGTTTAAGAAAAAGGATTAGGAAATAAGACATAGAGGACAAAAATTATGAGTAAATGGATGAGTACTATTATCGTTGGAATCGCCTCAGGTGCAGCAGCTGCTTATTTCTTGAGCAGCGAAAAGGGAAAAGAAGTCAAAGACCGTGCTGCTAAAGCCTATAAAGCTTACCGTGAACACCCAGAAGAATATCACCAAAAAGCAAAAGATAAAGCGCACGAATATTCTAGCCTTGCTGTCGATACCTTCAACGATTACAAAGAAAAATTTGAATCTGGTGAATTAACCAAAGAAGATGTCGTTTCTGCTGTCAAAGAAAAAGGCGACGAAGTAGTCAGCAAAGCTGGTGATGTCATCAACCACGTCAAAGCAAAATTTAACGACGTTGCAGAAGCAGACAAAGATGTCGTTGACCCAGATGATGTCAAAGCGGAAGTAGATGACATTATCATCGAGTTAAAAGACATCAAAGCCAACAAAGAAGCACAAGTCGCTGAAAACTTTGAAGAAGTTGCAAAAGCCAGCCAAGAAGAAAAAACAGCTAGCGCTAAAAAATCTAAAGAAGAAAAAGCAACTAAAGAAGTCAAAGAAGATAAGACAAGTAAAGCGACTAAAGAAGACACAAAAGAACAAAAAGATTAAAAAAGAGCGCCATAGGTGCTCTTTTTGGTTAGAAAAAAACACACTCAAGTGTGAGCGTGTTACTTCAATGCTTTTATAAGTGCCTTGATACCGATTCTTAAACCAAAACTAGCTAGCAGAGCGAGCGAAATCGCCCAGAAAGGAGCAAAACTAATTGTCAGAAATAAAAAGGTAATGAAAACAGTGCTAATGGCAAACCCAGAGAGTTGTGCAAAAAAGACCAAATCTTTATATTTAGCTGTATTTGTATCAATCGCTTTAAATGACTGCGATTTTGGGGTAGTATGAGCATTATTTTCGGTATCAATAGTGTGTTGCTCATGTTTTATTGGTGCTGGCATAGCATTCTCCTTTAAACAATCCTATTTATAGTATCACAAAGATTAGGGTTTGTCATCTATTTTTACAATTTTTTCATCATAAATCCTGAAAATGCCCTAGAAAAGTCCAAATAAAAGGGCTATTTAGAGAACTTTTAAGCCCTTTGATAGGCATTTGGGCTAATTTGTGGTAAAATGGGATTGTTATGGAAAAAATAATCATTACTGCTACTGCGGAGTCTATCGAGCAAGTCAAGGACTTGTTGGCTGCTGGGGTGGACCGCATTTATGTTGGTGAGGAAAATTACGGTCTTCGCCTCCCTCACAATTTCACCTATGATGAGTTGCGAGAAATCGCAAAGCTTGTCCACGACGCAGGACGTGAATTGACAGTTGCCTGCAATGCGCTCATGCACCAAGACATGATGGACAATATTAAGCCTTTTCTTGACTTGATGAAAGAAATCAAAGTGGACTATCTGGTCGTTGGAGACGCAGGTGTTTTTTATGTCAATAAACGTGATGGCTACAATTTTAAGCTCATCTACGACACCTCTGTCTTTGTCACATCAAGCCGTCAGGTTAATTTCTGGGGCGAGCACGGTGCTGTTGAAACGGTGCTAGCTCGTGAGATTCCATCTGAAGAGCTCTTTAAGATGTCGGAAAATCTGGACTTTCCTGCTGAAGTTTTGGTTTACGGCGCTTCTGTCATTCATCACTCAAAACGTCCCTTGCTGCAAAATTACTATAATTTCACGCATGTTGATGATGAAAAGACCCGTGAGCGTGGGCTTTTCCTATCAGAGCCAAATGACGAAAACAGCCACTACTCTATCTACGAGGACAAGCACGGCACCCACATCTTTATCAACAATGACATTGACATGATGACCAAGCTGTCTGAGCTAGTTGAACATCACTTCACACATTGGAAGTTAGACGGCATTTACTGCCCTGGGGACAATTTTGTAGAGATTGCAAAATTGTTTGTCAAAGCGCGTGATTTGATGCAAGAAGGCACCTTTAGCCAAGACCAAGCTTTCTTGTTTGATGAGGAGATTCATCGCTTACACCCTATTGGACGTGGACTGGACACAGGATTTTACGACTTTGACCCAGACACGGTCAAATAATTATTTATTAGCATGAGAGAGTTTCTAATTTCAGGGCATGCTAATCCTACTTTATACACCTTACAATCTTGAAAATTGGAGAATCGTATGACAAAAACATTGAAACGCCCAGAGGTCTTGTCACCAGCTGGGACGCTTGAAAAATTAAAAGTTGCTATTGATTATGGTGCAGACGCTGTCTTTGTCGGAGGACAAGCTTATGGACTGCGTAGCCGAGCAGGAAATTTCTCAATGGAGGAAATGCAAGAAGGTATCAACTATGCGCATGAGCGTGGAGCAAAGGTCTACGTCGCAGCCAACATGGTAACCCACGAGGGCAATGAAATCGGTGCTGGCGCATGGTTTCGTGAGTTGCGTGACATGGGCTTAGACGCCGTTATCGTCTCTGACCCAGCGCTTATCGTCATTTGTGCGACAGAAGCACCAGGCCTTGAGATTCACCTCTCAACTCAAGCTTCTTCAACCAACTACGAGACCTTTGAGTTTTGGAAAGAACTCGGTCTGACTCGTGTTGTGCTTGCCCGTGAGGTGTCTATGGCTGAGCTTGCTGAAATCCGCAAACGCACAAGCGTTGAGATTGAAGCTTTTGTACATGGAGCGATGTGTATTTCTTACTCAGGGCGTTGTGTGCTATCAAACCACATGAGTCATCGTGACGCCAACCGTGGGGGTTGCTCACAGTCTTGCCGCTGGAAGTACAACCTCTACGACATGCCATTTGGTCAAGAACGCCGCTCACTAAAAGGTGAAATTCCTGAAGAGTTTTCTATGTCTGCCGTTGATATGTGCATGATTGAAAATATCCCAGATATGATTGAAAATGGTGTTGATAGTCTCAAGATTGAAGGGCGCATGAAGTCTATTCACTACGTTTCAACCGTGACCAACTGCTACAAGGCAGCGGTTGACGCTTATATGGAAAGCCCAGAAAAGTTTGAAGCTATCAAGGAAGACTTGATTGATGAACTGTGGAAAGTCGCTCAACGTGAATTGGCGACAGGATTTTACTACCAAACGCCAACAGAAAACGAGCAGCTCTTTGGTGCTCGCCGTAAAATTCCTCAATACAAGTTTGTCGGTGAAGTGGTGGCGTTTGATCCTAAAAACATGATCGCAACCATTCGTCAGCGTAATGTTATCCTTGAGGGGGATGCTGTTGAGTTTTACGGTCCAGGCTTCCGCCACTTTGAGTGCTACATCAAGGATTTACATGATTCTGAGGGCAATAAAATTGAGCGGGCACCAAAACCAATGGAGCTTCTGACCATTACTGTTCCACAAGCCGTAAAACCGGGTGACATGATTCGTGCCTGCAAGGAAGGGCTTGTCAATCTGTACCAAAAAGATGGGTCCAGTAAAACTGTCAGAGCCTAAGCAACCAATTATTTGCTAGAGGATATTAGATGAACACAGTATTTTATCTCTTTTTAGCGATTTTACTTTTATTTACTATTACTAAAATAGCCTTACTGATGGTTTATATGCGTAGCATTAAGCCAGAAGTGGATGAGAATGGTCATATTATCAAAAAGCCAGTCGAAGACTTATCTGACGCTGAGAAAAAAGAGCAAGAAGAAGAGGAATATGACCGAGATTGGTAAGCGAAAACCCTTTAATCATAAGATTAAAGGGTTTTTCATTAGGATAAAAAGCGTGTCTTGAAAAAATGCCTTGGAATTTGCTGAACAATGCTAATGGCAAGCGCAATCATAAAAGCTGTGATAAAGCAAGACCGCAGATAAACCATTGCCAGTTGGTCAGCGCCGGTCAATAAAAAGTAAATGGCACGGTACAAACTCAGCCCAGGAATGAGCGGCATCATACTCGTCGATAAAAAGATGGTCATAGGGCATTTTCTCTTGATAGCAAAGACACGTGATAAAAAGGAACCAAAAAGCCCAGGAACAAAGACCGCAAGCGCTTCAAGGTGGTAATAGTACATGATGACGAGATACAAAAGCCATGACAAACTACCTAAGATACCCAAATCAAGAAAATAGCGCTTTGGCACTTGAAAGAGAATAGCAAAGGCGATTGTACCAACACCAGCCATGATGACCCGTACAATAAGCTCAAAAACGGTCTCGATATTAGCTGAAAAATTTTGCTGCAGAGGATTGGCAAAAGGCAGCAGCTCAGTCACAGCCACCACTCCGACAGAAATAGAGATACAAACAAGAAGAGACGACATCAAAAGGGCTAGACCTGTTGAGAAATTATTTTGCGAAAACTCTCTGACCGAGCTGGTAAAAATAGCTCCTGGCACCAACATCATGAGCGCTCCTAAAAGGATAAGCCCACGGTAGTGACCAATGCCCATAAGGTGCAGTAGATTAACCGATAGACAAGCAGCAGAGCTTCCGATAATAGTCAATAAAAAGCCAGTGTGGACAAAGCGCCCCACCCGATGCAGCACCAAGCCTAGAAACAAGCCTGTTATGGCAGCTGCAAATGAATCGCTCAGCGAGCTGCCAAGAGCGAGTGAAAAAGCACCAGCCCCCGCAAAATAAGCCAAGAGATAATACCAGACATTATAGTCTCGCATTCGGTCAATAGTATCAAGCTGTTTGGAAATGGATTTAGCAGATGGTGTAGGGTTTAGTATCACTTGACGTGATAGGGTATTGACCGCTTCTATTTTTCCAAGATTGATATTTTGCTCATAGACATTGAGAATAGCAGCTTCTTGTTGCCCTTGAGCATTGACAGCGGATGCCATGATACCCTTACTAATGACGTAAGCATCAAAATCTTTCATGCCAAGAGCTTTTGCGATATAGCCCATGGTTTGTTCGACACGATAAACTTCAGCGCCACTTTCAACGAGAATCTTCCCAGCTTTTAGGACTATCTGAAGGGTGTTACAGTTATCTTTAGCAGACATGGTCATAGCGTTCACTTTCTAAAATAGAGTCTCTTTTATTATAAGGGCTAAAGAGCTATTTGACAATCATTTTTAAAGAAAGATAAAAAAGTTGAGAAAAGCTCAACTTTTTAGTCAATATAATGTAATTTTCCACGAAAATCATCAAGAGTTTCATAGCCTTTTTCAGCCATGATGGTTTGCAGTTCTTTTGTGATACGCTCAAAAGCCTCTGTGCCTTCTTTTTGGAGGACAGTCCCAAGCTGCACCATACTAGCACCGCAGAGGATATGCTCAAAAGCATCACGACCTGTTTTGACGCCGCCAGTTCCGATGATTTGGATAGAAGGATTGAGGCGTTTGTAGAAAGCATGTACATTAGCCAGTGCTGTTGGTTTGATGTAGTCACCACCTAATCCGCCAAAGCCATTTTTAGGTTTGATGACGACAGTCTCATCCTCAATGACAAGCCCATTTCCGATAGAGTTGACACAGTTGACAAAGACAAGTGGGTATTTATTAAAGATAGCTGCTGCCTGGTCAAAGTGTACAATATCAAAATAAGGTGGCAGTTTAATCCCAAGTGGCTTAGTATAGTAGCTAAAGACTTCTTTTAAAATCGTATCTGTCGTTTCAAAATCATAGGCGATTTGAGGTTTCCCAGGGACGTTTGGGCAAGAAAGGTTGAGTTCAACCAAGCCTTGGTAGTCACTTGCTTGCACTTTTTTGAGGATAGTGTGGGTTTCATCTGGTGACATGCCGACTAGTGAGAGGACATGTGGCTTGCTGCCGATACGATTTTGCTCTTCAATAACATAGTCTAAATAATAATCAAGTCCCTTGTTTGGCAACCCCATTGAGTTGATAGAGCCAAGGTCGGTGTTGACATAGCGTGGCTCAGGGTTACCAGCACGAGCTTCTAGTGTGGCAGTTTTGGTGACAAAAGACCCAGCAGCAGAGCTCTCAACCTGCGCTAGCTCCTCACGTGTCATACAAAATACCCCAGCAGCGTTCATCAAGCAGTTATCAAACTGAAAATCTCCGATACGAGTTGCAGTAGAAACCATAATATCCTCCAAGAAAGTTTTGTTTTATTCTATCATTTTCGTCTAAAAAGGGCAATAGTCCCTTATAAAATTCGTTAAATACGAACAATGGCGTCAATATTTGTTAAATGTTCAGTTTATAAAAACGTTTCCACAAATAAATTTACTCTAAAACTAGCTTTTTTCCCTATTTTCGTGTAAAATAGGGAGGTAAGTAAAGGCAGTTGCCTAAATAAAAGGAGACATATCTAAATGGTAAAATTAGTATTTGCACGCCATGGTGAATCAGAATGGAACAAAGCAAACCTTTTCACAGGTTGGGCTGATGTTGATCTTTCAGACAAAGGAACACAACAAGCTATCGACGCTGGTAAATTGATCAAAGAAGCTGGTATCGAGTTTGATGTTGCTTACACATCTGTTTTGAAACGTGCGATCAAAACTACTAATCTTGCGCTTGAAGCTTCTGATCAACTTTGGGTGCCAGTTGAAAAATCATGGCGCTTAAACGAACGTCACTACGGTGGTTTGACTGGTCAAAACAAAGCTGAAGCAGCAGCTAAATGGGGTGATGAGCAAGTTCACATCTGGCGTCGTTCATACGATGTATTGCCACCAGCAATGGCTAAAGACGACGAGTACTCAGCACACACTGACCGTCGTTACGCATCGCTTGATGACTCTGTTATCCCAGATGCTGAAAACTTGAAAGTTACACTTGAGCGTGCCCTTCCTTTCTGGGAAGATAAAATCGCACCAGCTCTTAAAGACGGTAAAAATGTTTTCGTTGGCGCACACGGTAACTCAATCCGTGCCCTTGTAAAACACATCAAACACTTGTCAGATGATGAAATCATGGATGTTGAAATCCCTAACTTCCCACCATTGGTATTTGAATTTGACGAAGATTTGAACGTGACAAACGAATACTACCTTGGTAAATAATAAAAAGCTAGGCTCAGCCTAGTTTTTTTGATGTCCAAATGACTATAAGAAAAAAGGCACCGATTCGGTGCCTACTTTTTTGCAAAGTTGTTTACGGACTAAGCCTTATTTTAACTCGCTGTGTTGTTTCGAATAGTTCCAACATAGACAGTATAGCATTTTTACATAAACTTATCAACTCTTTTGCTCAAAATAAGATAAATATGGTATAATGAAAACGGTTGTATACTAAAAAAACTTTGAGATTGTATTAGCTGTTTTGGAAACATTCGAAACAACACAGCTCTAAAACTAAACATAATACATGATTTCAGTTTAACAAAAAACAATTATTTTGTCAGAAATCAATTGTCTTTTGCCTTGAAATTTGTGAAAATTGTAGTGTAATCATTACAACTAAGATTTTATAAAGGAGTTTTCTATGAAAAAATACTCAATTGGTCTTGATATTGGTACAAATAGCGTCGGTTGGGCAGTTGTGACCGATGACTATAAAGTTCCATCAAAGAAGATGAAAGTACGTGGTAATAGCGATAAGACAGCAGTTAAGAAAAACTTGTTAGGAGCGCTCTTGTTTGATGGCGCTGATACGGCTGAGGGAACTCGCCTTAAGCGAACTGCAAGACGACGCTATACACGTCGTAAAAATCGTCTTCGATATCTTCAGGAGATTTTTGCTGAGGAGATGAACAAGGTTGATGAGAGTTTTTTTCATCGTTTGGATGAGTCCTTTTTAAAGCCAGAAGATAAGAGTAGTGAGCGTCATCCTATTTTTGCAAATGAAGCTGAGGAAAAAGCTTATCATAAAGCCTTTCCTACGATTTATCACCTCAGAAAACACTTGGCTGACAAACAAGAAAAAGCAGATTTGCGTCTTGTTTATTTAGCGTTGGCGCATATTATTAAGTTTCGTGGGCATTTTTTGATTGAGGGGGATTTGGATGCTGAAAATACAGATGTTCAAAAGCTATTTGAAGCATTCGTAGAAGTGTATGATAAGAGTGTAGAGGATAGTCATCTCTCTGAGATAGAGGTGGATGCGGCTGTGATTTTGACTGAAAATAGCAGTAAGTCACGCCGTTTGGAAAAGCTCATCAAACATTATCCGACAGAAAAGAAGAACAGCTTTTTTGGTAATCTTATCGCTCTATCACTCGGTTTGCAGCCCAACTTTAAAGCAAATTTCAAACTATCAGAAGATGCTAAGTTGCAGTTTTCAAAAGACAGCTATGAGGAGGATTTGGGTGAAGTGTTAGCTCAGATCGGAGATGATTTGGCTGATGTCTTTGTGGCTGCTCAAAACCTCTATAATGCAATTTTATTGTCAGGAATTTTGACGGTAAATAATGATACAACCAAGGCAAAGGTCTCTGCCTCAATGGTTAAGCGCTACACGGAGCACGAGGCAGACCTCGCTAAGTTGAAGTGTTTTATCAAGGAAAAAGCACCTGAAAAGTATACTGAGATTTTCAAAGATGAGAAGAAAAATGGCTATGCAGCCTACATCAAAAATCGAAAAAATAAAGGCTACACTAAAACTAGTGTGAAGCAGGATGACTTTTACAAATATCTAAAAGGCATTCTCTCAAAACTGGATGGTAGTCAGTATTTTCTTGATAAAATCGAGCGTGATGACTTTTTGCGTAAGCAGAGAACCTTTGATAATGGAGCGATTCCGCACCAGTTGCACTTGAAAGAGCTTCGAGCAATTTTACGCCGTCAAGCGACGTACTATCCATTTTTAGCAGAAAATCAAGACAAGATTGAAAAAATCTTCACCTTTAAAATCCCTTACTATGTTGGACCTTTAGCACGTCAGAAAGGGCGTTTTGCCTGGGCAAGCTACAGCTCTGATGAAAAAATTACGCCTTGGAACTTTGATGAGGTGGTGGATAAGGACAAGTCTGCAGAGGACTTTATCACAAAGATGACCTCATATGACCTTTATCTGCCAGAGGAAAAGGTGCTACCAAAACACAGCTTCGTCTATGAAAAATTCACCGTTTATAATGAATTGACCAAAGTCAAATATATTGACGAGCGAGGCAAATCCATCTATTTTGATGCAAAGACTAAGAAGAGTATTTTTAATCAGGTCTTTAAAGAGGAGCGAAAAGTCACTAAAGATAAGCTGTTAAACCATTTAGACAAAGTACATCCTATACTAAGAGCTGTTGACATAGAAGGACTTGATGAGGAAAAGAAAACCTTCAACGCCAGTCTTGGTACCTATCATGATTTAAAGAAAATCTTAAATGTAGATTTCTTAGACGACGAGGCGAATGAAGATATTATCGAAGATATCATTCATACACTGACCTTGTTTGAGGATAAACAAATGATTGATAAGCGCCTGCAAAAATACAGTCATCTGTTTACAAAGAAAGAGCTAAAACAACTAGCACGCAAGCATTACACTGGCTGGGGGAAACTGTCTCACAAGCTTATCGATGGCATTCGCAATAAAGAAACGAATAAGACCATTCTGGATTATTTGATTGATGATGGTAGAGCTAACCGTAACTTTATGCAGCTCATCAAGGATGAACGGCTTCCTTTCAGAGAAACTATTGAAAAAGCACAGGTCATTGATAATGTGGATAATCTCAAAGAAACCGTCAGCCAGCTGGCAGGCAGTCCTGCTATCAAAAAAGGCATTTTGCAGAGTGTGAAAATTGTCGATGAGCTGGTCAAAGTAATGGGAGGAGATTTACGCAAAGGGACAAATTTACCAGAACATATCGTCATTGAAATGGCTCGTGAAAACCAGACAACGAACAAAGGGCGTAGAAAATCGCAACAACGTTTGAAGCGTCTTCAAGATTCTTTAAAAGATTTTGGTAGTAAGATTTTAGACACGGATAAGCCGTCTTATGTGGAAGATAATATTGAAAATGACCATCTCAAAGATGATAGGCTGTTTCTTTACTATCTCCAAAATGGTAAGGACATGTACACAGGTGAAGCGCTTGATATTGATCACCTTAGTCAATATGATATTGACCACATCATTCCGCAAGCCTTTATCAAGGATGATTCTATAGATAATCGTGTTTTGACAAGTTCAGCTAAAAACCGTGGTAAGTCAGATGATGTGCCGAGTCTTGAGGTTGTTAAGAAACAAAAGGCTTACTGGGAGCGATTACGTCGGTCAAAACTCATCTCTCAGCGCAAGTTTGATAACTTGACAAGAGCGGAGCGTGGTGCTTTGAGTGAAAACGACAAAGCAGGCTTTATCAAACGCCAGCTGGTAGAGACTAGACAAATCACCAAACATGTCGCACAGATTTTGGATAAGCGCTTCAATACCAAGCGAGATGAGGATGACAAGGTTATCCGTGATGTTAAGATTATCACCCTTAAATCAAACTTGGTCTCTCAATTTAGGAAAATCAATGAGCTTTACAAAGTGCGTGAAATCAATGATTATCATCATGCACACGATGCTTACCTTAATGTCGTTGTGGGTCTTGCTCTGCTCAAAAAATATCCAAAGCTAGAACCTGAATTTGTCTATGGTGAGTATAAAAATTACAACTTACGCAAGATGATTGCAACCACCAAAGATAAAGCGACTGCTAAATCTTTCTTCTACTCTAACTTGCTGAACATCTTTAAAGAAAGGGTCGAGTATCCAGATGGCAAGATAGTAGAGCGTCCAGTTATTGAGAAATGCGAAGAAACAGGTGAAGTCGCTTGGAACAAAGAAAAAGATGTCTCAACAGTTCAAAAAGTGTTATCTTACCCACAGGTCAACATCGTGAAGAAAGTTGAAAAGCAAGCAGGTCGTTTTTCAAAAGAGTCTATTTTACCAAAGGGTGACTCTGATAAGCTCATCGCAAGAAAGACGAAGGATGTTTATTTGGACCCTAAAAAGTATGGTGGCTTTGACAGCCCAACAATTGCCTACTCTGTCTTTGTCGTCGCTGATGTTGAAAAGGGCAAAGCTAAGAAGCTGAAAACGATTAAAACACTGGTTGGTATCTCTGTTATGGAGCGTCTTGCTTTTGAGAAAGATAAAGTTGCTTTCTTAGAGAGCAAGGGCTACAAAAATATACAAAAAGATACCTTGATTATCCTGCCTAAGTATAGCTTGTTTGCCTTTTCTTATGGGAAAAAACGTCTGTTAGCGAGTGCCGGTGAGCTGCAAAAGGGAAATGAAATGGTCTTACCACAGAAACTTTCGACCTTGCTTTATCATGCACACCGCATTAACAATCTCAATGAGCCAAAACATTTAGAGTATGTCAAAGCTCATAAAGAAGATTTCAATCTTTTGTTATCTTATATTGAGGTATTTGCCTATAACTATATCGACGCTGAAAAGAATGTCAGCAAAATCCAGGCAGCCGCAGAAAGAATCAATGATTTTCCGATAGAAGAGATTGCATCGTCCTTTATCAATCTCCTTGGTTTGACAGCACTTGGTGCACCGGCTGATTTTACTTTCCTTGATGCGAAAATCCCACGTAAACGCTATACGTCAACCACAGAATGCCTCAACGCCACCCTCATCCACCAATCCATCACAGGACTGTATGAGACACGCATTGATTTGAGTCAGTTGGGGGATGTCTAATGGGTTGGCGAACGATTGTGGTAAATACCCACTCAAAGCTCTCTTATAAGAACAATCATCTTATTTTCAAGAATGCTCATCAAACGGAGATGATTCATCTCTCAGAGATTGATGTTTTGCTGCTTGAGACAACAGATATTGTGCTGACGACTATGCTCATAAAGCGTTTGGTGGATGAAAATATTTTGGTGATTTTCTGTGATGACAAGCGCCTGCCGACAGCTATGCTCATGCCCTTTTATGGGCGGCACGACTCGAGCTTACAGCTGTCTCGGCAGATTGCTTGGGATGAGACGGTCAAGGCAGAAGTGTGGACAGATATCATTTCACAAAAGATACTCAATCAGAGCCTTTACTTGGGTGAGTGTGGTTTTTATGAAAAATCGCAGGCAATTATGGACTTGTATCAGGGATTAGAGCTGTTTGACCCTAGCAACCGTGAAGGGCATTCTGCACGAATTTATTTTAATAGGCTTTTTGGGAATGACTTTAGTCGTGACTTGGACTGTCCTATCAACGCTGGTCTCGACTATGGCTATACGCTGTTAATGAGTATGTTTGCTCGTGAGGTGGTTATCACTGGTTGTATGACGCAGTTTGGGCTGAAGCACGCCAATCAGTTTAACCAGTTTAATCTTGCTAGTGACATCATGGAGCCTTTTCGTCCTATTGTAGACCGTATCATCTATGAGAATCGTGACGCTAGTTTTGTCAAAATGAAACGTGAGCTCTTTACCATGTTTTCAGAGACTTATGCTTATAAGAACAAGGAGATGTATTTGACAAATATTGTCAGTGACTATACCAAAAAGGTCATTAAGGCGTTGAATAATGGTGGAAAAGGAGTTCCTGAATTTAGGATATGAGTTATCGATATATGCGAATGATTTTGATGTTTGATATGCCGACAGATACTGCCGAGGAGAGAAAAGCCTACCGGAAATTTAGAAAATTTTTGCTCAACGAGGGCTTCATAATGCACCAATTTTCGATTTACAGTAAGTTGCTGCTCAATAACACCGCAAATAAAGCTATGGTTGACCGCTTGCAGGAAAATAATCCTAAAAAAGGCAGTATTACGCTTCTTACGGTGACTGAAAAGCAGTTTTCTCGAATGATTTATCTCAATGGTGACAAGGACACAAGTGTCGCCAACTCGGATGAACGAGTGGTTTTTCTAGGGGAGACTTATGATGTTGAAGATTAATTTTCCCATACTAGACGAGCCCTTGGCTTTAGCGCAAGAGACTGTTTTAGTCGTAGAGGATGTTACCGTGTTTTCTTCTTTGGTTAAGCATTTTTATCAGTATCAGGAGGACGACGAACTCAAACTTTATGATGAAAAGATGAAGTCACTAAAAGCGTCTGAGCTTATGCTGGTGACGGATATTTTAGGGTATGATGTCAATGCACCTGCCATGCTAAAGCTTATCCACGCTGATCTTGAAGAGCAGTTGAATGCTAAGCCAGAAGTCAAATCAATGATTGAAAAGTTGGCATCAACGATTACAGAGTTGATTTCCTTTGAGTGCTTGGAAAATGAGTTGGACTTGGAATACGATGAAATCACCGTTTTAGAGCTCATCAAGGCGCTGGGCGTCAAGGTTGAGACAGCAAGTGATAGCATTTTTGAAAAATGCTTTGAAATCTTGCAAACCTATCATTATTTGAGTAAGAAAAAGCTCTTAGTTTTTGTCAATATTGGTGCTTATTTGACCAAAGACGAGGTGGAAAAAGTAATTGAGTACATTTGCCTGTCTCATCAGACGGTACTTTTCATTGAACCACGACGACTATACGACTTTCCGCAGTATGTGCTGGATGAAGATTATTTCTTATCTTCTGAAAACATGCTATAATGAGAGAAACAACTGGAGCCATTTGAAACTGAAATCTAGCTGAGATGAACGGCGCGATTACGAAATGTCGGGACAAAAATTGGTCCACGAGGTTTTAGAGCTGTGCTGTTTCGAATGGTCCCAAAACAATCTAGCTTATTATAGTGATTATTGAAAAGTTTTAGAGCTGTGCTGTTTCGAATGGTCCCAAAACTAAAGTTTATATATTTTACAGTCTGACGGCGTTTTAGAGCTGTGCTGTTTCGAATGGTCCCAAAACCGCAAAGTTCGTTATATAGTGTTTCAAGTGGTTTTAGAGCTGTGCTGTTTCGAATGGTCCCAAAACAAACAAAATCGCTGAACTTAACGCAATGTTGTTTTAGAGCTGTGCTGTTTCGAATGGTCCCAAAACGCAACATGTATATCATCTGCGCCGCTAATAGTTTTAGAGCTGTGCTGTTTCGAATGGTCCCAAAACTGCCAAAGACCTCTGCATTGCCACAGACCCGTTTTAGAGCTGTGCTGTTTCGAATGGTCCCAAAACAGACGCTTTACAGGATAAGCTTGCGAAGCGGTTTTAGAGCTGTGCTGTTTCGAATGGTCCCAAAACTTTGTGATGTTCTGCGTTATCCACGGGTATGTTTTAGAGCTGTGCTGTTTCGAATGGTCCCAAAACCAGCCTTGAAAGAACAAATTTTCAAGGACAGTTTTAGAGCTGTGCTGTTTCGAATGGTCCCAAAACGGGCTATGTAGTCATAATAAGATGGTGCGTGTTTTAGAGCTGTGCTGTTTCGAATGGTCCCAAAACGTGGCGATGGAAAAAGTTTTAACTATATAGGTTTTAGAGCTGTGCTGTTTCGAATGGTCCCAAAACCGTTGTTGTTCCCTCGTACCCGATTGTCAAGTTTTAGAGCTGTGCTGTTTCGAATGGTCCCAAAACGTGCTAGGTAGTCGTAGTAGCTTGGGGCGTGTTTTAGAGCTGTGCTGTTTCGAATGGTCCCAAAACCTCAAAATATGATGACGCTGACAAGCTTTTAGTTTTAGAGCTGTGCTGTTTCGAATGGTCCCAAAACACTAGGTTTTGCGGACATTATGAAAGAGCTGTTTTAGAGCTGTGCTGTTTCGAATGGTCCCAAAACCTTACGTTTTAGTTGATGACGAGGAGTTAGGTTTTAGAGCTGTGCTGTTTCGAATGGTCCCAAAACGGTGGTTCGAAAGTTAGAACGGTATCAGCAGTTTTAGAGCTGTGCTGTTTCGAATGGTCCCAAAACTTCTACAGACGTTGCTAAAATGCAAGCTTAGTTTTAGAGCTGTGCTGTTTCGAATGGTCCCAAAACGTCACCGCTTTTTATTTGGCTCGCTTCTGTGTTTTAGAGCTGTGCTGTTTCGAATGGTCCCAAAACTGACTTCCTCGCAAAAGAAGAAGACTTTATGTTTTAGAGCTGTGCTGTTTCGAATGGTCCCAAAACAAGCCCAGTGCTTTGTTCATCATCTTGTCAGTTTTAGAGCTGTGCTGTTTCGAATGGTCCCAAAACCGACTGACTCACAAGTCAATGCGTGGATGAGTTTTAGAGCTGTGCTGTTTCGAATGGTCCCAAAACCTTTTCAAGCGCTTTGAGTTGACTGTTGCTGTTTTAGAGCTGTGCTGTTTCGAATGGTCCCAAAACCGTTTGCGCATTTCCTCTAACTGTTTAGCTGTTTTAGAGCTGTGCTGTTTCGAATGGTCCCAAAACATAATTCTCTTAAAATCGAGAGACTCTATGGTTTTAGAGCTGTGCTGTTTCGAATGGTCCCAAAACTGGGGTAATGCTATCAAGTATATGTTGCGCGTTTTAGAGCTGTGCTGTTTCGAATGGTCCCAAAACAGGCTACTGTACCATTACTAGCCACCCTCAGTTTTAGAGCTGTGCTGTTTCGAATGGTCCCAAAACAACAACACAAAAAACATGCTACTATGCTGAGTTTTAGAGCTGTGCTGTTTCGAATGGTCCCAAAACTGAAAGTAGCCCCTCCCAAGACAACAACACGTTTTAGAGCTGTGCTGTTTCGAATGGTCCCAAAACAAATCTTTTATGGCAATACGCACCGGACTTGTTTTAGAGCTGTGCTGTTTCGAATGGTCCCAAAACCGGAACTGTCAAAAGGTGGTGAATATTTAAGTTTTAGAGCTGTGCTGTTTCGAATGGTCCCAAAACGCTGGCAATATCGGGCTATCAAAGTTCACGGTTTTAGAGCTGTGCTGTTTCGAATGGTCCCAAAACAAAGCAAATGAAAATATATATTTAACAGCAGTTTTAGAGCTGTGCTGTTTCGAATGGTCCCAAAACAAATACAGCACAAATTGCCGTCTATAAAGAGTTTTAGAGCTGTGCTGTTTCGAATGGTCCCAAAACTTTCTCTTTGTGTTGGTTGCCATTCTTTAGGTTTTAGAGCTGTGCTGTTTCGAATGGTCCCAAAACTGGTTCTTTTGAGTTAGTGAAAGAACCGTCGTTTTAGAGCTGTGCTGTTTCGAATGGTCCCAAAACTTTCTCTTTGTGTTGGTTGCCATTCTTTAGGTTTTAGAGCTGTGCTGTTTCGAATGGTCCCAAAACTTATTGCTTCCGCTGTTGTTATCTTGGGTGGTTTTAGAGCTGTGCTGTTTCGAATGGTCCCAAAACATCTTGATTGGGAATCGTACCTTTAAACCAGTTTTAGAGCTGTGCTGTTTCGAATGGTCCCAAAACCTAATGGCGACTCTAAACTGTCAAAACAAGGTTTTAGAGCTGTGCTGTTTCGAATGGTCCCAAAACTTCTATAGAACAAGATTTAAGCGGAAAAGTGTTTTAGAGCTGTGCTGTTTCGAATGGTCCCAAAACAAATAATAACACGCAAACCATCAAGAGAATGTTTTAGAGCTGTGCTGTTTCGAATGGTCCCAAAACGCTACGCTACCAGCTTTTGGCTTGCTCATAGTTTTAGAGCTGTGCTGTTTCGAATGGTCCCAAAACATGACGTGACAGAAAAGCGTTTACTGATTAGTTTTAGAGCTGTGCTGTTTCGAATGGTCCCAAAACTAGTATAGAGCAAGACCTTTCGGGAAAAGTGTTTTAGAGCTGTGCTGTTTCGAATGGTCCCAAAACTTTTTGTAGCGTTTCTTGGTTGATTGCAATGTTTTAGAGCTGTGCTGTTTCGAATGGTCCCAAAACCGTTGTAGAATGGTTCTTTTAGCATGTCTTGTTTTAGAGCTGTGCTGTTTCGAATGGTCCCAAAACACCTCGTTTCTTAAAATATTTTGATTCATAGTTTTAGAGCTGTGCTGTTTCGAATGGTCCCAAAACAACGCTCAGCGCTTTGCCTTTGCAACGCTTGTTTTAGAGCTGTGCTGTTTCGAATGGTCCCAAAACCATCCAAAAACCCAAATGTCTCACCCGCATGTTTTAGAGCTGTGCTGTTTCGAATGGTCCCAAAACCGTTTTTGGGATTTCAATAGAACCGCCCCTGTTTTAGAGCTGTGCTGTTTCGAATGGTCCCAAAACAAACTTGCTATGGCAATACGCACCCGACCTGTTTTAGAGCTGTGCTGTTTCGAATGGTCCCAAAACTTAGTATAGTGTTTTAACTGTAACTCTTTTGTTTTAGAGCTGTGCTGTTTCGAATGGTCCCAAAACTCAAGCCCCTTATTATTCAAAAACCAGTCAGTTTTAGAGCTGTGCTGTTTCGAATGGTCCCAAAACCGATGAGTTGATGGAAAAAGCTCTAAAATTGTTTTAGAGCTGTGCTGTTTCGAATGGTCCCAAAACCATCAGCGACTGCTGACCCTAACGGCTCATGTTTTAGAGCTGTGCTGTTTCGAATGGTCCCAAAACAGCTCAAGGAGCTGTTTTACAATACGAAAAGTTTTAGAGCTGTGCTGTTTCGAATGGTCCCAAAACTCAGCTGTGCCCGTGGTATCTGATAACGTTGTTTTAGAGCTGTGCTGTTTCGAATGGTCCCAAAACTCGACTTGATTCCGTTTGGCGCTAACAATCGTTTTAGAGCTGTGCTGTTTCGAATGGTCCCAAAACTGTCTGAACTAAAGTTTGTAACGCCTAACTGTTTTAGAGCTGTGCTGTTTCGAATGGTCCCAAAACTCAAAGCCCCACTTATCAAGCTCCTGCTTTGTTTTAGAGCTGTGCTGTTTCGAATGGTCCCAAAACCATAGCCATACTCTGACTTGTCCCAACGCAGTTTTAGAGCTGTGCTGTTTCGAATGGTCCCAAAACTTCCTTGATTTCCACGTACTTTTGACCCTTGTTTTAGAGCTGTGCTGTTTCGAATGGTCCCAAAACTTTTGGGGCTACTAATTACTGGCACAGTGCGTTTTAGAGCTGTGCTGTTTCGAATGGTCCCAAAACCGCTAGAGAGGAAGGAGGTGAGGTCTGTTTGTTTTAGAGCTGTGCTGTTTCGAATGGTCCCAAAACCTCTAAAAGTTCACTTAATTCTAAGTATTTGTTTTAGAGCTGTGCTGTTTCGAATGGTCCCAAAACAAACGGTGAGACATTACTTTTTGTCAATCGGTTTTAGAGCTGTGCTGTTTCGAATGGTCCCAAAACTTCCACAAATTCATATGCTGTAAACCATACGTTTTAGAGCTGTGCTGTTTCGAATGGTCCCAAAACTATCCTCTCTAGTGCCTTGATGAACGGTTTGTTTTAGAGCTGTGCTGTTTCGAATGGTCCCAAAACAAGAGATGCTAAGGCTGGGACAGGAAATTAGTTTTAGAGCTGTGCTGTTTCGAATGGTCCCAAAACCTAAACACAATAAAATGTCACAGCGTGAGTGTTTTAGAGCTGTGCTGTTTCGAATGGTCCCAAAACATCAAGGTTGTCGCTAGTCACCGCATGCGCGTTTTAGAGCTGTGCTGTTTCGAATGGTCCCAAAACAGGACTTCCATTTGTGCGTCGTCCAAGTCGGTTTTAGAGCTGTGCTGTTTCGAATGGTCCCAAAACGCAATATTCGATTTTATCAGCGATATACTTGTTTTAGAGCTGTGCTGTTTCGAATGGTCCCAAAACTCCTAAGGTCTATACACAGGGTTTTGTCAGGTTTTAGAGCTGTGCTGTTTCGAATGGTCCCAAAACAATTTTTGAGGTTTTTAAGGGGTGTCATGAGTTTTAGAGCTGTGCTGTTTCGAATGGTCCCAAAACTGCAGAAGATGATAGCGCCTTATGTCTTTCGTTTTAGAGCTGTGCTGTTTCGAATGGTCCCAAAACTGAGAACGAAGGCATTACAACAATGCTTGAGTTTTAGAGCTGTGCTGTTTCGAATGGTCCCAAAACTAGGTGCGCTATTGACAAGGCTTTAGTGCAGTTTTAGAGCTGTGCTGTTTCGAATGGTCCCAAAACCCAGAGCTGGCACTAGACCTTGACAACCTTGTTTTAGAGCTGTGCTGTTTCGAATGGTTCTAACATGAGCTATTTTGCTCTTGCAAGCTTAGCATGGTTTTAGAGTTGTATTGCTTCGAATGGTCCTTAAATTCGAATGGTCCTTAAAATAGAGATCTTATGTTATAATAGAGTTAAGTTTTAGAGCGGAGCTATTTTAATGGCTTCAATGTAAAGTGTACTTATTACGGACGTATAGGTATACTGTTAGTAATAGCTAATAAAGGAAATACGTATGAAATTAACATTATCTGAGATTGCGAAAGTTGTCGAGAGCACACAGGCGCTCTCTGATGTCGAAGACGTCCCCATAGCGTCGGTAGAGTTTGACAGCCGAAAAATCACCAAGGGAAGTCTCTTTGTCCCTCTAAAGGGAGCTCGTGATGGGCATGATTTTATTGAGACTGCCTTTGCAAATGGCGCTGTTGCAACGCTTTCAGAGCGTCCGCTAGACAATGGTACCTATATCCTCGTCGAGGATTGCCTGCAAGCTTTTCAAAAGTTAGCAGCTTACTACCTTGAAAAAATGCGTGTCGACGTGATTGCTGTGACAGGCTCTAACGGCAAGACCACGACCAAGGACATGATTGCAAGTGTGCTTGAAACGACTTATAAAACCTATAAGACTCAAGGCAACTACAACAATGAGATAGGACTGCCCTACACGGCTCTGCACATGCCTAACGATACGGAAAAGATTGTCCTTGAAATGGGGCAAGACCACATGGGCGACATCCATCTCTTGTCGCTTCTTGCCAAGCCACGCATTGCAGTGGTGACCTTGATTGGTGAAGCGCACCTTGAGTTCTTTGGTAGTCGCAGTCAGATTGCCAAAGGCAAGCTCCAGATTGTCGATGGTATGGACTCAAACGGTATTGTGCTTTTGCCAAATGACCCTGTGATTGAGCCTTATTTGCCAACGGAGCAAAAGGTCATTACCTTTGGTGATAATGCAGAGCTTCAGGTACAAGAGGTTGTTGAGTACAAGGACAGTCTCACTTTTAAGTGTAATGTCATGGAGCGTGCCATTAAGCTTCCAGTGACTGGCAAATATAACGCCACAAATGCTATGCTGGCGGCTTATGTCGGAAAACTCCTTGCAGTCTCTGACGAGGATATCAAGGACGCCCTTGAGCACGTCGAGCTTACCAAAAACCGCACAGAGTGGAAAAAAGCCAAGAACGGTGCTGACATCTTGTCAGATGTTTACAATGCCAATCCAACCGCTATGCGCTTGATATTAGAGACCTTTGCTGCCGTTCCAAAGGAAGCTTCTGGCAAGAAAATCGCTGTGCTGGCTGATATGAAAGAGCTAGGCGAGCAGTCAAAAGACCTGCACAAGCAGATGATTATGAGTCTATCGCCTGAGACCATTGATACGCTGGTCTGCTATGGTGAGGACATCGCTGACTTAGCCAATCTTGCCAGTCAGATGTTTCCACTTGGCAAGGTCTATTACTTCAAAAAGACCGCTACAGAAGATCAGATGGACGAGATGATAAAACTCTTGGCGGATACTCTTGAGCCAGATGATCAGATTTTACTCAAAGGTTCAAACTCTATGAATTTAGAGAAAGTCGTTACCTTTTTAGAGAATCATTAAAACTGGAGTTTTCCAGTTTTTTTGTGACTAGGCACGCTTGAAATCACTGCTAAAATCATTTATAATGAGAAGAGTGTGCCTAAGTGCTAGTAGATGTTAATAGAAAGTGAGTAGAGGATGCTGAGTGAAGCTATTCATGTAGCTGTTCCAACGGCTTTTGACAAAGATGAAAATCTAGATACAATTGCGACGATCAAGCATATCCAGCATCTAGCTGAAGCAGGGGTACGCTCTGTTTTACTAGCAGGGTCAACAGGTGAGCAGCACAGCATGAGTACAGATGAGAAGATTGAGCTCGCCAAAGCAGTAAATAAGACGAGTATCTCCCACGACTTGGAATGCTTATTTGGGGTTTCTGCTGTTCGTCAAAAAGATGCCGAGAACCTGCTCACAGCGCTAAATGAGCTAGACAGTATAAAGGCAATATTGCTTGGCTTTCCGCCCTATATTCGCCCTTGTCAAAAAGAGCTTTTGTTTTATATTCGCTCTTTGGTGAATTTGTCTCAAAAGCCTGTCATTCTCTATGATAACCTTGCTAGAACAGGGACAGGTCTAGATTTTAAAGGCTGGCAAGAGGTGCTCGATTTGCCTCAGGTTATCGGTGTTAAAAATCTATCAGAGAAGAGCTGGATAGCGCCACTAAAAGCACGCTATCCTTACCTTCATTTTTATGCAGGAGGTGAGGAAGAGCTTCTCTCCAACATAGAAGCTGGTTGCACGCGCTTATCTTCTGTCATTGGCAATCTGTATCCGCAGCAAATCTTGGAAGAAGTTGCTCCTCTTTTAGAAGGGAAAAGTCATTGTATCAGTTCAGATTTGCAAGATAAGATTGACCAACTCTCTAGACATAGTAGCGTTCCTTATCTAAAAGAAAAGATAGGTCAGCAAGGTTTAGCCATGTACTGCCGTGCGCCTTTAGGGCAAAAATAGGAATAGAGCGAAAACAACATCGTTTATAAAAGAAAGAGACATTATGAATTTACAAGAAGCTATACAAAAACGTCGTACCTTTGCCATCATCTCTCACCCGGACGCAGGGAAAACGACTATTACTGAGCAGTTGCTCTATTTTGGGGGTGAGATTCGTGAGGCAGGGACGGTCAAGGGGAAAAAGACCGGAAATTTTGCCAAGTCTGACTGGATGGACATCGAGAAACAGCGTGGGATTTCGGTGACATCCTCTGTTATGCAGTTTGACTATGCTGGCAAGCGTGTCAATATCCTAGATACCCCAGGGCACGAGGACTTTTCAGAAGACACCTATCGGACGCTGATGGCCGTGGACGCTGCAGTTATGGTGGTGGACTCAGCCAAGGGGATTGAGGCGCAGACCAAAAAGCTCTTTGAGGTTGTTAAACACCGCAACATTCCTGTTTTCACCTTTATCAATAAACTCGACCGTGATGGACGTGAGCCGCTTGATTTGCTAGAGGAGCTTGAGGAAGTGCTGGGCATTGCTAGCTATCCGATGAACTGGCCAATTGGTATGGGGAAATCCTTTGAAGGGCTTTACGACTTGCACAATGAACGCTTGGAGCTCTACAAGGGTGACGAGCGCTTTGCGCGTATCGAAGACGGCGACACACTGTTTGGTGGTAATCCTTTCTACGAACAAGTTAAAGAAGATATCGAATTGCTCCAAGAAGCTGGTAATGAGTTTTCAGAAGAAGCCATCCTGTCTGGTGACTTGACGCCTGTTTTCTTTGGTTCAGCGCTGACAAACTTTGGTGTGCAGACCTTCCTTGATACCTTCCTTGAGTTTGCGCCAGAGCCACACGGACACAAGACGGTGGATGGCGAGATGATTGACCCGCTTGACAAGGACTTTTCTGGCTTTGTTTTCAAAATCCAAGCCAATATGGACCCACGCCACCGCGACCGCATTGCCTTTGTCCGTATCGTCTCTGGTGAGTTTGAGCGTGGCATGTCGGTCAATCTGACCCGCACAGGAAAAAGCGCTAAATTGTCAAATGTGACCCAGTTCATGGCAGAAAGCCGTGAAAATGTCGAAAATGCTGTCGCAGGCGACATCATCGGGGTTTACGATACAGGGACTTATCAGGTCGGTGATACCCTGACTGTGGGCAAAAATAAGTTCGAGTTTGAGCCGCTGCCAACCTTTACCCCAGAGATTTTCATGAAAGTTTCTGCCAAGAACGTCATGAAACAGAAGTCTTTCCACAAAGGGATTGAGCAGCTGGTGCAAGAAGGTGCCATCCAGCTCTATAAGAACTATCAGACGGGTGAGTATATGCTGGGTGCGGTCGGTCAGCTCCAGTTTGAGGTCTTTAAGCACCGCATGGAAAACGAATACAATGCTGAAGTCGTCATGACGCCTATGGGCAAAAAGACCGTGCGTTGGATTTCGCCAGATGATTTGGACGAGCGCATGAGTTCTAGCCGTAACATCCTAGCCAAAGACCGTTTTGACCAGCCTGTTTTCCTCTTTGAAAATGACTTTGCTCTGCGCTGGTTTGCGGATAAATACCCAGATGTCAAGCTAGAAGAGAAGATGTAAGGAGGCTTTTATGGGACTATTTTCAGGATTGATGGGCAATGCCTCACAGGCAAATGTCGACAAGGTGACAAAGGATTTAGCGCCTGTCCTCTTTGATGGAGAGCAGGTTGACTTGGCTTTTGTCTTGGTGCGTGATTTGATTGTCTTTACTGAAAAACGCTTGATTTTGGTAGACAAGCAAGGTGTGACAGGCAAAAAGACAGAGTATCGCTCTATTCCCTACAAGTCCATTTCACGCTTTTCCGTAGAAACGTCTGGTCATTTCGATCTTGACGCTGAGCTGAAGATTTGGATTTCTTCTGGTGTTGAACCAGCAGAAAGTCTGCAATTTAAAAACGATAGCAGCGTGCTTGACATCCAAAAAGCACTAGCTGAAGCAGTCTTGCGTTAATCGAGCAATCCTCTATGAACTCTCATAGAGGATTTTTTGTGTTGCTTTTTCGTCAAAATAAGAGGACAATAGAGGTGAAGAATGTGGTTATTTAGACGTTATAGTTTGTTAGTTTCTATATAGTATGTGTTATACTATACTTATGAAAAGTTACGGAATAGATTTTAGAAAACGAGTTATTAATTATGTAGAGGCTGGTCATTCCAAAAAAGAAACGTGTCAGTTATTTGGAATTAGCACTAATACACTGTATCTGTGGGAGAAACAACTCAAAGAACTAGGTCATTTGGAGCGCCAAAAAAGAAAACCAAGCCCTCGCAAATTGCCATTGGATAAGTTAGAAGCCTATGTCAAGGAACATCCAGATGCTTTCTTAAGGGAAATTGCAGAGCATTTTGACTGTAGTATTCCCTCAGTTTGGGCTGCCTTAAAAAAACTGAACATCACTTTAAAAAAAGACCACAACCTATAAAGAACAAGATAGCGAAAAGGTGAGACGCTATCTTGATGTTTTAGCCTGCTTTCCAAACACCCCTATTGTTTATATTGATGAGACTGGCATTGATACTTATCTTTATCGTCACAAAGCTAGAGCACCTCGAGGGGAGAAAGTATACGACAAGGTAAGTGGACGCAGATTCGAAAGAATTTCGGTAGTAGCTGGTCAAATTGGTTCTAAAATTATAGCCCCCTTGCTTTATCATGGAACGATGACAGCGGAATTATTTATCAAGTGGTATCAGGAGCAGCTATTGCCATCCTTGACAGAACCCCATGTCATCATTATGGATAATGCAGCTTTTCACCCCAAGAAACAACTAGATGAGCTTGCAGTGGCTAAGGGACACTATTTTCTTCCGCTTCCACCTTATTCCCCTGAACTCAATCCCATCGAACAGTTTTGGGCTACTCTAAAAAGAAAGGTGACTGAATTGTTAAGAACAGGTCGTTCTGTTCAGTCTGCTTTGGAATACTATTTTAAAACTAAATAACTATAAAAGGAGAGTTGCTATGCAAAAGATATATCATCGTCTATCATCGCTCTTTATCGCATTGACTTTGATTGTTGATGGGGGTGGTATCGTTTTTCTCTTGGTGAGTAGAGGTGCTATAGCAATAAGTCCTGAACTGCTTCGTTTTGGGTTTATCCTAAATGCACTAGCTTTTCTTCTCTTTCTTGTCTGGAGCAGCTACCACCTTTATCAAGCGTTTCGGCAAAAACAGAAATGGCAACCTAGGGCTTGGCAGACAGGCGCTTTTACAGTGCTAGTCCTTCGCACGCTAAGCTATGTCATCAAGGAAAAAGACTGGGTGTTTGGGCTTAGCATGCTTTTAGGGTATAGCTTAGTGCTTTATTTGATTCCTTATTATTTTCGCTCCTCTGTGAAATGAAAAGTTTCTCGGTTTTCAAGTCTCTACCTATCTTTTTTCAAGAAAGTATGTTACACTAAATAAGTTACAAGCTTGTGACGTGAAAAATAAAGAGAGATAAGGCAGCTTCGCACTGCCTTTTTAGAAGAGAGACTACATTGAAATTTACAGAATTAAAATTGTCAGATACGATTTTGTCAGCCGTTGAAAAAGCTGGCTTTAAAGAGCCTTCACCTATCCAAGAGTTGACCATTCCCTTGGCGTTAGAAGGCAAGGACGTTATCGGACAAGCACAGACCGGTACAGGAAAGACAGCCGCTTTTGGGTTGCCAACTTTAGATAAAATCCGTGTGGACGAGCCAACCATTCAAGCGCTTGTCATCGCCCCAACACGTGAGCTTGCTGTGCAAAGTCAAGAGGAGCTATTCCGCTTTGGACGTGACAAGGGTGTCAAGGTGCGCTCTGTCTATGGTGGTTCTAGCATTGAAAAGCAAATCAAAGCCTTAAAATCAGGTGCGCATGTCGTTGTTGGTACACCTGGACGCCTGCTTGACTTGATTAAGCGTAAAGCCCTCAAGCTCAATCATATCGAAACCCTCATCCTTGATGAAGCAGATGAGATGCTCAACATGGGCTTTTTGGATGACATCGAAGCTATCATCAGCCGTGTGCCTGAAAATCGTCAAACCCTGCTCTTTTCAGCGACTATGCCAGATCCGATTAAGCGCATTGGTATGCAGTTTATGAACCAGCCTGAGCATGTCAAAGTAGCGGCTAAGGAGTTGACGACAGACCTTGTTGACCAGTACTATATCCGTGTCAAGGAGCAAGAAAAATTTGACACCATGACACGCTTGATTGACGTCGAACAGCCAGATCTTGCTATTGTCTTTGGGCGTACAAAGCGTCGTGTGGATGAGTTGACTCGTGGTTTGAAGCTGCGTGGCTATCGTGCTGAGGGCATTCACGGTGACCTTGACCAAGGCAAGCGTCTGCGTGTGTTGCGTGATTTTAAAAATGACAATCTCGATATCTTGGTAGCGACAGACGTGGCAGCCCGTGGTTTGGATATTTCAGGTGTGACACATGTCTACAACTACGATATTCCTCAAGACCCTGATAGCTATGTGCACCGCATTGGGCGTACAGGGCGTGCCGGCAAGCACGGTCAGTCCATCACCTTTGTGGCGCCAAATGAAATGGGCTACCTCTCTATCATTGAAAATCTGACCAAGAAACGTATGAAAGGCATGAAGCCAGCCACAGCGCAAGAAGCCTTCAAAGCCAAAAAACGTGTCGCTCTCAAGAAGATTGAGCGTGATTTTGCGGATGATAGTATTCGTGCGCAGTTTGATAAGTTCAAGGGTGACGCTATTAAGCTGGCGCAAGAGTTTACGCCAGAAGAGCTTGCGCTCTACATCCTGACCTTGACTGTTCAAGACCCAGATAGTCTGCCAGCTGTTGAGATTGCTCGTGAAAAACCATTGCCATTTAAGCCGTCAGGCGCTAATAAAGGCAAAGGTGGACGTGGTGGTGACCGCCGTAAAGGCAAACGCTATAGCGATAACGACAAAGGACATCGTGAGTTTAAGCGGACATCCAACAAAAACCGTAAAGATTTTGAAAATAAAGGCAACAAACGCCCACATCGCACATCAAGCGAGAAGAAAAACGGCTTTGTTATCCGCAATAAAGGCAATAAATAAAAGATTGGGACTTTGTCCTAATCTTTTTGTTTTTGGCTCTTTGTCAACTGTAGTGGGTGATGAAAAGCTATGTGCGAGAGAGAACGATTTTCGTTCTCTCTCTTTGTATGTTCAGAGTGATGAGAATCTTGGTTCTAAAGTTCTTAAAGTTACGAAATCCAAACGCTTGCCGTTTGATGTCTTTAATAAGCTTGTTAGTGGCTTCCAGTTTGGCATTGGAATAAGGTTGCTTCAGAGCGTTGGTGATATAAGTCTCGTGCTTTAGAAAAGTCCGAAAAACTCTTGAAAAACTTGCGTTGACAGTACCCAAATTGTCGTGAATGAGTCCAAAGAAAGCCTTGACACGCTTCTCTTGAAAATGAAAGAGCAGTAGCTGGTAAAGTTCATAGTAATAGCGTAACTCAGGCGAAAAATCCAAGGTTTTCTGGACAATTTCTCTAGGTGTCAGAGTTTGTCGAAAGGTTCTGGAGTAGAAAGCCTTGTCGGAGAGCTTTCTGCTGTCTTTTTGCAGGATTTTCCAGTGATTTTTCATGGCTCTGTAAGGCAGAGATGTCTTGTCAAATGCCTTCATGATGGCAATGCGAGTGGTCATCATGGCTCGACTAAGGTGCTGCACGATGTGGAAACGGTCAAGGACGATTTGAGCCTTTGGAAATAGTTTCCCAATGATAGGAATGTAGGCTCCCGACATGTCAACAGTCACGATTTTGACTGCTTCTCTGGCTTGCCTGGAATACTTGTAAAAGTGGTTTTTGATGGTCGTTTGGCGATTGTTTTCAAGAAGAGCAATGATTTTCTTGGTCTTAAAATCTTGCGCAATGAAAGCCAACTTTCCCTTGTTTCTTGCGAATTCATCCCAGCTCAAGACCTCTGGTAAAGTCTCAAAGTTGTCCTTAAAAGTGAAAGCGTTCAGCTGTCTTTGGACGGTAGAAACAGAGACGTGTAGGCGTTTTGCGATGTCCGTGTTGGTCTGTTTCTCGATGAGAAGCTGTGTGATTTTCGCCCAGACAGGCTGTGAGATTTGGCAATGTTTCTTGACCAGACTGGTTTTGGCGACAGACACTCTGCGACACACTTTACACTGAAAGCGCCGCTTTCTGAGTTTTAGGACAGTTGCCATGCCTTGGACGTCTAAGATTGGGATGGTGGCAGGTCTTTGAAAATCGTATTTGATCATCTTTCCTTGACAATGAGGACAGGCTGGAGCGGGATAATCCAGCTCGGCTCTTATCTCGATGTGAGTCTGATGTTTGAGAACAATTGATATTTTGATGTTTAAGTCTTTGATTCCAATGAGTTTTGTGGTATTATTAATACTGGTATTTTTAATATGTTCCATAAGTATCTCCTAATGATGGTTTAGTCGCTTTTCATTATAAGTCTTATGGGACTTTTTTCATACAGATAAAAAGCCCTATAACCTCTGAGGTGGCGTTACCCACTACAGATATTATAGAGCCTTGTTTTTAGACAAAGCACTATCTCTTGTCTACTGATTTTGATATAATGTTGGTATGATGAGGAAAAAGCAATTGATAGGAGTGAGCTTACTGGGTGTAGGCTCGATAGGAGCACTTCTTGGGATTTATATTTGGGTGCGAACGGCAGATAAAACCGTCACACCGTCTTTTGAAAAAAGCGACAGCACCACTTGGCTGTCAAGCAATAAAATAAATCCCATTATAGTTTGTTAGTTTCTATATAGTATGTGTTATACTATACTTATGAAAAGTTACGGAATAGATTTTAGAAAACGAGTTATTAATTATGTAGAGGCTGGTCATTCCAAAAAAGAAACGTGTCAGTTATTTGGAATTAGCACTAATACACTGTATCTGTGGGAGAAACAACTCAAAGAACTAGGTCATTTGGAGCGCCAAAAAAGAAAACCAAGCCCTCGCAAATTGCCATTGGATAAGTTAGAAGCCTATGTCAAGGAACATCCAGATGCTTTCTTAAGGGAAATTGCAGAGCATTTTGACTGTAGTATTCCCTCAGTTTGGGCTGCCTTAAAAAAACCCCCACTTGTCAAGTCAAGTGCAACAAGTTCATTGATAACTAGAGCTCCAGAGGTTAAGCTGTTTGGGCTAGCCCAAACAAAATATTTGCGGTTTTATACTTGTGAAGTCGTCTAGGTCTGTCATTGATAGCAGAGACGTAGTGATTGAGTTCTTCTGTCGTTAGTGAGTTAAGAGAGACACCTTTTGGGAGAAACTCTCTCAAGAGACCATTGAAATTTTCATTTGTTCCTCTTTCATGAGAAGCATAAGGATGGGCAAAATAGACTTCCACACCTTTTAAGTCTGACAAGCTACTGAACTCTGAGCCATTGTCCGATGTGATGGAGCGAATAGGGTACTGCGATAGTAAGCTCTTAACAGCCCTATTGATGGTTTCTGCTTGTTTATTAGCCAGTTTTACAGCGATGGCAAATCGTGTTTGACGCTCTACTAGGGTCATGACAACAGCTTCCCCTTTGGTTTTCTTGCCAAGAACCAGATCAATCTCCCAATGCCCAAATTCAGAACGGTCATTGATACACTCTGGACGTTCTTCAATGGATTTTCCTAAGATTTTCGTCGTGGCCTTAGGCCTTACTTTAGACCGTTTTCGGATGCTCACCATCTTAGGTAAATCAATCGGTTTAACCCTCAACAGTCCGTCTTTGATGTAACGATACACTGTCTTGGTGGAAGGGATAACTTCCAGTGGATGTTTTTCTCGGTAAGTTTGAACAAAGCTATCGACACTGTGACAGCGAGGTTTCGTTTTCAGGGCTTTCTCAAGTTCCTTGAAGAAGGTCTGGGAGCAGTACGATAGTTTATGATAAGCACTTTTTCGACGATTGGTTTCATAAACACGTTGACCACTATCTGGAAAGTAAACCGTTGAGTAGATTCGTTTCCCGTTCTTATCTTGAACCTGAGAAACACTTCCTCGTTTGATTTCACGACTGATGGTTGAGCGATGACGCCCAAGCAGACGAGCAATCTCAGAGGGGTTCTTACCCATCCTGAGATAGGCGCTGATTTCTCCGCGTTCAGAGGCTGAAAGGTGTGAGTATAACGATTTTTTGGTAGAATGATTAGTGGACATGTTCATCTGCTTTCTATACTGAGTTGGGGAATTCTAGTATATCAGACGAGCATGTCTTTTTTGTTGCACTTCATTTTACAACACGGGGCCTTAAAAAAACTGAACATCACTTTAAAAAAAGACCACAACCTATAAAGAACAAGATAGCGAAAAGGTGAGACGCTATCTTGATGTTTTAGCCTGCTTTCCAAACACCCCTATTGTTTATATTGATGAGACTGGCATTGATACTTATCTTTATCGTCACAAAGCTAGAGCACCTCGAGGGGAGAAAGTATACGACAAGGTAAGTGGACGCAGATTCGAAAGAATTTCGGTAGTAGCTGGTCAAATTGGTTCTAAAATTATAGCCCCCTTGCTTTATCATGGAACGATGACAGCGGAATTATTTATCAAGTGGTATCAGGAGCAGCTATTGCCATCCTTGACAGAACCCCATGTCATCATTATGGATAATGCAGCTTTTCACCCCAAGAAACAACTAGATGAGCTTGCAGTGGCTAAGGGACACTATTTTCTTCCGCTTCCACCTTATTCCCCTGAACTCAATCCCATCGAACAGTTTTGGGCTACTCTAAAAAGAAAGGTGACTGAATTGTTAAGAACAGGTCGTTCTGTTCAGTCTGCTTTGGAATACTATTTTAAAACTAAATAACTATAAATGGGACAAAACATGGGCAAATTATAAGAAAAAGCTGAAAAAGACCTATGGTGACAAGTCTTCTGAGCTGTCTCGTGAACTGCTAGAGGCAAAAAAACAGCTCAATCAGATTGGCTGGTCAGACACTAGTATTTATCACGGCTTTATCACAAAAATCAGTCTAAAAAGTGATAGCACATCCTATACAAAGCATCTGGCAAAGCGCCTAGCTGCTAGTAAGAAAGTCGCTAGCTCTTCTTTTGACGCTCTTCTTGAGAGTGAGATGGCGCTGATGAATGCCCAAAAAGACAAAGTGTCTGCCTTTTCTAGTCAAAAGCGGCGTGGGCGTCACCTGCTTGAGCTTGTCTTGAACACTGTGGATATGCCCCTTGAGCTATCTGGCAGTAAGGATGAGACCCTGCAGTTAATAAAGCGTTTTGATAATTGTACCTTTGTCAATGATGTGAGACCTAAAATGTTATTTTGAAGTTATCCATTTGTTAAGCTTTACTAGGAGCTAGCTTCTAGTAAAGCTTTTCTGATATCGATAGGAGATTTCCATCCTAAAGTTTGCATAGGGAGTCGATTAGAACGATAAAGATAGGTTTTCATCTGCTTGATGAGGTCGTCATAGGAGTAAAAGGTCAGGTGCTGGTAGAGACGTCGATTGTCATTTCGATGACTGCGTTCAACCTTGCCATTATGTCTTGGTGTTCGAGGACGAATCAGCTTGTGCTCAATGCCAAGTTCCTGACACAGCAAGTCTAGTGGGTGAACTTGTTTGGTCTCTTTGAAATGAGTGAACTCAAAGCCATTATCCGTTTGGAGGATTTTGGGTTTGTATCCAAAGTGTTTGATAGCCATTTTGAGAAATTGAACCGTTGAGTAGGACGACTGCTCTTTGAAAGGGAATATAAAGCGTTCTCGACTGGCCTCATCAATAACGGTGTACTGGTAGAACTTGTCAGGTAGTTTTCCTGTGTAGCAGTGAGTTGGGACGTATTTGACATCCATCTGCCACTTGATACCGAGTTTAGTCGGCGTGTCATATGGTTTTGGGACATAAGGTTTGTTCTTTGTTTTAGGGGATTTGAAGAAGTCCAGCTTTCTCAAGATTCGAAAGAGTGAGCAAGGGTGCCTATCATATCCCTTATTGGTTTTGAGCTTGTAGAAGATTTCGATGAGGGTTGCGTTTGGATTTCTTTTGATGCAGTTTTTAATCCAGGTCAGCTCTTGCTGGGTATGAGCCTTTGGATGTGGTGTTAGAGGGCGATGAGAACGGTCTTTTAGAGATTCTTTTGTGCCATCAAAACGCTTATTCCAGCGCATGAGAGAGGCTTTTGAAACTTTGTAACGTCGACAGATGAAGGCGACAGATGCTCCGTTTTGGTAGGTTTTAACAGCGTGGTAACGTGTTTCTAGAGTATGTGGTAAATAGCGAAGATTTTGTGATATACTAGTCATGTGAAGATTCCTTTTTGATGAGTGGTGGTACTCTTATCATATCAGGGAATCTTCTTTTTGACTTCTAGAAGTCTCACATCTATTGTAACGCTACAGCAGTTAATAAAGCGTTTTGATAATGACCTTGAGCCAGATGATGCCTTTTGGTCAGCGTTTGCGCTTTGGGTGCAGTATGCTTTTCCCAAAAACAGCCTGTCTCATAAGAGCGACTTTCAGCAAAAAATCCATCAATTCCGCTATGTGATTTCAGCGCAGCAAGCCTATTATATCCGCAAGCACTATGGCAGAGCCAATCAGACAGATCGTGATGCCTTGATTGCTTATATGAAGGAAATGGACGATTACAATGCTTTCTTGGATGAGATGGGTGTTGAGGATGCGGATGTTTACTATGACTACAGTACAGGTGAGTCCTCACGCTTACACAACAAAATTGCTCTCAAGCAAACACTAGGACAGACTCAAATTATCTACCCAGACGGCAAAGAGCAAGTCAACATCAAGATTGTCATGGACTTTCATACAGAGTTTATCTTAGACAGTCAAGGGCATTTTCTAAATGAAATAGACGAAGAAGGAGCGAGCGAAAACGGTATTGTCAACGGAGCGAGCTTTAACTATGCTAATCGCAACGACAGACTGCATGTAGCACTTGATGTCAAGCCCATCAGACCCTTAGACCCGCAGTTTAGAAAAGCGATTGTCAAGCCCTTTAAAGCGCCTAATCGTGTTTCTTCACCACAAAAACAAACCATGCTTAAAAGCTGGTCAGACAGTTATTTTAATGCCAAGGGCTACTATGGTATCAATCATCAAAGTAGAGCTAAAGCCGTCAAAAAAGCCCTTAAACAGCTGGTCAAAGAGGTTACAGGAGGTAAAAAATGAAAAAATGGATTGTTATGCTTATCAGCTTGCTGCTCTTGGTCGGTGCTTATCTGACTTTTTGGTCTCTAGGGGCAAATCAAGAGACACCTCAAAAAAGTGTGCAGAATTTAAAGATTGGACAAACCTATCAAACAAATGATTTTACTTTTAAGCTCATTAACCAAAAGCACTTTATCACCTTGGATGACCATACGGACTATGCTAATCAAGACGAACTCGATGAAGCCTTAGAAGACGATGAGGACGATTACCCTTGGTTAACGGTCTATGAGGGCGAGTACAAGCGTGATGGTAGCAATATCTATCTACGCCCGACAAGCTCCGCTACCCTTGATTTTGATGATGTTAAGTCTATCAAACAAAAAGCCTATGCCAATATTGACAAAGAGACTTATCAAGAGGATTTTCCAAAGACAGCCCAACTGCAAAAGACAAAGACAGGTTATTATTACCTAGAAACGATTAAGAGTCTATCCATTAACGAAGAAAAGACGCCTATTTACCACTCAAAGAAAATATTGCCAGATAGTTTAGAGGCTTTCCTAAAAAACTATCACGCCTCAAACAACTAAAAAAGACCTTGAAAGCAAGGTCTTTTGTCTATGGTAGACGGATAAAAGTGTAAATACTTGAGATACCAATAGCAATCAAGATAAGAGCTACAAAGCGTCCGATGACAGCAGCTGATAAAATAGGCGAGCTAAAGAGGATAATGGCAAAGATAATCGCAATAACCCCACCGATGAGATAACGATTAGAGTCTGACTTTGGAAAACCTGCACGACCGAGCTGATAACCTGTAATCAAACGTAAAATACCACTAACCAGCACCCAATAAGCTAAGATAGTAATCACAACACTTGAGCGAGCAAAGGTAGAGCTCGTAATCAATAAGAAGCCAAAGATAATAGAAAGTGTGCTTTGAATCAGCATCCAGATATTACGCTCACTATTGATTTGATGAAAATAAGTAACGATACCATTGATACCAGAGATAAAGACAAATAAAGCCAAAATCCAGCCAATAGTAGAAATTGTAGCTAGAGGGCTAGCAAACAAATAAAACCCAATAAGAAGGGAGATAACCCCAGCTGTTAGGGAAAAGTATTTCATAAGAACCTCACATATATAAGAAAATTACGCCCTTTATTGTAGCTTGAATTGCCATAATTGTCAAGAAACTTTCACTGATGTGATATTTTATAACATGGAAAACGCTTTTTTCAAAAAAAGTGAAAAAAACGCTTGACAATAATATTCTGAAAATTTATAATATTTTATGTAAATGATATGACATGGAGGAATTACAAATGACAACAGGTAAAGAATATGTTGCTAGTGTTTTTGAAAAAGTAAAAGCTCAAAATGCTCACGAGCCAGAGTTTTTACAAGCCGTTGAAGAAGTCTTCGAATCTTTGGTGCCAGTCTTTGACAAATATCCAAAATACATCGAAGAAAACCTTTTGGAACGTTTGGTAGAGCCAGAGCGCATCGTTTCTTTCCGTGTGCCTTGGGTTGATGATAAAGGTCAAGTACAAGTAAACCGTGGTTTCCGTGTACAGTTCTCATCTGCGATTGGTCCATACAAAGGTGGTCTTCGTTTCCACCCATCTGTTAATCAATCCATCATCAAATTCTTGGGATTTGAACAAATCTTTAAAAACTCATTGACAGGTCAACCTATCGGTGGTGGTAAAGGTGGTTCAAACTTTGATCCTAAAGGAAAATCTGATAACGAAATCATGCGTTTCTGCCAAAGCTTCATGACAGAGCTTAGCAAACATATCGGTGCAGACACTGATGTGCCTGCTGGTGATATCGGTGTTGGTGGACGTGAGATTGGCTACCTCTATGGTCAATACAAACGCCTTCGTAACGAATACACAGGTGTGCTTACTGGTAAAGGCTTGACTTACGGTGGTTCACTTGCTCGTACAGAAGCAACAGGTTACGGTTGTGTTTACTTCGCTGAGCAAATGCTTAACGCTCGTGGCGAAACATTCAACGGTAAAACAGCTGTTGTCTCAGGTTCTGGTAACGTTGCTATCTACGCTATCGAAAAATTGCACAGCCTTGGTGCAAAAGTCGTTGCATGTTCAGATTCTTCAGGTTATGTTTACGATCCAGATGGTATCGACCTTGCCTTGTTGAAACAACTTAAAGAAGTAGAACGTGCTCGTATCGTCAAATACGCAGAAGCTCGTCCAAACGCTACCTTTACTCCAGCAGGTGGTAAGGAAACTATCTGGTCTATCAAAGCAGACCTTGCCTTCCCATGTGCTACTCAAAATGAACTGAGCGAAGCAGATGCTGAAAAATTGGTTGCAAACGGAGTCATCGCTGTTTCTGAAGGAGCAAACATGCCTTCAACACTTGGTGCTATTGATGTCTTCTTGAAAGCAGGCGTATCATTTGGTCCAGCTAAAGCAGCTAACGCTGGTGGTGTTGCTGTATCAGCACTTGAAATGGCACAAAACAGCGCACGCACATCTTGGACATTTGAAGAAGTGGACAGCAAACTTTACGATATCATGAAAGGTATCTACGACAACTCTGCAGCAGCAGCTAAGGAATTTGGATATGAAGGTAACCTTGTTGTAGGTGCCAACATCGCAGGATTCCTCAAAGTCGCTGAAGCAATGTCAGCACAAGGTATCGTCTAAAAATGAAAAAATGACAAGAGGTGTAGCCTCTTGTTTTTTTGTTGTCTACTAAGGAATATGATTTTTTGGTATAATAAAAGAAATGGCTTTCGGGCTCATCTCCTTGTGTTATTTCGAATGGTTCCAAAGCGTCGAATTATCAGTGCTTACGATAAGGACAGTTTTAGAGCTGTGTTGTTTTGAATGGTTCCAAAGCCCCCTGTGCCGTAATATCGCCGCTCCCATTGTTTTAGAGCTGTGCTGTTTCGAATGGTCCCAAAACGAGGTCGCAGGGGCAAAAGTAAATCTGAATGTTTTAGAGCTGTGCTGTTTCGAATGGTCCCAAAACTGGCAAAAAGGTCGGCACTCGTCTGGTCTAGTTTTAGAGCTGTGCTGTTTCGAATGGTCCCAAAACGCTATCTCACCGAGTCGCTGAGCTTAACAAGTTTTAGAGCTGTGTTGTTTTGAATGGTTCCAAAGCCTTATTAATTGATGGTATAGGTATTTATTTTAAAGTTTAGAAATGAGAGTTCGTTGATGATCAAAAAAATTGTAACAGACCCGCTGTTTTTAAGTCAGAAGTCCATAGAAGCTACACAGGCAGATGTGTTTTTGGCGCAGGATTTGCGAGATACTTTGGCGAGTCACCGCAAGCATTGTGTGGGGATGGCGGCAAATATGATTGGGGTCAGTAAGCGTGTGATTATCATCCAGATGGCGTTTTTTGATCTGGTCATGTTCAATCCCGTTGTGACCCAAAAATCTGGTCTTTATCAGACGCAGGAGTCTTGCTTGTCTCTGTCTGGAAGTCGTGTGACTGAGCGCTATGAGGAGATTACGGTTCGTTTTTATGATGAAAAATGGCTTCCTAAAACGCTGACTTTGACAGGCTTAGAGGCGCAGATTTGCCAGCATGAGCTGGATCATTTAGAAGGGATTTTAATCTAGTGACGATTTGTGTGACGACCTCTTTTCGCCCAAGTAGTAGCCAAGAAAGCCAAGCAAAAGAGCTAGCAGAGAGCTTAGGGGCTATTTATAAGGAGCGCAGAAAAGAAAGCTTGAAGCGTCTCATGGGAGATAGCGCAGGGATTTTGGTGGTTTATAAGGATAAGCTCGTCTTTCAAGATGATAAGGGGGAGGAGTTGACTTTCCACCCTGATACAGCTATGCTTCGCCTGAAGGCAGCTCACGATCCTCTTCGGGAGCTGGTAGGCACTCCTCAAAAGACGGTGCTGGATACGACTATGGGCTTGGCGTCTGATAGCATCGTCATAGCGGCAGCAGGGCATGACGTGACTGCAGTGGAGTCTGAGCTTATCCCTTATACTTTAGTTAGCATGGGTTTGAAAAATTATTCATCTAGCAATGAAGACTTGACGGTAGCCATGCGCTCTATCAAAACCGTGCACAGTGATAATCTTGCCTATCTTAAAAGTCAGCCTGACCAGGCATTTGATGTTATTTATTGCGATCCCATGTTTCGTCATAGCATAAAAGAAGCGCACAATCTGTCTGGTTTAGCTTCTCTAGCTAATCTAACACCCATGAGCTCGGAGTTGTTGGCAGAGATGAAGCGAGTGGCAAGAGAAAAAATCATCATCAAGGCGCATTTTAAAGACGATGTCTTTGAAAAGTATGGCTTTAAGCGCTTGGTGCGCCCTAATCAGAAATTTCACTACGGTGTCATCAAACTTTTTGGTAAATTCTCAAAGTAAGTTCTAGTTCCCGTCCTTCCAGAAGTTACTCTGAGAAAACTGCATAAAATCAACAGAATTTAGTCTCAGACTAAGTTCTGTTTTTGACTAAAAATGTTGATAGTAGTGAGTTTTAGGGTTGAAAATGTTGAAAAAAAGAGTACACTAAAGTTACTGGCTCTGAGACGTCTCAAAGTAAGTTCTAGCTATCTGGAATTTAGGACGGGACAAGTTCCTTTCTATTTTGAAATTATTTTCTGATCCCCACTTGACTTGACAAGTGGGGCATCAAACTTTTTTAAAAGGTGTCAAGATTTTTTCTTGACAGGGATGGAAGAGCGTGGTATACTAGTTAAGGTAAAGTGATTATCACTACCTAAACTAATCAAATAGAAAAGAGAATATTTAAAATGGCAGTAAAAATCCGTTTAACTCGTATGGGTTCTAAAAAGAAACCTTTCTACCGTATCAACGTTGCAGATTCACGTGCTCCACGTGATGGTCGTTTCATCGAAACAGTTGGTACATACAACCCACTAGTTGCAGAAAACCAAGTAACACTTAAAGAAGACCGTGTTCTTGACTGGTTGGCTAAAGGTGCACAACCTTCTGACACTGTTCGCAACATCCTTTCTAAAGCTGGAGTTATGAAAAAATTCCACGATTCAAAATTCTCAAAATAAAACGAGTGAAAGCTTATGGATACCATTGAAAATCTCATTATCGCTATTGTAAAACCCTTAATATCAGCACCAGAGGATTTTACCATCAAGGTGCAAGATACTCCAGAGTTTCTAGAATACCATCTCCATCTCAATCCAAAGGACATTGGTCATATTATTGGAAAAAAAGGGCGTACCATTATGGCGATAAGGTCGATTGTTTATTCGGTACCTACTCAGGGCAAAAAAGTCCGTCTCGTTATTGATGAGAACTAAAAGAACCATCTCTAGTTATTAGAGATGGTTTTCTTTGTATTATGATAAGAAAAAAGCTACCAAAAGGTAGCTTTTAGTGGGGTTAGTTAAAAAATTGGATGAGGATACCACCTAGAATGAGGATGATGGCACCTCCGAGACGGTTTGCCATTTGGGCAAAGGCAATCATTTCCATACGGTTAGAAGCAGAAAGTACTGCGATATTTCCTGTACCACCCATTGAGTTGTTGATCATACCAGCACCGATAGCGGCTTCGACAGGGTAGAGTCCCCACCATTTTCCGATAATAGCGCTTGAGAGCCCCATAGCAACAACCGAAGTGAGGCTGAGGAGGACAAACTGCCATGTCATGGCGTGGGCTAAGGAGGATAGGTCAATCATAGAAAGCCCGATACCAGCAAGGACAGCGTGGGTAAGGTTGGTCATGATGACTTGGTTAAACATCACAACGGTTTCTTCTAGTGGTTTTGGCACAGCATTAAGGGCTTTCAAGATGAAGACGATAATAATCATGAAAGCATAGCTGTGAATTTTAGGGACAAAACCGTTGAGGATGACACCGATTAAAAGGAGGGAGAAGGCAAACATCATACCAACGCCGATTTTTGTCGCATCGAGGGTGATTTTAGGTTTTTCAAGGTCTTCTTTACTAACGGGAACGAGAACGCCGTGTCCGTTGTATTTGGTATTGGCAAAGGCTTTGGAGATAAAGACTGCACCAATAATAGCGAGGATATTACCAAGGGTAGTGGCTGGAGCGAGTTGGGAGAGGATGTCCGCAGCATTTCCATGGATGGACTCAGCATAAATCTTAGACAGTGGGACAATCCCTGCTCCCATCCCACCTGCCATCTGTGCAAATGAGATGTACATAACAGAGTGTCCAAAACCTTGTCCTAAGAGCATACCGACAAATCCAACGCAGAAGAATCCAATCACCATTGAAATCAAAGCAACAGGGATAAAGCGTGCAGAAGCTTTGACGAGGAGATTACGATTCATTCCTAAGATAGAACCACAGATAAGAGCTGCAATGTAGAAGTCAAGGAAACCCCAGCCATTCATGAAGGTGGATGTAGCTGTCACGACATCTTTTGGTACCCAGCCGAGACTTGCTAGGATAGAAGCGGCAATCAAGGTAAAGACTGAACCGCCACCAAGATAGGAGTTAAAGATAGGGAGTTTTTCACCCATCCAGTAAAAGAGATGCCCTAAGACAACTAGCATGAAGGTAATTCCCAGCATGTTAAGTGGGAGTTTGCCCATGGCAATGGTCAGTGCTAGGACAATCACAAATCCTAGGTAAAGGGGTAGGCTAACGCCTGAAATTTTTATGTTCCAAATTTTTGATTGTGTCACGTCTAACTCTCCTCAATTAGTATTTTGGATACCATTTGAGGTCACGAACGGCTTTAGCCATGTCTTGTTCTTTGGCTTTAGCAAGTCCTTGTTCTTGTGCTTTCTTAGCAACAGCTTCTGCTACTTTGATAGAAACTTCAGCTACGTATTGGAATGGTGGCAATACTGGTGCGCCTGGTTGCCCTGGATCTACAAGTCCGCTTAGAGAGTGCGCAGCAGCACCAATCATTTCGTCTGTCAGAAGTGACGCTTCTGAAGCAATCATACCAAGTCCAAGACCTGGGTAGATAAGAGCGTTGTTGGCTTGTCCGATTTGATAGTCAACACCTTTGTAAGAAACAGTGTCTGATGGGATACCAGTTGCGACAAAGGCTTTACCGTCAGACCACTCAATAACTTGCTCAGCAGTTGCTTCGATTTTCTTAGTAGGGTTTGAGATTGGGAAGATGATTGGGCGTTCTGTGTTTTCGCACATTGCTTCAACCACTTCTTTGGTAAAGGCACCTGGGTTTGTTGAAGTTCCGACAAGGATAGTTGGTTTCACAGTTTTAACCACTTCAAGAAGGTTTGTCATGTCACCAGCATTTTCAAAGTCAGCACGTTTCTTAGCAAATGGTTTTTGAGCAGGAGTCAGGTCGTCCATGTCGTCAAAGAGAAGCCCTTGCTTATCAATCATGAAGAAACGTTTGTAAGCTTCTTCTGGGTCAAGTCCTTCAGCAACCATTTCAGCATGCACACGAGCAGCAATACCAGCACCAGCAGAACCACCACCATAGCAGAGGTAAACTTGGTCTGTTAATTTTTCACCTGTGATGTCAAGGGCACCAAAGATACCACCAAGCACAACGATACCAGTTCCTTGGATGTCATCGTTAAAGGTTGGGATGCTACCTTTGTATTTGTCTAGGATGTTAGCAGCGTTTGAGCGACCAAAGTCTTCCCAGTGAAGGTACAATTTAGGGAAGAGTTTTTCAGCTGTTTGCACGAATTGGTCGATGAAGTCGTAGTATTTGTCCCCACGTACACGCTCGTGACGGTTACCAAGATACATTGGGTTATCAAGCAATTCTTTGCGGTTTGTACCAGCGTCGATAACAAGTGGCATAACAGAAGCTGGATCAATACCAGCAGCTGCTGTGTAGACCATGAGTTTACCAACAGAGATGTCAACCCCTTGAACACCCCAGTCACCGATACCCAAGATACCTTCAGCGTCAGTAGCAACAATCAAGCGAATGTCACGGTCACCAGCGGCGTTTTTAAGTGTTTCTTCGATATTTTCAGGATGGTTAATATCAAGATAAGCAGCGTATTGTGGGTCTACGAAAAGTTCACTGTATTGTTCGATAGACTCAGCAATAACTGGATCATAAACGATTGGGTTGAACTCAACGATATTTTGATCAAAAAGATAGTAGAAAAGTGTGCGGTTTGTGTTGAAAATTTCCATCAAGAAATGGCGTTTTTCAAGATCAGATTCTTTACGTTGGTAGTGTGCGTAAGCTTGTTTAGCTTGTTCTTCGATTGTTTGGACGTAAGGAGGCAAAAGACCAACTAAGCCAAGCTCTTTACGCTCTTCCATAGTAAAAGCAGTTCCCTTATTTAAAAAAGGGTTATTCAAAATATCATGTGATTTCATGACGAACTCCTTTATATGATAAATTATAAGATATGTCTTACGGCATTTATTATAAACCTTTCATTTTCTTATAGTCAAATCTTCAAAAAGTCATAAAAAAATCTTATAACACTTGTCAAATTATGGTACAATAAAGGCGAGGAGAATGCGTATGAATACAAGAGATTTGGAATATTTCCATAAATTGGCAGAGCTGGCGTCATTTACTATGGTGGCGGAGTTTTTTGGTGTCAGTCAGCCAACTATTACCTACGCCGTTAAGCGTTTGGAGGAAGCTTATCATTGTGATTTGGTTATCAAAGACCGCTCACACCGCTCGGTGACGCTAACAGCTGAGGGCGAGATTTTAGACAATCATATCAAAACCATTTTGATGGAGCTTGAGGTGGCGAAAAAAACGATTGAACGCAGTGCTCATCATGAGATTCGTGTGGGGCTTCCGCCTATCATTCGTGCCAAGTTACTGGCTTCTTTGATAGATATGGGAGAGTCGGTTGATTTTATGACGGCTTTTAGTTTGACACCTGTGAGTGGCTCAAGCACTCTTCTTCAGTATTTGCTGGATGGGGATTTGGATTTTAGTTTGTTAGGGAGTCTGCAGCCGCTGGGACATCCAAAACTGGAGATAGCAGAGATTTATAAGCGTCCTTTTTACATTTTTGTTTCTAAAAAACATCCTCTAGCCACTAAAAGCAAGATTTCCTTTAAAGAGGTTTTAGATGAGCCTTTTATTATGCTAAATGAAGGGCATATCCACTTTGATGCCTTCAATCAACTCAATACCCGCTACAATAACGAAGCGCAAGTGCTGTTTAAGTTTGAAGACCCGCTTGTTATCGGACAGATGGTGCGTGAAAATCTGGGGATTACTTTTTTGACGGATTTTGTGCTCTTTTCACAGATGGAAGGGCTGGTCAAGATTCCTTTGGTTGAGGAGGAGCAGTTTGAGTTTCACGTGAGCTATGCTTACTCAAAAGATTATAGACCACCTAAGTCTATCAGACGTTTTATGACAATATTAGACCAGCTCAAAAAAGAAGAAAAACAACAAACAGACTAGTTCTCTAGTCTGTTTGTTGTTTTTGGATGTAGGCGAGTTTATCTTGCCGTTTTTTACGTTTGAAAAGACTCTCAGCGCTCATAGCCGCTTTTTTGTCTGGAAAGCATTCGTAGTAGAGGAGCTTGACAGGGCGTCTGGCACGGGTGTATTTAGCGCCTTTACCAGCATTGTGTGTCGCAATGCGTCTCTCAAGGTCAGTCGTGTAGCCAGTGTAGAGCGTGCCGTCTGAACACTCAAGCACATACATATAAGCGACTGCTTTGTCTGATTTAGTCATGCTCTTCTCCATAATAAATCGAAAAAATAGCGTCTGTGTAGTCGCCATTATCCTTGTGGATAATGAGCGGCGGCAGTATCTTCATGCCATCTTGCGAGCCGTCTTTGATGGCTTCGATAAGTAGCATATTGGCGTCTTTACCGGACTTTGGATAGACAAATTGGATACGCTTTGGAGCGAGTTTGTAGCGTCTCAGTGTATCGATGATTTCTAAAAAGCGGTCAGGACGGTGCACCATGGCTAGTCTGCCCTTTGTTTTGAGTGCTTGCTGGCTGATGGCACAGATTTCCTCTAGATTAGTCGTTATTTCATGGCGAGCAAGGAGATAATGCGGACTGAGATTTTTCTTTGACGTTTCGCTAGTTTTAAAATAAGGCGGATTGCAAAAAATCAAATCCACACTGGAGCGCTTGACGTGTTGCAGCAGATTTTTCAAATCATCATTGACCATGCTGACTTGCGCATCAAGCTTATTGAGCGTGATTGAACGCTGTGCCATATCGGCTAGACGCTCTTGCAATTCGACCTCGACAATCTGCGCTTTCGTTTGGTGGCTGGCAAAGAGGCCAACTGCGCCATTGCCACTACACAAATCAACAATAAGCCCTCTTGAGGGAATTTTTGGAAAGCGTGATAAAAGAACGCTGTCAACGGAATAAGAAAAAACAGCCTTGTTTTGGATAATTTTGACATCAGACGAAAAGAGCTGATCAATACGCTCGCCGTCTTTTAAAATAGAATCAGTCATAATTTTTATTATAGCAAAATAGACTGACAAGTACACTAATTTTTTCTTTCTAAAATGCGCCAAGCGTGGTAAAATAAGAAAGACTATGTAAGAATAAGGAGTGAAAACGTGTTCTATACCTATCTACGTACACTAGTAGCTTTTCTACTATGGATTGCTAACGGTAACAATCACTATCACAATCAGGACAAAATTCCTGACCAGTCTGAAAACTATATCTTGGTATCGCCACACAGGACTTGGTGGGATCCGATTTATATGGCCTTTGCGACACGTCCTAAAAAATTCATCTTCATGGCAAAAAAAGAGCTCTTTACCAATCGGATGTTGGCTTGGTGGATTCGCATGTGTGGTGCCTTTCCCATTAACCGTGAAAATCCAGGGCAAGAAGCTATCAAGTATCCTGTCAAGATGTTGAAAAAAAGCAGTCGTTCCTTGATTATGTTTCCAAGTGGTAGCAGACACTCAACAGACGTTAAGGGTGGGGTGGCTGTGATTGCCAAGATGGCAAAGGTACGTATCGTGCCTGTCGTCTATGCAGGACCGATGACCTTTAAAGGGCTTTTGTCTGGTGAGCGTGTGGACTTGAACTTTGGAAATCCCATCGACATCTCAGACATCAAGCGTCTCAACGACGAGGGTATCGAAGAGGTGGCACGCCGTATTCAGTCTGAGTTTGACCGAGCAGATAGTGAGAATGCGACCTATCACAACACGAAAAAGCGCAATCCTCTGACCTATCTCTATCGTATTCCGCTAGGGATTGTCGCTATTCTTATCGTTATCTGTACGCTCATCTTTAGCCTTATTGCAAGCTTTGTGTGGAATCCAGAAAAACATCTCAAATAATGTCACAAGCAGAACTCTTGTTCTGCTTTTTTTACGGATATAAATGTAGGAGGAATCTTATGTTTGAAATGATTCGTGAGAAATGTAAAGACCCAAAAGTGTTAGTAGCGGCGCTTGTGGGAGTGAGTGGGCTTTTTTTAGCTACTTGTCTTGTGGTTGTTATGCTCATGCGACCAAAGACGCAGACGACCTTTTCAACGCTTGCCAGTCAGTCTACTAGTTTGGTAGCTTCAAGCTCAAGCACAGCGACCAGCTCGTCATCTACAGCTAAGCCAGCAAGTGGCACGATTGTCGTTGATGTCAAGGGCGCTGTGCAAAAAGAAGGCGTCTATACCCTAAAAGAAGGCAGTCGTGTGTCAGACGCTATCGCAAAAGCTGGCGGGCTGACCCAAGAAGCCGATAAAAAATCCATCAACCTTGCTCAAAAAGTGACGGACGAGGCTATCATCTACGTAGCAAAGACCGATGAAAATATCAGCGTCGTCAGCCAAGCAAGTGCTAGCACAAGTGGAAACAGCTCAGCAACGTCAACAAGCAGCCAGTCCGATAAAATCAATCTCAACACGGCAAGTCTTGAAGACCTCAAAAAAATCTCAGGTATCGGTGATAAGCGTGCGCAGGATATTCTCGACTATCGTGATAGCCAAGGAGGCTTTAAGTCTGTTGACGAGCTGACCAATGTTTCGGGCATTGGAGAAAAGACATTGGAGAAACTTAAAAATGATGTCACAGTGGATTAAAAAACTACCGCTAAAGCCTATCTATCTGGCTATTTTGCTCCTTGAGCTTTACTATGTCGTCTTTAGCAGGCAGTTGCCTGCTTTCTTGCTATTTTTAGTATCTTTTCTTTTTTTGCTGTGGCAATATCCTCTGAAAAAAGTTGCCAAGGTCTTTTTTATCCTACTGTTTGCTGCTCTCTTTTTTGGGATAAAGGTTTATCAATCTGAAAAAAGCTATCGCACCGAACCAGAACGTCTTGAGAATGTCATCTTACTCCCAGATACCATAAAAATCAATGGCGACTTGCTGTCATTTACAGCGACGGCAAATGGCAGAAGCTATCAAGCTTTTTACACACTCAAGAGCGAGAAAGAAAAGAACAGCTTTGAAAAACTCTACCAGACGCAGCAGCTGCAAGTTTCAGCTAGTATCGAAGAAGCCACTCCTCAGCGCAATTTTTCTGGCTTTGATTACCGTGCTTATCTCAAGACACAGGGTATTAACCGAGTCTTGAGGATAGAAAAAATCCTAAAGCAGAAGTCTACCTCTGCTGGGACGCCACGTGGCATTCTTCGGGAATGGCGGCGTTTAGCTATCATCCAGTGCACACACTTTCCAGCGCCTATGCGCCATTACATGACAGGTTTGCTGTTTGGTTATCTGGATAAGTCTTTTGATGAGATGACGGACTTGTACACGGATTTGGGCATTATCCATCTTTTTGCCCTTTCTGGCATGCACGTCAGCTTTTTTGTGGGGCTTTTTCGTAAAATGTGCTTGCGCTTAGGAGTGAGTAGAGAGCATGTGCTGTTTGTGCAAGTACCTTTTTCCTTTGTCTACGGTGGTTTAGCAGGCTTTAGCGTGTCTGTTACCCGTAGCCTCATCCAGCAGGTACTATCACAATGCGGTCTCAAGAAAATGGACAATCTGGCGGTGACGGTTATGATTTCCTTTGTCCTTATGCCTTCGTTTTTGCTGACTACAGGAGGTGTGTTGAGCTTTGGTTTTGCTTTTGTGCTGGCTTTGCTTGATTTTTCACATCTTCCACAAAAGCGTGCAAAATGGGTGAGCCTTATCGCCATACCGCTTGGTATGCTTCCCATTATGCTCTTTTATTTTGCTAGCTACCAGCCTTTGTCTATCCTCTTGACAGTTGGCTTGTCCTTTCTTTTTGAGAGTTTGCTCTTGCCACTATTGACACTTGCTTTTTTCTTATCGCCTCTTATCCATTTGAGTGCCTTTAACGGACTTTTTCAGCTTTTGGACAAGTTTCTAGCAACTTTGTCACATCTAGCAGGAAAGCCATTTGTCTTTGGCACACCTAGTATTTTTGTACTTGTAGCACTTTTACTACTGCTTGGCTTTTTGTATGATTATCATAGGCGCAAATGGCTTTGTGGTAGTCTAGTCTTAGCGGTGTTAGGTTTTCTTTTTATTACCAAACACCCTGTGGCAAATGAAGTGACCATGATTGACATCGGGCAGGGCGATAGTATCTTTATCCGAGATAGCTCTGGCAAGACTCTCTTGATTGATGTTGGTGGCAAGGTCTCCTTTAGTCAAAAGGAGGCTTGGCAGGAGGGCAGTACAGATAGCAATGCCGATCGCACCTTGATTCCTTATCTGAAAAGTCGTGGCGTCTCAAAGATTGACCAGTTGCTCCTCACTCATACGGATACTGACCACATGGGTGATATGGAGGTGGTCGCAAAGCATTTTGCTATCGGTGAGGTGCTTGTCAGCCAAGGCAGTCTCACAAATAACAGCTTTGTCAATCGCTTGAAAGCTATGAATGTCCATGTGCGTAGTGTACTTGCTGGCGAGGAATTGCCTATCATGAATAGCTCTTTGCAGGTGCTCTATCCCCTTAGCCAAGGCGACGGCAAAAACAACGACTCACTGGTCTTATATGGCAATCTACTTGGCACACGCTTTTTATTCACAGGCGATTTGGAAAAAGAGGGTGAAGAGGTGCTGCTTGAGCATTATCCGCAGTTAGCTGTTGATGTGCTAAAGGTAGGACATCACGGCTCAAAAGGCTCTTCTAGCATGAGTTTTTTAGAGACAATAAAACCAAAACTCACCCTTATCTCCGCTGGGCAAAATAACCGCTATCATCACCCACATCAGGAAACCTTAGAGCGCTTGGAAAAGGTAAACAGCCAATTTTTGCGCACCGACCAACACGGTGCGATTCGCTTTATCGGCTGGCAGACTTGGCACTTAGAAACCGTGAGATAGTGGTCAATAAGGTGAGATTTTGCTATAATAAAAAGAAAAAAGCGAGAAAATCATGACAAAAACTTACAACTGGGCAACGCTTGGAACGGGCGTTATCGCAAATGAACTGGCGCAGGCGCTAGAGAGCCGTGGGCAAAAGCTCTATTCGGTTGCTAATCGCACCTATGACAAGGGGCTTGCCTTTGCTGAAAAATACGGTATCGACAAAGTCTACAAAAAAATCGACGAGGTCTTTGAGGATGAAAATGTCGATATCATCTATATCTCAACCCCTCACAATACCCATATCAACTACCAGAGAAAAGCCTTGGCGGCTGGCAAACATGTGCTCTGCGAAAAGTCTATCACCCTAAACAGTGAAGAACTAGCAGAAGCTGTCGCCTTAGCAGAAAAACACGGTGTCGTCCTAGCAGAAGCCATGACCATCTACCACATGCCACTCTATCGTAAGCTCCATGAGCTAGTGTCGTCAGGTAAGCTGGGCGAGCTCAAGATGATTCAGATGAACTTTGGGAGCTACAAGGACTATGACATGACCAATCGATTCTTTAGTCGAGATTTGGCTGGTGGTGCGCTTCTAGACATCGGGGTCTATGCTCTGTCTTTTGTGCGTTGGTTTATGTCTGAAACGCCTAGTCAAGTCAGCTCTCAAGTCAGACTAGCACCGACTGGAGTGGATGAGCAGGTTGGCATTCTCCTCTCAAATGACAAGGGTGAGATGGCAACTATCGCTCTGACTCTTCACGCTAAGCAGCCCAAGCGTGGCATGATTGCTTTTGACAAGGGCTATATCGAGATTTACGATTACCCTCGTGGGGAGCGTGCGGTCATCACCTATACAGAGACAGGAGAGCAAGAGGTCATCGAGGAGGGTGAGATGGCTTTTGCTCTTGCCTATGAAGTAGCGGATATGGAAAAGGCTGTCACTGGAGACACTAGCCGTGTTCACCTAGACTACACAAGAGACGTCATGCAGCTTATGACCCAGCTTCGCCGTGACTGGGGCATGACCTATCCCGAGGAAGAGTAAACGAGCTCTAACAAGAAAAAATCCTTTACGTTAAGTAAAGGATTTTAAGCTATCTTTTTACGGTACAAAAAGCAGGAAAGAGGTACTTTTTTCTTGTTTAGTGTCAGCTCGATAGTGCGCTCTTGGTAGCGTTCAAAGCCACGCTTTTCATAAAATTGATAGGTACAGAGGGAGTCGGTGTAGAGATAGATTTCCTTGCCAGAGAGGTCTTTTTCAAGGGCGTTTAGCAGTGCTGTGCCGACGCCTTTGACCTTGAGAGTCGGATTGGCAGCTAAAAAGATAATCTCACCGTCTGGCTGATAATGCTCTTTGTAGACATCTAGCATGTCCTTGTTGACTGTGTCGTAGGTGCCTGCACTGGATTTGAAAAAGGTTTTCTGCAACCAGTCAATGGTTCTGCTGAAGGCTTTTTCATACCAGCACTGCCGAAGTGGTGGCTGACCTTTGACTTCCGCTAAAATCACCCCCAGCAATTCATCGCCTTGATAGGCAGCCTTTAGGTGTGTAGCTCTGCTATTTTCCAAATACCAAAAATAGCGTCCGTACAGACGTAGAAGCAGTGGGTTTTTGATATACTGGTCAAAGTGCATGCCAGAAATGGCAAAAGAGATGGCTTTGTTGCGGTCTTTTGGATCTAGTTCTCGAATAGAAATCGTGCTCATAGCGCCCTCCTATTTTCCTTTTTTTCTATTATACTGAAATTTTTGAAAAAGGACAGTGTAAAGACTTGTGATAAGAAAGAAAAGCATTTTTTCTTTTCATTTTTTCTCATAGTGTTATAATGAAACTAATAGGAGGCAGATATTATGTTAGTAAATTACAAGTCCTTTTGGACACACTATTTAGACTTTAAGGGCAGGACATGCCGTAGTCATTTTTGGCTCATTGTTTTGATTAACAGCTTGATTAGCCTGTCCTTTTTCTTTCTCATTGCGACCTTAGCTTTTGGGCTTCCTCAATTGCTTTATCTATTAGCCAACTCTGGCAATCTCATACTGACTGAGCAGAGCTTTCAGTCCACATGGGCACGGTTGTTGCCACTTATCTTATTAGGTGTCGCTTTTCTTAGTATTTGGTTTTTGTTTATCCTTGTGCCGTCTGTTGCTCTGCAAGTGAGACGTTTGCGGGACGCAGGATTTCATAGTGCCTTTATTCTCTTACTCTTAGGTGATTTTGCGACCTTCATCCTTCCTCTAGGCTGGATTATCATGCTTGGCTGTCGCATTGCTCTTTTAGTTTTTTATTGCTTACCAAGCAAAAAAGAATCCCACTAACCATACGTGGGATTTTTTGGTATAATGAAACCATGATTGCAATTGAAGAAATAGAGAAGCTGTCTACGGCAAATCTCGCTCCTATCACCGTTCTAGCTGGTGATGATTTAGGGCAGTACACCGAGATAAAGCAAAAACTGTTTGAGCAGATTGGTTTTGATAAGAGTGATTTGACTTATTCGTATTTTGATTTGTCCGAGGATAGCTACCAAGAGGCGGAGATGGATCTTGAGAGTCTGCCTTTTTTGTCCGACTACAAGGTTGTTATTTTTGATAATCTCCTTGACATTACAACAAATAAAAAAAGCTATCTTGAGGATAGCTCTCTAAAGCGCTTTGAAGCTTATCTTGAAAATCCTGTAGACACCACACGTCTCATCATCTGTGCACCAGGAAAGCTTGATGGCAAGCGCCGTTTGGTCAAATTGCTCAAACGTGACGGCAAGGTCATTGAAGCTAGCACGCCAAAAGAAGCAGAGCTTAAAACCTATTTTCAAAAATACGCTCACAAACTGGGTCTTCGCTTTGATAAAGGAGCGTTTGAGGACTTGCTCATCAAGTCAAACTATGACTACAGCGCTATTCAAAAAAATCTGGCTTTTTTGACCTCCTATAAAAAGGCAGGTCTTATCAACTCTAGCGACATCGCAGAAGCGATTCCTAAGACGCTTCAAGACAATATCTTTGATTTGACCCATCTGGTTATCCTAGGGCGTGTGGATGATAGTTTTGAGCTGGTGCGTGATTTGCGCCTGCAAGGTGAGGATGACATCAAGCTCATTGCTGTTATGCTAGGGCAATTTAGGACCTTCTTACAGGTCAAAATCCTGTCTGAACAAGGTAAAAATGAAAGCCAAATAACAAGTGAGCTGTCCTATTATCTCGGACGCAAGGTCAATCCTTACCAAGTACGCTATGCTTTGCGTGATGTTAGAACCTTATCAACTGCTTTTTTAGCATTTGCTCTCAAGTGTTTGATTGAAACGGATGCAGCGATTAAGAGCGGTCTTGCTGATAAGGATTATTTATTTGACAAGGCACTCTTGCAGCTCATCACCTATAAAGCATAAGTTTCAGTCAAATTATTTGTAAGCTCTACCTCTTTTCGATACAATGAAGGTACTTTATAGAAAAGAGGAGCTTACTTATGGCAATTATCCTACCAGAACTACCTTATGCTTACGATGCTTTAGAACCTTATATCGATGCTGAGACAATGACTCTCCACCATGACAAACACCATGCGACTTATGTGGCAAATGTCAATGCGGCCCTTGAAAAACACACTGAAATCGGTGAAGACTTGGTGGCACTTTTGTCTGACGTGGAAAAAATCCCTGCTGACATCCGTCAAGCCGTTATCAACAACGGCGGAGGACATCTCAACCACGCTCTTTTCTGGGAATTGATGACACCAGAAAAGACAGAGGTTTCAGCAGAATTGTTAGCAGATATTGAAGCTACTTTTGGCTCATTTGACGCTTTCAAAGACGCTTTCTCAGCAGCAGCTGCGACTCGCTTTGGCTCAGGTTGGGCTTGGCTTGTCGTGAATGCTGAAGGAAAACTCGAAATTCTCTCAACAGCTAACCAAGACAACCCTATCATGGATGGCAAACAACCTATCCTTGGACTAGACGTTTGGGAACACGCCTACTATCTTAACTACCGCAATGTTCGCCCAGACTATATCAAGGCGTTCTTCAACGTCATCAACTGGAACAAGGTTGCTGAATTGTACAAAGCAGCAAAAGCCTAAAAAACGAGCCGAAAGGCTTATTTTTTTAGCTAAATGTTACTGAAAAACACAAAATGACATGTTTTTGTAAAATATTTGTCAAAATACTTGCAATTTTAAAAAAATACTTTACAATAGAAGTGTTATGAAAAATGATGGAAAGAAAAAACGGCGTCAAGTTGATTTTATATTTGCGTGTACGATTTTAGGGCTACTGGTTTTGATTATTATATGCTTGTTTGTGACTATGTTTCAGCATGCTTCGCAGTCCAAAACTGCAAGTTCATCGACAAGTAAGAGCACTCAAGTCTCAACAAAGTCATCAAGCACCAAGACAAAGACCAGCACTAAAACCAAGTCAAAAGCAGATAAAGAAACCGACTTACAGGCAGATTTAGCAGAAATGGATAGTTTAGGGCTGTATTATGACTATGCCAACCTCAGCTTAGAGGAGACGGTGAAAGCTTACATGGCAGAGTTTGGCTTGGCAGAGGACAGTGTCGCCTTTTCTTACAAGGACTTAACAACTGGAAAAACAGCCTCAATGAATGACACCCAGCCCATGACGGCAGGTTCTACCTACAAACTCCCCTTAAATATGCTAGTGGTTGACGAGGTGGCTAAGGGAAAATTATCCTTGACTGAGGCATTTGACATCACAAACACCACCTACGAGTACATCGGAGAGCACAATAGCTATGTGTCTGCCTTTGATGGAGCGATGACTATTCCTCAGATGCAGAAGTTCTCCCTCGTCTACTCTGAAAATACACCTGCTTACGCCCTATCGGAGCGCTTAGGAGGCATGGAGAAAGCTTACGCCAAGTTTGGACGCTACGGCAAATCTAAAGGCAAGATTAAAACCATCCAGCAAGAAGGCAATAAAACCACAACCGACTACTATATCCAAGTGCTGGACTATCTCTATACGCACCGCAAGAAATACAAGGACTTGCTCTATTATCTCAAGGTTGCTTTTCCTGGAGAATATTATCATGGTTTGATTGGGGATAACTTGACAGTCGCACAAAAGCCAGGTTATGTCCGTGAAGCGCTCAATGTTGGTGCTGTTGTTTACGAGGAGAAGCCGTATATCATCGCCCTCTACACAAAAGGCTTGGGCGGTGCGACAGAAGAAAGTACAGAAATCAACGGTGTCGGCTACTATCAACTCACCCAGCTTTGCTATGTGATTAACGAATGGCATCGTGTCAATATGAACTAAAAACTCATTACAAGCGTAATGAGTTTTTAGTGTCTTAATGGTTGTTGGTAGACGGTGTGAGGAGTTGTTGGTAGGCTTTGATACGTTTTTTGAAAGCCTTAGCCACAGCTTTTGAGAGCTGTTTAGAGGACTTGCCTTTTCGACTGAAAATGCGATTGTGCTTGTCCTTTTGCTCTTCTAAGCTCGGCTCAACAAAAGTCTCACCGTTTGCCGTCATCGCCTTGGTGACAAAGTGCGGTTCGTGATAGGTAATCGGGGTCACATCCAACTGGACGTGGCGGTCGTTATTTTGATTGGCATAGTTAAAGGTGGCACTGTTGATGATAGCGTTTTGTGTCGTTTTTTGCACATCGGTTGCCACCAAAAAGTCGCCACTTTCAGATAGGATAAACTCACTGTGAAAATGAATGAGCACCTTGAAATTGCTCTCTTTGCGATTGTCAGCGTAGACAGGCTTTAGCACACCGTTTTTGGTTAATTTGCTTGCGACCTTGTTGTGGTATCTGGCAGATTCGTTGAGCGTGTAGTCAGAGTTGTCCAGCTCAGCGAGGTATTTGGCAAGGGCATCGGCGTCTGTATCGTTTGTAGTCTTATAGTGACGTCTAATCCACTGGGCTTGCTGGCTAGAGATAATGTAGCGAAACTGGTGCAGCTGGATGGCTAGCTTATCGTTTTTGGAAAAATTATCATTAGGATAAGCTGTCTGTGTCAGTGTGGCTAAGTCACTCCACAGGCTGTCAGCAGGCGAGACACTGTCGTCGAAGCGAGCAAGCATTGCCTTGGTTTGTGTGTTTTGCCCGCTGATGGTTTGTGGCATTTTATCCTGCTGTAAAAAGATAGCTAGCAAGTGCTTAGCCTGCTCCAGTTTGTACAGTGGCTGCTGACTTTCAACTCTAGCGAGTTCTGTTTTCCATAGTCTCCTAAATGTCTGCGTGCCGATAATCTGTGTTTGAGCGAGCGCTTGATTAACTGCTTTTTGTGACAATTTGTCCTGCGGGAGATAGCGTAGATAAGCACCTTCGATGGTCTCATCTGACCAGCCGTCCTCTTGCAGTCGCTTGATAGTTGTCATCATGTGCTTACGCATGGACATCTTCTCTAGGATAGGGAGTTTTTGATAGGCTTTATTGTGCTTTTGAAAATAGCTGAGTGCATTTTGCGTGCTTTGGTAGCTTTTTTCAAACTGTGAGACACCCTTTTCATGCTGAAAAATGCCAAAACCAACAGCACACAAAAGGATAACACCCAGCAAACGCTTGAGATAAATCATCGCCTTCTCCCTTCTTTCTAATCTAGACTTTATTGTAACACAAGTTGACGGTCAAAAAAAGCTGATAGAGTTTTCAAAAGAGAGTGGGACAAAAATCGGTCATTTCGCAGAAATGCGATTTTGTTGTCCCACCTCCGCAAAGTTGAGTAGGGTTCTAGAAGTTGATTTATCAACTCACCCACTGCGTCTAGGGCAGGAGTCTGTAAAAATGAGAAGATGATAACTTTGTTTTTATCCTTTCAAAGATTATTTGACAAACATAGCGTCCCCAAAGCTAAAGAAGCGGTAGTTTTCGTCGACAGCGTGTTTATAGGCTTCAAGGACAAACTCACGCCCAGCAAAGGCAGAGACGAGCATGACAAGAGTTGACTTTGGCAAATGGAAGTTGGTCGAAAAAGCGTCCACAACCTTGAACTGATAGCCTGGTTTGATAAAGATATTGGTCCAGCCTGAGTCGGCTTTGATGTCGCCATCAAACTTTGTACCAATCGTCTCAAGGGTACGAATAGAAGTCGTGCCGACAGCAACGATACGTCCGCCATTTGAACGTACTTGGTTGAGCGTATCTGCAGCCTCTTCTGCGAGCTGATAAAATTCGGAGTGCATTTCGTGTTCATCGACATTGTCAACAGACACAGGACGGAAAGTACCAAGTCCAACATGTAGTGTCAGATAGACTAGCTTAACGCCTTTTGCAGCGATTTTATCCAGCAAATCTTGGGTGAAGTGCAGTCCTGCGGTCGGTGCTGCAGCGGAGCCATTTTCTTTGGCGTAGACGGTTTGGTAGCGCTCACGGTCTTCCAACTTTTCGTGGATATAAGGTGGTAGAGGCATTTCCCCTAGGCTTTCTAGCACTTCAAGGAAGATACCCTCGTATGAAAAAGTCACGATACGTCCGCCATGCTCAAGCTCCTCTTTGACCACAGCTGTGAGTCTACCGTCCCCAAAGGAAATCTGTGCGCCCACACGCAAGCGTTTAGCCGGCTTAGCAAGAACTTCCCAGTCGTCATTTTCAATATTTTTGAGAAGAAGAAGCTCGACATGCCCATGTGTGTCGGGCTTTTCACCGTAGAGGCGAGCAGGCAAGACCCGTGTATTGTTCATCACGAGGGCATCTCCTGGGTTTAACTCGTCAATGATATGGTCAAAGTGTGTGTCGACCATAGTGTGCTTTTTGTGGTCAATGACGAGAAGTTTTGAACTGTCACGCTGTTTGAGCGGCGTTTGAGCAATCAGCTCTTCTGGCAAATCAAAATCAAAATCGTTTGTATTCACGCAAATTCTCCTTTATTTATTCCTGAATAGTGCTTTTTTATTATATCACAAAAAAAGCTAAATACAGCTGAGATTTTTCTTGACAAAAATTGGTCTATACCATATAATAAAGGTAAAGATTGGTATAGACCTAAAGGAGGTAACGAGATGAACATTATAAGAGTAGCAGACGCCAAAGAAGGTGGCAAAAAAGCATTTGAACTTTTGAAAGAAAGTATGGCAAAGGGAAGTAAAACCTTGGGGCTAGCGACAGGGAGCACGCCTCTGACTTTTTACAAGGAAATCACAGACAGTGATTTGGACTTTAGCCAAATGACCAGTCTCAATCTGGATGAGTACGTGGGTCTACCGGCTAGTCACCCACAGAGCTATGCGCACTTTATGGAGGAGCATCTCTTTAAGGCAAAGCCTTTTAAAGCGCACTATTTGCCAAATGGTTTGGCAGAGGATTTGATAGCTGAAGCTAAGCGCTATGATAGCTTGCTAGAAGCCCATCCGATTGATTTCCAGATTTTAGGAATTGGGCGCAATGGGCACATTGGTTTTAACGAGCCAGGGACACCTTTTGATGAGACGACACATGTGGTTGACTTGACCGCAAGCACTATCGAGGCTAACAGCCGTTTCTTTGCCAATAAAGACGAAGTGCCTAAACAAGCTATTTCGATGGGCATTGCCTCTATCGTCTCTGCTAAGCAAATTGTGCTTATGGCTTACGGAAAAGACAAGGCAGAAGCTATCAAAGCTTTGGTCGAAGGCAATAAAACAGTAGACCTTCCAGCAAGCAGTCTAAAAGACCATCCAAATCTCTATGTCATCTTAGACGAAGAAGCAGCTTCTCTTTTGAAAAACTAAGAGATATGCTACAATAGCAGCATGAGACTGGACAAATTACTGGAAAAAGCAAAGGTTGGCTCACGTGGAGAGGTCAAAAAACTCCTCCGCTCTAGGCAGGTACGTGTTGATGGCCATGTAGCAACCAAAGCAAATCTCAATGTCGATAGCCACCTGCAGCAAATCACTGTTTCTGGACGAGTTGTTCAGATAGAGAGTGAATCTTATCTAATGCTCCATAAACCAGCTGGTGTGCTTAGTGCCGTGCGTGATAAAAAATATCAGACTGTCATTGACCTAATAGCTCCAAAAGATAGAAAAGACGGGCTTTATCCGATTGGTCGCTTAGATCGTGATACAGAAGGGCTTCTTCTTTTGACGACCAATGGTCCTCTAGGCTTTCGCATGCTACATCCTAGACACCATGTTGAGAAAACCTACTATGTCGAGGTCAATGGATGGCTGGGAGAAGACGCTCCTCATTTTTTTGAAAAGGGTGTGTCTTTTTCAGATGGGACGCTCTGTCAGCCAGCTCAACTGGAGCTTTTGGAAGTTGGACAATCTAAAAGCAGTGCCCACCTGACTATCAGAGAGGGAAAATTTCACCAAGTGAAAAAGATGTTTCTCGCTTATGGTGTCAAGGTTACTTATCTCAAGCGCATTCGTTTTGGTCCTTTCTGGTTAGATGACAAGCTAGCCGTTGGAGCTTACAGAAAACTGACAAATGAGGAGTGTGACCTTTTAAAAGATTATTTGGACTAAAATTTGGGCATTTTTATCTGTTGTGCGAAAAATTTTGAAAGAAATTGAAAGTTTTTGAAATATTTCTTAAAAAATATGTTACAATGGGTAATGTTTTAGGTCAAAATTTATTTAGATCAGGAGCACAGACGGTGACGACTGTTAGAAAATTACGAACAAGGCGCCAGATTTATCATGCGGCTGGAAAACTTCTCCAGGACATTCCTTATGACAAATTGAGAGCTACCCAAATCGCAGAAGAAGCTCTCATTAGCCGTTCTGGTTTTTACCTTTATTTCTCTGATAAAGATGCGATGGTAAGCTCTTACTATGACTTTTTGATTAGAAAGGTGACCGCTATCTATGATGCCCATAGAAAAGACGCAGCAGATGTCGATCAGGCACTTATAGAGGTGATTGCATTTTTACAAGACGAAGAATTATTCGCTGCTCTACTTGGCGACCACTCAACGCCAGTCATTCGTGAGAAGACACGTGAAAATATCCGAATGGTCGCAATGGCAGAGATTGTGGATTATTACAAGCTGCTTGGCTTTGATCTCACAAACATGAGACTAGATAAAACAGATCTTGAATATTTTCAGGATATTATCGTTGATAGCATTATCTCCATTCTCATGCGCTGGTTTACAAGACGAAAAGCGGAGCGCCCAGAGCGTGTAGCAGGTATGATTCGTGAGTTTTTGATTGCCTTTAAGGCAGTGTCTAAACAACATTTTCGTGAATCGTTGTCCTAGCCAACCTAACAAAGACTGAGTTTTTCAGTCTTTTTGTTTTTTGGTATAATAACACTATGAAAACAATCCAAGAACTTTACAAAGATTACCCAGAAATCCCATACATCTCAAGCAAGCGTGATTTGCTTGAGGTGAACACCACACCTAAAGTGCCAAAGCGCAACATGATAAGAACTAAAGAAGGCGTTTTGCCAGGGCATATTATCTTGCTGTGGCGCATTCACTTTGGTACTTTTACGACAGAGACACCCTTTTCAAAATACTTTGAATACAGCTATGGTGTCAATGGCGCTGACGCACTTTCTTTTGTGATTGAGGAGGGGGATGCGGTGGTTGAGTCAGCTTTTGACTCGCTTGACCATATACCAGCGACTAGACTCAAGCAGATTTTAAAAGAAAAGGGTGTCAAAGGGCTGTCCAAGATGAAAAGAAGTGATGTGGACGCTACACTTAAAGAACTGCTAAGCGAAGAAGAGCTAGGAGCTTATTTTTCTGTCCGTGGCTTATGCTTAACGCCAAAAGGTGAAGAGCTAATTGCCAGCTATCCAGAAATCATCGCTAAGCACCCACAAAAGAAATTCTGTACCTTTGTCAATGATGTGAGACCTAAAATGTTATTTTGAAGTTATCCATTTGTTAAGCTTTACTAGGAGCTAGCTTCTAGTAAAGCTTTTCTGATATCGATAGGAGATTTCCATCCTAAAGTTTGCATAGGGAGTCGAATAGAACGATAAAGATAGGTTTTCATCTGCTTGATGAGGTCGTCATAGGAGTAAAAGGTCAGGTGCTGGTAGAGACGTCGATTGTCATTTCGATGACTGCGTTCAACCTTGCCATTATGTCTTGGTGTTCGAGGATGAATCAGCTTGTGCTCAATGCCAAGTTCCTGACACAGCAAGTCTAGTGGGTGAACTTGTTTGGTCTCTTTGAAATGAGTGAACTCAAAGCCATTATCCGTTTGGAGGATTTTGGGTTTGTATCCAAAGTGTTTGATAGCCATTTTGAGAAATTGAACCGTTGAGTAGGACGACTGCTCTTTGAAAGGGAATATAAAGCGTTCTCGACTGGCCTCATCAATAACGGTGTACTGGTAGAACTTGTCAGGTAGTTTTCCTGTGTAGCAGTGAGTTGGGACGTATTTGACATCCATCTGCCACTTGATACCGAGTTTAGTCGGCGTGTCATATGGTTTTGGGACATAAGGTTTGTTCTTTGTTTTAGGGGATTTGAAGAAGTCCAGCTTTCTCAAGATTCGAAAGAGTGAGCAAGGGTGCCTATCATATCCCTTATTGGTTTTGAGCTTGTAGAAGATTTCGATGAGGGTTGCGTTTGGATTTCTTTTGATGCAGTTTTTAATCCAGGTCAGCTCTTGCTGGGTATGAGCCTTTGGATGTGGTGTTAGAGGGCGATGAGAACGGTCTTTTAGAGATTCTTTTGTGCCATCAAAACGCTTATTCCAGCGCATGAGAGAGGCTTTTGAAACTTTGTAACGTCGACAGATGAAGGCGACAGATGCTCCGTTTTGGTAGGTTTTAACAGCGTGGTAACGTGTTTCTAGAGTATGTGGTAAATAGCGAAGATTTTGTGATATACTAGTCATGTGAAGGTTCCTTTTTGATGAGTGGTGGTACTCTTATCATATCAGGGAATCTTCTTTTTGACTTCTAGAAGTCTCACATCTATTGTAACGCTACATCGCTAAGCACCCACAAAAGAAATTCTAACTTTAATCCTTTCTTAAAATATGCTATAATGAGTCTAACTATCTAAACTAAGTTGCGAGGTCGACATAAAACCCTTTGGCTTTGGTGCTTAGTAGAGTTATAGCACAGTGATTAGATGTGTGCTAACCAAAACTGACAAGTGCATAGGAGAGCTGATATGACTAAAAAGACTGCCTGTTGGCAGCGTGATGGTTTCACGCTTCGTTCTTTTAGGAAAGGTGAAGCTGAGAAGTACTATCAAGATTGCTTTACCAAAACTTGCGAAGAAGTGGATTATCTGACGGGAACGACACAGACTTTTAGTCGAGATGATATTATCCGCTATCACAACCGTGTTGTCTCAAGCTCAGAGCGTTTTGACTTTATCCTTGTAGCACCTGATGGCAGATTCATCGGTGAAGCTGTGGTGAATGAGGTAGATACGCTTGACCAATCGGCAAACTTTCGTATCGTGATTTTTGATAAAGCATACTGGAATCAAGGACTGGGCAGTTGGATGACGACATCTGTCTGTGATTTTGTCTTTGGTACAGTTGGTCTTCACCGCTTGGAGTTAGAGGTTTATTCTTTTAATCCCAGAGCGCAGGCTGCCTATGAAAAAGCTGGTTTTAAGCTCGAGGGGCGTAAGCGTGAGAGTATCAAGACAAAGAATGGCTACGCTGATACGCTCATCATGGCACTTTTAGATAAAGAGTGGAAAGCCCTCAAAAGTAACAAAAAAGCTTTCTACGAAGAGGTCAGTTAATACCGTTATTACTTGGGAATATCCAGATATAGAGGAGAAAAAAACATGGAACTTACCCGTGAAAAAGAATTTGTGAACCAATACCACTATGACGCTAGAAACCTAGAATGGGAAAAGGAAAATGGTACTCCAGAGACCAACTTTGAGGTCACTTTCCAACTAGCAGAGCGCGATGAAGAGGCTGTACGAACAAGTGTTGTGGCTGTCCTTCAATTCATGGTTGTCCGTGATGAGTTTGTCATTAGCGGTGCGGTGTCACAATTAGTTCACATCAAAGACCGTTTGATTGATGCACCAAAAGATTTTAGTCAAGAAGAAGTTCAAGACTTGGCGGCTCCTTTACTTGATATGGTGCAACGCTTAACCTATGAAGTTACAGAGATTGCCCTTGACCGTCCGGGCTTGAATTTGGAGTTTAACAGTTAATGAAATTAGCTATAATTACTGATAATACAGCTGTACTACCGCAAGAAGTTGCAGACCGAGAGGATATTTTTGTCCTTGATATTCCGGTCACTATCGAAGAGAAGTCTTATGTCGAAGGGAAAAATCTGACCATTAGTGACTTTTACGCTAAGATGGCAGCCTCAAAGGACCTTCCAAAGACAAGCCAACCTAGCCTTGCAGATCTAGAAGAAGCTCTAAGCCAGATTGAAAGTGCTGGCTTTACCCATGTTATCGGGCTCTTTTTGTCATCAGGGATTTCAGGCTTTTGGCAAAATATCCAGTTTTTGACAGATGACTATGACAAGCTGACTATAGCCTTTCCAGATAGCCGTATCACTTCTTACCCGCTAGGACGCATGGTAACTAATTGCCTGCGCTTAGCTGAGGATGGCGTTGCTTTTGAGACGATTCTTGAAAAACTTGCTTACCAGATTGACAAGACGCAAGCCTACATCATGGTGGATGATTTGAACCACTTGGTTAAGGGTGGACGTTTGTCAAATGGCGCTGCTATTTTGGGAAATCTTCTCAGTATCAAGCCGATTTTGTATTTCAATGACGAGGGGAAAATCCTTGTTTATGAGAAAGTCCGCACTGAAAAGAAAGCGATGAAGCGCATGCTAGCGATTTTAGAGGAGACGACATCGGCTGGTGCTTGTGACTATGATATTTTCATCATCGAAGGGCATGCGGCGGATAAGGCGGAGCGTTTGCGAGATACGATGACTGATGAAGGTTACCAAGGCATTGACCTTGTTAGCTTTGGCAGTGTTATCGCTACACACCTTGGTGAGGGAGCAATCTGCTTTGGCGTGACACCAAAAATTTAAAAAAGGAGATAAGGATGCGTATAAAAGTCATTATTGCAGGATTTACAGGGCGCATGGGAAGTGCTGCGCTTGATATGGTCAAAAAGGACGAGGAGCTTGAGCTCGTTGCCCTTTTGTCGCCTACAGCTGAAGTGGACGAGCTAGATGGTGTGCCTGTCTATCAGCAAAAAGAGGACTTGGTAGGGATTGATGCGGATGTCTGGGTGGACTTTACCGTACCAGAGGTCGCTTATGCCAATACCCGCTTTGCCCTTGAAAATGGCTTTGCTCCTGTCGTTGGCACAACTGGCTTTACAGAAAGTGAGATAGAAGAGCTGATTGCTTTTTCAGCTGAGAAAAAGCTGGGTGGCTTGATTGCTCCAAACTTTGCCATTGGTGCGATTTTGCTCATGGAGTTTGCAGCGAAAGCAGCGCAGTATTTCCCAGACCTTGAGATTATCGAGCTACATCATGACCAGAAAAAAGATGCTCCGAGCGGAACAGCTATCAAGACAGCGGAGCTTATCTCGCAGGTGAGACAGGCAAAACACCAAGGTGTCCCTGACGAAACGGAGTCTCTAGCAGGAGCTCGTGGGGCAGAGTACGATGGTTTTCGTATTCATAGCGTGCGCTTGCCAGGGCTTGTCGCCCATCAAGAGGTTATCTTTGGTGCGCAAGGTGAGGGGCTGACGCTTCGCCATGATTCTTATGACAGAAGCTCCTTTATGAGTGGCGTCAATCTGGGTATCAAGAAAGTTGTCACAGCGCAAAAATTAGTTTATGGTTTGGAAAAAATATTATGAAATTAACACACTTGCCTTCTGAATTTCAGAAGGCTTTGCCCATATTGCAGAAAATTCGCTCAGCTGGCTATGAGGCTTACTTTGTTGGCGGAAGTGTCCGTGACGCACTCTTAAATCGTCCTATCCATGATGTTGATATTGCAACCAGTTCTTATCCCGAGGAGACCAAGCGGATTTTTAAGCGGACGGTTGATATCGGCATTGAGCACGGGACTGTTTTGGTACTTGAGGAGGATGGTGAATATGAGATTACGACCTTCAGGACAGAAGATGTCTACGTGGACTACAGGCGCCCGAGTCAAGTAAACTTTGTGCGCTCCCTCGATGAGGATTTGAAGCGCCGTGATTTTACAGTCAATGCTTTTGCTCTAGCGCCAGACGGTGAGATTGTTGACCACTTTGGCGGACTTGATGACCTTGAGCATAAAATCCTGCGTGCTGTTGGTGAGCCAAAAGAGCGCTTCAATGAGGACGCACTCAGGATTTTGCGTGGTCTGCGCTTCTTAGCTAGCCTTGACTTTGAGCTTGAAGAGGAGACTTTTTCTGCCATGAAGAGCCATGCTCACCTTTTGGAAAAAATTTCGATTGAGCGCTCCTTTATCGAGTTGGATAAGCTGCTTGTAGCTCCATTTTGGAAAAAAGGTTTGCGTGCCTTTGTTGATTGTGAGGCTTATCGTTATCTGCCACAGTTAGAAAATCAAGCGCCAGCTTTACTGGCTATGACTGAGGAGATGGCAGACACAGCCTTTGACAGCTCTACCCAAGCTTGGGCAGCTTTGCTATTAGAGATGAAGTGTCAAAATCCTAAAGGCTTTTTGAAGGCGTGGAAAACCTCTAGTCAGTTTCAAAAGGAAGTAACTGCCATCATGGCAATCTATGAACTTCGACTCGGACAATCTGCTGATAGGCGCTTACTTTACCACTATGGCAAGGACTTGGTATGTCTTGCAGAGCGCCTGCGTGAGGCAAAAGGGTTAGCGGTGGATTACGAAAGTATTGACACTATTTATAAAGCTTTGCCTATCTACGATAAGCACGAGATTGTGGTCAATGGTGCCGATTTGATAAAGCAACTTGGTTTGACACCAGGACCTAGCTTAGGGGAGCATTTGTCAGCTGTGGAGCTTGCTATTGTAGACGGTGACTTGGCAAATGACAGGTCTGCTATTTTAGAGTTTGTGAGAAGGAGACAAGATGAGTGATTTTTTAGTAACACACTTGACCAAGTCGGTTGGGGACAAGACTGTTTTTAAGGACATTTCCTTTATCGTTCATGACCTTGACCGGATTGGGATTATCGGTGTGAATGGTACGGGTAAGACGACACTTTTAGACGTCATTTCTGGTGAGATAGGATCTGACGGTGATGTGTCGCCTTTTTCATGCCCTAATGATTATAAGATTGCCTATTTGACACAGGAGCCACAGTTCGATGAGACTAAGACAGTGCTTGAGACTGTCCTTGACTCTAGTCTGCGTGAAATGCAGTTGATTCGTCGCTATGAGACGCTGCTTGCCCACTATGACGACAGCAAGCAAGCTGAGCTAGAGACGGTGATGGGAGAGATGGATAGTCTTGACGCTTGGTCCATTGAGAGTGAGGTTAAGACTGTTCTGACAAAACTTGGCATTTCAGATTTGACCAGTCGTATTTCAGACTTGTCTGGCGGACTTAGACGTCGTGTCCAGCTGGCGCAAGTCTTGCTGGGGGAGGCAGACTTGCTTCTACTCGATGAGCCGACCAACCACTTGGATATTGATACCATTGCTTGGTTGACGACTTATCTCAAGACCAGCAAGAAGACCGTTGTCTTTATCACCCACGACCGTTACTTTTTGGACAATGTGGCGACTCGTATTTTTGAATTGGCAGATAGTCAAATGACCGAATATCAGGGTAATTATCAAGACTATGTGCGCTTGCGAGCAGAGCAGGATGAGCGTGACGCTAGCACCCTGCACAAGAAAAAACAGCTCTACAAACAGGAGCTCTCATGGATGCGCACGCAACCGCAAGCCCGTGCCACAAAGCAACAAGCCCGTATCAATCGTTTTAATGACTTAAAAGCAGATTTGGCAAAATCAACCAATAAAGCAGAGCTAGAGGTCAACTTTGAGACCAGCCGTATCGGCAAAAAGGTCATCTCCTTTTCGCATGTGGACTTTGCTTATGAGAACATGCCTATTTTGTCTGACTTTAATCTCCTCATCCAAAACAAGGACCGTATCGGTATTATCGGAGACAATGGTGTCGGCAAGTCAACACTCCTTAATCTCATGACCAAGCGCCTAGAGCCTAGCGCAGGTGTGGTTGAGATTGGTGAGACGGTGCGTATCGGCTATTTCTCACAGCAGTTGGTGGATATGGATGAGTCAAAGCGTGTCATCAGCTACCTGCAAGAAGTCGCTGACGAGGTCAAGACAAGTGTCGGCACCACCAGTGTGACCGAGCTTTTAGAGCAGTTTTTATTCCCACGCTCAACGCACGGCACTGTGATTGCAAAGCTGTCTGGTGGTGAGAAAAAACGTCTGTATCTCTTGCGTCTCTTGATTGAAAAGCCAAACGTGCTGCTTTTAGACGAGCCGACAAATGATCTTGACATTGCAACGTTGACGGTTCTTGAGCAGTTCTTGCAGCAGTTTGCGGGTCCTGTCATCACGGTCAGTCACGACCGCTATTTCCTTGACAAGGTCGCCAATAAAATCCTAGCCTTTGAAAATGGTACGGTGCGTGAGTTTTTCGGCAATTACACAGACTATCTGGACGAAAAAGCCTTTGGGGTAGAAATCCTTGAAAAGCAAGTGCAGGCTGAAAAAACAAGCAAGGTCGCCAAAAAAGAGCCTAGCAAAAAACGCATGTCCTACTTTGAAAAGCAGGAGTGGGCAACCATTGAAGAGGACATCAGTCAGCTGGAGGAGCGCATAGAGGCGATTGAGGCTGAGATGTTAACCTGCGGTAGCGATTTTACACGCTTATCGGATTTGCAAAAAGAATTGGACGAGAAAAACGAGCGCTTGCTCGAAAAGTACGAGCGCTACGAGTATCTAAGTGAATTGGAAAATTAAGAAAGGAGATGTTATGGGCTACATTTGGTCTTACATCAAAAAATATCCTAAGTGGTTGTTTTTAGACCTTCTAGGAGCACTTCTCTTTGTTGTTGTTAATTTAGGAATGCCAACCATGCTGGCACGCATGATTGACCAAGGGGTCACCAAAGGCGACGCCAAGGCGATTTATTTTTGGGCTGGTATGATGGCAATTATCGTTGTCCTAGGGATTATTGGACGTGTCACGCTGAGCTATGCTTCTGGGCGTTTGACCTCAACTATGATTCGTGATATGCGAAATGACATGTACACCAAGTTACAGCAGTATTCGCACCATGAGTACGAAAAAATCGGTGTACCGTCACTTGTGACACGGATGACCAGTGACGCATTTGTTCTTATGCAGTTTACAGAGCAGGTGCTGCGTATGGGTGTGGTAACACCTTTGATGATTATCTTTAGTATCGTTATGATTTTGGTGACGAGCCCATTTTTAGCTTGGGTGGTGGCGGTTGCCATTCCATTTCTTATCTGGGTGGTTGCCTATGTCGCTATCAAGACACGCCCGCTGTCTGAAAAGCAACAAGCACTTTTAGATAAAATCAACCAGTATGTCCGTGAAAATCTGACAGGGCTTCGTGTTATCCGTGCCTTTGCTAGAGAGGATTTCCAAGAAGAGCGCTTTGATACGGCAAATGTTGAGTACACTAAGACGTCTAACCGCCTCTTTAAGCTGACAGGGCTGACCGAGCCACTCTTTGTGCAAATCATCGTTGCTATGATTATCGCTATTGTCTGGTTTGCCCTTAAACCGCTTGGTTCTGGCTCGCTTCAGATTGGGGACTTGGTTGCCTTTATCGAGTACAGTTTCCATGCACTCTTTTCATTCCTGCTCTTTGCCAATCTCTTTACCATGTATCCTCGTATGGCAGTTTCAAGTAGCCGTATCCAAGAGGTCATGGCGATGCCAATTTCCATTGATCCAAATGAAAATGGTGTCACAGAGACTAAGGAGCGTGGCTACCTTGAGTTTGACAATGTCACCTTTGCTTATCCAGGTGAGACCGAAAGCCCAGTGCTTCACAGTATCAGCTTTAAGGCAAGCCCTGGTGAGACTATTGCCTTCATCGGCTCAACTGGCTCAGGAAAATCATCCCTTGTCAACCTCATCCCACGTTTTTACGATGTGACTCTTGGGAAAATCTTGGTTGACGGTGTGGACGTCAGAGACTACAACCTCAAGGCGCTACGCCAAAAGATTGGTTTTATTCCGCAAAAAGCGCTGCTCTTTACAGGAACAATCGGGGATAACCTCAAGTATGGTAAGGAAGATGCGACAATTGATGACCTGCGTCAGGCAGCTGACATCGCTCAAGCCAAAGAATTTATCGAAAGCCGTGAGGAGGCTTTCGAGACTCATCTAGCCGAAGGGGGAAGCAACCTCTCAGGTGGTCAAAAGCAACGTCTCTCCATTGCTCGTGCGGTGGTCAAAGACCCTGAAATCTATATCTTTGACGACTCTTTCTCGGCCCTTGACTACAAGACCGACGCTATTTTACGCCGTCGTCTCAAGGAGGTCACTGGTGACAGTACCGTGCTTATCGTAGCACAACGTGTCGGAACCATCATGGACGCTGACCAAATCATCGTGCTTGACGAGGGCGAGATTGTCGGACGTGGCACACATGATGAGCTCATGAAATCCAACGCCATCTACCGTGAAATCGCTAACTCCCAACTCAACCAATCAGCGACTACAGAAGAATAGGAGGAAAATATGAAACAAAGAAGTGTCTTTTTGCGCTTGTGGGACTATCTCAAGCATTACAAGGGAGCTTTGTTCCTTGCTGTTTTCTTGAAAATTCTCAGCGCTGTCATGAGTGTGCTCGAGCCCTTTGTCATCGGTCTAGCCATCACCGAGATTACCAACAATCTCCTTGATATGGCAAGAGGTGTCCAAGGTGCCCATATCAATGTGCCCTATGTCGGCATGATACTGATTATCTACTTTATCCGGGGCTTTCTTTTTGAGGTTGGCTCATACGGGTCTAACTACTTTATGACCAATGTCGTGCAAAACAGCGTGCGTGATTTGCGTCGTAACCTCAGCCATAAAATCAACAGCATTCCAGTCTCTTACTTTGACAAACACCAGTTTGGAGACATGCTTGGGCGCTTTACCAGTGACGTTGAAACCGTCTCAAATGCCCTCCAGCAGAGCTTTCTCAAAGTCATCGAGGCTGTACTCACTATCATCCTTGTCTTGTGCATGGTCTTTTATCTCAATGCCAAGCTAGCTTTGGTCTTTGTTGTGAGTGTACCACTGACTTATTTTGTCTCTCAGTATATTCTGAAAAAATCACAACCTTACTTCAAGCGCCAAGCCAATCTTGTCGGAGACTTGAACGGCTTTGTTCAAGAAAAACTAACAGGATTTAACGTCATCAAACTCTACGGACGTGAAGAAGCCTCAACCAAGGACTTCCAAGCAATCACGGATGAACTGCGTGAGGTCGGCTTTAGAGCCAGCTTCACCTCTGGTATCATGATGCCAGTGTTAAATGCTATCAATGATTCTGTCTATCTCATCGTAGCGCTTTTTGGTGGTTTGCAAGTACTAGCAGGAAAACTCACTGTCGGTAACATGCAAGCCTTTGTCCAGTACGTTTGGCAAATCAGCCAGCCTATCCAAACCATCACCCAGTTAGCTGGTGTCATCCAAAGTGCCAAGTCCTCTCTTGAGCGTATCTTTGAGGTGCTGGACGAAGAGTCAGAAGTTTCAGAGGTTACAGAGCACTTAGAGCATGACCTTAGCGGTCGTGTCAGCTTTGAGCATGTGGACTTTCAGTATGTCGCTGATAAACCTCTTATCCGTGACTTTAACCTTGAGGTCAATCCTGGTGAGATGGTCGCTATTGTAGGACCTACCGGAGCTGGTAAGACCACCTTGATTAACCTTTTGATGCGCTTTTATGATGTGACAAATGGCTCTATCAAAGTAGACGGGCACGACATTCGTCACCTGTCTCGTCAGGAATACCGCAAGCAGTTCGGTATGGTCTTACAAGACGCTTGGCTCTACGAGGATACCATTAAGGAAAATCTGCGCTTTGGTAATCTCGACGCCACAGACAATGAAATCGTAGAAGCAGCCCTAGCAGCAAACGTCGACCACTTTATCCGCACGCTACCTGGTGGCTACAACATGGAGATGAACCAAGAGTCTAGCAATGTCTCTCTCGGTCAAAAACAACTCCTTACCATTGCACGGGCCCTACTAGCAGATCCTAAGATTCTCATCTTGGACGAGGCAACGTCATCGGTGGACACACGTCTTGAGCTTCTCATTCAAAAAGCCATGAGTAAACTCATGGAAGGACGCACTAGCTTTGTCATTGCCCACCGTCTATCAACCATCCAAGAAGCTGATAAAATCCTCGTCCTAAAAGACGGGCAAATCATCGAGCAAGGCACTCACCAAAGCCTACTAGCGGATAAAGGTTTCTACTACGACCTCTATAATAGCCAGTTTGCTAATCAAAAGGACTAAAATCCGGCTCTTTGTCAACTGTAGTGGGTTGATGAAAAGCTAACACCTAGAGAGGACGACATTCAGAGCCCACTGAAAAAGTCAGCTCTACCGTTCAACTAAAATAAAAAAAGAGGGATCTATCTCCTGCTTGGATAGATCTCTCTTTGCTTTTCCCTATTTTTGGTTTATTGGCTCTTTGTCAACTGTAGTGGGTAGACGAAAAGCTAACACCTAGAGAGAACGACATTCGGAGGTCACTGAAAAAGTCCGAGTAGCAAAAATGGCTACAGTAAAAAACGAATGATAACTCTTAATTGTTAAAAATTTTTTATTAATCATTCGTTTTTTAGTTATAAAATAATGAAAAAACAAAATCATTGTTTGTTAAAGTTCTTAAAGTTCATAAACCCGAAAGCCTGTCTCTTGATGTCCTTGATGAGATTATTGGTAGCTTCCAGTTTTGCGTTGGAATAAGGCAATTCCATGGCGTTTAAAACCTTGTCTTTATCCTTTAGAAATGTCTTAAATACTGTCTGGAAAATAGGATTAACAGTGGCTATTTCCTGCTCGATGAGGTCAAAGAAATGGTCTGAGTTCTTCTCTTGGAAATGGAATAAGAGAAGTTGGTAGAGTTCATAGTGCTTTCGTAGTTCATCTGAGTAAGATAGGAGTTTTTCTAGAATTTCCTTGTTAGTCAAGTGCATGCGAAACATAGGGCGATAAAATCGTTTATCGCTGAGTTTACGACTATCTTGTTTTATCAATTTCCAGTAGCGTTTCAAGGCTCGGTATTCCTGCGATGTTCTGTCGAATTGATTCATAATTTGAATACGAAGGCGGTTCATAGCACGGCTGAGGTGTTGCACGATATGAAAGAGGTCAAGTACTATCTTGGCGTTTGGAAATAGCTGTCTAGCCAATTTGTAGTAGGAACTAAACATATCCATGGTAATAACTTTGACCTGATTTCTAACCTTTCTAGGATAGCGTAGAAAGTGGTTTCGGATGGTTGCTTGTGTTCTTCCGTCCAGAATGGTAATGACCTTTAGGGAGTTGAAATCTTGTGCGATAAAGCTCATCTTCCCCTTCTTGAAGGCATACTCGTCCCAGCTCATCACCTCAGGTAAGGTATTCCAATCCGTTTCAAACTTGAACTCATTGAGTTTTCGAATAACTGATGATGTTGAGATGGATAGCCTGTGTGCGATATGTGTCATTGCTTGATTTTCGATGAGCAATTGGGCGATCTTCTGGTTAACAGCGACAGCCATTTTCCCACATTCTTTGCACTTGAAACGACGTTTTCTGAGGCGGATAAGTAAGGGATAGCCAGCTGTTTCTAAGTAGGGGATTTTAGAGGCTTTCTGGAAATCGTATTTTGCCATTTGTCCCTTGCAAGAAGGACATTTAGGGGCTGTGTAATCCAAGTGACCGTGGAGTTCTAAGTGAGTTCCCCTATCAAATTCATCAGTGATAAGGATATTTTGGTCTTTAATTCTGAGAAAATTTGTGATAAGATTTAGTTGTTCCATGTGAGTCTTTCTAATGTCAGTTTCGTCGCTTTTCATTATAGGTCATATGGGACTTTTTCTACTATTTGTCAAGCCTTTCAAGGCATTTGATGAATACTATTTTGAGTTCAGTAATCCAAATATGGAAATTATTTTATTTTGGACTAAAGTTTAGTGTAAAAAGTGTATACAAAAGCAACACCTTATGTTGAAATTTTTTGATAAGGTGTTACAATGATAGTGCATAAACAATTTTACTGATTTTGGGTTAAAGTGTAATCATAAAGTTTGTTATGCGTAATGAGGTAATACATTGTCCGAATGAGACGGTGTATGGAGGCAATCGTGTGTGGCTTTGTTGAAGTCGTTTGCGATTGTCTTTTTCGTTTCTCATAAAAGTCTGCGATATGGCAAGGATTAGTGTGACTAGCTGAGGCGATATTGTGAATGCACTTGAACAGAATCTTTCTAGCGTAGGGATTGCCACGCTTGGTAATGTGTTCCTTAGCGATGAAGTTTCCAGATTCATAGTGTCTCAGGTCAATACCGATAAAGGCATTGATTTGATTGGCAGACTGAAAACGGCGAATATCTCCCAGTTCACCAATGATACTGGTCGCTGTGGTTTCAGCTATTCCAGGAATAGAGAACAGAATGTCATATTCAGGTAATGGCTGAGCTAGTTCCACCATTTCGTCTAAGACTGCTTGTCTCTGTTCAGAAAGTCTAAGCAATTCTTTTGCATAGTAACGAACCTCTTCCATGATTGGAGAGGTTTTCTTGACGGCACAATAAGATTGATTAGCTAGTGCTGTCAGCTTCTCTGCTAAGTAAGCCACACGCTTGTCAGAAATCCGTTTTGAAGTGGACAGACGGATGCTCTTTGAGAGTTCATCTTTGCTTAACTCAAGCACCAAGTCCTTGCAAGGAAACGCAGTAACTAAGTTCCAGTATTGTTCCCCGGTTGGTGTAGATAAGATAGTTTCCAACTCTGGAAAAGTGACTTGTAAGACCTTGTGTAGGCGATTTTTAGCCCGAACGATGTCCTCGGTTAAGTTCTGATAGAAACGGCTGAGATCCCGCAAGCTTTGGTAGACTTCTTCTTGGATATAAGTGGGTTTACGATTCAGTACAAACTGAGACTGAGCCAGTTTTTCAGCGTCAATTTGATCTGTTTTCCGCACCCGCAAGCTATCCAGTTGCTTCTTGGCTTCTAAGGGATTGAGCCGTGTATAAGCGTAGCTATGTTCATCCAGAAAAGCTTGAAGACGACGAGAATAGACGCCTGTTGCTTCAAAGATGATTTCTGGCTTGTGGACGGTTTTCAAATCGCCAAGTAGCCGGGAAAAGCCAATGGCATCATTGGACATGGTGTAGTTATGTACCTTCTCGCCATTGACTAGAATGGCTACTTCTGAACTTACCTTACTCACGTCAATCCCAAATACTACTCGCATGATACTACCTCTTTGTCTTGAATGATTCCTTGTTTTAGCGATGTCATTTTCAATACTCGACGTCTGGCGTCCCACATACTTTGATAACATTCTTCCTAAAACAGGTGTCTTGCCAGTTTTTGATGCGACGTCTAGCGTCAAAAAGTCCCACGACTTAACAAGACACCTCTACTTTATCATCTTGAGAATGAAAAAAGTAGTGAGTACTCTCTCCCGTCGGAGATTTCCTCACTACTAATCTTAGTATGTTTTTCTACACTCAAAAAAGCTCCATAATCTCTGCTTGGGATTTACCCACTACAGAAATTATAGAGCCTTTAAGGTAGTACTTTTTTGTTGGACTCATTTTAGGCGCCACCAATATGAGGATAATATAATAGAGATATTGGTAAATTCTCAAAGTAAGTTCTAGTTCCCGTCCTTCCAGAAGTTACTCTGAGAAAACTGCATAAAATCAACAGAATTTAGTCTCAGACTAAGTTCTTTTTTGACTAAAAATGCTGATAATAGTGAGTTTTAGGCCTGAAAATATTGAAAAAAGGGTACACTAAAGTTACTGGCTCTGAGACGTCTCAAAGTAAGTTCTAGTCATCTGGAATTTAGGACGGGACAAGTTCCTTTCTATTTTGAAATTATTTTCTGATAAAAACTAGCGATTATTTATCTAATAATCGAGGTGATTGGATGACGTTTTCAGGGTCAATTTTAGAGATACCGAGAAGTGTTGCCACTTCCTCACCGTAGGTAAAGGTAAAGAGTTCATAGGCTGATTTTCCGTTGAAAGAAGCTCGTTTGACGCTGTTGACATGTGAACAAACCAGGTTGATATCATCCTGTGTCAAGTTGTCAAAGCTAGTTCCTTTAGGAAGAATATCTCTGATAAGTGTGTGATTCTTCTCAATTCTCCCTTTCTGGTCCGAACGATTGGGGTCACAGAAGAAGAGCTTTGATTCACCACGAACATCCATTTCGATGTCGTCTACTCTGGCGAATTCACCACCATTGTCGGTCAGAATGACAGGGAATAGTTCGCAGAAGCTCATATCCTTCTGATGCAGGGCATTCTTAATAGCGTAGAGGTGTTTAGCGACCTCATTGGCTGTTTTATTATCAAGTAATCGAGCGAAGATAAAGTTACAGAAAGAGAGGTTGAAGGTGAGAAGTACCTTTCCGCCGATCCGTCCAGTAACGGTGTCCATTTCCAGCCAATAGCTGATTCCTTTCTCTGTGAGAAAGCGTTGGAAGTCCGCGTAAGACCGTCCTTCTCTAGCAGTTTTAGGAATGGGTTGGAGATTTCTGGTTCTCCGCTTTCTGAATTTCACGACACGGGGGAAATCAATAGGCTTTGTGGACAGATAGCCTTTTTCAAGGTATCGGTAGATAGAAGCTCTTGATGCCGAAAGTTCGTTGGAGGCGATGATGTGGTTGAGGTGTTGTCCCTTTTGGATGGCAGAAGAGACAATAGCGTCCATTTTATAGAATTCTTCCTTGTTTAGGGCAACGCCTGTTCTCGACTCCGAGAGCTTAGCTTCATAGTCAAGCTGAGCTCTTTTGGCGTAGTAGAACTGTTTCTGGTATCCGCAGTTGCTTTTCTTTTTTGGACAGGCATTACAAACGTAGGGAGCCTTTTTGAGAAGAGGACAGGCCTCACAATTGGAAGTACTAGAGTTCTCTTTTATCACCTTATTTCTCCGAACTTCTTTTGAGATTGTGGACGGGTCTTTTCCTAGCTTAGTAGCGATAGCTGAGAAGGTTTTTAGCTGTTCGATTCCTATTTGAATATCGTTGCGATCAGAGAGAGTTAAGTGTTTGTTTTTCATTGTCAGTTACCAACTTGTCCCATAGTAAGTTCTACCTTATTTTTTTGTCTCAGTCTAATTTCCAGTTTTTAAGACAGACTAGAACTTACTTTGAGAATTTTGGTAATAGAGATATTAAGAAAATGGCGAATTAAAATCCTTGACATATATATATATATATATAATTAAATTAGGCGGATTATTTTATATCCGGTATTCTTAATAATTCTAGGAGGAGTCTCATGCTAAACAAGAAAAAGGGAAAGCATCGTCGTCAACAGGAAGCGGCAGCTGATAAACGTTTCCGTTATTCGATTCGTAAATTTAATGTCGGTGTAGCGTCTGTTGCGATTGCAGCTTTTATGTTTTTAGGAGGAGGAGCTGTCGTATCAGCGGATGATACAGCGGTATCAGAGCCACAAACTGTAGCCTCAAGCACAGGAGATAGCAGTAGTGCGATTTCGGAAGCCCAAACGGCAACCAGCACAGAAGCTACCTCAACAGCATCAGAAGCTTCAACAAGTACCGAAGCAACTGCAGCAACATCAGAATCAGCTGCAGCAAGTACAGAAGCTACATCAACAGCATCAGAAGCTTCAACAAGTACCGAAGCAACTGCAGCAACATCAGAATTAGCTGCAGCAAGTACAGAAGCTACATCAACAGCATCAGAAGCTTCAACAAGTACAGAAGCAACCGCAGCAACATCAGAATCAGCTGCAACAAGTACAGAAGCTACATCAACAGCAAGCTCAGAAGCAACAAGTACAACAGCTTCAACACCAACAACTGTTGAAGAAGCTAAAACTGTTCTTGAGCAAGTGATCTCAGAAGCAGAAGTCTTGGCACAAGAAGCAAGCCGTCAAGCAGCAAGCTCAACAGAAGATGCCTCAGCTCTTCAAACAGCAGCCCAAGCAACAAAAGTTGTTGTTACAGAAGCAACTGCGACATTTAATGACTCGCTTGCAACACTTGAAGAAGTAAATGCGCAAATCTCAGCTGTTCGTACAAACGTAGAAGCACTTGTTTTGGAATTGCGTAAGTATTATCCAGATGGTGAAATCACTGCAGTATTGGATACCGCTACTGGAACTCCAGCTGCAACAACTATTGATGTTACTAACCCGGCATCTGCCTCTTATGCACAACACGGTGTTTGGGAAATCCCAGATCCAGTTAAGGCTGCTAACTCAAATCTTACATCTGTTGAGAAAGAAGCAACAATTACAGTAGCTGAAAAGAATTATCCTGCGGGCTATATTGGAGACCAAGATGCCAACCGTGATACTTTCTTGCTTTTTAATTTCGACACTGTCGGTGGCTATGGAGATGGTAATAACTTTAATGATTGGGCGGGTCATAACTACTATATGACTTTCTCAGTGTCAACTGATTCAGCTGAACGTGCGGCATCTGACGTTGTTTATGCTAAGTTGGTTGAGAAAACAATGAACGGTGATAGAGTTGTTAAAACTGTTGAACTACAGCCTAATGTCAAAACTGTGGTTGATGAGTTGAACGTTCTAGAGAATTACCAAGCTCATAGAGTAAAATATGATTTTACTTACATTGTTTCAGAGAATAATGGTGCCACAACTCGCCAACTTTCAATTACTAATACAAATGGTGCCAACTGGAATACTGCAGTTTATAACAAACTAGATCAGACAAGAGTAAATGTAAATACGAATTCTTTTTCAACAGCTGTTCCGGGTGGTACAACCCAAACAACATCATATTATGTAAAAGAAAATGCAGCGACTGGTCGCCTTCGTGAGTTGTTAGCACGTTACACTCAAGATAGAGGTTTAGTCGGAGATGTTTTTCATATTGCTGGTGCTATCGATTTTGATAATTATGAATTAATTGAGTCAGAATTACCTAAGGTAGAAAGTGGTACATTAGCTAACGACTATAAAGTTGGTACGCAATATGCTGTTTTCCGTGGAAATTGGAACGAGGCACGCTTGTACACCATTACAGATACTAATGGTGCGTTGCAAATGCAAGTCTATATGCTAGATCCAAACAATCCAGACTGGGCTAATTTTTACAAAGCTAAAATGAATAGTGGAACGGTCTCTGACTTGGATGATTACTTTACATTGATGTTCACTACTGAAGAAATGCAACCAGGAGGAACATACAATACTAAGCCAGGAACGTTCACATCTAAATTTTACGACGCCAATAAACTTGTTCTTGAAGGAAAACAGGTTCAGGTTCTTGATTCCAATGGTGATGTACTTGGAACATTAAATGATGCCAAAACGTCTTACACCACTGCTACTGGTCAAATTGTAAATGTAAAAAGTGTGACAGATACTATGGTGACTGACGAAGATGGTACCGTTCATACTATTAACACAAAAAAAATCTATAAAACGGATGCAGCTGGTAATTACGTTGATGCAAACGGAACTGTCCTTACTCCAATTCAGTGGAGCGTTGATGCTCCATTTAGAAATGGAAAAATAGCAGATGGCTATGGAACAGACCGTAAATTCGATACTGATAGCGTAACTGTTTCTACAGGACCTCTAGATGCGACAAATTCGAATGCTCTTTGGTACTTTGGATGGAACTACCACACACCAGATATCCCTGATGATGATGGTATTTGGGATCTTGGCGGGTTAGAGATGACATTATCCAACTCTAATGCTAAGAATGAACAACATGCTCGTTACTTCTACACTGAAAAAGGTGGCGTTGATGTTTACTACGTAGACACAGAAGGTAACATCCTTAAGGATATGGTGACTGTAGTTGGACATGGTGATACAGGTTCAGAATACAATACCGCAGCCGTACGTGATGACAGCATCGTAGCAGCAGATGGCACAGTTTACTACTACAAAGAAATTGATACCACAGCTGCAAACCTTCACCCAGTTGTAGATGACAAGACGGATACAGATTACCGCTCAAATGAAAAAATTGACGCAGAAAAAGGTACCATTAAGTCTGATACAGTTAAACAATTAACTTATGTTTACGAAAAAGCTGGTAATGTTAATATCAACTATGTAGACACAGAAGGTACCCCACTTCAAGCCTCAGTCGCAGATGTAACAGACGGTAAACCAGGTTCAGACTATAATACAGCTCAAGAAGGTGAAAAACCAGAAATCATCAAGACTAAAGACGGTAAGACTTACAAACTTGCTCCGGCAAATACTTACAACGTTGGTACAGTTTCAGATGATAGCAACTTGACAGCAGTTGGTAACGGTAAAGCCAAAGGTATCGACGACGTAACAGGTACAGTGGAGTCAGGTGTTACTAAAGAAATCACTTATGTCTACAAAGAAGTTAAAGGTGACGTTATTGTTCATTACGTTGACCAAGATGGTAATCCAATCTCAGGTACAACAGATGACGGCAAACAAACTGCAAGCACAGTAACAGATACACCAGAAAGCTCAACAGGTACACCGTACGACACAACAGACCTCCGTCCAAATACTATCACAACAGCAGACGGTAAAATCTACAAACGTGTTCCAGCAGCAACAATCGGTAAAGAAACTGGTGACGTTGTAGAAGGTACAACCGAAGTCACTTATGTCTATGAGTTACTTCAAGGTGATGTTATCGTACATTACGTTGATACTGAAGGCAACACAATTGCAGACGATGTAACAGACCAAGTTATCACTGATACAGGTACAGACTACGATACTAGAGATAACAAACCAGAGAAAATCACAAATGACCAAACAGGTGAGGTTTACTACATCTTACCAAAAGATGAAGTTAAAGCTGGTGATAAAGAAACTGGTAAAGTTGTAGAAGGCACAACTGAAGTGACTTACATCTACGAAAAAGCAGGTAGCGTTAACGTTAACTATGTCGATACAGAAGGTAACGTTCTCAAAGCTCCAGTTGCAGATGTGACTGATGGTAAGCCAGGTTCTGCCTACGACACTGTTCTTGATAACAAATTGGCTAGCATCTCAGTAGATGGCAAACTTTACCGCCTAGTTCCAGCAGGAACTTACAACGTTGGTACTGTTTCAAATGATAACAACTTGACAGCAGTTGGTAACGGTAAAGCAACAGGTATCGATGCTACGACTGGTACAGTAGAAGCTGGTAAAACAAAAGAAATCACTTATGTCTACGAAGAAGTGAAAGGTGACGTTGTTGTTGAGTACTACGATACCGAAGGAAATACCATCGCTAAAACAGAAGTTGATACACCAACAACATCAGTAGACACACCATATGAAACCTACGACCACAAACCAGCAACCATTACAGTTGTTGAAAAAGATGGTTCAGAAACACTCTACTACTATAAAGAGGTTAAAGATACATCTGCACCAGAAAAAGGTGATGTCGTAGAAGGAACAACAACAGTTCAATACGTCTACGAAAAAGCAGGTAACGTCAACGTTAATTATGTGGATACAGAAGGTAACGTCATCCAAGCTCCTGTAGCAGATGTGACAGATGGCAAACCAGATTCTGCTTATGCTACTACAGACCACAAACCAGAAGAAATCACCACAGCAGATGGTAAGACATATCGACTTGTCGCAAAAGAAAAAGCAGGTGATTACCCAGTTGGTACAGTTTCAGATGAAGGTAACTTGACTGCTGTAGGTAACGGTACTGCCATAGGTGTTGATTCAGAAACAGGTACAGTTGAAGCAGGTAAAACAAAAGAAATTACTTACGTCTACGAAGAGGTAAAAGGTGATGTCATCGTTCATTACGTTGATACCGAAGGTAACCCAATCTCAGGTACAACAGACGAAGGTAAGAAAACCGCAAGCACTGTAACTGATACACCAGAAAGCTCAACAGGCACTCCGTACAACACAACAGACCTCCGTCCAAATACTATCACAACAGCAGACGGTAAGATCTACAAACGTGTTCCAGCAGCAACAATCGGTAAAGAAACTGGTGACGTTGTAGAAGGTACAACCGAAGTCACTTATGTCTATGAGTTACTTCAAGGTGATGTTATCGTACATTACGTCGATACTGAAGGCAACACAATTGCAGACGATGTAACAGACCAAGTTATCACTAACACAGGTACAGACTACGATACTAAAGATAACAAACCAGAGAAAATCGTTAATGACGAAACTGGCGATGTTTACTACATCTTGCCAAAAGATGAAGTCAAAGCAGGCGATAAGGAAACTGGTAAAGTTGTAGAAGGTACAACTGAAGTTACATACATCTACGAAAAAGCTGGTGACGTTGTTATCAAGTATGTGGACGTTAACGGTGTTGAATTGCAATCTCCAGTAGCAGACACTACAGACGGCAAACCAGGTTCAGACTACAACACAGCTGAAGGTACTGAAAAACCAACAACAATCACAACAGCAGACGGTAAAGTATATGCTCTTGTTCCAGCAGGTGACTACCCAGTAGGTACAGTAGCAGCAGATAGCAACTTGGCTTCAGGCGCAACTCCAACAGGTACTGTTGAGGCAGGTGTAACTAAAGAAGTTACTTATGTTTACCAAGAAGTGAAATCTGACGTAGTTGTTGAATACTACAACACAGATGGTGAAGTTATTGCAGCAACTGTTGTCGATGAAGATGATAAGTCTGTCGGTACAGTCTACAACACAGATGAAGATAACCGTCCAGAAACTATCACAGCAGCAGACGGAACAGTTTACTACTACAAAGAAGTGAAAGATACTTCTGCACCAACAACTGGTAAAGTAGCAGAAACAACAACAACTGTTCAGTATGTCTACGAAAAAGCAGGCTCTGTCAATGTTAACTATGTTGATACAGAAGGTAACCCAATTCAAGCACCAGTAGCTGACAAAACAAACGAGAAAGCTGGTACTGAGTACGCTACAGCTGATAACAAGCCAGCAACTATCACAACAGCAGATGGTAAGACTTATCGTCTAGTTGAAGCAGGTACTTACAACGTTGGTACAGTTTCAGATGATAACAACTTGACAGCAGTTGGTAACGGTAAAGCAACAGGTATCGATGCTACGACTGGTACAGTTGAAGCAGGTACAACGAAAGAAATCACTTACGTTTACGAAGAAGTGAAAGGTAACGTTGTTGTTAACTACATCACAACTGACGGTACAGTAATCAAGCAACCAGTTGAAGATACCCCATCAACATCAACAGGTACACCGTACGACACAACAGACAACAAACCAACAACAATTACAACAGAAGACGGTAAGACATACCGTATCGTACCAGTTCTTACAAAAGGTTCAGAAACAGGTAAGGTTGTAGAAGGTACAACATCAATCACTTACGTATACGAAGAAGTGAAAGGTGACGTTGTAGTTGAGTACTACGATACAGAAGGTAACTTGATTTCAGGTCTATCTGACTCAGGTGAAGCTGTAGATACTAAAGAAGTTGATACCCCATCAACATCAACAGGTACAGCATACAACACTGATGAAGACCACAAACCAAACACCATCACAACAGCAGACGGAACAGTTTACTACTACAAAGAAGTGAAAGACACTTCAGCTTCAACAACAGGTAAAGTTGTAGAAGGTACAACAACTGTTCAATATGTTTACGAAAAAGCTGGAAATGTTATCGTTCACTACATCACAGAAGATGGAACAGTGATCAAGGCTACTGTAACAGACGAAGAAAACGCTGAACCAGGTAAGTCTTATGACACAACAGATAACAAACCAACAGAGATTGTCACAGAAGATGGTTCACGTTATGTCTTGATCCCATCTAAGACAATTGGTACAGAAAACGGTACAGTTGAAGGTGGTAAGACAATTGAGATCACTTATGTGTATAAGAAAGTTGCGAACTGGATCCCACAAATTCCAGGTGTACCAGCAGGAGAAGAACCAAAAGTTCCATATCCATTCGACCCAACCAATCCAGATGTACCAGTAACACCAACTCCAGATACAGTGATTCCAAACGTTCCAGGCTACACACCAGTAGATCCTAAGACCAACGAACCATTGAAACCAGTTGATCCAACAGATCCAGGCAAGGGTTATGTACCACCAACACCAGAAGATTCTGGCGTTGACACACCAATCCCTTACGTTCAAAATGGTAACGTTGTGGTGAACTACGTGACAGAAGATGGTACAGTAATTAAGACACCTGTTAAAGACGAAACAGACGCTCCAGCAGGTAAGTCTTATGACACAACAGATAACAAACCAACAGAGATTGTCACAGAAGATGGTTCACGTTATGTCTTGATCCCATCTAAGACAATTGGTACAGAAAACGGTACAGTTGAAGGTGGTAAGACAATTGAGATCACTTATGTGTATAAGAAAGTTGCGAACTGGATCCCACAAATTCCAGGTGTACCAGCAGGAGAAGAACCAAAAGTTCCATATCCATTCGACCCAACCAATCCAGATGTACCAGTAACACCAACTCCAGATACAGTGATTCCAAACGTTCCAGGCTACACACCAGTAGATCCTAAGACCAACGAACCATTGAAACCAGTTGATCCAACAGATCCAGGCAAGGGTTATGTACCACCAACACCAGATGATTCTGGCGTTGACACACCAATCCCTTACGTTCAAAATGGTAACGTTGTGGTGAACTACGTGACAGAAGATGGTACAGTAATTAAGACACCTGTTAAAGACGAAACAGACGCTCCAGCAGGTAAGTCTTATGACACAACAGATAACAAACCAACAGAGATTGTCACAGAAGATGGTTCACGTTATGTCTTGATCCCATCTAAGACAATTGGTACAGAAAACGGTACAGTTGAAGGTGGTAAGACAATTGAGATCACTTATGTGTATAAGAAAGTTGCGAACTGGATCCCACAAATTCCAGGTGTACCAGCAGGAGAAGAACCAAAAGTTCCATATCCATTCGACCCAACCAATCCAGATGTACCAGTAACACCAACTCCAGATACAGTGATTCCAAACGTTCCAGGCTACACACCAGTAGATCCTAAGACCAACGAACCATTGAAACCAGTTGATCCAACAGATCCAGGCAAGGGTTATGTACCACCAACACCAGATGATTCTGGCGTTGACACACCAATCCCTTACGTTCAAAATGGTAACGTTGTGGTGAACTACGTGACAGAAGATGGTACAGTAATTAAGACACCTGTTAAAGACGAAACAGACGCTCCAGCAGGTAAGTCTTATGACACAACAGATAACAAACCAACAGAGATTGTCACAGAAGATGGTTCACGTTATGTCTTGATCCCATCTAAGACAATTGGTACAGAAAACGGTACAGTTGAAGGTGGTAAGACAATTGAGATCACTTATGTGTATAAGAAAGTTGCGAACTGGATCCCACAAATTCCAGGTGTACCAGCAGGAGAAGAACCAAAAGTTCCATATCCATTCGACCCAGCCAATCCAGATGTACCAGTAACACCAACTCCAGATACAGTGATTCCAAACGTTCCAGGCTTCACACCAGTAGATCCTAAGACTAACGAACCATTGAAACCAGTTGATCCAACAGATCCAGGCAAGGGTTATGTACCACCAACACCAGAAGATTCTGGCGTTGACACACCAATCCCTTACGTTCAAAATGGTAACGTTGTGGTTAACTACGTGACAGAAGACGGTACAGTTATCAAGAATCCAGTTAAGGATGAAACTGATGCACCTGCTGGTAAATCATACGATACAACTGATAACAAACCAAATACTATCACTACAGAAGATGGTACAACTTATGAGCTTGTTCGTGTTGATGGTTCAGAAACTGGTACTGTTGTAGGTGGTAAGACAACTGAAGTAACTTACGTTTACCGTAAAGTGACTCCAGCTAAGAAGGTTGTGACAAACCACGTTGACGAAAATGGTAACCCAATCGCACCGCAAGAAGAGGGTACAACACCGAACAAGTCAATCCCAGGATACGAGTTCACAGGTAAGACTGTAACAGATCCAGATGGCAATACAACACACATCTACCGTAAGGTTAAGAAAGTTGTAACAAACCACGTTGACGAAGATGGTAACCCAATTGCACCGCAAGAAGAGGGTACAACACCTAATAAGTCAATCCCAGGATACGAGTTCACAGGTAAGACTATTACAGATGAGAATGGTAACACTACTCACATCTACCGTAAAGTTGTTACTCCTGTTGACCCAACTGACCCAGTTACCCCAGAAGATCCAACAGATCCAGTTACTCCTGTTGATCCAAAAGCTCCAGTTCAGCCAGGTGTTCCAGTTAAACCAGAAACACCAGCTAAACCAACTTATGTTGCAGAAACTCTTCCAAACACAGGTGAAGATAACTCAGCATCAGTTGCGGCTATGGGAGCAGGCATGATCCTTGCATCACTTGGACTTGCTGCAAAACGTCGTCGTAAAGAAGACTAATTGTAACAATAAAAAGAGGCATATTGCCTCTTCAGAATGAAGACAAACATCTCGATTGATGTTTGTCTTTTTCTGTGGCTCTTTGTCAACTGTAGTGGGTTGATGAAAAGCTAATATCTAGAGAGGACGAACTTCGTTCTCTCTTTCTTTATGTTCAAGGGTAACCGCCCCATAACAAGGTATCTATCTAATCACTCCCTCCTCCTGTATACTGTTAGAAAAACATAACTGGAGGATTTTATTATGTCACAGCCCATCGTCCCATTGACTATTCCCCAATCTCGCCGTGTTGAGAAGAAAGGTAGAAACGATATTCTGATGAAAATTCGTCTCAGAAAAGTAGAAGTCACTTTCTTCCAATCTATCAACTATGAAGTAATGGAAACGATTTTGGATAAGGTACTGCACTATGACCATACGACTCAGTGATTTAGGTCAAGTCTACTTGGTTTGTGGGAAAACGGACATGCGTCAAGGGATTGATTCTCTCGCCTACCTTGTCAAAAGTCAATTCAATCTGGATCCCTTTTCAGGTCAGGTCTATCTCTTCTGCGGAGGTCGAAAAGACCGATTCAAAGCTCTTTACTGGAACGGACAAGGATTTTGGTTACTTTACAAACGTTTTGAAAATGGAAAATTGACCTGGCCAAACAATGAAGAAGAGGTCAAGGCTCTAACTTCCGAACAGGTAGACTGGCTCATGAAAGGATTTTCGATCAATCCAAAAATAAATATTCCCGTGTTGTAAAATGAAGTGCAACAAAAAAGACATGCTCGTCTGATATACTAGAATTCCCCAACTCAGTATAGAAAGCAGATGAACATGTCCACTAATCATTCTACCAAAAAATCGTTATACTCACACCTTTCAGCCTCTGAACGCGGAGAAATCAGCGCCTATCTCAAGATGGGTAAGAACCCCTCTGAGATTGCTCGTCTGCTTGGGCGTCATCGCTCAACCATCAGTCGTGAAATCAAACGAGGAAGTGTTTCTCAGGTTCAAGATAAGAACGGGAAACGAATCTACTCAACGGTTTACTTTCCAGATAGTGGTCAACGTGTTTATGAAACCAATCGTCGAAAAAGTGCTTATCATAAACTATCGTACTGCTCCCAGACCTTCTTCAAGGAACTTGAGAAAGCCCTGAAAACGAAACCTCGCTGTCACAGTGTCGATAGCTTTGTTCAAACTTACCGAGAAAAACATCCACTGGAAGTTATCCCTTCCACCAAGACAGTGTATCGTTACATCAAAGACGGACTGTTGAGGGTTAAACCGATTGATTTACCTAAGATGGTGTGCATCCGAAAACGGTCTAAAGTAAGGCCTAAGGCCACGAAGAAAATCTTAGGAAAATCCATTGAAGAACGTCCAGAAACTATTACTAATCGCTCTGAATTTGGACATTGGGAGATTGATTTGGTTCTTGGCAAGAAGACCAAAGGGGAAGCTGTTGTCATGACTCTAGTAGAGCGTCAAACACGATTTGCCATCGCTGTAAAACTGGCTAATAAACAAGCAGAAACTATCAATAGGGCTGTTAAGAGCCTACTATCACAGTACCCTATTCGCTCTATCACATCGGACAATGGCTCAGAGTTCAGTAGCTTGTCAGACTTAAAAGGTGTGGAAGTCTATTTTGCCCATCCTTATGCTTCTCATGAAAGAGGAACAAATGAAAATTTCAATGGTCTCTTGAGAGAGTTTCTCCCAAAAGGTGTCTCTCTTAACTCACTAACGACAGAAGAACTCAATCACTACGTCTCTGCTATCAATGACAGACCTAGACGACTTCACAAGTATAAAACCGCAAATATTTTGTTTGGGCTAGCCCAAACAGCTTAACCTCTGGAACTCTAGTTATCAATGAACTTGTTGCACTTGACTTGACAAGTGGGGAAAAATAAATATTTCAAAAAGTCGTGATTTCTATTGAAATCATGGCCTTTCTTTGTGTATAATGAGATAAAAAGAAGGAGGTTCGAGCGTATGGATGAGTTATTGGCAATTATTAAACAACAGACCTCAACGATTGAACAACTTACCAACGAGTTGAGCCTCCTTCGTGAACAGGTTGAGTATCTGAGACAGAAACTCTACGGAAAATCATCAGAGAAGGTTGTGTATCAACCAGGTCAGCTGAGCTTGTTTGGGGATGAAATTCTCCCTGAAGAAGAAGCTGACTTACCCAGTTGAAACAGAAACGATTACCTATAAACGCAAGAAAGCTAAGGGAGTTCGTCAGGCTATTTTCAGCCAATTCACTCCAGAGATTGTTCATCACGAATTGCAGGGCGAAGATTGTACCTGTCCAGACTGTCATGGTCAGTTGAAGGAGATTGGCTCAGCTGTTCAACGACAAGAATTGGTCTTTATTCCTGCACAATTAAAGCGGATTGACCATGTTCAACACGCATACAAGTGTCAGGCATGTAGTCAGAAGAATCTGAGCGATAAGATTATCAAGGCTCCTGTTCCTAAGGCACCTTTGGTACACAGCTTGGGCTCAGCCTCTATCATCGCCCACACCATTCACCAGAAGTTCAATCTGAAGGTGCCCAATTACCGTCAGGAAGAGGATTGGAACAAGCTTGGTCTGCCCATCAGTCGCAAGGAAATGGCCAACTGGCACATCAAGTCTAGTCAGTATTATTTCGAGCCGATTTATAATCTGTTACACGAGAAATTGTTGGAGCAGCCTATTCTCCATGCGGATGAAACTTCCTACAAGGTCTTAGAAAATGATAGCCAGTTGACCTTCTACTGGACTTTCTTGTCTGGGAAGCATGAGAAAAAGGGAATTACCCTCTATCATCATGACAAACGACGGAGTGGATTGGTTGTGGAGGAATTTCTTGGAGATTATGCGGGTTATGTACACTGTGATATGTTACGGCAGTAACTTAGGACTTTAGTCCTTTAGCTCTGCCTATGCGATAGCAGTCCAAGGTTTAGGAGCGAAGCGACGCTAAGCTTGGTTAACTGCGAACCGCTGTCAGCCTATCGGCAGTTAGACAAGGCTCAGTTGGTTGGCTGTTGGGCTCATGTCAGAAGAAAATTCTTTGAGGCGACTCCTAAGAAGACAGACAAGACTTCTTTAGGAGCTAAGGGATTAGCTTATTGCGACCGCCTGTTTTCCTTGGAGAATGACTGGGCTGACTTGTCTACTGAGGAACGGCTACATAAACGCCAGACAGAGTTGGCACCCTTGATGGACGAGTTCTTTAATTGGTGTCGCAATCAGGCCGTTTTGCCAGGTTCCAAATTGGGTACTGCAATGGAGTATAGCCTCAAATACGAAACCACCTTCCGAACCGTTCTCTCGGATGGCGATTTAGTCCTGTCCAACAATATGGCTGAGAGGGCTATGAAGACCTTGGTGATGGGACGTAAAAATTGGCTGTTCTCTCAAAGCTTTGAGGGGGCCAAGTCGACAGCTATCATTTTGAGTCTTTTGGAAACTGCTAAACGACACGGTCTTGATGCAGAGAAATATATGACCTATCTTCTAGAACACTTACCTAACGAAGAGACGCTCGCAAAAAAAGAAGTTCTGGAGGCTTATTTACCATGGGCTGAAAATATTCAAGAAAAGTGCAAATAGAAAAAGGTTCCAGAGTCGACAGGACTTTGGAGCCTTTTCAACATACCTTGTTATTGGGCGGTTACGTTCAAGGCAATCAAAATCCGTTTTTTAAAGTTTTCATCTTCCTGAAACCAAAGGCATTTCTCTTAATGACTTTGATGAGATTATTGGTAGCTTCCAGTTTTGCGTTGGAATAAGGCAATTCCATGGCGTTTAAAACCTTGTCTTTATCCTTTAGAAATGTCTTAAATACTGTCTGGAAAATAGGATTAACAGTGGCTATTTCCTGCTCGATGAGGTCAAAGAAATGGTCTGAGTTCTTCTCTTGGAAATGGAATAAGAGAAGTTGGTAGAGTTCATAGTGCTTTCGTAGTTCATCTGAGTAAGATAGGAGTTTTTCTAGAATTTCCTTGTTAGTCAAGTGCATGCGAAACATAGGGCGATAAAATCGTTTATCGCTGAGTTTACGACTATCTTGTTTTATCAATTTCCAGTAGCGTTTCAAGGCTCGGTATTCCTGCGATGTTCTGTCGAATTGATTCATAATTTGAATACGAAGGCGGTTCATAGCACGGCTGAGGTGTTGCACGATATGAAAGAGGTCAAGTACTATCTTGGCGTTTGGAAATAGCTGTCTAGCCAATTTGTAGTAGGAACTAAACATATCCATGGTAATAACTTTGACCTGATTTCTAACCTTTCTAGGATAGCGTAGAAAGTGGTTTCGGATGGTTGCTTGTGTTCTTCCGTCCAGAATGGTAATGACCTTTAGGGAGTTGAAATCTTGTGCGATAAAGCTCATCTTCCCCTTCTTGAAGGCATACTCGTCCCAGCTCATCACCTCAGGTAAGGTATTCCAATCCGTTTCAAACTTGAACTCATTGAGTTTTCGAATAACTGATGATGTTGAGATGGATAGCCTGTGTGCGATATGTGTCATTGCTTGATTTTCGATGAGCAATTGGGCGATCTTCTGGTTAACAGCGACAGCCATTTTCCCACATTCTTTGCACTTGAAACGACGTTTTCTGAGGCGGATAAGTAAGGGATAGCCAGCTGTTTCTAAGTAGGGGATTTTAGAGGCTTTCTGGAAATCGTATTTTGCCATTTGTCCCTTGCAAGAAGGACATTTAGGGGCTGTGTAATCCAAGTGACCGTGGAGTTCTAAGTGAGTTCCCCTATCAAATTCATCAGTGATAAGGATATTTTGGTCTTTAATTCTGAGAAAATTTGTGATAAGATTTAGTTGTTCCATATGAGCCTTTCTAATGAGTTGCTTTAGCGCTTTTCATTATAGGTCATATGGGACTTTTTCTACCATTTGTCAAGCCTTTCAAGGCATTTGATGAACAATATTTTGAGTTCAGTAATCCAAATAAAGAAATTATTTTATTTTGGACTAAAGTTTAGTGTAAAAAAGTGTATACAAAAGCAACACCTTATGTTGAAATTTTTTGATAAGGTGTTACAATGATAGTGCATAAACAATTTTACTGATTTTGGGTTAAAGTGTAATCATAAAGTTTGTTATGCGTAATGAGGTAATACATTGTCCGAATGAGACGATGTATGGAGGCAATCGTGTGTGACTTGGTTGAAGTCATTTGCGATTGTCTTTTTCGTTTCTCATAAAAGTCGGCTATATGGCAAGGATTGGTGTGACTGGCTGAAGCGATATTGTGAATACATTTGAACAGAATCTTTCTAGCGTAGGGATTGCCACGCTTGGTAATGTATTTCTTAGCGAGGAAGTTACCAGATTCATAGTGTCTCAGGTCAATACCGATAAAGGCATTGATTTGATTGGCAGACTGAAAACGGCGAATATCTCCCAGTTCACCAATAATACTTGTTGCAGTAGTCTCAGCTATTCCAGGAATAGAGAGCAGAATGTCATATTCAGGTAATGGCTGAGCTAGTTCCACCATTTCGTCTAAGACTGCTTGTCTCTGTTCAGAAAGTCTAAGCAATTCTTTTGCATAGTAACGAACCTCTTCCATGATTGGAGAGTTTTTCTTAACAGCACAATAAGATTGATTAGCTAGTGCTGTCAGCTTCTCTGCTAAGGAAGCCACACGCTTGTCAGAAATCCGTTTTGAAGTGGACAGACGGATGCTCTTTGAGAGTTCATCTTTGCTTAACTCAAGCACCAAGTCCTTGCAAGGAAACGCAGTAACTAAGTTCCAGTATTGTTCCCCGGTTGGTGTAGATAAGATAGTTTCCAACTCTGGAAAAGTGACTTGTAAGACCTTGTGTAGGCGATTTTTAGCCCGAACGATGTCCTCGGTTAAGTTCTGATAGAAACGGCTGAGATCCCGCAAGTTTTGGTAGACTTCTTCTTGGACATATGTCGGTTTACGATTCAGTACAAACTGAGACTGAGCCAGTTTTTCAGCGTCAATTTGATCTGTTTTTCGCACACGCAAGCTATCCAGTTGCTTCTTGGCTTCTAAGGGATTGAGTCGTATATAAGCGTAGCCATGTTCATCCAGAAAAGCTTGAAGACGACGAGAATAGACACCTGTTGCTTCAAAGATGATTTCTGGCTTATGGACGGTTCTCAAATCGCCAAGTAGCCGAGCAAAGCCTAAGGCGTCATTGGACATGGTATAGCCATGAACTTTCTCACCATTGACTAGAATGGCCACTTCTGAACTTGCCTTACTCACATCAATCCCAAAAACTGCACGCATGATATTACCTCTTTGTCTTGAATGATTCCTTGTTTTAGTGATGTCATTTTCAATACTCGACGTCAGGCGTCCCACATACTTTGATAACATTCTTTCTAAAACAGGTGTCTTGCCAGTTTTTGATGCGACGTCTAGCGTCAAAAGAGTTCTCGACTTAACAAGACACCTCTACTTTATCATCTTGAGAATGAAAAAAGTAGTGAGTACTATCTCCCGTCGGAGATTTCTTCACTACTAATCTTAGTATGTTTTTCTATACACGAAAAGGCTCCATAATTTCCAGATGGGTTTACCCACTACAGAAATTATAGAGCCTTTTGGGCTCTTTGTCAACTGTAGTGGGTGATGAAAAGCTATGTGCGAGAGAGAACGATTTTCGTTCTCTCTCTTTGTATGTTCAGAGTGATGAGAATCTTGGTTCTAAAGTTCTTAAAGTTACGAAATCCAAACGCTTGCCGTTTGATGTCTTTGATAAGCTTGTTAGTGGCTTCCAGTTTGGCATTGGAATAAGGTTGCTTCAGAGCGTTGGTAATATAAGTTTCGTGCTTTAGAAAAGTCCGAAAAACTCTTGAAAAACTTGCGTTGACAGTACCCAAATTGTCGTGAATGAGTCCAAAGAAAGCCTTGACACGCTTCTCTTGAAAATGAAAGAGCAGTAGCTGGTAAAGTTCATAGTAATAGCGTAACTCAGGCGAAAAAGCTAAGGTTTTCTGGACAATTTCTCTAGGCGTCAGCGTTTGACGAAAGATTCTAGAGTAGAAAGCCTTGTCGGAGAGCTTCCTGCTGTCTTTTTGCAGAATTTTCCAATGATTTTTCATGGCTCTGTAAGGCAGAGATGTCTTGTCAAATGCCTTCATGATGGCAATGCGAGTGGTCATCATGGCTCGACTAAGGTGCTGCACGATGTGGAAACGGTCAAGAACAATCTCAGCCTTTGGAAATAGTTTCCTGATGATGGGAATGTAGGCTCCCGACATGTCTACTGTGACCACTCTGACCTTCTCCCTAGCCTGTCTGGAATACTTGTAGAAGTGGTTTTTGATGGTTGTTTGGCGATTGTTTTCAAGAAGAGCAATGATTTTCTTGGTCTTAAAATCTTGCGCAATGAAAGCCAACTTTCCCTTGTTTCTTGCGAATTCATCCCAGCTCAAGACCTCTGGTAAAGTCTCAAAGTTGTCCTTAAAAGTGAAAGCGTTCAGCTGCCTCTGGACGGTAGAAACAGAGACGTGGAGGCGTCTTGCGATGTCTGTGTTGGTCTGTTTTTCGATGAGGAGCTGAGTGATTTTCGCCCAGACAGGCTGTGAGATTTGGCAATGTTTCTTGACCAGGCTAGTTTTGGCGACAGAAACCCTACGGCACGCTTTACACTGAAAGCGCCGCTTTCTGAGTTTTAGGACAGTTGCCATGCCTTGGACGTCTAAGATTGGGATGGTGGCAGGTCTTTGAAAATCGTATTTGATCATCTTTCCTTGACAATGAGGACAGGCTGGAGCGGGATAATCCAGCTCGGCTCTTATCTCGATGTGAGTCTGATGTTTGAGAACAATTGATATTTTGATGTTTAAGTCTTTGATTCCAATGAGTTTTGTGCTATTCTTAATATGTTCCATAAGTACCTCCTAATGATGGTTTAGTCGCTTTTCATTATAAGTCTTATGGGACTTTTTTCATACAGATAAAAAGCCCTATAACCTCTGAGGTGGCGTTACCCACTACAGATATTATAGAGCCAGTTTTTGTTAGCCACGATTATTACTTTATCGAGCATGTGGCGAATCGTGTCTTAGACATTAAAACATGGCAACAGGAGAATGATACTTAAAAAAGACTTATCTTTTTTGACATCAGGGCTTGAAATTTCCAAAAATCATGATATAATTAACCAGTAAACAATTAACTAGTTAAGTATATACTTGACCTAATGAGGAAAGGAAAACCATGAGAAGGAAATTAGTATGCTTACTGACTGCTATGACATTGGTTCTTGGCGTGTCGCTTGCCTTTAGCAAAACAAGCCACGCAGACGATAGGATAAAGGTAGTGACCACCTTTTACCCTGTCTACGAGTTTACCAAGGAAGTCATGGGAGATGAGGGAGACGTGTCTCTTTTGATTAAGGCGGGGACAGAACCGCATGATTTCGAGCCTTCCACAAAGGACGTTGCCAAGATTCAAAAGGCGGATAGCTTTGTCTACATGGATGATAACATGGAGACTTGGGTGAGCTCTGTCAAGAAAACGGTCGGCGACAGCTCGAAGTTTATCAAAGGCACAGGCGATATGCTCCTTTTAGCTGGTAGCGAAGAAGAGCACGAAGAAAGCGGTAAAAGCCACAGCCACGCCTACGACCCTCACGTTTGGCTCTCTCCAAAACGTGCCAAAACTGTCGTTGAAAATATCCGTGACGGCTTGATTAAAGCCTATCCAGACAAGAAAGAAACCTTTACTAAAAACGCTGCCGCTTATATCACCAAGCTAGAAGCGCTGGACAAGAGCTATGAAACAGCGCTTTCAAAAGCCAAACAAAAAAGCTTTGTTACACAGCACGCAGCCTTTTCTTACCTTGCTCTTGACTACGGGCTCAATCAAATCGCTATCACAGGTGTTAGCCCTGAGACGGAACCAACCGCAAAACGCCTAGCAGAGCTTGCAAAATACATCAAAAAATACGACATCAAGTACATTTACTTTGAGGAAACAGCCTCAAGTAAAGTCGCTAAAACCTTGGCGGATGAAGCAGGTGTCAAAACAGCGGTGCTCAACCCCATTGAGAGCCTAACCAGTAAGCAAGAAAAAGCAGGTGAGTCTTACATCTCTATCATGAAATCAAACCTCAAAGCCCTTCAAAAGACAACATCTGTCAAGGGTAAAGAGATTAAGGCAGAGTCTGACGCAAGCGAAAAAACAGTTGAAAATGGCTACTTTAAGACAAGTGCTGTTAAAAACCGCACCCTGTCTGACTGGAGTGGTAATTGGCAGTCTGTTTATCCTTATCTTGAGGACGGCACACTTGATCAAGTCTGGGACTACAAGGCAAAACTCAATAAAGATAAAACTGCCGAAGAGTACAAAGCCTACTACACAACAGGTTACAAGACAGATGTTACCAATATCAGCATTGATGGTAGCAAAAACACCATCACCTTTACACAAAACGGTGAAAAGAAAACCTTTACATATAAATATGTCGGCTACAAAATCTTGAAGTATAAAAAAGGCAACCGAGGTGTTCGCTACCTCTTTGAAACAGAGGATAAAGACGCTGGCGAATTCAAGTACGTCCAGTTTAGTGACCACGGTATCAAACCACAAACAGCTGCGCATTTCCACCTTTTTTGGGGCAGCACCAGCCAAGACGACGTCCTAAAAGAAATGGACAACTGGCCAACCTACTATCCTGAAAAACTCTCAGGACACGACATTGCCCAAGAAATGGTTGCCCACTAAAGAGAACTTAAAAGACTAGAGGTATTAGCTTCTAGTCTTTTTTGATAAGTAGAAGTAAAAAAACTCGTTTCCGTAGAAGAAACGAGTTTTGTATTAGCACATTTAAGTAGCAAATGATTTTGCTTATTTGAGACCGTATTTTTTGTTGAAACGATCCACACGTCCGTCTGCTTGAGTGAATTTTTGACGACCTGTGTAGAATGGGTGTGAATCTGATGAGATTTCAACACGGATAAGTGGGTATTCAGCACCTTCAAATTCAACAGTTTCTTTAGAAGATTTTGTTGAACCGCTAAGGAACTTGTAGCCAGTAGTAGTGTCCATGAAGACAACTTGACGATATTCTGGATGGATATCTTTTTTCATGTTTAACAATTTTCCTTTCTGCCATAGCTCTTGTGAGCCATAGTTTATTAACTATTACATTCTATCAAAACTTGCCAGACTTGACAAGTCTTTTTAGCGAATTTTTTGACGGATAAGGAAAAGTCACTTCAAAAATAAATGAAATATTACTTTAACATTACTTTAATGTTTTTAATCTCTTTTTCATCTCATTAAAATAAACTTGTGTAACAATAAGAGATTGTTACTATAACATTATAAACAAATGAAAGAGAGGTCATTATGTCTTCTGAAAAACGTTTGAAGGTGATGGTTGTTTTTGGGACACGACCAGAAGCCATTAAGATGGCTCCTTTAATTTTTCAGTTGAAAAAGGAAAAGCATTTATTTGAGACCAAGGTTGTGGTGACATCACAGCACAGGGAACTTCTTGACCAGGTGTGTCAGGTGTTTGGGATAGTGCCTGATTATGATTTGGATGTCATGAGTGAGCGCCAGAGTTTGGTGGATGTGACGACAGTCATTCTTGAGAAATTGGACGCTGTGCTCAAAAAAGAACAGCCTGATATGGTTTTGGTTCACGGTGATACAGCGACAGCTTTTGCTGCTAGTCTAGCGACTTTTTACAATCACATTAAGCTGGGGCATGTCGAGGCTGGGCTTCGCACTTGGGACAAGCTCTCCCCCTTTCCAGAGGAGATGAATCGCCAGTTGACCGACGCTATGTGTGATGTCTACTTTGCACCAACTGCTAAAAGTAGAGCTAATCTCCTGCAAGAAGGACGAAGCCAAGACGCTATCTTTGTGACGGGAAATACAGTGATAGACACTCTGTCTCTGACTATCAGCGACTCTTATCACCATGAGCTGTTTGACAGGTTGGACGCCAACAAACGCTTTATTTTATTGACCATGCATCGCAGAGAAAGTCATGGTGACGCTATGAAAGAGGTGTTTGAAGCTATCTATGAGGTGAGCGCAGAGTATGAGGACTTGGAGATTGTCTTTCCAGTACATCCAAATCCCAATGTGCAAGCGCTAGCTAAGCAAATGCTAGATGGCGTTGAGCATATCCATCTCATCTCACCGCTTGATGTGGTTGATTTTCATAATATCGCACGGCGCAGCTATTTTATCATGACCGACTCAGGCGGTGTGCAAGAAGAAGCGCCGTCACTTGGTAAGCCTGTCCTTGTCTTACGTAAGGAAACAGAGCGCCCAGAAGGTGTTCAGGCAGGCACCTTGCGTTTAGTTGGTACTGACAAGGAAACGATTAAAAGTGCTATGCGAGAACTCTTGGGTGACAGAGAGTGCTACAATCGTATGGCAAGGGCGCAAAATCTTTATGGAGATGGCTGTGCGTCAGAGCGTATCACACAGGCACTAGCCTATCATTTTGGACGAGCTGAGCGCCCGCTAGATTTTGCAAGTGGGGTGAGTGATGAATAAGCAAAGACATTTGTTAATAGAGAGCGTGGTCTTATCGGCTGGATTACTGTTTTTGCTCATTTATGACTTTTTGGTGGATAAGCCTTTTTTGTCGAGTTTGCTTTGCCTACTTGCCTTGGCTTTAGTGAGCAATCTTTTCTTGAGTACGCTCTTAATTGCGTGGTTGACGCTTTTATCCATAGCTCTTGCGGTTATGATTTTACTGTCTGGTGTGAGCTTTATGGCAGGCATGTCTCTTTTTTTGCTGGTGATTAGCTTTCCCTTGGCATTGACGCTAGGCAATTGCTTGGTGGCTTATTACCACACGAGAGTCTCTAAGGTCACTACAAAGGAAAAGCAGGCTGAAGCTGCCTATAAGGTCTTGCTTGAGGAGACGAGGATTTCAGGGAGTCACCTGCAGATTAGTCTCGTTCATTGGGCGCATAATGACTATTTTTATCAAGTGCACTCCAAGGAATACCGCCGTATGATTAAGCACACGGTGGATACTCTGGAGCGCTTTGTCGGTTTAGAAGACAGTGTCTACTATCTCTCAGACGGTGATTTTTTGATTTTATCGACAGATGATAGTAAGGACTATGAGAAACTTATCCGTCAGTCTTTGCTTCCTCAATTGCAAACAGAGCTGTTTATCAATAAAAGCAGTCATCACAGCCTGCAATACCAGAGCGCTGTTATCCGTATGAGGAGCTCATTTGATACGGATACGATGTCCTTTTCAAAAGTACAGCATTTGCTAAAGCGCATGCTAGAGACCGACTTAATCGTAGAATATTGAAAGGAGTAGCAGATGTTAGTTGAGGTATTTCATGTTCTGGTGTGGATTGTCAGTATCCTCTTTGCGCTGAATTTTTGCGTGCTCGCTATTTGTTATCTAGTGATTTACAATCGGGTCAATCATCACTTTAAGGCGGTGAAGCATGATTAGCGAGCTTTCTATCATACATAGTGACCTTGGTGTCTATCTGGTTGTCTCTTTTTTGGGCACTCTTGACTCTTTCTTCTGCCACCCATTTTTGGCTCAAGCACAGCAGGTTTGACGTTGACCTATCGCCACTAGAAGAATATCCGATGATTAGTGTTGTTGTGCCAGCGCACAATGAAGAAGTGGTCATTGCAAAAACCATGCGTGCGATTTTGGAGATGAATTAACCTAAAGAAGCCATGGAAGTTTTGCTGTTTGCAGATAACTGTAGCGATGCGACCTTTTCAGAGATGGAGCGTGTCAAGGCGGACGCCAAGTACAAAGGTCACACCATTCGTCTAATCGAGCGTCAAGGCACAGGCGGAAAAGCTGGTGTCTTAAACGATGCGCTAAAGTTGGCAAAGGGCGACTACATCGCTGTCTACGACGCAGACGCCATGCCAGAGGCAAATGCGCTTTATTTTCTGGTCAAAAAGATTTTGGAAAATAAAGACGACTATGTGGCTGCTTTTGGGCGCAATAAAACCCGCAACGCTAAGCAAAATCTCTTGACCCGCTTTATCAATCAAGAAATCATCACCACACAGCGTGTGCAGCATGTGGGCAGTTGGCATTTGTTTAAAATTGGACGTATTCCAGGGACGAATTTTCTCATTGAAAAAGCTTTTGTTGAGAGTATTGGTGGCTGGAGTTCGGGAGCTTTGACAGAGGACACCGACATTTCCTTTAAGATTATGGAAAAAGGTAAGCTCATCGCTCTCGCCTACAATTCAGAAGCTTTTCAGCAAGAGCCAGAGACGCTAAAAACCTACTACATGCAGAGAAAACGCTGGGCAAAAGGCAATTACGAGGTGGTTTTCAAAAATATTTGTCATCTCTTTAGACCCAGCAATTGGCGGGTCAAGCTAGAAGTTGTCTACTATACTTGTACCTTCTTCTGGTTTAATGCCGCTATTGTCCTATCAAATATCATCTTTGCGTCAAATCTCATCGCACTTGTTGTCAGACAATTTAACGATGAGGTGACACTGCCTTTTACCTTTAACGGCAGTAATCTCTATCTGGAGCAGATGTTGTTTTTTAATTGGCTACTGATGATTTTGATTTACCTTTTGCAGATTCATCTAGCGATGGCAACGCAATTTGGGCAGGCAACGTCTCATCAACTTTGGATAGCCTTGCTTGCTTATTTTACCTATTCACAGTTATTTATTATCGTATCGATTGATGCCCTGATATCCCTTTGCTTAGACAAGCTTTTGCAGCGTGACGGGACAAAATGGGTGAAAACAAAACGCTTTTCAGGTTAGGAAGTTATGAGGAGAACGAAATTTAGATTTATTTGGTTTATTATAGCACTGGTCTTACTCGCCGTGATTTTTCTACGAGCGAGACAGACCAATGACAAAGTGCTAAAGTCCAATCTCTACAAGGAATGGACGCAACAATTTTTGGTGACAAAGGGTGATACAGCATATATTAAAACGACAAACGACGAGACAAAAGATGTCGTTTTGTCAGAGGCGCAGGGCTATGGGATGTTGATTTCTGTTGAGGCAGCCGAGGAGGGTTTAGCCAGCAAAAGTCAGTTTAATCATCTCTATCATTACTATCTTAGTCACCGTGATGGAAGTAGCCAGCTCATGTCTTGGCGACAAATCATCTCTGGGCAAAAAGAGACCTCTCAAAAAAGCAACGCAACAGACGGCGACCTCTATATCGCCTATGCGCTTATCCGAGCGGCTAATCTTTGGAATGATGAGGAATATAAAAAGCAAGCGAAGCGCTTGCTTGCAGACATCTTGGCTTATAATTACAACAGCACACAGGAAGTATTAACGGTAGGCAATTGGGCGACAAAAGACAGCAAGTATTACAATCTCGTCCGAACATCAGATGTACTTCCTGAGCAGTTTAGCAGTTTTTATGAGCTGTCAGGAGACGAGCGCTGGCTGACCATCAAGGATAACATGCTTGACAAATTGACCCTCGTTAGTCAAAAGGTCAAGACGGGCTTAGTGCCTGACTTTATCTGGCTGGAGGACGACAATGTCAAGATCGCTTCAAGCAATGACGTGGCAAATGAATTTGACGGTAGTTATTCTTACAACGCCTGTCGTTTGCCTTACAATCTAGCCCACAGCAAGGACGCTAAAAGTCAGCAGGTGTTAGGCAAGATGATGACCTTTTTCATGAGTAAAAACCATGTCTACGCTGGCTACGACCTAGCAGGACACGCCCTCACCAAGCAAAATGCGGGCAGTTTTTCAGCGCCGCTGCTTTACGCTGGCAGCCAAAACACAGACTATCAAAAATTGGTCGAGGAAAATCGCTATATTTTCATGACCAAGCTGTCTGAACAGTCCTACTATGACGCTACGCTAGTGACACTAGTTGCTCTTGAGACCTTATAAAAAGCCAATTGCTAAAAGCAATGGCTTTTTTCTAGGCAAATAAATCCTTTAATTCTTGGAAAATCTGTTCATTCTCAGCGAGGCTGTAGGAGTTGGCACCGCTAGCTAGAGGATGTCCACCGCCGTCATGGCGCTTAGCGATGGTATTGATGACCTTTTCCTTACTACGCAGGCGCACACGATAATGCCCGTCAGCCTGCTCCACAAAAATCGCCCAGGTCTCAACGCTGTCAATCTTTCCAGGCACACCAACAATAGCAGCTGTCTCAGCGTCAGTCACATCAAAGTGTTTGAGCGTTTCCTGGGTCAAGAGCACACGAGCAGCACCAGTTGGGTCAATCTCGAGGTGGTCAAAGACGTAGCTCTGCAATTTTGCCACCTTGAGTGAAAAGGAATCCATCCGACGTGACAAAGCGGCAAAATCAAACTGAAACTGACGCAGAAAACTTGCAATAGCAAGCGTCTTGCAGGTAGTTGCAGGGTAGAGAAAGCGCCCCGTATCCCCAACAATACCCGTATAGAGCAGGCGTGCTGCCTCATCAGACAGACCAAGTCCTACAGTCTGTGCAAAATCACAGATAATCTCACTAGCGCTTGAAGCGGTCGTATCGACATAGCAGATGTCACCGTAGACATCATCGTTTGGATGGTGGTCCATCTTAATCAGAAATGCCCCTTTGGTATAGCGCTTATCGTCAATGCGAGGAGTATTTGCTGTATCTGTCACAATGACCAAGGCGTCCTTGTAGTCGCTGTCTGCGACCTCGTCCATTTGTGCTACCCAAGACAGACTAGGCTCGTTGTAGCCTGTTGCAAGGACACGCTTATCTGGGAAATTATGCTTGATAATCTCTTTTAACCCCACTTGGCTGCCTAGAGCGTCTGGGTCTGGTTTCATGTGACGGTGAATGATGATGGTGTGATAGTTTTGTATTTGTGCTAAAATCTCTTGAAACATACAATTCTCTTTTCTAACTAGCAGTTCTATTCATTATACCACAAATAAAGCGAGATATTATGAGAGAAGTCCTCATTTGAGTAGTTTTCCCCTTGAAATAATCCTTATTTTTGTTAGAATAGAAACAATATACTATTGAGACGGAGGATATAGTGTGAGTGCGATTGATTTTCACGCTTTAGCAAAAGCAGAACTACATTGTCATTTAGATGGCTCTTTGTCCATTCCTGTGATTCGCAAGTTGGCTAAAATGGCGGATGTGACGCTTCCAGAGAGTGACGCTGATTTAAAAGAGCGTATCACCGCTCCTAAGGATGCGACTAGTCTAGTGGATTATCTCAAAACCTTTGACTTTATGCGTCCGCTCTTGCAGACCAAGGAAGCGCTGCGCCTAGCTGCCTATGACGTAGCGAGACAAGCTGCGAGTGAAAATGTCCTCTATATCGAGGTGCGATTTGCCCCAGAGCTCTCAATGGATGAGGGGCTTACTGCCAAGGAAACCATAGAAGGCGTGGTCGCTGGTCTCAAGGACGCCCAAGAAGAGTTTGGTATCGTTGCTAAGTGTCTAGCCTGTGGCATGCGTCAGTCTAGCGTGACACTTACCGAAGCGCTTTTTGAGGAAATAGCAGAGCTGGCTGCTGATGGTTTTGTAGGTTTTGACTTTGCCGGAGATGAGCACGGTTTTCCTCCAGAAAAGATTAAAGAACTCATCGCCTATACGCAATCGCTAGGCTATCCTATGACCTTTCACGCTGGCGAGTGTGGCTGTCCAAACCACATCACAGACAGTATCGCGCTGGGTATCAAACGCATGGGACATGTGACAGCCATTTGCCAAGAGCCAGAGATTTTAGAGGCATTTGTCGAGGCTGGAGTGACTGCAGAGCTATGCCTAACCAGCAACCTCCAAACCAAAGCTGCACAGACAATAGCTGATTTTCCTTATCTAGACTTGGTCAAGGCTGGTGCTAAACTCAGTATCAATACCGATAACCGCACCGTCTCTGATACGACCTTAACAAAGGAATACCAGCTCTTTCATGACTATTTTGGCACAAAACCAGCTGACTTTTTCACCTACAATCAAATGGCGCTTGACGCTGCCTTTATCAATCAAGACCAAAAAGAAGTACTAAAAGCAAAACTTTTAGAAAATCCCCACTTGTCAAGTCAAGTGCAACAAGTTCATTGATAACTAGAGTTCCAGAGGTTAAGCTGTTTGGGCTAGCCCAAACAAAATATTTGCGGTTTTATACTTGTGAAGTCGTCTAGGTCTGTCATTGATAGCAGAGACGTAGTGATTGAGTTCTTCTGTCGTTAGTGAGTTAAGAGAGACACCTTTTGGGAGAAACTCTCTCAAGAGACCATTGAAATTTTCATTTGTTCCTCTTTCATGAGAAGCATAAGGATGGGCAAAATAGACTTCCACACCTTTTAAGTCTGACAAGCTACTGAACTCTGAGCCATTGTCCGATGTGATAGAGCGAATAGGGTACTGTGATAGTAGGCTCTTAACAGCCCTATTGATAGTTTCTGCTTGTTTATTAGCCAGTTTTACAGCGATGGCAAATCGTGTTTGACGCTCTACTAGAGTCATGACAACAGCTTCCCCTTTGGTCTTCTTGCCAAGAACCAAATCAATCTCCCAATGTCCAAATTCAGAGCGATTAGTAATAGTTTCTGGACGTTCTTCAATGGATTTTCCTAAGATTTTCTTCGTGGCCTTAGGCCTTACTTTAGACCGTTTTCGGATGCACACCATCTTAGGTAAATCAATCGGTTTAACCCTCAACAGTCCGTCTTTGATGTACCGATACACTGTCTTGGTGGAAGGGATAACTTCCAGTGGATGTTTTTCTCGGTAAGTTTGAACAAAGCTATCAACACTGTGACAACGAGGTTTCGTTTTCAGGGCTTTCTCAAGTTCCTTGAAGAATGTCTGGGAGCAGTATGATAGTTTATGATAGGCACTTTTTCGACGATTGATTTCATAAACACGTTGACCACTATCTGGAAAGTAAACCGTTGAGTAGATTCGTTTCCCGTTCTTATCTTGAACCTGAGAAACACTTCCTCGTTTGATTTCCCGACTGATGGTTGAGCGATGACGCCCAAGCAGACGAGCAATCTCAGAGGGGGTCTTGCCCATCTTGAGATAGGCGCTGATTTCTCTGCGTTCAGAGGCTGAAAGGTGTGAGTATAACGATTTTTTGGTAGAATGATTAGTGGACATGTTCATCTGCTTTCTATACTGAGTTGGGGAATTCTAGTATATCAGACGAGCATGTCTTTTTTGTTGCACTTCATTTTACAACACGGGACTTTTAGAAAATTATCAGCCTTTCTTAAAATAAACTGTCAAATCAACTGAAATTATGCTAAAATAGAGCTAATAATAGGGAGGAACTTATGGCTTTAGCAAAAATTATTTACGCCAGCATGACTGGTAATACAGAAGAAATCGCAGATATCGTCGGACAGAAACTAGAAGAGCTTGGGCACGACGTTGAGGTTGATGAGTGTACAACCGTTGACGCTAGTGACTTTGAGGACGCAGACCTTGCCATTGTAGCCACTTACACCTATGGCGATAGTGATCTGCCAGATGAGATTGTCGACCTTTATGAAGATTTAGCAGACCTTGACTTATCAGGGAAAATCTACGGTGTGGTCGGCTCTGGAGATACCTTCTACGATTATTTCTGTAAGGCTGTTGATGACTTTGAAGAGCAATTCGCACAAACAGGTGCTGAAAAAGGCGCTGAGAGTGTCAAAGTCGACCTAGCAGCTGAAGATGAGGATATTGAGAAATTAGAAGCTTTTGCAGAAACCTTATCTGCTAAGCTAGGATAGAGGGAGCTAGCTATGAGTTGTCAGCTTTAGGGCAAAAAACTCATAGTTTTTTATACGCTTATGACAAAAAAACGTTTTCAACTCCCCTACAAATGGATTGAGCGGCTGCTGATTATTTTTGGGCTCCTCTTGGTGGTGAGCTATGCCAGCATTTATCTCATTCATAACTGGGACAAATTGCTAAATCTGAGCGAAACGTCAAAGAGTATCACGGATTTTTTACAGCGTTTTCGCTCACCCACATGGACGAATTTTACTATTCTCACTTTGCTGACAGCAGTGACTGCAGCCATTCCCTTTATGTCCAATGCTGCCTTTGCGATTTTTAATGGGATGACTTTTGGTCCTTTTATTGGCTTTGCCATGACCCTGACGGCTAATCTTCTTGGTAACTTTGGCTTAATCCAAATCTTAAAGGTCTTGCCCCTCTCTAGGCAGGATTCAAAGGTCAATGAACACCTCAAAACCTTGGACAAACTCCCAGACCCCAAGTTAGCTATTGCGCTTGGCTATATCTTTCCCATTGTCCCTACCATTTTAGTCAACTATCGTATCGTCGAGATGAAGTTGAGCTTTAGAGAGCGGCTGCTGTTGGCGAGTGTAGGCTTAGCGCCTCTAAGTCTTCTCTATACGTTAGGCGGAACGGCTATTTTACGAGGTAATATCAAACTGCTAGTTGCTATTATCGTGATTGGCGGACTTGCCCTTATTGGGTTTAAAATCTTCCAGAAGAAAGGACATCACAAACATGAATCTCACAGACACACGAAAAGCCATTGATGTGCTTGATAATGACTTGGTCGCTCTGCTAGAGAAGCGCATGCAACTTGTTTCTGAAGTTGTCGCTTACAAAAAAGCAACAGGCAAGGCAGTTTTTGACAAAGAACGTGAGGAAGCTATCCTTGAAAAAGTTGCCGCACGTGTTACAAACAAGGACTTTGAAGAAGCAGTCGTTGCGACTTTTTCGGACATCATGAAACAATCACGTCTCTATCAGGAAAAACAGTTACATGATTAAATTAAAAGAAAGTAGTGCTGTCTTTGTCGGCGCTACTCTTGGTGGTTTGGCACGTTATTTACTAGGACTTTACCTGCCGACTTTAGCTGGTTTGTCGCTAGGTACGCTCCTTGTAAATTACCTAGGAACCTTTCTCTTGGTCTTTTTTGTCAAGGGCTATCTAAGTCAAAAAGGGCTATCATCTTCTTTGCAGCTAGCACTGGGCACTGGCTTTTGTGGCAGTTTCACTACCTTTTCAAGTGCCATGCTGGATTTATTCAAGCTGCTAAGGGCGGGTAATTATCTCGCTTTTGGCTTTTATAGTTTTTTGATAATCGTTGGTGGTTTAGTTGTTGCTTACTTGTCTTATTGCTTGCTTACGAGCGTGGAGGGTAGACAGTGATTGTTATTTATATGATGCTTTGCTGTGCTATCGGGGCACTTTTACGCTTTTTTCTATCAAGGCTCAACAGGCAGCGTGTCTATCTAGGTACTTTTTTGGTAAATATGCTGGGCTGTTTTTGTCTTGGTTTCGTTTACCGTTGTGTACCAGACAGTCCAGCTTACACCATTCTTGCGACAGGTTTTTGCGGTGGTTTGACCACCTACTCTACCTTTCAAGCTGAACTGCTAGCGCTTTTTAAAAGCCCTAAAAATCTAGTGATTTATCTGGCTATGACCTATGTTTTTGGCTTTTTAGCGATTTGTATCGGTTATTTTCTTCCATTTGCTTTACAGAAATAACTGGGTATGATATACTACTAAGAGTGTGTAATGGACACACAAAAAACGGCTAATCCGCTGGGACAAGAACTTTATGATTAGCAAGAGAAGGAGAAAAAATAATGAATCCATTGATCCAAAGTTTGACAGAAGGTCAACTTCGTACTGACATCCCATCATTCCGCCCTGGTGACACTGTGCGTGTACACGCAAAAGTTGTCGAAGGAACACGTGAACGTATCCAAATTTTTGAAGGTGTTGTTATCTCTCGTAAAGGTCAAGGCATCTCAGAAATGTACACTGTTCGTAAAATTTCAAGCGGTATCGGTGTAGAACGTACTTTCCCAGTACACACACCACGTGTTGACAAAATCGAAGTGGTTCGTTACGGTAAAGTACGCCGTGCTAAACTTTACTACTTGCGTGCATTGCAAGGTAAAGCAGCTCGTATCAAAGAAATCCGTAAATAATTCTGATACTCTTGTATCAAATCTGCCTTTTGGCAGATTTTTTACTAGACCCCTTAGTTCAATGGATATAACAACTCCCTCCTAAGGAGTAGTTGCTGGTTCGATTCCGGCAGGGGTCATGTTGACAGTTGACAAACTAAAAGACGCTAGCTGTTGGCTGGCGTTTTTTGAATAAACTGTATTGATAACATCTTCAGAAAAAAATGGTAAATTCTCAAAGTAAGTTCTAGTTCCCGTCCTTTCAGAAGTTACTCTGAGAAAACTGCATAAAATCAACAGAATTTAGTCTCAGACTAAGTTCTTTTTTGACTAAAAATGCTGATAATAGTGAGTTTTAGGCCTGAAAATATTGAAAAAAGGGTACACTAAAGTTACTGGCTCTGAGACGTCTCAAAGTAAGTTCTAGTCATCTGGAATTTAGGACGGGACAAGTTCCTTTCTATTTTGAAATTATTTTCTGATAAAAACTAGCGATTATTTATCTAATAATCGAGGTGATTGGATGACGTTTTCAGGGTCAATTTTAGAGATACCGAGAAGTGTTGCCACTTCCTCACCGTAGGTAAAGGTAAAGAGTTCATAGGCTGATTTTCCGTTGAAAGAAGCTCGTTTGACGCTGTTGACATGTGAACAAACTAGGTTGATGTCATCCTGTGTCAAGTTATCGAAGCTAGTTCCTTTAGGGAGAATATCTCTGATAAGCGTGTGATTTTTCTCAATTCTCCCCTTCTGGTCAGAACGATTTGGGTCACAGAAGAAGAGTTTAGATTCTCCACGAACATCCATTTCGATATCGTCTACTCTAGCGAATTCACCGCCATTATCGGTCAGAATGACAGGGAATAGTTCGCAGAAGCTCATCTCTTTCTGGTGTAGGTCATTCTTGATAGCGTAGAGGTGTTTAGCGACCTCATTAGCTGTTTTATTATCCAGTAACCGAGCGAAAATAAAGTTGCAGTAGGAGAGGTTAAAAGTGAGAAGTACCTTTCCTCCAATCCTTCCAGTAACGGTGTCCATTTCCAGCCAATAGCTGATTCCTTTCTCTGTGAGAAAGCGTTGGAAGTCCTCGTAAGACCGTCCTTCTTTGGCAGTTTTAGGAATGGGTTGTAGGTTTCTGGTTCACCGCTTTCTGAATTTCACGACACGGGGGAAATCAATGGGCTTTGTGGACAGATAGCCTTTTTCAAGGTATCGGTAGATAGAAGCTCTGGATGCCGAAAGTTCGTTTGAGGCGATGATGTGGTTGAGGTGTTGTCCCTTTTGGATGGCTGAAGAGACAATCTCGTCCATACGATAGAATTCGGCTCTTCCTTGTTTAGGGCAACACCTGTTCTCGAGTCTGAGAGCTTAGCTTCGTAATCAAGCTGAGCTCTTTTTGCGTAGTAGAATTGTTTCTGGTATCCGCAGTTGCTTCTCTTTTTCGGACAGGCATTACAAACGTAGGGAGCCTTTTTGAGTAGAGGGCAGGCCTCACAATTGGAAGTACTAGAGTTCTCTTTTATCACCCTATTTCTCCGAACTTCTTTTGAGATTGTGGACGGGTCTTTACCTAGCTTAGTAGCGATAGCTGAGAAGGTTTTTAGCTGTTCGATTCCTATTTGAATATCGTTGCGATCAGAGAGAGTTAAGTGTTTGTTTTTCATTGTCAGTTACCAACTTGTCCCATAGTAAGTTCTACCTTATTTTTTTGTCTCAGTCTAATTTCCAGTTTTTAAGACAGACTAGAACTTACTTTGAGAATTTTGGGTCAGAAAAAAATCCCCACTTGTCAAGTCAAGTGCAACAAGTTCATTGATAACTAGAGCTCCAGAGGTTAAGCTGTTTGGGCTAGCCCAAACAAAATATTTGCGGTTTTATACTTGTGAAGTCGTCTAGGTCTGTCATTGATAGCAGAGACGTAGTGATTGAGTTCTTCTGTCGTTAGTGAGTTAAGAGAAATACCTTTTGGGAGAAACTCTCTCAAGAGACCATTGAAATTTTCATTTGTTCCTCTTTCATGAGAAGCATAAGGATGGGCAAAATAGACTTCCACACCTTTTAAGTCTGACAAGCTACTGAACTCTGAGCCATTGTCCGATGTGATGGAGCGAATAGGGTACTGCGATAGTAAGCTCTTAACAGCCCTATTGATGGTTTCTGCTTGTTTATTAGCCAATTTTACAGCGATGGCAAATCGTGTTTGACGCTCTACTAAGGTCAAAATAACAGCTTCACCTTTGGTTTTCTTGCCAAGAACCAAATCAATCTCCCAATGCCCAAATTCAGAACGGTCATTGATACACTCTGGACGTTCTTCAATGGATTTTCCTAAGATTTTCGTCGTGGCCTTAGGCGTTACTTTAGACCGTTTTCGGATGCTCACCATCTTAGGTAAATCAATCGGTTTAACCCTCAACAGTCCGTCTTTGATGTAACGATACACTGTCTTGGTGGAAGGGATAACTTCCAGTGGATGTTTTTCTCGGTAAGTTTGAACAAAGCTATCGACACTGTGACAGCGAGGTTTCGTTTTCAGGGCTTTCTCAAGTTCCTTGAAGAATGTCTGGGAGCAGTACGATAGTTTATGATAAGCACTTTTTCGACGATTGATTTCATAAACACGTTGACCACTATCTGGAAAGTAAACCGTTGAGTAGATTCGTTTCCCGTTCTTATCTTGAACCTGAGAAACACTTCCTCGTTTGATTTCCCGACTGATGGTTGAGCGATGACGCCCAAGCAGACGAGCAATCTCAGAGGGGGTCTTGCCCATCTTGAGATAGGCGCTGATTTCTCCGCGTTCAGAGGCTGAAAGGTGTGAGTATAACGATTTTTTGGTAGAATGATTAGTGGACATGTTCATCTGCTTTCTATACTGAGTTGGGGAATTCTAGTATATCAGACGAGCATGTCTTTTTTTGTTGCACTTCATTTTACAATGCGGGGTCAGAAAAAAATCCAAAAATAATCTCAAAAAAGCTTGACAAATAAAAAACTTCACGATATACTAAGTAAGGTTTTGAATAAAACTGACCTAAGACAGTAGGGGAGCGGTGCTCATAATAGTCCTACCGAGGCACAAAACGTGATTTAGAAATAACGGTTTTGTATTTTCGTGTCTAGGTGTAGATACGTTTTTTTGTATCTATCCCAAAAATAAAAACGGAGGTAAAACTAATGAGTGAAGCAATTATTGCTAAAAAAGCTGAACAAGTCGAACTTGTCGCTGAAAAGATGAAAGCAGCAGCAAGTATCGTTGTTGTAGACTCTCGTGGTCTTACAGTTGAGCAAGATACAGTTCTTCGTCGCAATCTTCGCGAAAGCGGTGTTGAGTTTAAAGTTATCAAAAACTCTATCTTGACTCGTGCAGCTGAAAAAGCAGGTCTTGACGAGATGAAAGACATCTTTGTTGGACCATCTGCAGTAGCATTCTCAAACGAAGATGTTATTGCACCAGCAAAAATTCTTAGCGAATTTGCTGCTGATGCTGAAGCACTTGAAATTAAAGGTGGTGCAATCGAAGGCGCTGTTTCTACTAAAGAAGAAATCGACGCTCTTGCTAAATTGCCAAACCGCGAAGGCATGCTTTCTATGCTCCTTTCAGTACTTCAAGCTCCTGTCCGCAACGTGGCTTACGCTGTCAAAGCGGTTGCAGAAGCAAAAGAAGAAGCTTAATGCTTCAAGTAGCTTAAGCTACAAACCTATTTTATCATTTAACTATTTTGGAGGAAACTACAATGGCATTGAACATTGAAAACATTATTGCTGAAATTAAAGAAGCTTCAATCCTTGAGCTTAACGATCTTGTAAAAGCTATCGAAGAAGAATTTGGTGTAACTGCAGCTGCTCCTGTAGCTGTTGCTGCTGACGGTGCTGCTGACGCTGGTGCTGCTAAAGATTCATTCGATATCGAATTGACTGCTGGTGGTGACAAGAAAGTTGCTGTTATCAAAGTCGTTCGTGAAATCACAGGTGAAGGTCTTAAAGAAGCTAAAGCACTTGTTGACAACGCACCATCTGTACTTAAAGAAGGTGTTGCAGCTGCTGAAGCTGAAGAACTTAAAGCTAAACTTGAAGAAGCTGGAGCTAGCGTAACTCTTAAATAATCGGATTTAAGCTAGACTTGCTTTGTAAAGTCGATATGTGTAAACCCTGCCTTGCAAGCCATGGTGGGGTTTTCTTATCGAAAATAAGTAAAGGGTTTTCAATTATCGAACTATTTTAAGAAAGTTTTAAGTATGTTGTGTTATTGTGCACAGTACTATATGAATTAGGAGGAACGTGATGTCTGAACTTGTTAGCAGAAGAAGTCAACGCTCAAAAGAGTTGTTTATCCGTGCTTTGTTGACTCTGATGCACCAAAAACCTCTCGAAGATATTTCCATTAAGGAAATCGTTGAGGAAGCTTCTTTGACACGCCAAACATTTTATCGCCATTTTACCTCAAAAGAGGATGTTTTAAAGACTTATTTAGATTATTTATATAAAGATTGTTTCAATGTGATTGACTCTAGACAGCCTGAGGACTTGCTTGGAGTATTGAAGACTTACTTTGACTACTGGCTTCAATACCAAAAGAGTATCGAGGTTTTGTATGTGCAAAATGCGCACTGGATTATCAATGACATTGCTCTGACTTATGTTCAAGGCTTGCAGCCCTACGTTGAGCGTTATTTCACTGCTGACTTAGGTCCGAATGCAGAGTATTTGTGGACATATCTTTTTGGCGGTTTGGTGCAAATGAAGAGCAAATGGTTTGAAAGACATTGTCGTGTTACAACACAAGAAATGGCTATGCTTGTCTATCAGTTTTGGACTGGTGAGGTATTTGGTCGTTAAAGCAAAAAGAGATTAGCTGGTCTAATCTCTTTTTGCTGTCTTTTGGGTAAAATTTGTTATAATAAAAACATGAATGAACTGATTAAGCATAAATTAGAACTTTTACCAGATAGCCCTGGCTGTTATCTCCATAAGGACAAAAATGGAACGATCATCTATGTTGGTAAGGCTAAAAATTTAAAAAATCGTGTGCGCTCCTATTTTCATGGCAGTCACAACACTAAAACCGATCTTTTGGTGTCTGAGATTGAGGATTTTGAGTATATTGTCACAAGTTCTAACACAGAGGCGCTTCTGCTTGAGATTAATCTCATCCAAGAAAATATGCCCAAGTACAACATTAAGCTAAAAGATGACAAGTCCTATCCTTACATCAAGATTACAGATGAGGTGTATCCAAGGCTACTCATCACACGTCAAGTTAAGAAAAATGATGGTCTTTATTTTGGACCCTATCCAGACTCGGGTGCCGCAACGGAAATTAAACGTTTGTTAGACCGCCTCTTTCCTTTTAAGAAATGTACCAATCCAGCTAACAAGGTCTGTTTTTACTATCATTTAGGGCAATGTAACGCCCATACTATTTGCCATACGGACAAGGCTTATTGGGATGGCTTAAAAGAGGATGTCAAAAACTTTCTCAACGGAAAAGACAATAAAATCGTAGACGGCTTGCGGGATAAAATGCAAACAGCAGCTGCTCAGATGGAGTTTGAGCGTGCGGCAGAGTATCGGGATTTGATTGAGGCGATTGGGCTTTTGCGCACCAAACAGCGTGTCATTCATCAGGATATGAAAGACCGTGATATTTTTGGCTACGCTGTGGATAAGGGCTGGATGTGCGTGCAGGTTTTCTTTGTGCGAAATGGCAAGCTCATCCAGCGAGATGTCAATATGTTTCCTTACTACAATGAGCCTGAAGAGGATTTTTTGACCTACATTGGTCAGTTTTATCAGGATAAAAAGCACCTTTTGCCAAAGGAAATTTTTATTCCAAAAGACATCGATGAAGATTTGGTACAGGCTTTGGCCAAAAGTAAGGTCATCAAGCCCCAGCGTGGTGAGAAAAAGCAACTAGTCAATCTGGCGACCAAGAACGCTAGGGTCAGTCTCCAACAAAAGTTTGATTTGCTGGAAAAGGATATCCGAAAAACGCATGGTGCTATTGAAAATCTGGGTGATTTGCTCAATATTCCAAAACCCGTGCGTATCGAAGCTTTTGATAACTCCAACATCCAAGGGACGAGTCCCGTGTCTGCCATGGTGGTTTTTGTCAATGGCAAGCCAAGTAGGAAGGATTATCGCAAGTTTAAGATTAAGACTGTGGTGGGTCCTGATGACTACGCTAGTATGCGTGAGGTTATTTACCGCAGGTATAGCCGTGTGCTTAAGGACGGTTTGACACCGCCAGACCTTATCGTGATTGATGGAGGGCAAGGGCAGGTCAATGTCGCAAGAGAAGTGATTGAGGATAAGCTTGGCTTAGACATTCCCATCGCTGGTCTGCAAAAAAATGATAAGCACCAGACGCACGAGTTGCTTTTTGGCAATCCCTTGCAGGTGGTGCCGCTGCCTAGACAGTCTGAGGAGTTCTTTTTACTGCAGCGTATCCAAGATGAGGTGCACCGCTTTGCCATTACCTTTCACCGTCAAGTGCGCTCTAAAAACTCTTTCTCCTCTAAGCTAGATGGCATTTCTGGGCTGGGTCCAAAGCGCAAGCAACTTTTAATGAAACACTTTAAAAATCTCACCAATATCCAAAAAGCAAGTATTGATGATATTGTCAACTGCGGTATCCCACGGACTGTCGCTGAAAATATCCAAACAACTCTAAATCAAAAAGAATGAGGGCACAAAAAAACCGCTGCAACAGCGGTTTTTTTACTATGACAATATTAGCGAGCAATGCGTTTGCGAGCTGCTTTTTTACGGTTTTCTTCGATAAAGGCAGCTTTTTCTTCTTCAGGTTCGATGATTGTCTTTTTGACAGCATAGACAGCTCCTGCAACAGTAGCGGCAGTAGCAGCAACACCTGTAACAACACCTTTAGCAAATGCAAATTTTTTAGCCATAATCATTCTCCTTTTGGTTATTCGTTATTGAAAGGTCTCCCTCTCAGCATCTGTGTTATAATATATAGTAACCTATGCTTGTGAAAATAGCAAGTAAAAAACGAAAAAAAGGATGGAAGTCATGTCCCAAAAATTAATTTGTGTGGTAGGACCGACAGCTGTAGGCAAAACTGCGCTAGGTGTGGAGCTGGCACAGATATTTGACGGTGAGATTATCAGTGGGGATAGCCAGCAGGTCTACAAGTATTTAGATATCGGAACGGCGAAGGCAAGTAAGGCTGAGCAGGCGGCAGCTCGTCATCATTTGATTGATGTCAGAGAGGTGTTTGAGACTTACTCTGCTTTTGACTTTGTCAAAGAAGCAAGTCAGGTGATTGGTGAGATTGCTGAGCGTGGTCATGTGCCCATTATTGTCGGAGGGACAGGTTTGTATTTGCAGAGCCTTATTGAGGGCTATCACTTGGGCGGACAGGTTGACCAAGAGGCGGTTCTTGCTTACCGAGCAGAGTTAGAAGGATTGTCAGACGCTCTTTTAGAAAAAGAGCTGAGCGCTTATGGGCTTTCTATATCTTTGTCTAATCGCAGGCGTGCCATACGGGCTTTGGAGTTGGCTCGCTTTGGAAATGACATGGAAAATCAAACGCCAGACTATGATGTTCTTATCATTGGGCTAAACGATGAGCGGGAAAAACTTTACCAGCGTATCAATGCCCGTGTTGACCAGATGGTCAAGAAGGGGCTGCTTGACGAAGCCAAGTGGCTCTACGAGACTTATCCCGATGTGCAAGCTAGCCGTGCGATTGGCTACAAGGAGCTCTTTCCCTACTTTGCAGGCGAGGTGAGTCTTGATGTAGCGCTTGATAAGCTTAAGCAAAACACCCGCCGATTTGCTAAGCGCCAGCTAACTTGGTTTCGTAATCGCATGTCTGTGGACTTTTATAATGTCAGTGACATCGAGAGTCATGAGGCTATCATAGAGGCTGTGCATGATTTTTTAGAAAGCAAGTAGCAAAGCAAACGTAAATAGCTGAAATATGCTATAATGAAAGTTACGCAATAAAGGAGGTGAGGCGATGTTTGAGACGCAAAAAGAAGAGGAGCGTGTGTTGCTCCTTGGAGTGACGCTCCCAGAGCAAGAAAACAGCGACATGTCCATGGCGGAGCTAGAAAGCCTTGCAAAAACCGCAGGGGCAAAGGTCATAGACGGTTTTGTCCAAAACCGTGAGCGCTATGACAGCAAAACCTTCATCGGCTCAGGAAAATTACAAGAAGTTGCCCAAATCGTTGATAGCGAAGAAATTGATACTGTCATTGTCAATAATCGCTTGACGCCACGGCAAAATACCAATCTAGAGCAGGCGCTAGGGGTTAAGGTCATTGACCGTATGCAGTTGATTTTGGATATTTTTGCCATGCGTGCTCGCAGTCATGAGGGAAAATTGCAGGTGCACCTAGCGCAGCTCAAGTATATGTTGCCTAGATTGGTGGGGCAGGGTGTTATGCTCAGTCGCCAAGCCGGTGGTATCGGTAGTCGTGGTCCTGGTGAGAGCCAGCTGGAGCTCAATCGCCGCTCCATTCGCCAGCAAATCACAGATATTGAGCGACAGCTCAAGCAAGTGGCTAAAAATCGAGCTACCAGTCGTGAAAAACGCTTGGACGACAGTACCTTTAAGATTGGCTTGATTGGCTACACCAATGCTGGTAAGTCCACTATCATGAACGCTCTAACGGACAATAAACAATACGAGGCCGATGAGCTTTTCGCTACACTCGACGCTACGACTAAGCAGATCTACCTAGCTGAACATTTCCAAGCAACGTTGACCGACACCGTTGGTTTTATTCAGGATTTGCCGACGGAGTTGGTAGCAGCCTTTAAGTCCACGCTAGAAGAGAGTAGGTATGTGGATTTGTTGCTCCACGTCATTGACGCCAGTGACCCCAACCATGCTGAGCAAGAAAAGGTTGTCCTAAATCTCCTTGATGAGTTGGACATGTCAAATATCCCTCGCCTTGCTATTTACAATAAAATGGATAAGGTAGAGAGTTTGACGGCAACCACATTTCCCAATATCCGCCTGTCTGCTAAGGGTAAAAACAGCAAGCAAGCGCTGCGCCGTTTGATTGTCGACCAAATCCGTGAGCAGTTTGAACCTTTTACTATCAAGGTTAATTCAAGCGAGCTCTACAAACTTTATCAACTGCAAAAGGTGGCTCTACTAGAGCCTTTTGACGGCACACAAGATATAGAAGAAGTTTCAGGTTACATTTCCCCTAAAAATAAATGGAGGTTAGACACGTTTTATGACTGATTATATCGACTTGGCGTTGCGTTATGGCGGCTTTACAAGCCTTGATAAGGTCTATCTGACCAATTGCCTAAAAAACTTATCAGACGCTGATAAGCTCGTTTTTATCACCCCTCCGCCTAGCGTGATTAACGCTTACTTTGCTGAGATTTATCAAAAGCAATCGCCAAAGGCAGCGACGGACTATTATTTTGACTTGTCACAGGCACTCAAGCTCTTTACGAGTCAGCCTAGTTTTGAAGAAACAAGACCTTTTGTGCGTCTGAATTTATCTGGAAAGTCCTACGGTTTTGCCTATGTTTCAGACAAAGAGCTGGCGCAGGTTTTCTCTGAAACGCTAGAGCCCATCTCGACTGCTGTTTTACTTGAGTTAGCACAGATTTTCCCGCATTATGTGGTGTATGCAAAAGACGACACCATCATGATGGAAGCGCTAGATTTTTCCGAAAACGTTCTAGCGGATGAGACGCCAGAGGACAGTCTTTTAGGGCAAGTGCTGCGCTTAGAAGATGATGTGATAAAAATCACAAGCTTTAACCATGAAGAGCTTTTAGACTTGGCAAAAGCCTATAGCGGACAGCGTTATTACCAATCAGACGGCAAACAAGCCACCCTCTACATCAAGGACAGAAAGGACTAATATGGAAATCCAATTTTTAGGAACAGGAGCAGGACAGCCCTCCAAGGCTCGCAATGTCTCGAGCTTGGTGCTCAAACTCCAAGATGAAATCAATGAAATCTGGATGTTTGATTGTGGCGAAGGGACACAACATCAGATTTTAGAAACGACCATCAAACCACGCAAGGTGCGCAAGATTTTTATCACTCACATGCACGGCGACCATATCTTTGGACTGCCTGGGTTCTTGTCTAGCCGAGCTTTTCAGGCAAATGAAGAGCAGACCGCCCTTGATATCTACGGTCCAGTAGGGATTAAAAACTATGTCCTCACCAGTCTCCGTCAGTCGGGCTCAAGACTGCCTTATCATATTCATTTTCATGAGTTGACTCAAGACAGCTTAGGTAAGGTTTTGGAGACCGATAAATTCACTGTCTATGCTGAGGCGCTTGACCACACTATTTTTTGCATTGGCTACCGTGTCATGCAAAAAGATTTGGAAGGAACGCTGGATGCAGAAGCGCTAAAAGCGGCAGGTGTGCCGTTTGGTCCTTTATTTGGCAAGGTCAAAAATGGCGAAAACGTGACGCTAGAGGATGGGCGTGAGATTATCGCAAAAGACTATATCTCCGAGCCTCGTAAGGGCAAGGTCATCACCATTTTAGGAGATACCAGAAAGACCAATGCTAGCGTACGTCTAGGATTGGGAGCGGACGTGCTCGTCCACGAGTCTACTTATGGTAAGGGCGATGAGAAAATCGCAAGAGCGCATGGGCACTCGACAGCTACTCAAGCTGCTGAAGTGGCTAAGGAAGCGTCAGCCAAGCGTTTGCTGTTAAATCATGTCAGCGCTCGCTTTTTAGGGCGAGACTGCAGGCAGCTAGAAGCGGATGCGAGAGAGATTTTCCCTGAGACACGCATGGTTCGAGATTTAGAGGAGTTTACAATCTAATGGCAGAGCGAGTAATACTGATAACAGGAGCCAGTGGCGGTTTAGCGCAGGCAATTGTCAAAAAACTCCCTAGCAGCGACCAGCTTATCCTACTTGGGCGTGATGAGAAAAAACTGGAAAAACTCTACGGCAAGCGAGCTAAAACAGCACTCTATAGCTGCAATATCACAGATGAAAAAGAGGTTGAAGAGCTAGTTGAGCAACTATACCAACGCTTTGGTCGCATTGATATTCTCATCAACAACGCTGGCTTTGGCTCTTTTAAAACCTACGAAAACTACACCGACGCTGAGATTCGGGATATGTTTGCGGTCAACACCTTTGCGGTTATGCTCTTTTCTCGCCTTATCGGTGAGAAGATGGCAAAGACAGGTCATGGGCATATTGTCAACATCGCTAGTATGGCGGGGCTTATGGCAACGAGCAAGGCTTCGGTCTATGCGGCAAGCAAGTTTGCGGTCATTGGTTTTTCAAATAGCTTGCGCCTAGAGCTAGCGGACAAAAAAGTTTACGTGACTACGGTCAACCCAGGTCCTATAAGCACAGGCTTTTTTGACACCGCAGACCCATCGGGCAATTACCTCAAAAGCGTTGGGCGCTTTACACTGAGCCCAGAGAAAGTGGCAGACAAAATCATAACGAACCTTGGCAAAAACAAGCGTGAGATTAACTTACCACCGCTTTTAAACGCTGCTCACAAAGCCTACACGCTCTTTCCCAAAACAGCTGACTTTTTAAGCAGAAAGGTCTTTAATTTCAAATGATTTCAGCAACATACGAGTGGGCATTTGACCCGAAAACGCCTGATGAGGCTTTTTTAGAGCTGGCAAAAGCGCACAAGCTTGATGAGATGACGAGTCAGTTCCTCTACAATCGTGGGATTGATAGCGAGGAGAAGCTGACTGACTTTCTGACCCTTGACATCTCAAAACTGCATGATCCTTATCTTTTGTATGATATGGACAAGGCAGTGAGTCGCCTGCGGTTAGCTATTGAAAATGGTGAGCAGATTCTCATCTACGGAGACTATGACGCTGACGGGATGACATCAGCCTCTATCGCTAAAGAAGCACTTGAAATGCTCGGTGCGGAGGTTCAAGTCTATCTGCCAAATCGCTTTACAGATGGCTATGGTCCCAATCAAAGTGTCTACAAGTATTTCATTGAGCAGCAGGCTATCTCGCTCATCCTAACGGTTGATAATGGCGTTGCTGGGCACGAAGCGATTGCTTACGCTATGGAGCAGGGGGTGGATGTGATTGTCACAGACCACCATAGCTTGCCAGAAGAATTGCCAGAAGCTTATGCCATCGTGCACCCTGAACACCCAGACGGGAATTATCCTTTTTCCTATCTAGCAGGGTGCGGTGTTGCCTTTAAGCTGGCTTGCGCTCTTTTGGAGACGGTGCCAATGGAGCTTTTAGACCTTGTTGCTATCGGAACGATTGCGGATATGGTCAGCTTGACAGATGAAAATCGCCAGCTGGTGGCAATGGGCTTGCAGGTCTTAAAAACCACTGAGCGCATGGGCTTGCAAGAGCTGCTCAGACAGTCATCTGTCCGTCCAGAGGAGATTGATGAGGAGACGATAGGCTTTCAAATCGCACCACAACTCAATGCCCTTGGACGCCTTGACGACCCTAACCCTGCTATCGAACTGCTAACGGGCTTTGACGACGAGGAAGCAGCTGACATTGCCAAGATGATTGGCGCTAAAAATGAAGAGCGTAAAGCACTCGTTAAGACCATCTACAATGAAGCCATGGACATGGTGGACTTGTCAAAACCGGTGCAGGTCCTAGCAAAAGAGGGCTGGCACCCAGGTGTTTTGGGCATTGTCGCAGGGCGTATTCTAGAGAAAATCGCTCAGCCAGTCATTGTCTTGACCATTGACGATGGCAAGGCTAAGGGGAGCGCTAGAAGTGTTGAGGCGCTAGATATTTTTGCGGCGCTTGATGGGCATCGTGAGCTTTTTGTCGCCTTTGGTGGACATAGCGGAGCTGCTGGCATGACCCTTGAAGTGGATAAGCTAGCGGCTCTTGAGGAGACCCTTGTCCGCTACATTTTGGACAATCACCTTGATATGTCTCGCAAGAAAAACCTGCAGCTGGACGCTGAGTTGCGCTTTGAGTCGCTTAATCTCGAGCTTATCCGAGACATCAACACCTTGGCACCTTTTGGCATGGACAATCCAAAACCTGTCTTTTGGCTAAAGGACATCACGGTTGAGCAAGCGAGAACTATGGGGCAAGACAATGCACACTTGAAACTCAAGCTCTCGCAAGGCGGTGTGTCTTATGATTTGGTTGCCTTTCATCAGGGCAGTCGTCTGCTTGATTTTCAGCAAGCACAGCACTTAGAGCTAGCTGTGACACTGGCTATCAATGAATGGAATGGCAAGACCACTCTTCAACTTATGCTGGTTGACGCTCGTGTCAATGGCTTGCAGCTCATTGATTGTAGGGCAAAGACAGCGATGATTCCAGAAGGTGTACCAGATATTTTTGAGCAGCCAGAGAGCAGTCTGGTTGCCGTTGAAGCTGTGCCAGAGCGTGAGGAGGATTTGCGCCAGCTCTTTAGGAGCCATGCCTTTGAGGCGGTTTATTTTAAAAATGTTATCGCAAAACCTTACTACTTGACAGGTTTTGGCACACGTGAGCAATTTGCTAAGCTCTATAAGACCATCTATCAATTTCCAGAGTTTGACGTGCGCTATAAGCTGGGTGAGCTTAGTCATTACCTTAAAATCCAAGACATCTTGCTCATCAAGATGATTCAAATCTTTGAAGAGTTGCAGTTTGTCACCATCACAGACGGTGTGATGACGGTCAATACAGACGCCCAAAAACGTGAGATTTCAGAGAGCACCATCTACCAAGACTTGAAAAAACAAGTCGCCTTTCAAGAGCTGATGGCGCTTGCGACGCCAAGAGAGATTTACGACTATTTCACACATGACAAGGAGGATGACCATCATGACCATGTCTGAACTTGAAAAACTAGAAGCAGGACTGCCTTATCGCTTTACAGATGAGGCGGTTAATGAACGCAAACTCCAAGCTGTTTTGGGCTGTCAAAAAGCTCAACAGTATTAGCGTTTTAGAGACTAGCGAGCGCCACAAGGCAATTGTGGACTTGCTTGGCTCAACGGGGAAAAATCCGCAGATTTTACCGATTTTTAACAGCGACTACGGCAAAAATATCCATGTCGGAGATGACTTTTTAATCAACTATAACGGTGTGATTTTGGATATTGCTCCTGTGACCATCGACAATAATGTTATGATTGGACTAAACACCTTGATTACTACTGTAGGTCACCCTTTGTCTCCTGCTGGGCGTAGGGAAAAGCTGGGCATTGCAGAGCCTATCACCATTGGTAATGACGTCTGGATTGGCGGCAATGTCACTATTTTACCAGGAGTGACTATTGGAGACAATGTCGTTGTTGCAGCAGGTGCAGTCGTCACAAAAGACCTTCCTTCTAACTGTGTCGTCGGTGGCATTCCAGCAAAAGTCATCAAGGACATCCCAAACGACGGTAAATTCTCAAAGTAAGTTCTAGTTCCCGTCCTTCCAGAAGTTACTCTGAGAAAACTGCATAAAATCAACAGAATTTAGTCTCAGACTAAGTTCTGTTTTTGACTAAAAATGCTGATAATAGTGAGTTTTAGGCTTGAAAATATTGAAAAAAAGGGTACACCAAAGTTGCTGGCTCTGAGACGTCTCAAAGTAAGTTCTAGTCATCTGGAATTTAGGATGGGACAAGTTCCTTTCTATTTTTGATAAATTTTTATGATAAAAACTAGCGATTATTTATCTAATAATCGAGGTGATTGGATGACGTTCTCAGGGTCAATTTTAGAGATACCCAGAAGTGTTGCCAATTCCTTACCGTAGGTAAATGTAAAGAGTTCATAAGCCGATTTTCCGTTGAAAGAAGCTCGTTTGACGCTGTTGACATGTGAACAAACTAGGTTGATGTCATCCTGTGTCAAGTTATCGAAGCTAGTTCCTTTAGGGAGAATATCTCTGATAAGCGTGTGATTTTTCTCAATTCTCCCCTTCTGGTCAGAACGATTTGGGTCACAGAAGAAGAGTTTAGATTCTCCACGAACATCCATTTCGATATCGTCTACTCTAGCGAATTCACCGCCATTATCGGTCAGAATGACAGGGAATAGTTCGCAGAAGCTCATCTCTTTCTGGTGTAGGTCATTCTTGATAGCGTAGAGGTGTTTAGCGACCTCATTAGCTGTTTTATTATCCAGTAACCGAGCGAAAATAAAGTTGCAGTAGGAGAGGTTAAAAGTGAGAAGTACCTTTCCTCCAATCCTTCCAGTAACGGTGTCCATTTCCAGCCAGTAGCTGATATCATTCTTAGTAAGAAAGCCTTGGAAGTCCTCGTAAGACCGTCCTTCTCTAGCAGTTTTAGGAATGGGTTGGAGATTTCTGGTTCTCCGCTTTCTGAATTTCACGACACGGGGGAAATCAATAGGCTTTGTGGACAGATAGCCCTTTTCAAGGTATCTGTAGATAGAAGCTCTGGATGCCGACAGTTCATTTGAGGCGATGATGTGGTTGAGGTGTTGTCCTTTTTTGATGGCAGAAGAGACAATCTCGTCCATGCGATAGAATTCTTCCTTGTTTAGGGCAACACCTGTTCTCGAATCTGAGAGCTTAGCTTCATAATCCAGCTGAGCTCTTTTTGCGTAGTAGAACTGTTTCTGGTATCCACAATTGCTTCTCTTTTTCGGACAGGCATTACAAACGTAAGGAGCCTTTTTGAGTAGAGGGCAGGCCTCACAATTGGAAGTCACAGAATTTTCTTTAACCACTCGATTTCTGCGAACTTCTTTTGAGATTGTGGACGGGTCTTTTCCTAGCTTAGTAGCGATAGCTGAGAAGGTTTTTAGCTGTTCAATTCCTATTTGAATATCGTTGCGATCAGAGAGAGTTAAGTGTTTGTTTTTCATTGTTAGTTACCAACTTGTCCCATAGTAAGTTCTACCTTATTTTTTTGTCTCAGTCTAATTTCCAGTTTTTAAGACAGACTAGAACTTACTTTGAGAATTTTGGCATCCCAAACGACCCCGTGTTGTAAAATGAAGTGCAACAAAAAAGACATGCTCGTCTGATATACTAGAATTCCCCAACTCAGTATAGAAAGCAGATGAACATGTCCACTAATCATTCTACCAAAAAATCCTTATATTCACACCTTTCAGCCTCTGAACGCGGAGAAATCAGCGCCTATCTCAAGATGGGCAAGAACCCCTCTGAGATTGCTCGTCTGCTTGGGCGTCATCGCTCAACCATCAGTCGTGAAATCAAACGAGGAAGTGTTTCTCAGGTTCAAGATAAGAACGGGAAACGAATCTACTCAACGGTTTACTTTCCAGATAGTGATCAACGTGTTTATGAAACCAATCGTCGAAAAAGTGCTTATCATAAACTATCGTACTGCTCCCAGACCTTCTTCAAGGAACTTGAGAAAGCCCTGAAAACGAAACCTCGCTGTCACAGTGTCGATAGCTTTGTTCAAACTTACCGAGAAAAACATCCACTGGAAGTTATCCCTTCCACCAAGACAGTGTATCGTTACATCAAAGACGGACTGTTGAGGGTTAAACCGATTGATTTACCTAAGATGGTGTGCATCCGAAAACGGTCTAAAGTAACGCCTAAGGCCACGACGAAAATCTTAGGAAAATCCATTGAAGAACATCCAGAGTGTATCAATGACCGTTCTGAATTTGGGCATTGGGAGATTGATTTGGTTCTTGGCAAGAAAACCAAAGGTGAAGCTGTTATTTTGACCTTAGTAGAGCGTCAAACACGATTGGCCATCGCTGTAAAATTGGCTAATAAACAAGCAGAAACCATCAATAGGGCTGTTAAGAGCTTACTATCGCAGTACCCTATTCGCTCCATCACATCGGACAATGGCTCAGAGTTCAGTAGCTTGTCAGACTTAAAAGGTGTGGAAGTCTATTTTGCCCATCCTTATGCTTCTCATGAAAGAGGAACAAATGAAAATTTCAATGGTCTCTTGAGAGAGTTTCTCCCAAAAGGTGTCTCTCTTAACTCACTAACGACAGAAGAACTCAATCACTACGTCTCTGCTATCAATGACAGACCTAGACGACTTCACAAGTATAAAACCGCAAATATTTTGTTTGGGCTAGCCCAAACAGCTTAACCTCTGGAACTCTAGTTATCAATGAACTTGTTGCACTTGACTTGACAAGTGGGGCATCCCAAACGACCTTGACAGAGGTTAAATTTTCCATGTACGAATACTCAAAGTTATGATATAATAGACTGTAAAAAATATTTTGGTAAAAGCCTAGAAAGTAAGGAAATGGATTTAAAAAATTACATTGCCTCTATCAAAGACTATCCTCAAAAAGGGATTGTATTTCGTGATATCAGCCCATTGATGGCTGATGGTAATGCTTACAGCTATGCTGTACGTGAAATTGTGCAATACGCAACGGACAAAGAAATCGATATGATTGTCGGTCCTGAAGCGCGTGGTTTTATTATTGGCTGTCCTGTTGCCTATGAGCTTGGAGTTGGCTTTGCACCGGTACGTAAGCCGGGTAAGTTGCCACGTGAGGTTATCTCAGCTGACTATGAAAAAGAGTACGGTGTTGACACGCTCACTATGCACGCTGATGCTATCAAGCCTGGTCAACGTGTGCTTATCGTTGACGATTTGCTTGCAACTGGTGGTACTGTCAAAGCAACCATCGAGATGATTGAGCGCTTGGGTGGTGTTGTTGCAGGTTGTGCCTTTTTGATTGAGCTTGATGACCTCAAAGGACGTGAAGCTATCGGTGATTACGACTACAAAGTCTTGATGCACTACTAATTATAGTTTATAACTATATCTAACTAAAGAAAATATATAATTGAAACCTATATCTCCATGTTCTATAATAGAGGATAACGATATTATAGAAGTGGAGATGTTTTCATGCCAATCAAAATTGATAATGCACTGCCAGCTCTAGATATTTTACGTTCTGAGAATGTTTTCATGATGGACGATAAGCGTGCCAATCACCAAGACATTCGTCCGCTAGAGGTCTTGATTGTCAACCTCATGCCTACAAAGGAAGCAACAGAAACCCAGCTTTTGCGCCTCTTAGCCAATACCCCTCTGCAGATTAATATTGATCTCCTCTACATGTCCTCGCACACCTCAAAAAACACTAAGGCAGAGCACTTGGAGACCTTTTATAAGACTTTTGAGGACATCAAGAACCGCTATTATGACGGCATGATTATCACAGGAGCGCCTGTTGAGACCTTGGCTTTTGAGGAAGTGGATTATTGGCAGGAGCTGTGCCAGCTTCTTAAGTGGAGTAAAAAACATGTCTTTTCCACGCTTCATCTCTGCTGGGGAGCGCAGGCTGGTTTGTATTACAATTACGGCATTGATAAGGTTTTAATGCCTCAAAAACTGTCTGGTATCTATCGTCAGGACGTTTTAGACCATCTCAATCCTTTGATGAGAGGGTTTGATGATAGCTTCAAGTCACCGCACTCCAGATACACTGAGGTGACCAAAGAGAGCTTAGAAGGTTTGGCTCAACTGGACATTTTAGCAGCAGGGAAGGAAGTCGGCTTGTCTATTTTAGCGACCAAGGATTTGCGGGAAGTCTACAGTTTTGGACATTTGGAGTATGACCGTGATACGCTAGAAAAGGAGTATCAGCGTGACCTCAAAGCTGGAAAACATCCGCAAGTGCCTAAGCACTATTTTCCAGACGATGAGCCGACTAAAAGACCACAAATGTGCTGGAATCTGCCTGCTGCGACTTTCTTTAGTAATTGGATTAACTACGCGGTTTATCAAGAAACCCCTTATCGTTTAGAGGAGCTAAACGATGATTACACTTACTATGCCTGTTTGTAGAGAGGATTTATGAGTTATTTAGAGCACTTTCGTCATGGTAATCTTGTCTTACCGAGTGATTTATTGTTTCACTATAGTGAACTCTTTACTTCAAGCGAAGAGTTTTTGGTTTGGCAATTCTTCTTTTTGCAAAATACAACCAAGCTCGATGATTTAGCACCGAGTCAGATTGCTAGCGCTCTTGGCAAGTCCTTGAGCGATGTCAATCGTATGATTAGTAACCTTACCAGTCAAGGGCTGCTAGACACTAAAACCATTGATATGGCGGGTGAGATTGAGGTGATTTTTGACGCTAGTCCAGCGCTTGACAAGCTAGATGCCCTCACAAAAAAGGACACAGTAGCAGAGGAGAGCCTGCCTCAAACACCTAGCAATGCCTTTAAAGATTTGGTTAGTGACTTTGAGCGTGAGCTCGGGCGTTTCTTGAGTCCCTTTGAGATTGAGGAATTGCAAAAGACCATTGATGAGGACAATACAGAGCCTGAGGTGATTCGCTTGGCGCTTCGTGAGGCTGTCCTCAATGGAAAAACCAACTTCAAATACATCAACGCTATTCTGCGCAATTGGCGACATGACAATCTCAGAACTGCACGCCAAGTCAAAGAGCGCTTGAATGGGCGAGAAAACAAGCAGACAAAGGAAGTGCCCATCTCAGACGACTTTTTATCTGCTATTAACAATCTTTGGATGGATGATTAAAAAGCATTTGGAGTTTTCCAAATGCTTTTACATTTGTCTCGCTCTAAAAGAACGATAGGTCAGTGTGATAATCAAAATCATCTTATAGAGAAAAAGACAGGCTAGCCCTTGATTGGTGACAAATGCCATCAAACTAGGGAAATGATAAGCCATAAGGACAAAGACGACACCTAGAAGGCTGATGATATTTAGCGCTTTGCTAAACTCGGTAAAGTAAGCTTTGATGTGGTAGGATTGAAAGAGGAGTTTGGCGATGAGCAAAAGGAGAAAGCCAAGCATGGAGTGTGGCAAAATTTCAGAGAATTTCTGCGTGTGTAGGATGGTTAGAACGATGGTGGCGATACTGTAAATCCCTGGAAGATAGTCAAAAGACAGACGCTTTGGTGCTTTTAACCAGCGATGGATGGCTGTGATACCAGTCACCAGTAAAGCAAGCAGATAAAGGCTAGAAAAGACCAGCAGATTCAGCTCTTGATTGCGCAGGAAAAAGTAAGCGCCCCAGAGCAGAAAAGCGATAGTGACCAAGCCGAGATAAGGGGATTTGCTGGCGAGCTGTTCAGGCAGGTAAAAGAACTTTAACAACATACGACGTGGTTTTAATTTTTGGCGGTCTGAGAGGTCTTGCTCGATGTCGCTAGTGTACCAAGAGGTAAAAAAGATAGACAGCACAGCAAGAAGCCTTTGGCGTTCAGCTTTTGTGCTTGATGCCATGGCTGAGTAGACATTTTTTAGTCGCACAGAAAAGGGCTCTTTATCAGCTCTTTTTTTGAAAAAGAGTTTCCAGACAAAGTCAATAGCGGTTTGATTGTCGGATTTGCTGGCTTGTGCTAGGTAGAGATTAGCGATTGCCTGCATTTTGCGACTGCTGGGTGTTGCATGGTTTGTGGTGACAAAGCAACAGGTCTTGGTATCGACTTGCCAGAGAAAAAGTAGGTGTTGCATGGCGCTGATACCATAGCTTTTGATAATAGCAGTTTCTACAGGCAGATGAAACAAGACACCAACCAGAGACGCTTGTGGGCGAAAAGCGTGAATTTTAGGAAGCGTTTCTTTAAAAGCAGTGCTTTTGGTCAGATGTTCTTGGAGACCCGGAGCATCAAAGAGGTAAACATCAGAGATGTTTGCCCTAGCTTGAGAGTAGCAGGCAGCGTAGAGTGCTAGATTGCCACCCTTAGAGTGCCCAGAGACAATGATAGAGCTCTCAGTCGCTTGTGCTAGCAGGTTGAGGTAGTTGGCAGCTAGGCGTTGCGATGGGATACTCTCCATGTAAGAAAGATTAAAATCCTCTTTCCAACCAATCACACTGCTGTCTGTCCCACGATAAACGACAAGAATCCTATCATCTAGGTAAAAGCTGATCGCAGCAAACTGCGTCTCCTCCAGCTCACTAAAATAATCGCTGTAGGCAAAAGCGATGACGTCTTTGAAGCGCTTACTAGTAGCTAAGTGATGTAGCAAATCAACACGAGCCTCATAAGCGATAAGGAGTTCTTTAGGCTCTCTGTTATGGCGTTTTTGGTAAGCAAGTGCTAAGTCCTGTAGGCTTAAGCCTTCTTGTGGCTCAAAGGAAGAAGTTAAACTATCCGAAAAGGTCAGATAGCTTATCTCTGTTAGACAGGCGATGTCTAGTGCATTGAAAGGGCGCTGTTTTAAGCTAGTGTTACTATGCTGGTTGAGGTAATCCACGATGTTCATAGTGTTATTATAACACAACAGTAGAGAGGATAGACCTTTATTTTTTAGCCGTTTGATGATAAAATGAAATCATTACATTAAAGGAAAAACAATGGAATTACAATTATCTTATAGACTAGAAACAATAGCGACGCTTGTGCCTGATGGGGCACGTCTTCTAGATGTCGGCAGTGACCATGCTTACCTGCCGATTGCTTTGATTGAAGCAGAAAAAATCGCCTTTGCCCTAGCGGGTGAGGTGGTCAAGGGACCTTATGAGTCTGCTGTTTCTAACGTTCGTGACTACAAGCTTCAATCTCAGATTACTGTTCGCCTAGCCAATGGGCTTGAGGCGCTTGAGTCTTCTGACCAGATAGACTGTATCACCATTTGCGGTATGGGTGGGCGCTTGATTGTTGAGATTTTGGAAAAAGGCAAGGATAAGCTGGCGGATGTTGACTGTTTGATTTTACAGCCCAACAACCGTGAGGATGATGTCCGTGCTTGGCTAGCTGCAAATGGCTTTGCCATTGACAAGGAAGTTGTGCTCAAGGACAAAGGGAAATTTTACGAAATCATAAGAGCCCAAAAAGGTGAGATGAGCCTGTCAGATGACGAACTCCGCTTTGGTCCCTATCTCATGAAAGAAAGCTCAGCTATTTTCACGGAAAAATGGCAAGTGGAGTGTGCTAAGCTGGAAAAAGCGTTGTCTCGTGTGCCACTAGATAAAGCTAAAGAGCGAGCGCAACTAATAGAAAAAATCGATAGGATAAAGGAGGTTCTCAAGTGAAAGCCAGTCAAGTAATCAAGCGATACGAAGCCTACTGCCCACAGGACTTGTCCATGGAGGGCGACATTTCAGGGCTTCAGATAGGAACGCTGGACAAGGACATCAAGACGATCATGGTGGCGCTGGATATTCGTGAGGAGACTGTCGCAGAAGCTATCCAAAAGCAGGTGGACTTGATTATTGTCAAGCATGCACCGATTTTTCGTCCGCTGAAAAATCTAGTTGCCAGTCCGCAGAATAAAATCTATCTAGATTTGGTCAAGCACGATATTGCTGTCTATGTCAGCCACACTAATATCGACATTGTGCCAGATGGGCTCAATGACTGGTTCTGTGACCTGCTGGATATAAAGGACACAAGCATTCTCAGCCCCACTAAGGACAGCTTTGGTATTGGGCGTGTGGGGACAGTAGAAGCGCAGGATTTCCAAAGCTTTGCTAAAAAGGTCAAGCAAGTGTTTAGCCTTGATAGTGTGCGTTTGGTAGCTTATCAGCCCACAACAAAGCTGATTTCTCGTGTTGCCATTTGCGGTGGTAGCGCTCAGAGTTTTTATAAGGACGCTCTACGTGCGGGGGCGGATGTCTTTATCACAGGAGACATCTACTACCACACAGCGCAGGAAATGTTGACAGATGGGCTTTTAGCCATTGATCCCGGTCATCATATCGAGGTGCTTTTTGTCAGCAAGGTCGCTGAAAAATTGCGCCAGTGGCAAGTTGAGAACGATTGGGACGTGAGCATTGTTGAGAGTACAGCAAACACCAATCCCTTTTTCCACTTGTAAGGAGGTTATATGCGAGTTGCAGTGATTGGAGCTGGCGCTGTGGGAGCTAGTGCGGCTTACTATCTCTCAAGGGCAAAAGACGTTGAACTCACCGTTTTTGACGAAGGCCTTGGTCAGGCGACCAAGGCAGCAGCGGGCATTATCAGCCCTTGGTTTTCCAAACGTCGCAATAAAGCCTGGTATCGTCTAGCTCGTCTGGGGGCTGATTTTTACCCTCAGCTCTTGTCTGATTTAGAGGAGGATGGCATTTCTTCTAACTTTTATCAAAGGACAGGTGTCTTTCTCCTTAAAAAAGACGAAGAAAAGCTAGAAGAGCTTTATCAGCTAGCACTGACAAGGCGTAAGGAGTCTCCGTTGATTGGTCAGTTGGCTATCCTTGATGAGACAGAAGCTAAGGTGCGTTTCCCAGACTTGGAGGGCTTTTCAAAACTGCTCTACGCTACAGGTGGCGCAAGAGTCGATGGGCACTTGCTGACAGAGACGCTCTTAAAAGCAGCAGGCGCACAGGTCGTTGCAAAGAAAGTGACGTTGACACCAGTTGACGACGGCTATCTGGTAGACGGGCAGCACTTTGATAAGGTGATACTGGCAACTGGTGCTTGGCTTGCTGAGTGCTTAGAGCCACTTGGCTACACGGTGGATATTCGTCCGCAAAAAGGGCAGCTGCGAGACTACTATTTTGAGGATAGAGACACACAGGACTACCCTGTTGTGATGCCAGAAGGAGAGATTGACATCATTCCTTTTGATAAACACCGTTTAACTTTGGGCGCTAGTCATGAAAATGACAAAGGCTTTGACATAAGCTTTGATAGGGCTGTCTTAGACGATATGGAGAGCAAAGCGCAGCCTTATTTTTCAAAATGGAAGCAAGCAAAAGAGACACGAGAGCGTGTCGGTATCAGAGCTTACACCAGTGATTTTTCACCATTTTTTGGAGAAGTACCACACTTAGCACATGTCTATGCAGCAAGCGGCCTAGGCTCAACAGGCTTGACCATAGGACCTTTACTAGGACAGCAGTTGGCTCAGCTTGTCCTAGGCGAACCATTGCTGTTAGAGAAAAGAGACTATCCTATTGAAAAGTATATCCGCTTACAAGATGAGGGGTGACAGTGTCCTTAAAAAATGATAAAATAAAGAGGACAAACAAGAAAGGAAAAACCGTATGAAAGGTATTATTTTAGCAGGAGGCTCTGGCACTCGTCTCTACCCTTTGACCCGTGCAGCCTCTAAACAGCTCATGCCTGTCTATGACAAGCCAATGATTTACTATCCACTGTCTACGCTGATGTTGGCAGGTATCAAGGAGATTTTGATTATTTCAACACCTCAGGATTTACCACGTTTTGAGGATCTTCTTGGTGATGGCTCTGAGTTTGGTATTTCGCTGTCTTATGCAGAACAACCTAGCCCAGACGGTTTGGCACAAGCCTTTATTATCGGTGAAGAGTTCATCGGAGACGATAGCGTTGCCCTTATCTTAGGAGACAATATCTACCACGGACCAGGGCTTTCAAAAATGCTCCAACGTGCTGAAAGCAAGGAAAAAGGGGCAACTGTCTTTGGTTATCAAGTCAAAGACCCAGAACGCTTTGGTGTTGTCGAGTTTGATGAGAATATGAATGCCATCTCTATCGAGGAAAAACCAGAACAACCAAAATCAAACTATGCGGTAACTGGTCTTTATTTCTACGATAACGACGTCGTTGAGATTGCTAAAAATATCAAACCAAGCCCTCGAGGTGAGCTTGAAATCACAGATGTCAACAAAGCTTACCTAGAGCGTGGCGACTTTTCTGTAGAGTTGATGGGGCGTGGCTTTGCTTGGCTGGATACAGGGACACATGAGAGCTTACTCGAAGCTGCTCAGTACATCGAGACGGTACAACGCATGCAAAACGTCCAAGTGGCTAACCTAGAAGAAATCGCCTATCGCATGGGCTACATCACTAAAGAGCAGGTGCGTGAGTTGGCACAGCCTTTGAAGAAAAATGAATACGGACAATACTTACTTCGCTTGATTGGAGAGGACTAATGACAGAAGAATTTTTTGGCAAAACACTTGCTGCTAAAAAAGTAGACGCTATTCCTGGCATGTTGGAGTTTGACATCCCTGTTCACGGCGATAACCGTGGCTGGTTCAAGGAAAATTTCCAAAAGGAAAAAATGGTGCCACTTGGCTTTCCGGAAAGTTTTTTTGCTGAAGGAAAACTACAAAACAATGTCAGTTTTTCACGTAAAAACGTTTTGCGTGGGCTTCATGCTGAGCCTTGGGATAAGTATATCTCAGTTGCTGATGAAGGTAAGGTTTTAGGAACTTGGGTAGACCTGCGTGAGGGGGATACTTTTGGAAATACCTACCAAGCTATCATTGACGCTAGCAAGGGGATTTTTGTCCCTCGTGGCGTGGCAAATGGTTTCCAAGTGCTGTCTGACAAGGTAGCTTACAGCTATTTGGTTAATGACTACTGGGCGCTTGAGCTCAAGCCTAAGTATGCTTTTGTCAACTATGCAGACCCAAGTCTTGACATCAAATGGGAAAATCTAGAAGAAGCAGAAGTGTCAGAAGCGGACAAAAACCACCCATTGCTAAAAGATGTTAAACCATTGAGAGCAGAAGATTTGTAAGAGATTTCTTGGATACAAGATAAGTACAATTTAGAAAAACAAACAGGAGAAACCATGTCAGACTACAAAAATATTATCGTGACGGGTGGAGCTGGCTTTATCGGCTCAAACTTTGTGCACTATGTTTACAACAATCATCCAGACGTTCACGTGACTGTCTTGGACAAGCTTACTTATGCTGGAAACCGTGCTAACATTGAGGAAATCTTGGGTGACCGCGTAGAGCTTGTTGTTGGTGACATTGCAGACGCTGAGTTGGTTGATAAACTGGCAGCTAAGGCAGACGCTATTGTGCACTATGCGGCAGAAAGCCACAACGATAACTCGCTCAACGACCCAAGTCCATTCATCTACACTAACTTTGTAGGGACTTACACCCTTTTAGAAGCGGCACGCAAGTACGATATTCGCTTCCACCATGTCTCTACAGACGAGGTTTACGGTGACTTGCCACTACGTGAGGACTTGCCAGGTCATGGTGAAGGTCCAGGTGAAAAATTCACAGCTGAAACCAACTACAACCCAAGCTCGCCTTATTCATCAACTAAAGCAGCGTCAGACTTGATTGTCAAAGCATGGGTGCGTTCATTTGGCGTTAAAGCAACTATCTCTAACTGCTCAAACAACTACGGGCCTTACCAACACATCGAAAAATTCATCCCACGTCAAATTACCAACATCTTGAGCGGTATCAAACCAAAACTTTACGGTGAAGGTAAAAACGTGCGTGACTGGATTCACACCAATGACCATTCATCAGGTGTTTGGGCGATTTTGACTAAAGGTCGTATCGGTGAGACTTACCTCATCGGGGCGGACGGTGAAAAGAACAACAAGGAAGTGCTTGAGCTTATCCTTGAGAAAATGGGGCAACCAAAAGACGCTTATGACCACGTAACAGACCGTGCAGGTCACGATTTGCGCTACGCTATCGACTCCACAAAATTGCGTGAAGAGCTTGGCTGGGAGCCAGAATTCACCAACTTTGAGCAAGGGCTTGAAGACACCATCAAATGGTACACAGACCACAAAGACTGGTGGCAGGCTGAAAAAGAAGCTGTCGAAGCCAACTACGCTAAGACACAGGAAATCATCAAGTAATGAAAAAATGGCTCTTTGTCAACTGTAGTGGGTGATGAAAAGCTATGTGCGAGAGAGAACGATTTTCGTTCTCTCTCTTTGTATGTTCAGAGTGATGAGAATCTTGGTTCTAAAGTTCTTAAAGTTACGAAATCCAAACGCTTGCCGTTTGATGTCTTTGATAAGCTTGTTAGTGGCTTCCAGTTTGGCATTGGAATAAGGTTGCTTCAGAGCGTTGGTAATATAAGTTTCGTGCTTTAGAAAAGTCCGAAAAACTCTTGAAAAACTTGCGTTGACAGTACCCAAATTGTCGTGAATGAGTCCAAAGAAAGCCTTGACACGCTTCTCTTGAAAATGGAAAAGCAAAAGCTGGTAAAGTTCATAGTAATAGCGTAACTCAGGCGAAAAATCCAAGGTTTTCTGGACAATTTCTCTAGGTGTCAGAGTTTGTCGAAAGGTTCTGGAGTAGAAAGCCTTGTCGGAGAGCTTTCTGCTGTCTTTTTGCAGGATTTTCCAGTGATTTTTCATGGCTCTGTAAGGCAGAGATGTCTTGTCAAATGCCTTCATGGTGGCAATACGAGTGGTCATCATGGCACGACTAAGGTGTTGCACGATGTGGAAACGGTCAAGGACGATTTGAGCTTTTGGAAATAGTTTCCTGATGATGGGAATGTAGGCTCCCGACATGTCTACTGTGACCACTCTGACCTTCTCCCTAGCCTGTCTAGAATACTTGTAAAAGTGGTTTTTGATGGTTGTTTGGCGATTGTTTTCAAGAAGAGCAATGATTTTCTTGGTCTTAAAATCTTGCGCAATGAAAGCCAACTTTCCCTTGTTTCTTGCGAATTCATCCCAGCTCAAGACCTCTGGTAAAGTCTCAAAGTTGTCCTTAAAAGTGAAAGCGTTCAGCTGCCTCTGGACGGTAGAAACAGAGACGTGGAGGCGTCTTGCGATGTCTGTGTTGGTCTGTTTTTCGATGAGGAGCTGAGTGATTTTCGCCCAGACAGGCTGTGAAATCTGGCAATTTTTCTTAACCAGACTAGTTTTGGCGACAGAAACCCTACGGCACGCTTTACACTGAAAGCGTCGCTTCTTAAGCTTTAGGACAGTTGCCATGCCTTGCACATCCAAGATTGGGATGGTGGCAGGTCTTTGAAAATCGTATTTGATCATCTTTCCCTGACAATGCGGACAGGCTGGAGCGGGGTAATCCAGCTCGGCTCTTATCTCGATGTGAGTCTGATGTTTGAGAACAATTGATATTTTGATGTTTAAGTCTTTGATTCCAATGAGTTTTGTGCTATTCTTAATATGTTCCATAAGTACCTCCTAATGATGGTTTAGTCGCTTTTCATTATAAGTCTTATGGGACTTTTTTCATACAGATAAAAAGCCCTATAACCTCTGAGGTGGCGTTACCCACTACAGATATTATAGAGCCGAAAAAATCTACCATGACTATGGTAGATTTTTTGTTTAGTCAGCCTGCCTTACATGCTCTAGCAGTTGTTTAGCAACAGCTAAGTTCATCGTGGGCTGTTTGATAAGTTCTTTGACTAGAGGCGCTACTTCGCTTTCTGCGGCGCCAGCTAGAAGCGCTAACGATTTGGCTTGCAGTTTCATGTGACCGGCTTGGATGCCTGTGCTGGTGAGGGCTTTCAGCGCTGCAAAATTTTGCGCTAAGCCGATAGACGTGATGATAGCAGCCAAGGTCGTAGCTTTTGGCTGTCCTAGCAAGTCATGTGCTAGTCTTGTGCTAGGATTGAGCCCGATAGAGCCACCTTTGGTGGCAATGGGCGTAGGCAGTGTGAGTGTGCCTTCAAGCATTTTCGTAGACGAATTGTAACTCCAAGTGGACAGCCCTTGATAGCTGCCTTTACGACTAGCGTAGGTGTGCCCAGCCGCCTCAATAGCCCTCCAGTCATTACCCGTAGCCAATACAACAGCGTCGATACCGTTAAATATCCCCTTATTGTGGGTGCTGGCTCGGTAAGGGTCGACTTGCGCTAGTTGACTAGCCAGAGCCATTTTGTGTGCTAACTGTTCAGCTTCATCAGGTTTGCGACTGAGGTAGCGAAGGGGGATCTGGCAGGTGCTAGTCACAAGAGACTGCGTAGCGTAGTTTGAGAGGATAGCCATGAGCGACTTGCCACCGCTGAGCGCCTCAAGTGTCGGCACCAGTGCCTCCATCATGGTATTGACCATGTTGGCGCCCATCGCTTCCTTGGTGTCAACGCTCAGATAAACGATAAGAAAATCGCCTTTTTCCTCCACGATCAGCTCGCAAGCTCCGCCCCCACGCTTGACAATGGACGGATAAGCGCTATTGGCTAGATTTAGCAGTTCTTCTCTTTTAGCAAGAATAGCTCTTGTCGCTTGCGCTTTATTGTCTACATCATAGAGGGCGACCTGCCCAATCATTTGCCGTTTGTCTTGATGGGTTTTAAAGCCACCAGAGCGTTTGATAATCTTGCTGGCAAAGCTGGCTGCAGCAACGACAGAGGGCTCCTCAGTGACAAAGGGCACTTGATAGACCTTGCCATCAACTAAGACATCAGGCACCACGGAAAACGGCAGAGCTTGTCTGGTGACGACATTTTCCACCATCTGGTTGGCAATGTCAAGAGGGAGCAGTTTTTCCTGCTCCAGAGTCGCTACGCTGTCAGCTGATAAGTCTAGCCTTTCTAAGAAAATCGCCCGCTCTTTTGGTGTTTTCTTGGAAAATCCAGCCCAGTTAATTGTTTTCTTGTCCATCTTTTGCCTCGTATATACGCTGATGTCCTTTGATTGCGACAAGTGAAAAATCATTTGTCACATAGTCTGCAAAGCTAGCATTGCCATCCTCATCAAGCGCATCCTCTTCAAAGAAGATTGTCTCGTAATCAGCAACCGAAATGCTTTGGCGTGACTCAAGCTCTTCTTTGCGGTTGGTTTTGAGCTGTGATTTGAAACCGTCAACAAGTGTTGCGCTAAAGATTTCAGCCACTGCACCGCTTCCGTAGCTAAAGAGGGCAATGTTCTCCCCAGCTTGCAAATGTTCGCTATTTTCTAAAAGGGAGAGTAGGCCTAAAAAGAGTGAGCCAGTGTAGATGTTTCCGATTTGACGGCTGTAGGTGATTGAAGCGTCAAAATTGGCTTTTAAAGCCTCTTTTTTAGCGTCTGGAAGGCTCTTATCCATGATTTTATTGAAGCCTTTGAGGGCTAGCTTTGGAAAAGGCAGGTGAAAGCAAAAGGCGCTAAAATCAGCCAAGGTTTTTCCAGAGCGTTTTTGGTACTCTGCCCAAGTGGTTTTGAGCATATCGAGATATTGCTTGGTCGAGTACATGCCGTCCACAAAAGGCGTTGTGCTGTAGTTTGGACGCCAAAAGTCCATGATGTCACGGGTCTGTGCGACATTGTCATCATGCAGCTCTAAAAGACGTGGGTTTTGGCTGATAAGCATAGCGATACTACCTGAACCTTGTGTTGGCTCACCCGGTGTATTGATACCATATTTGGCAATATCTGAGGCAATGACCAGCACTTTTGATTGTGGGTGTTTTTCCACGTGCAGTTTAGCGTAGTTGAGTGCAGCAGTCGCACTGTAGCAAGCTTCCTTGAGCTCAAGGCTACGAGCAAAAGGTTGAATGCCTAAAAGGCTGTGAATATAAACGGCAGCTGCCTTACTTTGGTCAATGCTCGATTCCGTTGCGACAAGAACCATGTCAATGCTAGCTTTGTCCTTCTCATCTAAAATACTGTTTGCAGCGCTGGCTCCTAGAGTGACAATATCCTCTGTGATAGGTGTAATACTCAAAGCGTCAAGAAGCAATCCTTTACTGAATTTTTCAGAGTCAACCCCACGACTTTGAGCCAAATCTCCCATATCAAGACGATAGCGACCAGTTGCAAAACCGATTTTATCAATTCCGATAGTCATAGTGTTCCCTTTCTTACAAGTAATGTTATTATCCCATTCAACATTTTAACATAAAACCGCCTAAAGTCGTACTTTAAAAATGGTAAACTTTTAAGAGAAGTTTTCTAGTGGCTAGAAGTGCGCTTTTTTGGTAGAATATGCTTTTGGAGGATATCATGACCAAAGCGGATAAGATTTTTAAAAAGAATATACAAAAGATTATGGAAGAGGGTGTCTTTTCTGAAAATGCCCGTCCTGTCTATCAATCTGGTGGACAAGCCAACTCAAAATACATCACAGGCGCTTTTGCTGAGTATGATTTGAGTAAGGGAGAATTTCCCATCACAACACTTCGTCCTATCCCGATAAAAAATGCCATTCGTGAGATTTTTTGGATTTACCAAGACCAGTCAAATAGCCTAGACGTCTTAAACGACAAGTACAAGGTCAAATATTGGAACGAGTGGGAAGTGGGAAATACTGGAACCATTGGTCAGCGCTACGGAGCTGTGGTGAAAAAGCACGACATCATCAGAAAAATCCTCAAACAGCTAGAAGCTAACCCTTGGAACCGTCGTAATGTCATCTCACTCTGGGACTATGAGGCTTTTGAAGAGACCGAAGGGCTTTTGCCTTGTGCTTTTCAGACCATGTATGATGTGCGCCGTGTGGACGGTGACATTTATCTGGATGCGACCCTAACGCAGCGCTCCAATGACATGTTGGTCTCTCATCATATCAATGCTATGCAATATGTCGCCCTTCAAATGATGATTGCTAAGCACTTTGGCTGGAAAGTCGGTAAGTTCTTTTATTTTGTCAATAATCTCCATATCTACGACAATCAATTTGAACAAGCAAAAGAGCTGCTTAGACGTGAGCCGAGTGATTGTAAGCCACACTTAGTCTTAAATGTCCCTGATGGTACAGACTTTTTTGACATCAAGCCAGAAGATTTTGAGCTGGTAGATTATGCGCCAGTCAAGCCACAACTGCATTTTGACTTAGCGATTTAAAGAAAAGAAAGCGTCCATCTTTATCTCAGCATTTTTTGACGCTTTTTGTTACAATAATAGAAAGTAAAAAGGAGACAAGATGACACACAATGTAATTGCCCTCTGGGCTGAGGACGAAAAACACCTCATTGGAGCGTGTGGCAAGCTGCCTTGGTATTTACCAAAAGAGCTCAAGCATTTCAAAGAAACAACGCTAGGCGGGGCGCTACTCATGGGACGTGTGACCTTTGAGGGGATGAATAAACGTCCGCTGCCTGGACGTGAGACGCTGGTTTTAACGAGCGATACGACATATACAGCTGAAGGTGTCACCATTGTCCATAGTGTAGATGAGGCGCTTGCTTGGTTTCACCAGCAGGACAAAACACTCTACATCATAGGTGGGGCTAAGGTTTACGCTTCTTTTGATGGTTATTATGACAAGGCTATCAAAACCGTCGTTCATGGTGACTTTACAGGAGACACTTATTTTCCAAACTTGACAAAGAGCTCTTTTGTAAAAATAGCAGAGAGGACCTTTGATGCGGACGACAAAAACCCTTATGCCTTTACGGTAGAATATTATGACAACAAAGATGTGAGGTAGCTATGGAAAAAAGTTTACTCGGCTTATTTACCGCTTTTTTAGCTGCGATATGCTTTGCTTTAGCTATCCCTGCTTTTAAGAAAAAGCGCTACGGTTTAGGCATTATTTTCTTGTTAAATACCTTTACCAATCTTGTAAACACTATACATGCCTTTTACGGCACCTTGTTTTAAAAATCTATTCGCTGAAAATACAATAAAATAAACATTTAGGAGAACTAATGGCTGGAAATCGAAATAACGATGTTAAAGTTTATTGCTCATTCTGTGGTAAAAGTCAGGATGAGGTCAAGAAAATTATTGCTGGCAACAACGTATTTATTTGTAATGAATGCGTCGAGCTTTCTCAGGAAATCATCCGTGAAGAGCTAGCAGAAGAGGTTCTAGAGGACTTAGCAGAAGTTCCAAAACCAAAAGAACTCTTAGATATTTTAAACCAATACGTCGTCGGTCAAGACCGTGCTAAGCGTGCTTTGGCTGTCGCTGTTTACAACCACTATAAGCGTGTCAGCTTCACTGAGAGCCGTGACGAAGAAGACGTTGACCTGCAAAAGTCCAACATCCTCATGATTGGACCAACAGGTTCAGGAAAGACATTTTTGGCACAAACCTTGGCTAAAAGCCTCAATGTGCCTTTTGCCATTGCTGACGCTACGTCTTTGACAGAGGCTGGTTATGTCGGTGAGGATGTGGAAAATATCCTCCTAAAACTCATCCAAGCCGCTGATTTCAATATCGAGCGTGCGGAGCGTGGGATTATCTACGTGGATGAGATTGATAAAATCGCTAAAAAAGGTGAAAATGTCTCTATCACCCGTGACGTCTCAGGTGAGGGCGTTCAGCAGGCGCTTCTCAAAATCATCGAAGGGACTGTCGCTAGTGTGCCACCGCAAGGCGGACGCAAACACCCAAACCAAGAAATGATTCAGATTGATACGAAAAATATCCTCTTTATCGTTGGTGGGGCTTTTGATGGGATTGAGGACATCGTCAAACAACGTCTGGGTGAGAAAGTTATTGGCTTTGGACAAACCAACCGCAAGATTGATGATGACAGCTCTTACATGCAAGAAATCATCTCTGAGGACATTCAAAAGTTTGGGCTTATCCCAGAGTTTATCGGACGTTTGCCAGTTGTGGCGGCGCTTGAGCGCTTAACAGCAGACGACTTGGTACGTATCTTGACAGAGCCACGTAATGCCCTTGTTAAGCAATACCAAACGCTTCTTTCTTATGACGGCGTAGAGCTTGACTTTGACGAGGAGGCTCTCAAAGCTATCGCTGACAAAGCCATTGCTCGTAAGACTGGAGCACGTGGGCTCCGCTCTATCATCGAGGAAACCATGCTTGATGTTATGTTTGAAGTGCCAAGCGAAGAAGGTGTGGTCAAGGTTCGTATCACTAAGGACGCTGTTGAAGGTACAGACAAGCCTGTACTAGAGACGGCTTAGCAAGGAGGCGCTATGGCTGAGGAATATTTAAACACGCACAATGCTTCGATTTTACTCAGTGCTGCCAATCAGTCGCACTATCCAAAGGATGACCTCCCAGAAGTGGCACTTGCAGGACGCTCAAACGTCGGTAAATCCAGCTTTATCAATACACTACTAGGACGTAAAAATCTCGCTCGCACCTCTAGCAAACCCGGAAAAACGCAGCTGCTGAATTTCTACAACATTGATGACAAGTTGCGTTTTGTTGATGTACCAGGTTATGGTTACGCCAAGGTTTCTAAAAAAGAGCGTGCTAAGTGGGGCAAGATGATTGAAGAATATCTGGTCACTCGTGACAATCTGCGTGTGGTCGTCAGTCTCGTAGACTTTCGTCATGAGCCAAGTAGTGACGACATCCAGATGTATGAGTTTTTGAAATACTATGATATTCCTGTCATTGTTGTTGCGACCAAGGCTGACAAGGTGCCACGTGGTAAGTGGAACAAGCAGGAAAGTCTTATCAAAAAAAGTCTAGACTTTGACAATAACGATGCCTTTCTCGTCTTTTCATCTGTCGAGCGTATCGGTATTGATGAAGCTTGGGACACGATTTTGGAACATTTATAACAGAGGCTGCTTTGTCAGTCTTTTTGTTATAGTTTTTTGCTATAGTATCCATAGACTAAGGACTATTACCATTTCGGACCATCTTATGTTATGATAAGTCTATTAGAAATAAAGAGGGGTTCTATGGAAAATCATAATTTTGAAAACGAGGGTCAGTTTCAGCGCAAAATGACCAGTCGTCATTTGTTTATGCTGTCTCTTGGTGGTGTCATCGGAACAGGTCTGTTTTTGAGTTCAGGCTATACCATTGCACAGGCTGGTCCTCTGGGAGCGGTTTTGTCTTACTTGGTGGGTGCCATAGTTGTTTATCTAGTCATGCTGTCTCTTGGTGAGTTGGCTGTTGCTATGCCGGTCACGGGTTCTTTTCACACCTATGCGACAAAGTTTATCAGCCCAGGTACTGGCTTTACGGTGGCTTGGCTTTATTGGATTTGTTGGACGGTGGCGCTTGGGACAGAGTTTTTAGGCGCTGCCATGCTAATGGGACGCTGGTTTCCAGATGTTCCTACTTGGATTTTTGCGACTTTATTTGCTGTTATCATCTTTGCTATTAATTCGCTCAGTGTACGCAGCTTTGCCGAGGCAGAGTCTTTCTTCTCCTCCATTAAGGTGATTGTGATTATTATTTTTATCATCTTAGGGCTTGGTGCTATGTTTGGCTTGGTTTCTTTTGAAGGCAAGCATCAGGCGATTTTATTTACCAATCTCACAGCAAACGGTGCCTTTCCAAAAGGTTTCACGGCAGTTTTATCGGTCATGCTAGCTGTCAATTATGCTTTTTCTGGCACGGAGTTGATAGGAATCGCAGCAGGTGAGACGGATAATCCCAAAGAAGCTGTGCCTAGAGCCATCAAAACAACCATTGGGCGTTTGGTGATTTTCTTTGTCTTGACCATTGTTGTGCTGGCGTCTCTTTTGCCTATGAAAGAGGCGGGTGTCTCAACAGCACCTTTTGTTGATGTTTTTGACAAGATGGGCATTCCTTTTGCAGCTGACATCATGAATGTCGTGATTTTAACAGCCATTTTATCTGCGGGCAATTCTGGTCTTTATGCTTCTAGCCGTATGCTCTGGTCCTTGGCAAATGAAGGCATGCTGTCTCAAAAAGTCGTCAAAATAAACGAACACGGTGTTCCCATGCGTGCGCTTCTCTTGTCTATGGCAGGCGCCGTTCTAGCGCTGTTTTCAAGTATCTATGCAGCAGACACGGTTTATCTTGCTTTGGTGTCCATTGCAGGCTTTGCTGTCGTGGTGGTGTGGCTATCCATTCCGATGGCACAGATCAATTTCCGAAAGGCATTTTTAAAAGAGCATTCGCTGGATGAGTTGGCTTACCAGACGCCCTTTACGCCTGTTTTGCCTTACATCACTATTGTTTTACTCTTAATTTCGATTATCGGGATTGCTTGGGACGCCTCGCAGCGTGCGGGCTTGTACTTTGGGATTCCCTTTGTCATTTTCTGTTATCTGTACCATTATCTGCGTTATAAAAAGTGGTAGAAAGGAGCATTATGGGACAATTTAAAGACTTATTAGCCAGTCAAGACTATGTTATTTTAGATGGTGCCTTGGGAACGGAGCTGGAAAAGCGTGGTTATGACGTTTCAGGAAAGCTTTGGTCTGCTAAGTATTTATTGGAACAACCCAGTGTCATCAGAGATTTGCACACAGTCTACTTAGAAACAGGCGCTGACCTCATCACGACTTCTAGCTACCAAGCCACAATAAAAGGACTAGAAGCCATTGGTTTATCGAAAGAAGAAGCCTTGGAGGTTATTTCCTTGAGTGTGCTCCTTGCCAAAGAAGCACGAGAAGTTTTTTGGAGCAGTTTGCCAGAGGAAGAAAGGCAAAAACGCTCCTATCCCTTGATTGCAGGGGACGTTGGACCTTACGCTGCCTATCTAGCGGACGGATCGGAGTACACTGGCAATTATCAGCTCACAAAAGAAGAATACCAAGACTTTCACCGTCCACGTATCAAGGCTTTGCTAGAAGCTGGTAGTGACCTTTTAGCTATCGAGACTATCCCAAACTTTCTTGAAGCGAGTGCTCTTATCGACTTGCTTGCGACAGAGTTTCCTGATGTGGAAAGCTATATATCCTTTACGGCGCAGGATAGTCAGCATATCGCTGATGGGACACCGATTGAGGAGGTGGCACAGCTGTGTGACAGTAGTGCACAAGTGCTGGCTTTTGGTATCAACTGTAGCAGTCCTAGTCTTATTTCTCCTTTGCTTGAGCGCATAGGAAGCATTTCGCAAAAGCCTCTGGTAACTTATCCCAATTCTGGTGAGATTTATGACGGTAGCAGTCAGACTTGGACATCCACACCAGACAATGCCCACACGTTGCTTGAAAACAGCAGAGCTTGGCACAAGCTGGGGGCAAAAGTGGTCGGCGGTTGCTGCAGAACGAGTCCCGAGGATATTTTTTGCCTAGCGAAGGCTTTGAAAAACTAAAAGAGGTTGGGATTTCCCAACCTTTTAGACATTGCTGTATTTGAGTTTGTAGCGGATGACGATAGCGGTGTAGTGGTAGCAGACAGTCGCTAGGCTAAGTGTGACTAGCCACAGGGTCTTTTCGTGCAGGATATTGTCTAGAAAAGCGACACTGACAGCTCCTAGCACAAAGCTTGAGACGACAAAACTGTAATTGGTTGCTTGCCGTCTAAGCTCTGGTGATTTATCGTGGGTTGTTAGATATTGGTACCAGCTGGTCAGCATTTTGCGGTAATTGCCCGATGTCATCAAGATAGTGTAGGCGTGCGACTCAATCTGGCTTCCTGTAAAGGTCAGTGTCAGCATGCCAGTCGCTGTCGCAAGTAATATCACCCAAAGAGCGGCAACTTTTGGAAAAAAGGGCAAAATAGCAGAGCTGATAAGCAGGGGCAGAATACAGTAAGTCCGCCAATAAGCGGTCTGCGCTCTTTTTTTGATAGCCGTTGCTAAGAGAAAACCAATGGAGAAAAAGAGGATGGAGAGTAAGCGTATGATACTTTTTGATAAAGGGTTATCATCCCAATCCGCAACAAGCAGCAAGATATTTCCCGTCTGGGTCGCAACCAATGAGTCAAACTGCATATGACAGTAGACATCCAAAGCGCCACCCATAAATCCAAGTAAAATAGCATTCAAACGATTGTGCTGAGGCATGTATTTGAGATTCAGCATAAGTTCCTCCTTTAACATTCCATATTGTACCACTTTTTGACAAATGACACAGATAAAAAGGTAAATGATTATTTCCCCACTTGTCAAGTCAAGTGCAACAAGTTCATTGATAACTAGAGTTCCAGAGGTTAAGCTGTTTGGGCTAGCCCAAACAAAATATTTGCGGTTTTATACTTGTGAAGTCGTCTAGGTCTGTCATTGATAGCAGAGACGTAGTGATTGAGTTCTTCTGTCGTTAGTGAGTTAAGAGAAACACCTTTTGGGAGAAACTCTCTCAAGAGACCATTGAAATTTTCATTTGTTCCTCTTTCATGAGAAGCATAAGGATGGGCAAAATAGACTTCCACACCTTTTAAGTCTGACAAGCTACTGAACTCTGAGCCATTGTCCGATGTGATGGAGCGAATAGGGTACTGCGATAGTAAGCTCTTAACAGCCCTATTGATGGTTTCTGCTTGTTTATTAGCCAGTTTTACAACGATGGCAAATCGTGTTTGACGCTCTACTAAGGTCAAAATAACAGCTTCACCTTTGGTTTTCTTGCCAAGAACCAAATCAATCTCCCAATGCCCAAATTCAGAACGGTCATTGATACACTCTGGACGTTCTTCAATGGATTTTCCTAAGATTTTCGTCGCGGCCTTAGGCGTTACTTTAGACCGTTTTCGGATGCTCACCATCTTAGGTAAATCAATCGGTTTAACCCTCAACAGTCCGTCTTTGATGTAACGATACACTGTCTTGGTGGAAGGGATAACTTCCAGTGGATGTTTTTCTCGGTAAGTTTGAACAAAGCTATCGACACTGTGACAGCGAGGTTTCGTTTTCAGGGCTTTCTCAAGTTCCTTGAAGAAGGTCTGGGAGCAGTACGATAGTTTATGATAAGCACTTTTTCGACGATTGGTTTCATAAACACGTTGATCACTATCTGGAAAGTAAACCGTTGAGTAGATTCGTTTCCCGTTCTTATCTTGAACCTGAGAAACACTTCCTCGTTTGATTTCCCGACTGATGGTTGAGCGATGACGCCCAAGCAGACGAGCAATCTCAGAGGGGGTCTTGCCCATCTTGAGATAGGCGCTGATTTCTCCGCGTTCAGAGACTGAAAGGTGTGAGTATAACGATTTTTTGGTAGAATGATTAGTGGACATGTTCATCTGCTTTCTATACTGAGTTGGGGAATTCTAGTATATCAGACGAGCATGTCTTTTTTGTTGCACTTCATTTTACAACACGGGGAAATGATTATTTTTAGAAAATTTGCAAAAATCTCTTGACAAGTTTAAAATGCTTTTTGTATAATGTTAACAATCAGAAAAGTAAGTTAGAGTTGCTTTCAGGGAGTCTGCGGTTACTGCAAGCAGACAGCAGCTTTAGGTGAACATTGGGCTGATGTATAAATGAATTTGAAACCATAACAATTCGGTGGGCACTCCTTATCGTGCAACTCGTTGTTTGACGAGTATGAGACAGGTATTTTTGTGTACCTAAGGTTGAGGTGGCACCGTGTTAGCAATAACGCCCTCGTACAGAGTTTTTCTGTGCGAGGTTTTTTCGTTTTTTTGAGAGGGAGGACAAGATGGAAAAGATTTTGGCAGCAGATAGCTTGACACCGATTTTAGCTTATAAGCGTCTAAAAGGTGAGCATAAGGTGATTTTAGAGAGTATTCCTCGTGAAAAGGAAAATGCTAGGTACTCTATCATCGCTTACAACCCTGTCTATGAGATTACCTATCAAGACGGCGTCCTTAAACAAAATGGGCAGGTTGTAAAGCAAGATCCGCTGGATTACTTAAATGCACTTGTGGTGACAGGCAAAGAAGCGGATGCTATTCCATTTGCAGGCGGGGCGCTGGGCTATGTGGGCTATGACATGCTCCACCTCTATGAGCCACTAGGTGCCATTCCAAAGGACACCGTGGGCACGCCAGATATGCACTTTTTTGTCTATGAGTCCTATCTCATTTTTGACCATAAAAAAGAAATCGTGCGTGTGGTTGAGGACAACACTTTCAGTAAGCGTGGCGTAGAAGCAGAGCAGAAAGCACTTGATGTGGTGCTAGCGCAACTAGAAACCATAAGTGCTGATGAGCTGGCGCCAAAGGCAATCGCTCCTTTGCAGTTTAGCAGTCATCTGGAAAAAGAGACTTTTGAGCGCATGGTCAATCAAGCCAAGCAGCTCATTCGCCAAGGGGATATGTTCCAGTGTGTGCTCAGTCAGCGCTTTTCAGCCGACATAGAGGGCAATCCGCTGGATTACTACCGTAATCTGCGCGTAGTCAATCCATCTAACTACCTTTATTTCTTTGATTTTGGCGATTATCAGGTGATTGGTGCCAGTCCAGAAAGCTTGGTTTCTGTCAAGGGAAAGACCGTTGTCACCAATCCAATCGCCGGCACACGCCCAAGGGGAAAAACAGAAGAAGAGGACGCAAGGCTGGCTAGAGAGTTGCTAGCGGATGTCAAGGAAACTGCAGAGCACCGTATGCTGGTTGACCTAGGGCGTAATGACATCGGACGTATCGCTAAGACAGACACCGTGCAGGTCAGCAAGTACATGGAAGTCGAGTATTTCCGCTATGTCATGCACTTAACGAGCGTTGTGAAGGGCGAGTTGCGTGATGACATGTCTGCTATGGACGCCCTCAAGGCAACCTTGCCAGCAGGCACCGTCTCAGGTGCGCCAAAACTGCGTGCCATGCAGCGTATTTACGAGCTTGAGCAGGAAAAGCGTGGCATTTATGCTGGCGCTATCGGTTATCTGTCGGCTACGGGTGACATGGATTTTGCCATTGCCATCAGGACTATGATTTTGAAAAATGGCAGAGCTTATGTGCAGGCGGGAGCAGGCATTGTCTACGATAGTGTCGCCGAAAACGAGTACTACGAAACCCTCAATAAAGCCAAGGCGATGACAAAGATTGGAGACTTAGAATGATTTTATTAGTGGATAATTACGACTCCTTTACCTTTAACCTCATGCAATACCTCAGCCGTTTTGATGAGGTGCATGTCCTTAGAAATGACGATGAGCGTCTCTATGATGTTGCTAAAAAGGCAGACGGTATCGTCTTGTCGCCTGGTCCAGGCTGGCCTAGTGACGCTGGTCAGATGGAGGACTTAATCAAGGATTTTGCTGGTCAAAAGCCGATTTTAGGGATTTGTCTGGGGCATCAGGCCATTGCGGAGAGTTTTGGTGGCAAGCTTGACCTTGCAAAACAGGTCATGCACGGCAAGCAAAGCCAGATGGCGATTGAAAAGCTATCTCCTATCTTTACAGATGTCATAAAAGAAACAGCTGTCATGCGCTACCACTCCATTGTCGTCTCACAATTACCAGAAGGATTTGAAGTGACGGCTAGGACGACAGATGACCACGAAATCATGGCCATTCAAAACCAAGACCTGCAGATTTATGGTTTGCAGTACCATCCCGAGTCTATCGGGACAGATGAGGGGATGAAGATGGTGGAAAACTTTGTGACTCTTGTAAAGGAGAGCATGGGCTAAGTTTTTTGAAAAGACAAACTATAAGAAAAGTCAATAGTTTACTTTAAATTTATTTTTGTTTCGATTTTCTTATTTGAGAGTACGACGAAAACACCTTGAAATAACTGAAATTTTTTCAAGGATAAGTATTGTGTTTTAAGTATTTATCTCACCTTGCTTTCATCAAAGGGAGTATTGTTCTTGAGAAGATGGAACAATACTCGTACCAGCTTTTTAGCGACATGGGCAACAGCGACGTTATAATGTTTTCCTTGGTCTAACTTGATTCTTAGGTAAGCTTTAAAAGCAGGGGAAAAGCGAGCCACTGATTTGGCAGCTTGTATTAAAGCCCATCGAAGATGTGGAGACCCACGCTTGACCATTTTACCTTGAGTATCTAGTTGTCCAGATTGGTAGATAGATGGTTCTAACCCTGCAAAAGCTTGAAGTTGGGCTGGTTTGTCAAAGGTATGGATATTCCTAATTTCCGCTAAAATGATAGATCCAAGACGATTTCCAATTCCAGCCACAGTTGTGATGACCGAGGTGAACTCAGCCATCAGCTCATCGACTTTGTTTTCAGCTTTAGAGATGAGTCTTTTGTAATGCTTGATATTTTCAATGATTTCGATGAGTTCGAACTCCCGAGCTTCTGAAGTTGTTCCGATAGAGTTTGGAGCGACCTTGAGAATATCTTGTATTTTTGGCATTGTTAATCGTTTGATTTCTAGAAGCTTCTCAAATCCAGCCTCACTCATTTTCTGAGGGCTGGGATAGTGTGATAGGAGTTCATAGGCGTAGTCAGAATGCTTTCCAATGATTTTATCTATCTCAGGGAAGATGATGTCCAAACACCGAGTGTATTGTACTTTCCAATCAGACTGCTTCTTCTTGAGACGGTGAATGTGTCTCGTTAGAATTTTCAGTTCTTCTTTTCTATTATCATGACGAAACTGTTCCCGATTAGGGTCGGATAGTAGCTTAAGGGCAATGGTACGGGCGTCCTTCTTGTCTGTCTTGGTTTTACGAAGTGATAATGACTTGGCGAATTCCTTGATGAGTAGAGGGTTGTAGGTATAGACAGTTGCTCCATGTTCATGAAGAAAATCTAAAAGATTAAAGGCATAATGTCCTGTATCTTCAAGTGCGATGAGATAGTCTTGTTTTAACTGACTGAGGGTATTTATGAACAAGTTAAAACCAGCTCTAGTATTTGAGAAAGTGAGTGGTTTAAGAATAAGTTTTCCTTTGTCGTTTAAGACAGCTACATCGTGTTTGTTTTTAGCGACATCAATGCCAACGAAAATCATATGTGTACCTCCATATAGGTTATTCAAGCGCACTTGGTTATCCACGAACTTTTTGTCTTGTTACCTTACACGAGATAAAACGTCGCTGCGTTATCAAACTCATTACCAATTGAAACAAAAAGCTATGGTTAGAGCCTTTCCGAAATCGTCAAAGCGATTGGAGGGTAGAAACTAATCCACAGTGGCTTTTTCAAAGTATAACACTTGGGCTTTGGCAGTAGCTAACTGCACTAAATATAATATAAGGAGGATGAGAGGATGAAGGAAATATTTGCAAAGTTGGTGGTAAAAGAGGATTTGAGCGCAGAGGAGATGACAGCCGTTGCTGAAAAGCTTTTTTCAGGGCAGTTGTCAGACGCTGAGACGGCAGCATTTTTGCTGGGTTTGACCGCCAAAGGAGAGAGTTTTGATGAGATTGCGAGTTTGATTAAGGTCATTCGAAGTCATGCTAAGAAAGTGCCAGGCAACTTTCATGATCTGATGGACAATTGTGGGACTGGAGGCGACCGTTCTTTTAGTTTTAATATCTCAACGACGACAAGTTTTTTACTAGCTGCAGGTGGTATCAAGCTTGCTAAACACGGCAATCGCTCCATTTCTTCAAAATCTGGCTCAGCAGATGTGCTTGAAGAACTGGGTATCAAACTTGATGTCAGTCCAGAAGTGATTGAAAAAGCACTAGATGAAGCTGGTTTAGCTTTTCTATTTGCCCAATCTATGCACCCTGTCATGCGCTATGTGGGACCAGCCAGGCAAACGCTAGGTATTCCTACGATTATGAATATCATAGGACCGCTCAACCACCCTATGGACTTGGATTATCAGCTCATGGGCTTGTATCGAGAGGATTTGCAGGAGACTTGTGCCAAGCTTCTTGATCACCTTGGGCGCAAGCGTGCGGTCATCATCACTGGTCCAGATAATATGGACGAAGCTGCGCTCTGTGGTGTCAATCACTATACGCTATTAGACCATGGTACGATTACCAAGGGACAGTTTAGCTATGCGGACTTGGGCATGGATGAGGTGCCACTTTGTGAGATACAGGGTGGCGATGCCAAGGAAAACGCAGCTATTCTCCTCAGTGTCCTTAGAAATGAGCCTAGTCCATTTCGAGAAACGACTGTTGTCAATGCAGCGCTTGGCTTCTTTGCAGCGGGTAAGGTAGAGACAATAGAAGATGGCGTTACGCTAGCTCGCGAGGTGCTGGCTTCAGGCAAAGCGCTAGCTGTTTTAGACAAACTCAAGGAGGTGCAGGTATGAGAGACGGAAAGTTTTTAGAGCGTATCCTAGCGGTTAAAGAGCAGGAAAATGCAAAGTTAGAAGCAGAGGACATCAAGCCACTGCGCAAGACCTATTCCTTTTACGACTACGTCAAGGCGCACAATGATAGGATACATGTCATCGCTGAGGTCAAAAAGGCAAGCCCTAGCCTAGGCGCTATCAATATGGACGTTGATTTGTTGGAGCAGGCGAGAAGCTACGAGGCAGCTGGTGCCAGCATGATTTCTGTCTTGACAGACGAGCCTTTTTTCAAGGGGCACATAGATTATCTGCGTGAGATTTCAGACGAGGTGGTTATTCCGACGTTGAACAAGGACTTTATCATCGATGAAAAGCAGATTATCAGAGGGCGCAATGCTGGTGCGACGGTGATTTTGCTGATTGTCGCAGCACTGAGCAAAGAACGTCTGCAAGAACTCTTTGACTTTGCGACGTCTTTGGGGCTAGAGGTCTTGGTTGAGACGCATAATCTAGCCGAGCTTAAGATTGCTCACCAGATTGGCGCTAAGATTATAGGGGTGAATAATCGGGATTTGACCTCCTTTAAGACGGATTTGCAAACCAGCGTAGATATGATTCCTTACCTCAAGAGTGAGCCAGTCTATATATCGGAGTCTGCTATCGTCACAGCGAACGACGTCAAGCGCCTAGTGCCAGCCTATGACGGTATCCTCTGCGGGACGACCCTCATGCAATCTAAAGACGTCACGACTAAACTAAAGGAGCTTGCTATTGACAAAGGTTAAGATATGTGGGCTAAGAACGAAAGAGGCGGTGCAGGCAGTGGTTGAAGCTGGCGCAGACTATATCGGCTTTGTCTTTGCGGACAGCAGGAGAAAGGTCAGCTCAAAAGAAGCAAATAGCCTAGCGCAGCTGATACCAGACACTATCCAAAAAGTTGGCGTCTTTGTCAGCCCTAGCCTAGAAGAACTGCAGGAGGTGTCACGAGAGGTGTCGCTTGATCTCATCCAGATACACGGTGACTACGACGAGGCTTGTAGAAGCTTGGGGCTGCCTATCATCCGTGCGCTAGCTGTTGGAAAAGACAAACAGTTATTTAGCGAAGTAGCGGATTATTATCTCTTTGACGCACCGACAGCAGGCAGCGGAGTGAGGTTTGATTGGGAGGCGTTTGACGCACAAAACGCTATTAAACCTTACTTTATAGCGGGGGGATTGACCCCAGAAAATGTCACAGACTGCATTGCTCACTTTCATCCTTACGCTGTGGATGTATCCTCAGGGGTGGAGACAGATGGCAAAAAGGACGTGGACAAGATAAAAGCATTTATAAAAGGAGTAAAACATGGCTTATAAACAACCAGATGAAAAGGGATTTTTTGGTGATTTTGGAGGGCGTTTTGTCCCAGAAACACTGATGACAGCAGTTTTAGAGTTGGATGAGGCTTACAAAGAAGCGAAAGCTGACCCAGCTTTTCAAGAAGAGCTTAACCAACTTTTGACCTATTATGTGGGGCGGGAAAATCCGCTGTATTTTGCTAAGCGTTTGAGTGATTATGCAGGTGGTGCTAAGATTTACCTCAAGCGTGAGGACCTCAACCACACAGGAGCGCACAAGATTAACAATGCTTTAGGGCAAGTGCTTTTAGCCAAGCGCATGGGTAAAAACAAGATTATTGCAGAGACAGGTGCTGGTCAGCATGGGGTTGCGACAGCGACAGCAGCAGCGCTGTTTGACATGGAGTGTACCATTTACATGGGAGAAGAGGACGTCAAACGTCAAGCGCTCAATGTCTTTCGCATGGAGTTGCTGGGGGCTAAGGTGGAAGCCGTCACAGATGGTTCACGTGTGCTCAAAGACGCTGTTAATGCTGCCCTTCGTGCTTGGGTGGCAAATGTAGAGGACACGCACTACATCATGGGGTCTGTCCTTGGTCCAGCGCCATTTCCAGAGATTGTGCGTGATTTTCAGTTGGTCATCGGTCGTGAAGCCAAGGAGCAGTTTAGAGACTTGACTGGGCAAGATTTGCCAGACGCACTTGTCGCCTGTGTTGGTGGTGGTTCCAATGCCATGGGGCTTTTCTATCCATTTGTCGATGACACGTCTGTTGCTATGTACGGTGTTGAGGCGGCAGGTCTTGGCTTAGATACGGAGGAACATGCGGCGACCATGACAAAAGGTAGAGCAGGTGTTCTTCACGGCTCACTCATGGATCTCTTGCAAGACGCCGAAGGGCAAATCCTAGAAGCTTTTTCGATTTCAGCGGGACTGGACTATCCTGGTGTCGGTCCAGAGCATTCGCATTTTAATGCTATTGGTCGAGCTCACTATGTGCCAATCACAGATGAGGAGGCGCTTGAGGGCTTCAAATTGCTATCACGCCTTGAGGGCATTATCCCTGCCTTGGAGTCCAGCCATGCTATTGCCTATGTGGTCAAGCTAGCCAAGGAACTCGGTAAGGACAAGTCTATTATCGTCTGCCTGTCAGGACGAGGGGATAAGGATGTTATGCAGGTCAAAGAGCGTTTTGAGAAGGAACAAAAAGGAGTCTAGGATGGAAAAAACATTAACACGCCTCTTGCAGGCAAAAAAAGCAGCAGGTAGTAGTATTTTTATCCCTTATATCATGGCGGGTGACCATGATAAGGGCGTTGATGGGCTGGCTAATACCATTACTTTTCTAGCGGACTTGGGAGTGTCTGCTATTGAGATTGGCATTCCCTTTTCAGACCCTGTAGCGGACGGTCCTGTTATCGAGCTGGCTGGCAATCGTAGTCTGAAAAAGGGCACAACGCCCCACGCGATTGTAAAGGCGCTAAAAAGCATTGTGACAGAAACGCCTCTGATTATCATGACGTATTTCAATCCGATTTTCCAGTACGGTTTGGAGCAGTTTATCGCTGACTTGGCGGACACGCCTATCAAGGGACTCATCATTCCAGACTTGCCACATGAGCAGGCTTACTTTATCAAACCATTGCTTGAAGAAACGGACATTGCTCTCGTGCCACTGGTCAGTCTCACCACAGGGCTTGAGCGCCAAAAGATGTTAGTCGAAGACGCTGAGGGCTTCATCTACGCTGTTGCTGTCAATGGGGTGACTGGTAAGGCAAGCAGCTACCGCAAGGATTTAGACGAGCACCTCGCACGCCTAAGAGATCTGGCGTCTATTCCTGTTTTGACAGGATTTGGCATTTCGACACATGAGGATGTTGAGCGCTTCAATCACGTCTCAGACGGCGTCATCGTCGGCTCCAAAATCGTCCAAGCCTTAGCTGACAAAAAAGACACAGAGATTGCAAACTTTATAAGAGAAAGTTTGGGGTAAAGGAAAAGCTCTTGAAATAGTGTTTCAAGAGCTTTTTGCTTTTGTGATGATGTCGTCTTTTTGGATTTTGTGGGTCAAGCGTTCACTTTCGCAGTTATATCAGTGCGATGTGATTGCTCTGTTTTTGCTTTAAGAAAGATCTTCCAAAATAAATGTCAACATTTTTTTAGATGCTAGTGGCAGGATATCCCATTTGTGCCATGCTAGTGCGACGTGGCGGCTGGGTTTTTCATCGATGGGGATGGCAGTGAGGTCTGTCATATCAATATTATCGAGAAAGGCTTGATAAAGCAGTCCCACCCCTAATCCACGCTTAATCATTTCAACGATAGTATAGTCGTCATAGATCATGTAGTCAATGATAGGATCAAGTCGGTGTTGTTCAAAGGTTTGTTTAGCAATATTATCACGCCCTTCATCCAAAAGGATAAGAGGAAGCTGGCTGATATCACGAAGTGAGAGGGACTTTCGTGTAGCTAGCGGATGATTGTCTGGTAGAACCAGTAGGAGTTGGTCTTGGTAAAGGATTTTTTGCTCTAAGCTGTCGGTGATATCGGCATTAATAAAACCAAAATCGACTTCCCCAGTTTCAATCCATCTAGAAATGCTGGTGTAGTCACCTTGTTTTAAGAAAACACGCAAGTCTGGATAAGTCTCCTTGAAGCGACTGAGATAGTCTAAGAGGAAATAACGGCTGGCGCTGGTAAAGACTCCAATAGTAATAGTGGATTTCCCAAGACCAGTCATTTCTCTAATTTTTTCGCTTAGAGCTTTTTCACGAACGACTAATTCTTTGATATAGGGCAAGTAGACTTGACCGTCTTTGGTCAGGCTGAGCCCTTCTTTGCTACGAATGAGAAGGGGCGTCTGAAGTTCTTCTTCTAAAGATTTGATAGATTGGCTGATAGCGCTTTGGCTGTAGTTGATAGCTTGAGCTGTTTTGGTAAAACTTCCCAAGTCTAGAACCTTGAGAAAAATGGCGTATTTTGAAAACATATCTACTCCTAGGATAAGTATATCTAATAATATTATTGAAAATATTTGTTTTACTTATCTTTGTTTGCCATCTATAATAGCATTATGCGAATTGGAGGTCAAGATATGTTAGAAAAACATGCAAAACTCGTTTCAATCACTATTCCGCTTGTTTGGGGATTTTCCTATATTTTCATGACATTTGGTATTGCACAAATACCAACCTTTGAGTTGGTTACCTTAAGATGTAGCATTGCCTTTCTCGTCATGGGCGTTCTCTTTTTCAAACATCTTAAAAACTATTTATCAAAAGTATTGCTTTTATATAGTGCTATTGCGGGTCTTTTATTATTTAGTGTTTTTGCCTGTCTTGTTGTGGGAGTCACTTATACAGACGCTTCTACAACCGGCTTTTTACAAAGCACAACGGTCGTGATTGTACCGCTCATGCAAGTGATTTTTGACCGCAAGTTACCACAAGTGAGAACTATGCTTGCTTGTTTGATAACTCTTGTCGGACTTGCTTTGTTGAGTGGTGCGCAGTTGATGACGCTGAATCTCGGTGCTATTGCAGCCCTCTTGTCGGCTGTCATCTATGCTGGACATATTTTGTTTTCAAAGTTTGCCGTACAAAGGATTGATGCTACTAGCCTTGGTATTTTGCAATTAGGATTTGCCAGTCTTTATGGTGTGCTGAGCTCTCTTTTTTTTGAAAAAGTGGTCTTTCCTAGTGGTCTGTCTTCGTGGATAGCTATTCTTGGTTTAGCGCTATTATGCTCAGCTTACGGATTTGTCATGTTAGCCAAATTGCAATCTTACGTTTCTGCTGAATTTACAGGGTTTATGTTTTCTTTAGAGCCAGTTTTTACAGCTATTTTTGCCATGATAATTTTTGGCGAAAGCTTGCAGATAAAAGGTTACTTCGGTGCTATTTTGATTCTTATAGGGGGTTTGTTAGCAAGTAGTAAGAAAGCTAATATATCTGATAAAGAGCAGGAAAGCTCGACAAGTTGTGCTTATTAAGTGAGTAATACGCAGTTTTATCATTGATAGGACTGATTTTTGATTTATGATATAATATTACCAATAAATCCAAGGGAAACTTGTTTTCTCCTTTACAGAAAGGAAAATAACTTTTGTACAAATATCTTTTATTCGAAATAAGTAGAAATTAGTGCTCTTGTGGATACCATTGAGTAGATAAAGTTTTCTAGAGGAGTTAAGTTTGGCTCTTAGCATTGTAATCGTTAAATAGTGTTAAAACGTTACATGGTATGATATTACGAAATGCACACCATGTCGAGTGTGTAGTTTTGATGACAAAAGTACACTAAAGATAGTGTGAAAATTCCTTGAAATAAAGTTTTTGAGAGCATTTTTGAAGTACAGGATTTGGACTTTGAGGTGCTCTCTTTTTTCAACGGATTTTGTGGTGGCAAAGTAGCAGGTAGACAGAAAGTTTGGAGAAGTGGGGCGGAGTAGACAGAAAATATAAAAGCCACTCAGAAGAGTAGCTTATAGATGAGTGTCACTATTACATGGAGAGAAAAGAGGTCACATCTTGTCACAATTTACTAGTAAAACTATCGTAAACTAGAATTTGCTTATTTCGTCGTGCCAGTCTCCTTTGAGAACAAATTGCTAAATATAAATAAACCGTACTTAAATTACAATCTCATCCCTGAGGTCATCAGATTACTGCACACTTCAGCAACGGTGGAAATATCTGTTTTCATATTGTCATTAATCCAGTACTTCACAACAGCATAAATACATCCTGAAATATATGTGTTCGTGATATCTGTTACGGCGCATCTGTCCGGATCATTATTGAAACTGGAAAGAAATCGGTTCAGTATCTTATCCCCAAACCCCGCTTCGAAAAGCAATTTATAATCAGCTGCATGAGTCTTTGTTATTGTAAGAAGCGTTATCCACGATTCCTTGCACTGACTTATTGGATCAAACTTTTGCAAAGCTAAAGTAGTTTCTGCAAATATGCTGTCCAGATGCCCCTCAAGAATCGCCTCCTTGGAGTCATAGTTTCTGTAATAAGAGGATCTACCAACTCCTGCTCGCTTAGTGATTTCCAAAATTGAAATCTCAGAAAAAGGTTTTTCCTTCATCAGAAGTATCAGTGCAGATTCAATACATTCCTTTGTAATGGCATTCGATTCTGCATTATTTTTTCTGAGGATATTCAGTTTTTCAATTTCTGTCTTTTCAGCCATGATACATTTTCCCATTCTTTGTTTCATCCGAGTCTGGAAGTGTTGACTTGATTCAAAAAAATTTTTAAAATCTATTTACAGATGAAACATATGTTTCGTCGGAAAAATTGTATCACAAAATAACTAAGGAGACAAGCCTATTATGAAAAACATCTCAAAGAATGTGTACGCAGGTGGAATTGTCCTGTCAGCTTCAGGAATCCTGTTCCTCGTTCTTGAATTTCTTACAGCAAATACCTGGAAGAATCCAGCTTATAACTACGCAACCTATTGGATGAGTGATCTTGGGGTACCAATACAGACTGAAGTCAACGGACATATTGTGAACTCACCTTGGTATGCCCTAATGAATCTAAATTTTGTAACATGGGGATTAATGCTTATCGTGGGATTCCTGCTTATTTTACCTTTATTTGATAAAAAAGTTTCTAGACGAGTAATTCCATTGACTATCATATATGCTTTTGGCCCCATCATTATCGGAACATTTCCGGGATATGAGTTCAGCTTGCAGTTTATGCATCCAATCGGTGCCTTGTTAGCCGTTATCGGTGGAGGATTACATGCGCTCACAACCGGTATATATCTTGGACAAAAACTGAATAATAGGTGGTACCGGATTGTATCGATTGTGCTAGCGGTGATTGCAATGACAGGATTATTTTTCACACTGACACAAGCATATCCGGAGAGTATTCAGGGGATAGTAGAAAGAATCTGTATCTATCCCATCGTGATTTGGCCAGTGATTACAGGATTTATATTACTGAAAAATGGTCAATATACTGAGTGAGCAAAAGAGTTGAGGAGGGCATCAAAATGAATAAGAGGATTATCGTAATTACCGGAGCATCAAGCTTTAAGAAAAAAAATAGAAGCAGTCGTTAAAATTGTAAACGACTGCTTTTTGATTGTGGTATAATGGGATACAAGACAGACGGGGTAGGAATATTGTATTTTGCACCCCCTTAGAGCCGTTGCACCCCCCTAGAAAGGAAAATTCTCAAATTGTATTACATATTTCTACTCTTCGACCTTGACCACACTTTGCTTGATTTTGATTGTGCTGAGGATAGGGCTTTGGATGCGCTTCTTGCGCATGAGGGCTTTATGGACGTGTCAGCTTTTAAAGACTACTATATCCCTATGAATAAAGGGATGTGGCGTGATTTGGAAAAGGGTGACATCTCTAAGCCTGAGCTCATCAACACCCGTTTTTCACGTGCTTTTGTGCATTTTGGATTGGAAAAGGATGGCAAAGAGTTAGCGCAACTTTATCAGCGTTTTCTCAGCCAGCAAGGGCAGACCTACGAGGGGGCACGTGAGCTGTTAGCGGATTTGAAGCAGGCTGGTTATCAGATTTACGCAGCGACCAACGGCGTCACAGCTATCCAGGAGGGGCGTCTGGAGCGCTCTGGTCTTTTGCCTTATTTTGATGCCATTTTCATCTCCGAGCAGTTGGCGACGGCAAAACCCTCTCTTGACTTTTTTGAAAAAGTGAGTGAGCGCATTGCTGGCTTTTCAAAAGAGAAGACACTGATGATTGGGGATAGTTTGACGGCGGACATGGCTGGGGGAGCTGCTTTTGGCATTGATACCGCTTGGTACAATTCCAAGCAGCTGGACAATAATAGCTCCGTGCAGCCAACTTATACTTTGTCCGATTATAGCGATTTGCGTGCTCTTTTATTGAGATAATGCAAAAAAGTAGCCTTCGATGATTAAATTGTCGTTAAAATTTGGTATAATAGAGCTAATCACCACCTTTTTAGAAGTGTGTAAAGAAAAAAGGAGAGCCCTATGTCGATTAAAATTGGATTATTAGGATTTGGAACAGTTGCGAGCGGGATTCCGTTTTTATTGCAGGAAAATGGTCAAAAAATTGAAGAAGCCGCTAAAGATAAATTAGAAATTGCAAAAGTCTTGGTCAAAGACGACGCTGAAAAAGAGCGACTTGTCGCAGCAGGTCATGCCTACAACTTTGTGACGGATGTGGATGCGATTTTAAGTGATGATGACATTCAAATCGTCGTTGAGTTGATGGGACGTATCGAGCCAGCAAAAACCTTTATCACAAAGGCGCTGGAAGCTGGTAAGCACGTCGTGTCAGCCAATAAAGACTTGATTGCTACACACGGCAAAGAGCTCATTGCTCTCGCTCAAGAAAAAGGACTTGCTTTTTACTATGAAGCGGCTGTTGCAGGTGGTATTCCTATCTTGCGGACATTAGCCAACTCCCTCACTTCTGACAAGGTGACCCGTATTTTAGGTGTCTTAAATGGAACATCTAACTTCATGATGACCAAGATGGTTGATGAAGGCTGGACTTATGACGCAGCGCTTGCTGAAGCACAACGTCTAGGCTATGCTGAAAGCGACCCAACCAACGACGTTGAAGGGATTGATGCTGCATATAAAGCGGTTATTTTGAGTCAATTCGGTTTTGGCATGACCATTGATTTTGAGCAGGTTGACCACCAAGGTATCTCGACCATTACGCCTGATGATGTGGCAGTAGCGCAAGAGCTGGGCTATGTCATCAAGTTGGTCGGTGATATTCGTGAGACTGCCACTGGTATCTCTGCCGAAGTGTCGCCAACTTTCTTGCCAAAAGACCATCCACTAGCCAGCGTCAACGACGTGATGAACGCTGTCTTTGTCGAGTCTATCGGTATCGGTGAGTCTATGTACTACGGTCCAGGAGCTGGGCAAAAGCCAACGGCGACATCTGTAACAGCTGATATTGTGCGCATTGCTCGCCGTTTATCAGACAATACTGTTGGAAAACCGTTTAATGAATTTAGCAGAGAAACTCGCTTGGCAGACGCTAGTGACGTGAAGAGTCATTACTATTTTGCCATCACAACACCAGACGAAAAAGGGCAACTCCTTCGCCTAGCTGAGTTGTTTAACGCTGAGGACATCTCATTTGAGCAAGTCTTGCAACAAAAAGCAAGCGACAACCAAGCACGTGTCGTTATCATCACGCACAGCATGAGTAAGACACAGCTAGCCCATATCACTGATAAGCTCTCAGCTATCAGCGATATGACACTTCTCAATACATTTAAGGTCTTAGGGGAATAAGCATGAAAATCACAGTTCCAGCAACGAGTGCGAATATTGGTCCGGGCTTTGACTCCGTTGGGGTTGCTGTCAGCAAATACCTAACCATCACGGTCCTAGAACCGTCTAGTCAGTGGGAAGTGCAGCATGATTTGGGCGACATCCCGACAGATGAGCGCAATCTCCTCATCCAAACGGCACTCAAAGTGAAGTCTGACCTTGCACCACACAAGATTGATATGGTGTCTGATATCCCACTAGCACGTGGTTTAGGGTCATCTAGTTCTGTCATTGTCGCAGGCATTGAACTTGCTAATCAGCTTGGTGAACTTAAGCTTAGCGAGCAAGAAAAACTCGACCTAGCGACACAAATTGAAGGACACCCAGACAATGTTGCACCGGCTTTATTTGGCAATCTCGTTGTCGCAAGCTATGATGGCAAGCAGACGACAAGCGTGGTAGCACCTTTTCCAGACTGTGCTTTTGTCGCTTTCATTCCGAGCTATGAGCTCAAAACCAGCGACAGTCGTGGTGTCTTGCCGACTACTTTTGACTATAGCGAAGCGGTTAAGGCAAGTAGTATCGCTAACCTCGCTGTCTCTGCTCTGTTGACAGGTGATTTGGCAAAGGCAGGAAAAGCTATTGAGGCGGATTTGTTCCATGAACGTTTTCGTCAGCAGTTAGTGGCTGAGTTCGCTCCTATCAAGGAACTAGCTCACAAAAATGGTGCTTATGCGACTTATCTCTCAGGTGCAGGACCGACTGTTATGACCTTGATTGCAAAAGACAAGGCAGCACCATTTGTAGACCAGCTTGAAAAGCTAGGGCTTGATGGCAGTATTGAAATCTTGAACTTAGACATAGACGGTTTAGTAGTAACACATTAAATAGGTTAAAATGGCTAGTCAATAAGCCATTTTTCTTTAGAAGGGAACATCATGACTTATCAAGAAGCTCTGGAGTGGATACATAGTAAGCTCACTTTTGGCATAAAGCCAGGGCTTGAGCGCATGGATTGGATGCTTGAGCAGCTGGGACATCCCGAGCGAAACTTAGCGGCTGTCCATATCGTTGGCACCAATGGCAAAGGCTCTACGACCAGCTATTTGCAACACATTTTTAGCATAGCTGGCTATGAGGTGGGGACCTTTACTTCGCCATACATCTTGGACTTTAGGGAGCGCATCAGTGTCAATGGCGAGATGATGGCAAAGACGGATTTTCTGCAGGCAGTAGAGCGTATCAAGCCTGTTGTGGAGCGCATGCCACTTGAGTCTGACATGGAGCCTGCGACAGAGTTTGAAGTGATTACGCTCTTGATGTTTGAGTATTTTGGGCATATCCATCCTGTTGACATTGCCTTTATCGAGGCTGGTATGGGCGGGCTTTACGACTCGACCAATGTTTTTAAAGCGCTGGCTGTCATTTGCCCATCGATCGGGCTTGACCATCAGGCGGTGCTCGGTGAGACCCACGAAGCCATTGCTCGTCAAAAGGTCGGTGTTCTAGACCAAAAGGTTCCTTTGATTTATGCTAATAGCAGAGTGGATGTTGAGCGTGTCTTTCAGGCAAAAGCACGAGAGACAGACAGCCCGACATACTGCCTAGGACGTGACTTTAGCATAGAGATTTTAGGGGATAGCTTTACCTACCGCAAGGGTGCGTGTGAGATTTCAGCTATTCACCTAAAACTTCTAGGAACTCACCAGATGGCAAATGCTAGTCTCGCCATTACAGCAAGTCTTTTGCTGGAGAAAGAGTACCCTCGTGTGACAAAAGACATTATCAAAAAAGGACTAGAGAGCACACACTGGGCTGGGCGGACAGAGCTAATGCGCCAAAATCTCATGATTGACGGCGCCCACAATCAAGAAAGCATAGCAGCCTTGGTTGCCGTGATGAAAAATTACACCGAAAAACCCATCAAGATTTTGGTTGCAGCGATCAATACAAAGCCAGCTGCAGCTATGCTTGAGCAGCTAGAAGAGATAGGTCAGGTCAGTGTGACGACGTTTGACTATCCACGAGCGCTGACTTTGCAGGATTATCCTGACAAATACACTAAAATAACCTCTTGGCAGGAATGGGTGGATGAGGCAAAGAGTCCAGATGTTTTCTACCTCATCACGGGGTCTCTCTACTTTATCTCGCAAGTTAGACAGTATATCACAAAGGAGTTAGCATGAATATCGGACCTTATCACATAGACGGCAAAGCCGCTATCATGGGGATTTTAAACGTCACCCCAGATTCTTTTTCAGACGGCGGACAATACGACAGCGTGGAGAGTGCCCTCAAGCAGGCAGAACAACTCATCGCAGACGGCGCAGCCATTATTGACATCGGTGGTGAGTCAACAGGACCTGGCGCTAGCTTCGTGTCTGAAGAAGAGGAAATCAAGCGTGTTGTCCCAGCTATCAGAGCGATTAGAGAGGCATTTCCAGATGTTCTCCTGTCGATAGACACATACAAGACACCAGTGGCTAGAGCAGCACTTGAAGCTGGCGCTCATATTTTAAACGATGTCAGGGCAGGGCTTTACGACGGGGAAATGCTGGCTTTAGCAGCAGAAAAAAAGGCGCCTATCATCCTCATGCACAATCAAAAAGAAAAGCACTATGACGACGTGACGCAAGACGTTTGTGACTTTTTGAGCGAGCGAGTGCAGGCAGCACGTGAGGCAGGTGTACCAGAGGAAAACATTTGGATTGACCCAGGCTTTGGCTTTCCCAAAAACGAAGCGCAAAATATCGAGTTATTAAAGGGTTTGGAACGTGTCACTTCTCTCGGTTATCCAGTGCTTTTTGGCATTTCACGTAAGCGCACGGTGAATTATCTGCTTGGTGGCAATCGTGATATGTTAGAGCGTGACCAGGGCACGGCGGCTCTGTCTGCTTGGGCGCTGATGAAGGGATGTCGTATCGTGCGGGTGCACAACGTCAAAGCTAATAAAGACCTTGTCAAGGTCATTGAACAGTTGGTGGATTAGATGGATAAGATATATTTAGACAATTGTCGTTTTTACGGCTATCACGGTGCTTTTTCTGAAGAGCAGGTTTTAGGTCAGATTTTTCGAGTGGACTGTGTCTTGAGTGTTGATTTAATGGCTGCTTCACAGACGGATAATCTAGAGGACACAGTGCATTACGGGCAAGTCTTTGACTGTATCAAAGAACATGTGGAAAGGGAGCGCTATGCGCTGATTGAGCGCTTAGCGGGTGTGATTTGTGAGGATTTGCTTGCGACATTTCCAAAAATCAAGAAAGTCTCTCTTAAAATCACCAAGGAAAACCCGCCCATTAACGGGCACTATGACAGTGTAGGGATTGCATTGGAGCGTGAACGCCATGAGTAAAGTCTACCTCAGCCTAGGCAGCAATATGGGCGAGCGTAAAGTCTATCTCGAGCAGGCTGTGAGAGCGCTTAGCCAGCTAGATAATACAGAACTAATCGCCGTGTCACCTATCTATGAGACAGCCGCTTGGGGCAATACCAATCAAGACGATTTTTTAAATCTTTGCTGTCTCCTTGAGACAACGTTCTTGCCAGAAGATTTGCTAGAGCAAACGCAGGCAATCGAGAGTCGGCTAGGGCGTGTGCGCCATGAGCATTGGGGACCTCGAACCATTGACATTGACCTTTTGCTCTATGATGATCAGACGCTAAAAAGCGCTCAGCTTACCCTACCCCACCCTTATATGCGCCAACGTGCTTTTGTCTTGCAGCCCTTGCTGGATATTGAGCCTAAGCTTACTCTGCCAAATGGCAATAAGCTAGCAGAGTATCTGGAACAGCTAGACAGGTCTGATATTCATTACCACAGCGAGTTGAGCTTGTCATGAGACATTTTAAAAAATTACGCCAAGACTACAGAGAAGGGCGCTTCTCAGCTCAGGAGGGTTTTATCGAGTGGTTTTTAAAGCGAAAGTTAGGCTTTTGGGGCAAACTTTTCTTTGCTTTTTGCCTCTTCTTGGTATGGTTAATGATAATGACACATCTCGGTGTCATCATCTTTGGCTTTTATGCCGTTATCGTTTTAGCAATTGCTGTGCTGGTTTATGATTACTGGCACAGGAAAAACTAGATTGGACAACCAATCTAGTTTTCATTGATATAAAATTGCTGATTTTTTAAGGTGATTTCCTGTACAGGGGCGTATTTTTTGAGCTGTTTGAGTTCTTCTTTGTTGGTGACAAGTGTGATAACAGAGCCTTCCTTGTGCATGCGCCCTGTACGTCCAGCACGGTGAGTATAGGTTTCTTTGTCTCGAGCCAGCTCTGCATTGACCACATAATCAAGCGCCTCAATATCAAGACCACGAGCCACCAAGTCAGTCGCAAGAAGGAGAGAAATTTCGTTTTGTTTAAACTTATCCAAAATCACCTTGCGGAATTTGACATTGATGTCACTGGCAAGAGACACGGCTGACGCTTGGTGAAATTGCAAACGCTCCTCACAAGCACCGAGTTCAGACAAGCTATTGAAAAAGACCAGCGCTCTAAAGTCAGGGATGTTTGAAAGCTTGCGCAAAAAGTCGGTTTTGTCACGCTTATCAAGCATGACATAGTAGTGCTTGATAGGTGCTGCCTCCGTATCAGACAGGTCGATACGCACCGTCTCATCCGCTAAAGCGTGCTGTGCGATTTTTTGTGTAGCTGAGATGTAAATCATTTGATGATTACGGGGCACGTAGTGGCAGATTTTGGTGACAAAGTTGTACTGAGAGTCGCTCAAAAGCTCATCAAACTCGTCTAGGACAATGGTGTCCACCTTCATCATCTTGATTTTTTTGAGCTTGACCAACTCAAAAATCCGACCAGCGGTACCAATGAGAATCTCTGGTCCTTTTTTCAAACGCTCAATCTGGCGTTTCTGACTGGAGCCAGATAAAAAGAGCTGTGCTTGTAAGCCAAGAGGCTCCGCCCAAGTTTTACTGACCTCAAACAACTGCCCAGCCAGTTCTGAATTAGGCGCTAGAATAAGCAATTGCTGAGCTTTTTTAGGTTGCAATTTTAGGAGTAAGGGCAGAAGATAAGAAAGAGTCTTTCCTGTGCCTGTCGGGCTGATACCAAGGACATTTTGCCCTTTAGTGATAGGCTCAAACAGTGCCTCTTGGATAGGCGTGAGTGTTGTGATATTTTTTTCCTCAAAAAGTGTGTTCCAACTATCAGGAAAACGGTTCATAGTAAATCCTCAAATTCTTTTGTTTTTACCATTATACCAAAAAAGATAGGGAGACAGAAGTGTTCGAAAGCTTACATTTTGTCTAAGTTGCCTTTTGGGGCTTTTCAAATGTAAAATATAGTGTAAAATAGATAGGAAAGCATTTTTGAGAATGGAGTAATTATGCCTAAAAAACCAATTATTATCGGTGTCACTGGTGGCTCTGGTGGGGGTAAAACCAGCGTGTCACGAGCTATTTTGTCTCATTTTCCAGATGAAAATATCGCTATGATTGAGCACGATTCTTACTACAAAGACCAAAGTCATTTGACCTTTGAAGAGCGTGTCACAACCAACTACGACCATCCGCTTGCCTTTGATACGGATTTGATGATTGAGCACTTAAACGAGCTGATTGCGGGACGCCCAGTCGATATTCCTATCTACGACTATACGCAGCACACTCGTAGCAGCGAGACCTATCGTCAAGAACCTCAAGATGTCTTTATTGTTGAAGGGATTTTGGTGCTTGAGGATAAGCGCTTGCGTGATTTGATGGACATCAAGGTCTTTGTGGACACGGATGATGATATTCGTATCATTCGTCGTATCAAACGTGATATGGAAGAGCGTGGGCGTAGCTTAGATAGCATTATCGATCAGTATACCAGCGTGGTGAAGCCTATGTATCATCAGTTTATCGAGCCGACAAAGCGCTATGCCGATGTGGTCATCCCTGAGGGTGTTAGCAATGTCGTGGCTATTGACTTGATTAACACCAAGGTGGCAAGCATTTTAGCGGACGCTACTGAAGAATAAGAGCAAAAAGACTTGGCAACAGCTGAGTCTTTTTCGCATGTAAAAAAGTGGTAAATTCTCAAAGTAAGTTCTAGTTCCCGTGCTTCCAGAAGTTACTCTGAGAAAACTGCATAAAATCAACAGAATTTAGTCTCAGACTAAGTTCTTTTTTGACTAAAAATGCTGATAATAGTGAGTTTTAGGCCTGAAAATATTGAAAAAAAGAGTACACTAAAGTTACTGGCTCTGAGACGTCTCAAAGTAAGTTCTAGTCATCTGGAATTTAGGACGGGACAAGTTCCTTTCTATTTTGAAATTATTTTCTGATAAAAACTAGCGATTATTTATCTAATAATCGAGGTGATTGGATGACGTTTTCAGGGTCAATTTTAGTAATCCCCAAAAGTGTTGCCAATTCCTCACCGAAAGTAAATGCAAAAAGGTCATACGCCGATTTTCCGTTGAAAGAAGCTCGTTTGACGCTGTTGACATGAGAACAAACCAGGTTGATATCATCCTGTGTCAAGTTGTCAAAGCTAGTTCCTTTAGGAAGAATATCTCTGATAAGTGTGTGATTCTTCTCAATTCTCCCTTTCTGGTCCGAACGATTGGGGTCACAGAAGAAGAGCTTTGATTCACCACGAACATCCATTTCGATGTCGTCTACTCTGGCGAATTCACCACCATTGTCGGTCAGAATGACAGGGAATAGTTCGCAGAAGCTCATATCCTTCTGATGCAGGGCATTCTTAATAGCGTAGAGGTGTTTAGCGACCTCATTGGCTGTTTTATTATCAAGTAATCGAGCGAAGATAAAGTTACAGAAAGAGAGGTTGAAGGTGAGAAGTACCTTTCCGCCGATCCGTCCAGTAACGGTGTCCATTTCCAGCCAATAGCTGAGGCCTTTCTCTGTGAGAAAGCGTTGGAAGTCCTCGTAAGACCGTCCTTCTTTGGCAGTTTTAGGAATGGGTTGTAGTTTTCTGGTTCTCCGCTTTCTGAATTTCACGACACGGGGGAAATCAATGGGCTTTGTGGACAGATAGCCTTTTTCAAGGTATCGGTAGATAGAAGCTCTGGATGCCGAAAGTTCGTTTGAGGCGATGATGTGGTTGAGGTGTTGTCCTTTTTTGATGGCAGAAGAGACAATCTCGTCCATGCGATAGAATTCTTCCTTGTTTAGGGCAACACCTGTTCTCGAATCTGAGAGCTTAGCTTCATAATCCAGCTGAGCTCTTTTTGCGTAGTAGAACTGTTTCTGGTATCCACAATTGCTTCTCTTTTTCGGACAGGCATTACAAACGTAAGGAGCCTTTTTGAGTAGAGGGCAGGCCTCACAATTGGATGTCACAGAATTTTCTTTAACCACTCGATTTCTGCGAACTTCTTTTGAGATTGTGGACGGGTCTTTACCTAGCTTAGTAGCGATAGCTGAGAAGGTTTTTAGCTGTTCGATTCCTATTTGAATATCGTTGCGATCAGAGAGAGTTAAGTGTTTGTTTTTCATTGTCAGTTACCAACTTGTCCCAAAGTAAGTTCTACCTTATTTCCTTGTCTCAGTCTAATTTCCAGTTTTTAAGACAGACTAGAACTTACTTTGAGAATTTTGGCATGTAAAACATACTAAGATTAGTAGTGAAGAAATCTCCGACGGGAGAGAGTAGTCACTACTTTTTCTTTATGTTAAAGTAGAGGTGTCTTGTTAAGTCGTGGGACTTTTTGACGCTAGACGTCGCATCAAAAACTGGCAAGACACCTGTTTTAGAAAGAATGTTATCAAAGTATGTGGGACGCCAGACGTCGAGTATTGAAAATGACATCACTAAAACAAGGAATCATTCAAGACAAAGAGGTAATATCATGCGTGCAGTTTTTGGGATTGATGTGAGTAAGGCAAGTTCAGAAGTGGCCATTCTAGTCAATGGCGAGAAGGTTCATGGCTATACCATGGCTAATGATGCCATTGGCTTTTCTCGGCTACTTGGTGATTTGAAAACCGTCCACAAGCCAGAAATCATCTTTGAAGCAACAGGCGTCTATTCTCGTCGTCTTCAAGCTTTTCTGGATGAACATGGCTACGCTTATATACGGCTCAATCCCTTGGAAGCTAAGAAGCAACTGGATAGCTTGCGTGTGAGGAAAACAGATCAAATTGACGCCGAAAAACTGGCTCAATCTCAATTTGTGCTGAATCGTAAACCCACTTATGTCCAAGAAGAAGTCTACCAAAACTTGCGTGATCTCAGCCGTTTCTATCAGAATCTGACCGAGGACATTGTTCGAGCTAAAAACCGTCTGCACAAGGTCTTACAAGTCACTTTTCCAGAGTTGGAGACTATCTTATCAACACCATCTGGCGAACAATACTGGAACCTAGTCATAGCCTTTCCTTGCAAGGACTTCGTTCTTGAGTTAAGCAAGGATGAACTCTCAAAGAGCATCCGTCTGTCCACTTCAAAACGGATTTCTGACAAGCGTGTGGCTTACTTAGCAGAGAAGCTGACAGCACTAGCTAATCAATCTTATTGTGCTGTTAAGAAAACCTCTCCAATGCTGGAAGAGGTGCGTTACTATGCAAAAGAATTGCTTAGACTTTCTGAACAGAGACAAGCAGTCTTAGGCGAAATGGTGGAACTAGCTCAGCCATTACCTGAATATGACATTCTGCTTTCTATTCCTGGTATCGCTGAGACTACTGCAACAAGTATTATTGGTGAACTGGGAAATATTCGCCGTTTTCAGTCTGCCAATCAAATCAATGCCTTTATCGGTATTGACCTAAGACACTATGAATCTGGAAACTTCATCGCTAAGGAACACATTACCAAGCGTGGCAATCCCTACGCTAGAAAGATTCTGTTCAAGTGCATTCACAATATCGCCTCAGCTAGTCACACTAATCCTTGCCATATCGCAGACTTTTATGAGAAACGAAAAAGACAATCGCAAACGACTTCAACCAAGCCACACACGATTGCCTCCATACACCGTCTCATTCGGACAATGTATTACCTCATTACGCATAACAAACTTTATGATTACACTTTAACCCAAAATCAGTAAAATTGTTTATGCACTATCATTGTAACACCTTATCAAAAAATTTCAACATAAGGTGTTGCTTTTGTATACACTTTTTTACACTAAACTTTAGTCCAAAATAAAATAATTTCCTTATTTTAACTATTGAACTCAAAATAGTATTCATCAAATGCCTTGAAAGGCTTGACAAATAGTAGAAAAAAGTCCCCACTTGTCAAGTCAAGTGCAACAAGTTCATTGATAACTAGAGTTCCAGAGGTTAAGCTGTTTGGGCTAGCCCAAACAAAATATTTGCGGTTTTATACTTGTGAAGTCGTCTAGGTCTGTCATTGATAGCAGAGACGTAGTGATTGAGTTCTTCTGTCGTTAGTGAGTTAAGAGAGACACCTTTTGGGAGAAACTCTCTCAAGAGACCATTGAAATTTTCATTTGTTCCTCTTTCATGAGAAGCATAAGGATGGGCAAAATAGACTTCCACACCTTTTAAGTCTGACAAGCTACTGAACTCTGAGCCATTGTCCGATGTGATAGAGCGAATAGGGTACTGTGATAGTAGGCTCTTAACAGCCCTATTGATAGTTTCTGCTTGTTTATTAGCCAGTTTTACAGCGATGGCAAATCGTGTTTGACGCTCTACTAAGGTCAAAATAACAGCTTCACCTTTGGTTTTCTTGCCAAGAACCAAATCAATCTCCCAATGTCCAAATTCAGAGCGATTAGTAATAGTTTCTGGACGTTCTTCAATGGATTTTCCTAAGATTTTCTTCGTGGCCTTAGGCGTTACTTTAGACCGTTTTCGGATGCACACCATCTTAGGTAAATCAATCGGTTTAACCCTCAACAGTCCGTCTTTGATGTACCGATACACTGTCTTGGTGGAAGGGATAACTTCCAGTGGATGTTTTTCTCGGTAAGTTTGAACAAAGCTATCAACACTGTGACAACGAGGTTTCGTTTTCAGGGCTTTCTCAAGTTCCTTGAAGAATGTCTGGGAGCAGTATGATAGTTTATGATAGGCACTTTTTCGACGATTGATTTCATAAACACGTTGACCACTATCTGGAAAGTAAACCGTTGAGTAGATTCGTTTCCCGTTCTTATCTTGAACCTGAGAAACACTTCCTCGTTTGATTTCACGACTGATGGTTGAGCGATGACGCCCAAGCAGACGAGCAATCTCAGAGGGGTTTTTGCCCATCTTGAGATAGGCGCTGATTTCTCCGCGTTCAGAGGCTGAAAGGTGTGAGTATAACGATTTTTTGGTAGAATGATTAGTGGACATGTTCATCTGCTTTCTATACTGAGTTGGGGAATTCTAGTATATCAGACGAGCATGTCTTTTTTGTTGCACTTCATTTTACAACACGGGCATGTAAAAAAGTCAAAAAACTTTTTACATTATCATTGACAAAATAGTCTGAAAATTATATACTACTATCAATAAACATTCAAGGAGAAGTCAAATGCGTACAGTTTCAATCGTTTTGCTATTGAGGTGTCTGGGCTAGTGCAGAAGCATTAGTCCTGTTTGGCTTACCAAGCGGGAAAAACATCTCGCTTGGTAGTGGGATGTTTTTTAGTATATTAGAATTAGAAAAGGTGAAGCAGATGCAAACAGTTGAATTTCTTGATACCACACTTCGTGATGGTGAGCAGACACCAGGTGTTAATTTTTCCATCAAAGAAAAAGTCGCTATCGCAAAACAGCTTGAAAAATGGGGGATTTCAGTCATTGAGGCAGGTTTTCCTGCAGCCAGTCCAGACTCTTTTGAGGCGGTCAAACAAATCGCCAAAACCATGACGACAACCGCTGTGTCAGGTCTAGCTCGCTCGGTCAAATCAGACATTGACGCTTGCTATGAAGCGCTCAAAGACGCCAAATACCCTCAATGCCATGTCTTTATCGCAACCAGCCCAATCCATCGTGAGTTCAAACTCAAAAAATCAAAGGCAGAAATCCTTGACATTATCAAAGAGCAGGTCAGCTATGCTAGAAAATATTTTGATGTGGTTGAGTTCTCGCCAGAGGATGCGACACGCACGGAGCTTGACTACCTCCTTGAGGTCTGCCAAACCGCTGTGGACGCAGGAGCCACCTATATCAACATCCCTGATACTGTTGGTTTTACAACACCGACAGAGTACGGCGCTATCTTCAAACACCTCATCGAAAATGTCAAGTCAGACCGCAAGATTATCTTTAGCCCACACTGTCACAATGACCTTGGCATGGCTGTAGCCAATACACTCTCTGCCATCAAAAATGGCGCTGGTCGTATCGAGGGGACAGTCAATGGTATTGGTGAGCGTGCGGGAAATGCTGCGCTAGAAGAGGTAGCTGTAGCGCTCAACATCCGTGAAGACTTCTATCAAGCTAAAAGCTCTATCAAACTCAACGAAACCGTCAACACTGCGGACTTGGTGTCTCGTTTTTCAGGAATTGCCATTCCAAAAAACAAGGCTGTTGTTGGTGGCAATGCCTTCTCACACGAGTCTGGTATCCACCAAGATGGCGTGCTGAAAAATCCACTGACCTACGAAATCATTACCCCAGAGCTGGTTGGTGTCAAGAAAAACTCACTGCCACTCGGCAAGCTCTCTGGTCGCCATGCCTTTATTGAAAAGCTCAAAGAACTTGACTTGACCTTTGATGAGACAGAAATCAAGAGTCTCTTTGCGAAGTTCAAAAAATTGGCAGATAAGAAACACGAGATTACAGACGCTGATATCATCGCTCTTGTCTCAGGCGTTGAGATTGAAAACCCAGAAGGTTTCCACTTTAGCAATCTGACCTTGACCTCAAACAGCGATGAAACCAACACGGCAGAGGTCTTTATGACCAATACAGACGGCGAAGAAGTCGCTATCCTAGCCAATGGCAAAGGCTCTGTTGAGGCGATTTACAACGCCATTGACAAGTTCTTTAACCAGACGGTGAAACTGCTCAGCTATACGATTGATGCGGTGACGGATGGGATTGATGCACAGGCACGTGTGTCTGTCTCTATTGAAAATGTGGACACAGGTACTATTTTCAACGCTTCAGGTATTGACTTTGACGTCCTAAAAGCAGGAGCTATCGCTTATGTCAATGCCAATGCTCTAGCGCAAAAAGAAAACGCTGGTGAAATGGGACAAAAGCTATCTGAAAAAGATTTTTAAGAGGTGTTTATGACAAAGAAAATTGTAACCCTAGCAGGCGATGGTATCGGTCCAGAAATCATGGCAGCAGGACTAGAGGTTCTGGCTGCTGTGGCGAAAAAGACAGGCTTTAGCTATGAGATTGATGACAGAGTGTTTGGCGGCGCAGCCATTGACGCCGTGGGTGAACCTCTGCCAAAGGACACGCTTGAGGCAGCCAAGTCTGCGGATGCCATTTTACTAGCCGCTATCGGAAGCCCTAAGTACGACACAGCGCCAGTGCGTCCTGAGCAAGGTCTGCTTGCTATTCGTAAAGAGCTCAATCTCTTTGCCAATATTCGTCCGGTACGTATTTTCGAGGCGCTAAAGCACTTATCACCACTTAAAGAGGAGATTATCCGAGATGTTGACTTTGTTGTCGTGCGTGAGCTGACAGGTGGTATCTACTTTGGAGAGCATCATCTTGAGGATGACAGCGCACAGGACATCAATGCCTACGCTGCTTTTGAAATCGAGCGTATCGTGCAAAAAGCCTTTGAGCTAGCCAAAGAGCGCAAGCAAAAAGTCACCAGCATTGACAAGCAAAATGTCCTTGCCACCTCAAAACTTTGGCGCAAAGTCGCTGACCAAGTCGCAAAAGACTACCCAGAAGTGACCCTAGAGCACCAATTGGTCGATAGCGCAGCCATGCTTATGATTACAAATCCTAGCCGATTTGACGTCATCGTGACGGAAAATCTTTTTGGCGACATTTTGTCTGACGAGTCCAGTGTCCTACCGGGAACGCTTGGCGTTATGCCGTCAGCCAGCCATTCTGCTAATGGACCAAGCCTTTACGAGCCTATTCACGGCTCTGCACCCGATATTGCAGGGCAAAATATCGCTAATCCGATCAGCATGATTTTGTCTGTTGCCATGATGTTGCGTGACAGCTTTGCAGAAAAAGAAGCGGCAAGCATGATTGAAAGAGCTGTTGAGAAGACCCTGTCCGCAGGCATACTGACCGCAGACCTTGGCGGCAATGCCAAAACAAGCGAGATGACACAGGCGATTATTGATAATCTATGAGACTGTACATTTTAGTGGTGCTGGTGTGGAATAGATTTGTCTTTTGCTGCTATGGTTATGATAAACGGCAGGCTAGGGTGAAGGGCTGGCGCTTGTCTGAAAAGAGTCTTCTTACCATGACTTACCTTTTAGGTGGTGTGGGAGCTTATCTAGGTGCTCTTGTCTTTCATCATAAGACAAAAAAGTGGTACTTTCAGCTGAGTTGGATGCTGGGTATTATCATGCTGTTACTGGTTAGCTATTATCTTTGGAGGATGACAAATGAGTGGAAAATCCATTTTTGATAAATTGTGGGAACGTCATGTGATTACAGGTAGAGAAGGTGAGCCGCAGCTCATGTATGTCGACCAGCACTATATCCATGAAGTGACGAGTCCGCAGGCTTTTGATGGTCTGAGAGAAGCTGGGCGCAAAATGCGTCGTCCAGACTTGACCTTTGGGACTTTTGACCATAATGTCCCAACTGTCAATATCTATGATATCCGTGACGTCATCTCCAAGGCGCAGATGGACGCCCTCGCTCGCAATGTTAAAGAGTTCGGCATTCCGCATGCGGACCACGGTTCAGAATTGCAGGGTATTGTCCACATGGTTGGACCAGAGACAGGGCGTACTCAGCCAGGGAAATTTATCGTCTGCGGCGACAGCCACACAGCCACACACGGTGCTTTTGGAGCTATTGCCTTTGGGATTGGAACGACAGAAGTGGAGCATGTCTTTGCGACGCAAACGCTTTGGCAAGTCAAGCCAAAGAAACTCTTGGTGCGCTTTATTGGGCGTCCGCAAAAGGGGGTTTACGCTAAAGACTACATTCTAGCTTTGATTGCTAGATATGGCGTGTCGCTTGGTGTTGGTCATGTAGTGGAGTATCAAGGCGAAGCTATCGCTAGTCTCACCATGGAAGAGCGCATGACTATTTGCAACATGTCCATTGAGTTTGGGGCTAAGATGGGGATTATGAATCCCGACCAGACCACCTATGATTATCTAAAGGACAAACCGCATCGTCCTAAGCGCTTTGACGAAGCGGTCGCTGACTGGAAGACGCTGGTGTCAGACGAGGATGCGACCTATGACAAGGTCATCACGCTTGATGTATCAGAGCTAGCGCCCATGGTCACTTGGGGGACCAATCCGTCTATGGGTGTGGCTTATGGAGAAGCCTTTCCAGAGAGCCGTGACCTCAATGACGAGCGAGCCTATGCCTACATGGACTTAGAGCCAGGTCAAAAAGCCAGTGATATCGAGCTGGGTTATGTCTTTTTAGGTTCTTGTACCAATGCCAGATTGAGTGACCTTCAGGTAGCAGCTCGTTTTGTTGAGGGTAAGCATATTGCGCCCAATATGACCGCTATTGTGGTGCCTGGCAGTCGTCCTGTCAAGCGTGCAGCTGAACAGCTGGGACTGGATAAGATTTTCAAGGAAGCAGGCTTTGAGTGGCGTGACCCGGGCTGCTCCATGTGTCTTGGGATGAATCCTGACAAGGTGCCAACAGGCGTCCACGCTGCCTCTACCAGCAATCGTAACTTTGAGGATAGGCAGGGTGTTGGCGCACGCACGCACCTCTGTAGTCCAGCTATGGCAGCAGCGGCAGCTATTTTTGGACGCTTTGTCGATGTGAGAGAGCTAGAAGAAGCCACTTAGCAAGGAGACCTATGGAAAAATTTACCGTTTACACAGGGACGACAGTTCCTTTGATGAATGACAATATCGACACTGACCAGATTTTGCCCAAGCAATTTTTGAAGTTGATTGATAAAAAAGGCTTTGGCAAGTATCTCATGTACGAGTGGCGTTATTTGGATGACAACTACACGGAAAATCCCGATTTTATCTTTAACCAAGCACCCTATAAGCATGCAGGTATTCTCATCACAGGGGAGAATTTTGGAGCAGGCTCGTCACGTGAGCACGCTGCTTGGGCGCTGGCTGACTACGGTTTTCGAGTGGTGATTGCTGGTTCTTTTGGCGACATTCACTACAATAACGAGCTCAATAACGGGCTTTTGCCTATTGTTCAGCCAAGAGAGGTGCGTGAAGAGCTGGCTAAGCTCTCACCAGATGAGACCATAACGGTTGACCTTGAAAAGCAGTTACTTATCACACCTATTGGTGAGTTTAGCTTTGAGATTGATGGTGAGTGGAAGCATAAGCTTTTAAATGGCTTAGATGATATCGGCATTACCTTGCAGTATGAGGACTTGATTACAGCCTATGAAAATCAGCGTCCAGCTTATTGGCGTGACGACGAAAATAATTTTTGAAAATTTAGAAAAATACTTGAAAAGTCAGAATTGACATGATAAACTAAGTTTTATAAGTCATTTGTTTGTCAAAACAATGATGATACTATTAAAAAGTTGAAAATAATACAGAAGAGGAAAACAAGATGACAAAACATATTCAATGGGATGGCAATCTTTCGCAGGAAGGATTTGAGATTATGCGTGGTGAGGGTGGCGTTATCGTCTGCCCGACAAAAGTTGGCTACATTATCATGACAGCTGACCGAAAAGGTTTGGAGCGTAAGTTTGAAGCTAAGGAACGTAACCGCAATAAACCAGGTGTCGTGCTTTGTGGTTCACTGGATGAGCTTCGCAGCCTAGCACAGCTCACTCCTGAAATTGACGCTTTTTACCAAAAACACTGGGATGAGGACATTCTCCTTGGGTGTATCCTTCCTTGGCGTAAAGACGCTTATGAAAAGCTCGTTGCCATTGGTGATGGACGTGAAGAACTCATGACAGACGTGCGAGGCACTTCTTGCTTTGTCATCAAGTTTGGTAAAGCTGGTGAGCAATTAGCCAAAGAAATGTGGGAAAAAGAAGGACGTATGGTTTATGCGTCATCAGCCAACCCATCTGGTAAAGGAAATCGTGGTAAGGTTGAGGGTATCGGTGAGCGTATCGAGTCTATGGTTGACCTTGTCATCGAAGCAGACGATTATGTGGCGTCTATCCAGCCAGACAAGACTGTTGAGACACGCTACGAGCAAGGTGTTATGGTGTCTATGGTGGATAAGGATGGTAAGCTCATCCCTGAGCAAGGTGCAAGCAGTCGTTCAATTACACCTTGTCCAGTCGTTATCCGTAAAGGGCTTGACATTGATAAAATCATGATGCACTTGTCAGATACCTTCAACTCTTGGGATTACCGTCAAGGCGAATACTACTAAAATCATCATACCTATTAGTTATGGTAGTCCATAACTAATAGGTATTTGTTATTTTTAAGGTAAAGGGTTATAATGGGACACAAACAAAAAACAGAAGGGAAAATAAAATGAAAAAAGCTGTATTTATTAAAGAAGGTCAAGTGGCTATAAAAGATGCTCCAATGCCAGAAATTATAGAGCAAGACGATGCGGTCATCCGTGTGGTTAGAACCTGTGTTTGTGGGTCTGACTTGTGGGCTTACCGAGGAGATGACGCCAAAGAAGCTGGCTCAGACAATTCAGGACATGAAATCATTGGGATTGTTGAAAAGGTTGGTGCTGCCATCAACACGGTCAAGGCAGGAGACTTTGTCATTGCGCCTTTCACGCATGGCTGTGGGCATTGTGCTGCTTGTCGTGCTGGATTTGAAGGAGGTTGTCAAAGTCACTCTGCTGCGACAAACTTTTCAAACGGCTACCAAGCAGAGTATGTGCGCTACACGCATGCTGACTGGTCCTTGGTCAAAATCCCTGGTCAGCCCGACGATTATAGCGAAGGCATGCTAAAATCCTTCTTAGCGCTAGCAGATGTGATGCCAACGGGCTATCACGCTGCACGTGTGGCAAATGTCAAGGCAGGTGATACGGTTGCCGTTGTCGGTGATGGTGCGGTTGGTTTGTGTGCGGTTATCGCAGCCAAATTGCGTGGCGCTAAGCGCATTATCATCATGAGCCGTCACGAAGACCGTCAACAACTCGCTCTTGAGTTTGGTGCGACAGATGTCGTGGCTGAGCGTGGCGAAGAGGGTATTGCTAAAGTTTTGGAATTGACAAATGGTGATGGTGTGGACGCAGCACTTGAGTGCGTGGGGACACACTTGTCGACCGAGACGGCTATTGCTATTGCTCGTCCGGGGGCTGTCGTTGGACGTGTCGGTGTACCTCACACAGGTGACATCAATGTGGGCGACTACTTTATGAAAAACACCATTTTTGCAGGTGGTCCAGCTTCTGTGACGACTTATGACAAGGCAGTGCTTTTAAAGGCAGTGCTTGATGGTGACATCAACCCAGGAAAGGTCTTTACGCAAACCTACAAACTTTCTGACATTGATCAAGCCTATAAGGACATGCAAGAGCGTAAAACTATTAAAGCCATGATTACCATTGACTAGTAAAGACAAGATGAGTTTCTCATCTTGTCTTTTTACTTATATTTTCAGCGCGTGCGTAGCAAATATGCTATAATAAACAGTATGGAAAAATCACGAAAAAAAGAAAACTATCAGCTCATGCTAGCGCAGGCAGAAGCGCTATTTACAGGCGAAACAAATGCTATAGCAAACCTCGCAAATGCTTCAGCTCTGCTAAGAGAAACTCTGCCAAACACTGTTTTTGCTGGCTTTTATCTCTACGACGGAAGTGAGCTTGTCTTGGGTCCTTTTCAAGGACACGTCTCTTGTGTACGGATTGCGCTTGGTAAGGGTGTCTGTGGTGAGGTCGCTCAGTCGCAAAAAGCCATGATTGTTGAGGATGTGACTAAGCACGCTAACTACATCGCCTGCGACTCAGCAGCAAGAAGTGAAATTGTCCTGCCTATGCTAAAGGATGGGCACTTGCTGGGTGTTTTAGATTTGGATTCTCAGAAAGTAGCGGATTATGACGACCTTGACCTTGACTTTTTGCAGGCGTTTTTAGAGATTGTATTATCAAAAACAGAGTGGAATTTTTCAATGTTTGAGGTGAGAGCATAATGTATCAGGCTTTATACCGTAAATACCGTAGCCAGACCTTTGATGAGATGGTGGGGCAGTCGGTTATCTCAACTACACTCAAGCAGGCAGTGGCTTCGGGTAAGATTAGTCATGCTTATCTTTTTTCTGGTCCACGTGGGACGGGGAAAACCAGCGCCGCCAAGATTTTTGCCAAAGCCATGAACTGCCCCAATCAAGTGGACGGCGAGCCCTGCAATCACTGTGATATTTGCCGAGATATTACTAGCGGTGCGCTTGAAGATGTTATCGAGATTGACGCGGCGTCCAATAACGGTGTCGATGAAATCCGTGACATCAGAGATAAGTCGACCTATGCACCGAGCCGTGCGACCTATAAGGTTTATATCATTGATGAGGTGCATATGCTCTCAACAGGGGCTTTTAATGCCCTTCTAAAAACGCTTGAAGAACCAACGGAGAATGTCGTTTTCATTTTAGCGACAACAGAATTGCATAAGATTCCAGCGACCATTCTCTCTCGTGTACAACGCTTTGAGTTCAAGGCGATTAAACAGCAGGCGATTGAAGAACACTTAGCTTCTATTTTGGAGAAAGAAGCCATTAGCTATGAAAAAGAAGCGCTAACGCTTATTGCCAGACGAGCTGAGGGCGGAATGCGTGACGCCCTGTCTATTCTCGACCAAGCGTTGAGCCTTAGCGCTGACAATCGTGTGACGCTTGCCATTGCTGAGGAAATAACGGGTAGTATCTCCCTACGAGCTCTTGATGAGTATGTCTATCATATCGCTCAAAAAGATGCCAATAGTGCGCTTGAAAACTTGGAGACCATTTTTGATAGTGGCAAGAGCATGAGCCGTTTGGCGACGGATTTGCTGGTTTATCTGCGAGATTTGCTGGTAGCAAAGGCAGGCGGTAGCTCCTCTAGCCAGACAGAGATGTTCAGGGAAAATATGTCCTTAGACAATGACATGCTCTTTGAGATGATTGACACGGTCACCAAGCAGCTTGGTGTCATCAAGTCTGCCAGTCAGCCAAGGATTTATGCCGAGATGATGACTATTCAGTTGGTCGAGTTGACAGAAATGAGGACTTCAGCCTTACCAGAAAATGTCGCTGAAGAGCTGGATAGCCTACGTAGCGAGATAACAGAGCTCAAGCAAGAAATGGAGCGCTTGCGCACGCAAAATCCAAAAGCTAGCAATACCCCTGTTAGAGCTAAGAGTAACTTTACCTACAAAGTAGACAGAGCTAAGATTTTGACCATCATGGAAGAAACGGTGGTCGACAGCCAAAAGTCACGGGAGTACCTCGAAGCGCTTAAGAGTGCTTGGAATGAAATTTTAGACAGCATTTCCGTTCAGGACAGGGCGCTTTTACGTGGTTCAGAGCCGGTGTTAGCCAATAGTGAAAATGCCATTTTGGCTTTTGATGCTGCCTTTAACGCCGAGCAAGCCATGAAACGCTCAGACCTCAACGCCATTTTTGGCAATATCATGAGCAAGGTCGCAGGCTTTTCGCCAAACATCCTAGCGGTTGGGCGTTCGGACTTTAACAGCATTCGAGGAGAGTTTGCCAAGCAGCGAAAAGCGCAGCAGCAGGACCAACCTGCTGAAGACAACACTTTAGACGCCACCATCCCAGAAAACTTTCACTTTCTAGCTGATAAGATTGAGCTGGTGGAGGATTAGGAGATAAAAAGAGAGACTAGTACAACTAGCCTCTCTTTTTGAGAATGTGGTATAATGGTTTTATGAACATACAACGTTTTTTACTGACAGCTGTTCTGTGTGCAGCTGAGACTTACTTTATGAATGAAGCTTTTTTTGCAGGGTCTTATTTCTTTGCAGGCGTTTGGGCGTTTTTGCTGTATCGTGATTTGCGTCGTGTTTATCTCGTCTCAAAAGCGACGGATGCTATTATTGATTTGACCAAGAATCAAGACTAATCTCACCGCTTGAGAGGTATTTGACCTCACCATTGTCTAGCTCTACGACAAGCGTCCCTGAATTGAGGAGGTCTGTGGTAAGTCCTGAAAAGAGCTTGCCATTTTCACTAAACTGCACTCTCTGTCCAAGTACCAGCGATTTTTCCTTATAAACCTTGATATGGTCATACTCTGGAATGGTGAAAAAGAGTTGCCAAATCTCTTTGATGAGGGCATTTCGGCTAATCGTCGGCGTGGCGTCAAAAAGACTGCCTGCTTTTTCTTGCAACTCCACTGGGAAGTCTGAGATGGAAAAGTTTATCCCGATGCCGATGATGACGCCGTCTGTTTGCCCTGTTTTCTTGTTGGTTGTGGTTTCTGTTAGGATACCAGCGATTTTTTTACCATTGCGATAAATGTCATTGACCCATTTGATCTGTGTGTCGATGTGGGTCAATTTTTTAATGGCTTTGACGATACTAGAAGCTGCCATCATGGTGTAGGTGGATAGTTCCTTTTCGGCTTTTACTGGTAGGTAAAGCGACATGTAGATACCTTGATTATTGCTGGCAAAAAAGGGACGTGAGAAGCGTCCGACAGCTGCTGTCTGGTGGTTGGCTATAAAGAGATGAGGAAGCACGAGGGCTTCTTTTTCTTTGGCTTTTTTGGCGTCTATCTGTGTGGACTGGATGTTTTCCATAAAGGTCACTGAAAAAGCCAGCTCTTCTTGCAACCACTGGGGGTCTAATTTATCTGTGTAGCTTGTATTTCCTTTTGTCATAAGACCATTATACAATAGTTTTTGGTCAAATACTGATATAAAGTTTTTATCAAAAATCAAGCGTCAGCTATTTCTATAAAGGCTAAAAAGTGTTATACTTAAACAGTTATTAAGTCCCGATAAGGTGACCGCTTTATTTGGTCAGTGCTTTGTAACTTTTTAACACACTATTTATTAAAAGGGGGACCGTTCATGTCAGAACGTAAATTATTCACTTCGGAGTCTGTTTCTGAGGGACATCCAGACAAGATTGCCGACCAGATTTCAGATGCCATTTTGGATGCGATTTTGGAGAAAGACCCAGAAGCGCATGTGGCAGCAGAGACGGCTGTTTATACAGGAAGTGTCCACGTTTTTGGTGAGATTTCGACCACAGCCTATGTGGACATCAACCGTGTGGTGCGTGACACCATTGCAGAGATTGGCTATGACAAGGCAGAGTACGGCTTTTCTGCGGAGTCTGTCGGGGTTCATCCGTCACTGGTTGAGCAGTCGCCAGACATTGCCCAAGGGGTCAATGAAGCCCTCGAAGTGCGTGGCAATAAAGACCAAGACCCGCTTGATTTGATTGGTGCGGGCGACCAAGGACTCATGTTTGGCTTTGCGGTAGATGAGACGCCAGAGCTCATGCCACTGCCTATCTCGCTTTCTCACAAGTTGGTCAAGAAACTAGCTGATTTGAGAAAGTCAGGCGCTCTGTCTTACCTGCGTCCAGACGCTAAAAGCCAAGTCACTGTCGAGTATGATGAAAATGACCAGCCTGTGCGTGTGGATACTGTCGTCATCTCCACCCAGCATGATCCAGACGTGACCAATGAACAAATCCAAAAAGATGTGATTGAGCAAGTGATTAAAGCTGTCATTCCAGAAAAATATCTGGACGAGGAAACCAAGTACTTCATCAATCCGACAGGTCGCTTTGTTATCGGAGGACCTCAAGGAGACTCAGGATTGACCGGTCGCAAGATTATTGTTGATACCTATGGCGGTTATGCCCGTCACGGTGGCGGTGCCTTCTCTGGTAAGGACGCGACCAAGGTAGACCGCTCGGCTTCTTATGCGGCACGCTACATTGCTAAAAATATCGTGGCAGCAGGTCTAGCTAAGAAGGCAGAGGTTCAGCTGGCCTACGCCATTGGTGTGGCTCGTCCAGTATCAGTGCGTATTGACACTTTTGGAACAAGTACGGTCGCTGAAAGCAAGCTAGAAGCAGCTGTGCGTGAGATTTTTGACCTGCGCCCAGCGGGTATCATCCAGATGTTGGATTTGAAACGCCCTATTTACAAGCAAACGGCAGCCTATGGACACATGGGACGTACAGACATCGACCTCCCATGGGAAAAAGTGGACAAGGTTGAAGCGCTTAAAGCAGCGGTGCAATAAAATGAAAAGTTCCTGTAAGGGAGCTTTTTAATCTATGATAGAAAGAAGAATAATGTCAGAAAAAATTCGTGTAACGAGTGAAATCGAGATTACTTTACGTGTGATTGGAGGTAAGTGGAAGCCTTTGATTTTACATTTACTGCAAACTGAGGGAGAAAAACGCTACTCTGAAATTTTACGCTATTTAGAAAAAGCTCCTAAAAAGACGCTAACAGCACAACTAAGAGAACTTGAGATGGATGGTGTCATCAAAAGAACAGTTCTTCCCACAACCCCTGTCCAAGTTTCCTATGCTGTAACCCCACATGGAGAAACGCTATTTCCCATCTTAGACGCTCTGTGTGAATGGGGGTACGCTAATAGCGATGGAAGATACGAGATGACACATCCTACTTGTAAGTAAGAGGGTACTTTTTAGTAACCTAGGCAATAAAAAGTGCCGTATTGTCACTTTAAGATAGCCGTGTTATACTAAAACCATCAAAAAAAGGAAAAGAGGTATTTTCATGAAAGCTATTTTAGGAGCAGATCCACTCGGTATCACACTTAAAGACACCTTACTAAGAGAAGGTGTTGAGGTTTATGATTTGACAGAAGACCGTGAAGTTGATTATTATTCTGTAGGTTTTGAAGTAGGAAAGGCTATTTCAGAAGGTCAGTATGATTATGGATTTCTCTTTTGTGGTACAGGTATGGGAGTCAATCTTGTAGCTAATAAATTCAACGGTGTTTATTGCGCTCTTTGCGAAAGCATTGAAACAGCAACTTTATCACGTAAGATTAACAATGCGAATATCCTTGCGATGGGTGGTATCGTTGTTACACCTTACATGGCAAAGAAAATGGCACGTGCCTTCATCAGCACTGAGTTTTCTTACGGTTTTTCAGAAGCAGACCCAGAATTTTTACAATCAGCATATAAAGCTGTTCAAAATCTTGAACCTGACATTTTAACATTTAATCAGGAAAGAAAAAATAAATCTATATAAAAGGATTGCTATAAAGGCAATCTTTTTATATAGAAAACGTTTTCTAGTCAAATAAATTGGTTTCTAGGTAAAAAGCTGTTAGACTAAATACGAACGATAAAACAGAAAAATAACAAAACGTTCATATATAAGGAGTTTTTCATGAAGAAAACCAATCGCTATATCGTTGCTATTTCGGGAATTGTCCTTCATCTGATGTTGGGGTCAACTTATGCTTGGAGTGTCTACCGCAATCCTATCATGGAAGAGACAGGCTGGAGTGCGTCGTCCGTTGCTTTTGCCTTTAGTCTAGCTATTTTCTGTCTTGGTTTGTCGGCTGCTTTTATGGGGCGGCTGGTAGAAAAGTTCGGACCACGGGTGACAGGGACCATTTCCGCTGTTCTCTATGCGCTGGGCAATATCTTGACAGGAGTCGCCATCGATAGACAGGAGTTGTGGTTGCTCTACTTTGCTTACGGCATTTTAGGCGGTTTAGGGCTGGGTGCTGGCTATATCACACCGGTCTCTACCATTATCAAGTGGTTTCCAGATAAAAGGGGCTTAGCGACAGGTCTTGCCATTATGGGCTTTGGCTTTGCTTCGCTGTTGACAAGTCCCATTGCTCAAGTCTTGATTGCTGATTTTGGTGTTAGCAAGACCTTCTACATCCTAGGTATTATCTACTTTGTGGTCATGTTTGTCGTCTCACAGTTTATCAAAAGACCGACCGAAGAAGAGCTTGCCAGTCTGTCTAAAGCAAGCACGACAAAACACTCTACCACACCTGCTGAAAAAGGCATGACGGCTAACCAAGCCTTAAAAACAAAGGAATTTTACCTGCTTTGGATTATGCTTTTTATCAATATTTCCTGTGGGCTGGGCTTGATTTCGGCAGCGTCACCTATGGCGCAGGACATGACTGGCATGTCAGCAGAAGCAGCGGCTCTTATGGTTGGTATCCTAGGACTCTTTAACGGCTTTGGACGTCTCCTATGGGCAGCTTTGTCAGACTATATCGGACGTCCTCTGACCTTTACGCTTCTGTTGGTGGTGAGTCTTATCATCTCTGCGCTGCTGTTGGTAGCGCACGTACCAATTATCTTTATCATTGCCATGTCTCTTGTCATGACTTGCTACGGTGCTGGCTTTTCGCTTTTGCCGGCTTATCTGAGTGATATTTTTGGGACAAGAGAGCTAGCAGCTATTCACGGTTTTGCTCTGACGGCTTGGGCAATGGCAGGTTTGGCGGGTCCTATTTTGCTGTCGTCCACCTACGAACTTTTTAACAACTACACCACGACTTTGCTGGTTTTCATCGTTATCTACCTCATCGCTCTCCTTTTGTCACTTTATCTGACAAGACTTGTCAAAAAGAATACCTAAGACAAAAAGCTGCTTTAGCAGCTTTTTTTATTCTCTTGATTGACAGATTGACAAAATTTCGTAGTAGGAGAAACTAAGGGCAAGTTATTGCTAAAGAGGTAGGCTTGTGGTAATACTCAACAAAAATCAAAATCAAACCAACCAAGTATTTTTTAACCATTGTCTACTAACAATTGGTTTTAAAATAGACCAATCTAACTCTCGTATCACTTCTTGAAGCTTGTTTATCACATCGTCTAGTGTTTTAAAAGCTTTATTCTTAAACCCTCTCTTTCGAATCTCAGCCCAAACTTGTTCAATTGGATTCATTTCAGGAGTATAGGGAGGAATAAACTCAAAACCAATATTATGTGGTTTCTCTAAGGTACTTGATTTATGCCAAACGGCATTGTCCATCACTAATAAAATATAATCGTCAGGATAAGCTTCAGATAGTTGTTTGAGAAAAACATTCATCCAATCTGTATTGCAGCCCCCAGCGATAATGAAGAAGGACTCTCCTGTATGGGCATCAACAGCGCCATAGCAATAGCGATACTCACGAATATAGTGGCTATGTACATGCGGTCTCACCCCTTTTGGTGCCCAGGTCTTTCCAATTTTACTAATCCGACCGAAACCCGCCTCATCTTGATACATTAGCCTGACTTTATGATAGCGACGACTATTCTTGAAGCGCTTTCCTGTTTTCGTGAATGAAGATTTTATTTTTAGACGCTAGAATTGTTTCGGCGTCTGCTTTTTTAGGGTGTTCTGGTCTTGGCGTCACTTTGCGCCAACCATGGCGTTTCAGAAGGGCATAGAATCCTTCCTTGGTCGTAGGGTGTCCAACCCGTTTCTGATAAGCTTCGTAGAGAGAGTTTATGGTCACAAATTCGCCATTTAGTGAAGTAGTTAACTGTTCTTTTAGAAATGCTTCCTCTTCTTGAAGGGTTAAATATTGACGGTTTCGTCCACCTCGAGTTTCTTTTATGAGCGCTGAAATGCCATCAAGCTCATACTTGCGTTGTAAGGACCAGATTGTATACTTTGAATAGCCGATAAGGTTAGTAATTTCCTTATAACTAAGCCCCTCTGCTCTGAACAGGATAACTTGAAGTCGTCTATGAAATGGGGAATAGGTTTTATCTTTCAAATAAGTTTTTAATTCGTTCGTTTGTTCGATAGTAAGTTTCATAAATCTATTATACGTTAGTTTTTGTTTTTTGAACAGTATAAAATGAAAAGGTTGAATTCATGTATAAGAAAGATTGGACAGTATGCGAAAAATTGTAATTGAAGGTGGCAAGTCTCTAAAGGGTGAAGTGGTGATTTCGGGCGCTAAAAACAGCGTCGTTGCCCTTATTCCAGCCATTATCCTAGCAGATGATGTCGTGACATTAGACGGTGTACCTGCCATTTCTGATGTGGAAAATCTCATTGGTATTTTGCTAGATATGGGTGTTCATGTGGAGCGTTGTGGGACAAGTCTCACCATTGACCCAAGAGGGCTCAAAGATATGCCCTTGCCCTTTTCAAAAGTGACAAATCTCAGAGCGTCTTATTATTTTTACAGTAGCCTTTTAGCTAAGTTTGGGCGTGCGATTGTAGGGCTTCCTGGTGGGTGCGACCTTGGTCCACGTCCTATTGTCCTGCATTTAAAAGCTTTTGAGGCTATGGGAGCGCAAGTGTCCTATGAGGGTGAGGTCATGCGCATTGCTGTTCCAGAAGGTGAGGAATTGCACGGAGCGCATATTTATATGGATACTGTTTCTGTTGGTGCGACCATCAACACCATGATTGCAGCCAGCAAGGCAAAAGGGCGCACAGTTATTGAAAATGCCGCCCGTGAGCCTGAAATCATTGATGTAGCGACCCTGCTCAATAACATGGGCGCTCACATTCGTGGGGCGGGGACAGATACCATCACTATCGTAGGTGTCGAGGAGCTGCACGGTACACGTCATCAGGTCATTCCAGACCGTATCGAGGCAGGGACTTATATCGCTCTTGCGGCAGCTATTGGCGAGGGTGTGCGTGTGAGTAATGTCCTCTACGAACACTTGGAGTCCTTTATCGCTAAGCTTGAGGAGATGGGCGTTCGGATGACCGTCGAGGAGGACGCTATCTTTGTTGAAAAGCAAGACAGTTTGCGTGGTGTTTCTGTGACAACAGCACCTTATCCAGGTTTTGCGACAGATTTGCAGCAACCGCTCACTCCGCTTTTACTAAAAGCTGATGGGCGTTCACAGGTGATTGATACCATTTACGAAAAAAGGGTCAATCATGTGCCAGAGCTCGCTCGAATGGGAGCGGACATCAGTCTTGTTGGCGGTCGTATCGTAGCGCATGGACCAAATGAGCTGACAGGGACCCAGGTTGTTGCGTCTGATTTACGAGCTGGTGCTGCCTTGGTTATTGCCGGCTTGATGGCAAAAGGCAAGACAGAGATTACCCATATCGAGTACATCCTGCGTGGCTATGCCAATATCATTGATAAATTGCGTGCGCTGGGTGCGTCCATTACCATCGTTGATGAATAAGAGCAAAAAGTGGTGAAAGAGACTTTCATCGCTTTTTATTGATGACCTTTTAAGGTGCAATTCCTCTTTAGTGTGCTATAATGGATAGAAAGTAACGATAAGAAAGGCAAGTTATGGATACCAGTATTTATGGGGAATACGAACCCTATTTGCAGGAGATTTTAGAGACCTTTAGCCAGCGTATCATGGCTGAAAATAAAGCTCAAAAGGCAAAAACAGGCTACAAACTCTATGAGCATTTCAATGCTCGCATCAAAGCAGAAGACAGCATGCGTGAAAAGTGCAGGCGAAAAGGTCTGCCAGAGACAGAGCAATCAGCGCTGAAAGTCATTCGTGACAGCATTGGTCTTCGGATTATCTGTGGTTTTGTGGATGACATTTATAGACTGGTTGAGCTTATCAGAAACTATGAGGACTGCAAGATTGTCACTGAAAAGGACTATATCTTACATGCCAAGCCAAATGGCTATCGCTCGTATCACTTGATTTTAGAGATTGAGACGGATAAACCAGATTGTGAGGGCAATCAGCCAGGGCGCTATTTCATCGAGATTCAACTGCGCACGATTGCGCAGGATTCTTGGGCGAGCTTAGAGCATCAGATGAAGTACAAGCACGAGATTAAAAATCCCGAGAGGATCGTGCGTGAGCTCAAGCGCTGCGCTGATGAGATGGCGTCGGTTGATTTGACCATGCAGACTATTAGACAGCTTATCGTGGAGAGTAGTAAGGAAGAAGAGTAATGCGGGTATTGATTGCAGAAGATGAAGTGCAGATGGCACGAGTGCTAAGCACTGCACTAGCCCATGAGGGCTACAAGGTTGATGTGGCACAAGACGGGCAGAAGGCAGTAGATATGGCAAGCCAAAATGCCTATGACGTTATGGTTATGGATGTCATGATGCCAAAGAAAACAGGTATCGAAGCCGTTGAGGAAATCAGACAGTCAGGCAGTCAAGCGCACATCATCATGCTGACGGCAATGTCTGAGATTGATGACCGTGTGACAGGGCTAGACGCTGGAGCAGATGACTATCTCACCAAGCCCTTTTCGCTAAAAGAGTTGCTGGCACGCCTGCGTTCAATGGCAAGACGAGTGGATAGCTTCACGCCTAATATCCTTGAGGTTGGCAGCGTCACACTTAACGTCGGTGAGCAGGAGTTGAGCAGTCAAAACACCATTCGTCTAGCTGGTAAAGAAGCCAAAATGCTCGAGTTTTTCATGCTCAATGTCGGTAAGACTCTCTCAACAGAGCGTTTGTTTAACCACGTCTGGTCAAATGATGCTGACGGTGTGGACAGCGGTTATGTCTTTATGTACGTGTCTTATCTACGTCAGAAGCTGAAATCTGTCGGTGCCAACTTGGACATTATCGGAGATGAGGGGTGTGATTACACCCTAGTTGAGGTTTCGCATGAATAGGACACTAGCTTTTTTCCGGCTCAATATGTTTCAAAGGCTGCGCTTGCAGTTTATCGCTATCGCAACAGCGGCTGTCTGTGTTATTTTGGGGACGGTTTTTGGTATTACCACGCTAGTCGTTGACAATCAGAGCAACACTCAAATTAACAATATCCTCACAGTCCTCTCAAACAATGGTGGTGAATTTCCAAAGCTCTCTGAAATCAGTCAAGCTCTAGGTGAGCCTGTGACAGAGGACACGCTGAGTCGCTATTCTTATTTCAGTGCAACCTTGTCTCGAGATAACGAGATAAAATCGCTCAACACCGACCATATCAGAGCTTTGAGTGAGGATGAAGTCGAGAGCTACAGCAATGATATTTTTGACATTGGTGATAGCACGGGGCGTCTTCGTATATCGGGTGTGCCCTATGCCTACAAGGTCACCAAGCAAAAAAACAATACCTATCTGCTGGTGGTGCTAGACGTTTCGGTCTTTACCTCCACGTCTTATCGCCTGCTCAATACCGCTGTCTGGCTGAGTATCGTCTGTCTTGGTTTCTTTGTGGTGGTGATTGTCGTCTTTTCTGGGCGTGCCATTCGTCCTTTTGTTGACAATTACAAGAAACAGCGACGCTTCATCACCAATGCAGGGCACGAACTCAAAACGCCTCTGGCGATTATCTCTGCCAATACTGAGCTTGAAGAGCTCATGAACGGAGAGTCTGAGTGGACCAAGTCCACTAAAGACCAGATTGCCCGCCTGACAGGGCTTATCAATAGCTTAGTCACGCAGGCAAGGCTAGAAGAGCAGCCAGAGTTGGTACTAAAAGATTTGGATTTTTCAGCTATTACAGAGGATGCGGCTGAGGACTTTAAAGGACCTGTCATTCGTGACGGCAAGTCCTTTGAGATGTCCATCCAGCCCAATATCCATGTCAAGGCAGAGGAAAAATCCCTCTTTGAGCTAGTGACCTTGCTCGTGGATAATGCCAATAAATACTGTGACCCAGAAGGTACAGTCAGTGTGACTCTGACCAAGCCAAAGCGCAGCAGACGTGCTCGCTTGGTAGTCTCAAACACCTATGTGGCTGGGCGTGATGTGGACTACAGTCGCTTTTTGGAGCGCTTCTATCGAGCGGACGAGTCGCACCATAGCGAGACATCGGGCTACGGTATTGGCTTGTCCATCGCAGAGAGCATGGTGCGTTTGTTTAAAGGGAGTATCAAGGTCACTTATAAAGACGACACCATTCATTTTATTGTCTTTTTATAGTAAAAGGAGGAGCTATGCATAAGCTAGGTATAATTGGTTTAGGAAATGTTGGAAGCACTTTAGCAAATAATCTGGTACAGTCTGGAGCAGTTGATGAGCTTGTTTTGATCGATAAAAGGGAAGATAAGCTCCTAGCAGACAAGCTGGATTTGGAGGATAGCTTTGCTGCAAGTGGGCATTTTGTCACTATCAGGACAAATGACTATACAGCCCTTTCTAATGCGGAGATTTTAGTCATCTCAGTTGGTGACATCAAGGCTTACTTTGGTGACAATCCCGACCGCTGGGTGGAGCTAGAAATTAACCGCAAGAATATTAAAGACATCGCTGAAAATCTAAAAACAACTGCTTTTTCTGGCATTATCATCGTCATCTCAAATCCGTGTGACGCTATCACGACATTGCTCCAAAAAGAGCTGGATTATCCAAAGGAAAAAATCTTTGGGACAGGGACTTTGCTGGATACCAGCCGTCTAAAGAGACAGCTCTGGCAGGAAACTGGTATCAATCCCAGCTCGCTATCAGGTTATGTGCTTGGTGAGCATGGGGATTCGCAGTTTATCGCTTGGTCGACAGTTGATACGGTTTTGCTGTCTGGTATTGAGCCTGTCAGCTTTGAAGAGAGCGTACGCAAAGGCGGTCAGGCAGTCTTTAATGGCAAACGCTACACCAACTTTGCCATCGCTAAATGCTGTCAACAGTTGATTGAGACCATTTTCCAAGATAGCCGTAGTATCTATCCTGTCTCGACTTATCATGAGCAGTTTGGAGTCTATCTCAGTTATCCGGCTATCGTTGGTAGAGACGGCATTGTCTCTACTTACCCATTGTCCTTGAGCGAGGAGGAAGAAAAAAAGCTGTCCTTATCAGCCCAAGCTATTCTATCTAAAGTTTTTCGAAAGTAAAAAAAGCCCGTGTTGTAAAATGAAGTGCAACAAAAAAGACATGCTCGTCTGATATACTAGAATTCCCCAACTCAGTATAGAAAGCAGATGAACATGTCCACTAATCATTCTACCAAAAAATCGTTATACTCACACCTTTCAGCCTCTGAACGCGGAGAAATCAGCGCCTATCTCAGGATGGGTAAAAACCCCTCTGAGATTGCTCGTCTGCTTGGGCGTCATCGCTCAACCATCAGTCGTGAAATCAAACGAGGAAGTGTTTCTCAGGTTCAAGATAAGAACGGGAAACGAATCTACTCAACGGTTTACTTTCCAGATAGTGGTCAACGTGTTTATGAAACCAATCGTCGAAAAAGTGCTTATCATAAACTATCGTACTGCTCCCAGACCTTCTTCAAGGAACTTGAGAAAGCCCTGAAAACGAAACCTCGCTGTCACAGTGTCGATAGCTTTGTTCAAACTTACCGAGAAAAACATCCACTGGAAGTTATCCCTTCCACCAAGACAGTGTATCGTTACATCAAAGACGGACTGTTGAGGGTTAAACCGATTGATTTACCTAAGATGGTGAGCATCCGAAAACGGTCTAAAGTAACGCCTAAGGCCACGACGAAAATCTTAGGAAAATCCATTGAAGAACGTCCAGAGTGTATCAATGACCGTTCTGAATTTGGGCATTGGGAGATTGATTTGGTTCTTGGCAAGAAGACCAAAGGGGAAGCTGTTGTCATGACTCTAGTAGAGCGTCAAACACGATTTGCCATCGCTGTAAAATTGGCTAATAAACAAGCAGAAACCATCAATAGGGCTGTTAAGAGCTTACTATCGCAGTACCCTATTCGCTCCATCACATCGGACAATGGCTCAGAGTTCAGTAGCTTGTCAGACTTAAAAGGTGTGGAAGTCTATTTTGCCCATCCTTATGCTTCTCATGAAAGAGGAACAAATGAAAATTTCAATGGTCTCTTGAGAGAGTTTCTCCCAAAAGGTGTCTCTCTTAACTCACTAACGACAGAAGAACTCAATCACTACGTCTCTGCTATCAATGACAGACCTAGACGACTTCACAAGTATAAAACCGCAAATATTTTGTTTGAGCTAGCCCAAACAGCTTAACCTCTGGAACTCTAGTTATCAATGAACTTGTTGCACTTGACTTGACAAGTGGGGAAAGTAAAAAAAGTAGTCTGAGACTGCTTTTTTTCTCATTTTATGATATAATTAGCTTTCGGACTTATGCTGATGAAACCATTAAAAAAACGGCTTGTGTCACTAGCATTTAGGTGAATAAGGAACAAGAGCGCTATCAGGTCAACAGTCGCTTTTTTAGTGGTTTTATATTACAATAGAATTGACGAAACGTAAAAAAAGAGTAGTAATATGACAAAAAAAATCGGACTCGGAAAAGCGCATAGTAAGATTATTTTAATGGGGGAGCACTCGGTGGTGTATGGTTATCCAGCCATTGCTTTACCTCTAAAAAACATTGAAGTGGTTTGTCAGGTGACAAAGGGAAGTCATCCCTTAGAGCTTGATGTGACAGATCCGCTTGCCATGGCTATTTTTGCAGCGCTTGAGCATTTGGATAAGCAAGAGGAGTGCTTGGATGTTCACATCCAATCTCAAGTGCCTAAAAAGCGTGGCATGGGCTCCTCAGCAGCGGTGGCTATCGCTGCTATTCGTGGGGTTTTTGACTATTTTGAGGAGGACTTGTCGCTTGAGACGCTAGAGTATCTGGTCAATCAAGCAGAGATGATTGCGCACACCAACCCTAGCGGTCTTGACGCCAAGACCTGTCTCAGCGAGGTGGCGATTAAGTTTATCCGAAATATCGGCTTTTCAGAAATCGCTCTCAATCTGGACGCACACCTCTTGATAGCTGACACAGGTATCTATGGGCACACTAGTGAAGCTGTTGAAAAGGTCAAAAGTCTAGGTGCACCAGCACTGCCTTTGCTAAAAGAGCTAGGCAATTTAGCAGAAACCGCAGAAAAAAGTATCGCAGCAGGTCAGCTAGAAGCGCTTGGTAGCAGTATGTTTGCAGCGCACCAAGCCCTAAGACAACTGGGTGTCAGTAGCAAAGAGTGCGACCACCTTGTCGCTATTGCCCAAAAAGAGGGTGCTATAGGCGCTAAAATGACAGGCGGCGGTCTAGGTGGATGTATTATCGCACTTGTCAAAAGCCAAGAAGAAGCCGAAAACCTCAGTAGTCAACTAAAGAAAGAAGGAGCAATCAATACATGGACGGAAAAACTGTAAGTGCCAAGTCTTACGCCAATATTGCCATTATCAAATATTGGGGCAAAGAGGATAGCCAAAAGATGATTCCCTCAACCAGCAGTATCTCTTTGACGCTAGAAAATATGTTTACCCAAACGACACTCACATGTTTACCAGACGACGCTAAAAGCGACTTGTTTTATATTGATGGCGTGCTCCAAGATGAGGCAGAGCATGCTAAGATGACGGCGGTTTTAGACCGCTTTAGGTATGGGAAAAGGCAGTTTGTCCGCATTGATACGACAAATAACATGCCAACAGCAGCAGGGCTTTCGTCGAGTTCTAGCGGCTTGTCTGCTCTCATTTTAGCGGCTAATAAACTCTTTGAGACTAACCTCAGCCAAGAAGCGCTCGCTCAAGAAGCTAAGTTTGCCTCTGGCTCCTCGTCACGTTCCTTCTTTGGTCCTATCGCTGCTTGGGACAAGAAGAGCGGAGCGGTCTATCCCGTTGAGACTCAGTTAAAACTAGCTATGATTGTGCTAGTGCTTAATGACCAGAAAAAGCCTATCTCAAGCCGTGAGGGCATGAAGCGTTGTCATGATACCTCCACGAGTTTTCAACAGTGGATTGAGCAGTCTGACAAAGATTATCCACAAATGCTAGATTACTTAGCAGCAGGAGACTTTGAAAAGGTAGGAGAGCTGACAGAGCAAAATGCCCTTGCCATGCATGAGACGACACGAACATCAAGTCCTGCCTTTTCTTACCTAACCGACCAGTCCTACCAGGCAATGGAGTATGTGCGTGCGCTTCGTAAGCAAGGTGAGCGCTGCTATTTCACCATGGACGCAGGACCAAACATCAAGGTGCTCTGCTTAGAAGAGGACTTAGAGCGTCTCTCTAAGCGCTTCGAGGAGGACTACACGATTATCGCATCTAGGACAAAGGAGATCAGATGATAGAGGTCAAAACAGGTGGAAAGCTCTATGTCGCTGGTGAGTACGCTATTTTAGCGCCCAAACAAACAGCGCTGCTGGCTTTTATCCCCATCTATATGCGTGCTAGTATCCAGCCAACCAGCATCTATCAGCTCTCCTCTGACATGTTTGACTATAGCTGTGATATGGCAAGCCTTGACGCTAATTACGCTCTCATCCAGGAGAGCGTTGCAGTGATGGAGGAGTATGTGCTCGCTTGTGGTCAAAAGCTTCAGCCCTTTTCTCTTGCTATCACAGGTAAGCTAGAGCGTGATGGGCTAAAGCTAGGTATCGGCTCAAGCGGTAGCGTTGTAGTTTTGACGCTGAAGGCAATGGCTGCGCTCTATCAGCTTGATGTATCGGCTGATTTGCTGTTTAAGCTGGCAGCTTATGTGCTACTAAAGCGTGGTGATAATGGCTCGATGGGTGATATTGCTTGTATTTCTTATGAGTCTTTGATTGCCTACACTGCCTTTGACAGAGAAGAGGTGCGCCGTCAGATAGACTCGCACAGCTTACAAGAGGTATTAGCGTCTGATTGGGGCTACAGTATTCGTCCGGTACATTCTGTCTTAGATATTGACTTTTTAGTGGGCTGGACAAGACAACCCTCCATCTCAAAAGACATGATAAGGCGTGTCAAAGGTTCAATTGATGAAGCCTTTCTGACTGAGACGAATCAGCAGGTTTTACGCTTGATAACTGCTCTTGAGACAGGAGATAAGCTTACTATCAAGGACAGTTTAGAAAGGATTAGCGCACTTCTTGACCAGCTCAGCCCTGCTATTTACAATGATAGCTTACGACGCTTAAAAACAGCTAGCTCTGGCTTAGACTGTGTCGCTAAGTCATCGGGTTCTGGTGGCGGTGATTGCGGGATTGCCCTCTCTTTTGATGAGAAGTCCAGCCACGCTTTGATTGAGCGTTGGAGAAAAGAGGGCATAACACTTCTCTTACAGGAAAGGTTATAGTTTTATGAGAAATCGCAAGGATGACCACATCAAACACGCTCTTGCTTACCAGTCACCCTACAATAGCTTTGATGAGATGGAGCTGATTCAAGCGTCTCTGCCTAAGTACGCTCTTTGCGACATTGACCTTAGCACCAGCTTTTTAGGAATGGACTTTGACTTTCCCTTTTACATCAATGCGATGACAGGAGGTAGTCAAAAAGCAGCGGCGGTCAATCAAAAGCTAGCGCAAGTAGCAGAGGCGACAGGTCTTGTCATGGTGACAGGCTCCTACAGTGCTGCCCTCAAAAATCCTCATGACCAGTCCTATCCACGACATGAGGACTATCCAAAGCTTAAACTCGCAACCAACATCGGCTTAGACAAGCCCCTCTCAGCGGCGCTTGCGACCGCCAAGAGCATGCAGCCGCTCTTTTTACAAGTCCATGTCAATGTCATGCAAGAGCTTCTAATGCCAGAGGGCGAGCGTGATTTTAGTCAGTGGCAGAGCCATCTACAGGACTATGTGCAAAATCTCTCAACGCCTCTCATGCTAAAAGAGGTCGGCTTTGGCATGGATCTTGCCAGTATCAAGAGAGCTTATGAGCTGGGAGTTCGTTGTGTTGACATTTCTGGTCGAGGTGGTACCAGTTTTGCCTACATCGAAAATCAACGTGGCAAAAAACTTGATTACCTAAACGACTGGGGGCAGACAACTGTACAAGCCCTGATAAACGCAAGCCCTATGATGGACAAGGTGGATATCTTAGCATCAGGTGGCGTTCGCCATCCCCTTGATATGATTAAGTGCTTGGTGCTTGGTGCTAAGGCAGTCGGGCTATCACGGACGGTTTTAGAGCTTGTTGAGCGCTATCAAGTAGACCAAGTGATTGCCATTGTCAACGGCTGGAAAGAAGAGTTACGCCTTATCATGTGCGCTCTGAATTGCAAGAGCATTGCGGATTTGCGCCAAGTAGACTATCTCCTCTACGGACGACTAGCCCAGGCAAATCCACAGCACAAAAGAGATAGCGTGACAAGCAGAAAGACAAACTATAAGAAAAGTCAATAGTTTACTTTAAATTTATTTTTGTTTCGATTTTCTTATTTGAGAGTACGACGAAAACACCTTGAAATAACTGAAATTTTTTCAAGGATAAGTATTGTGTTTTAAGTATTTATCTCACCTTGCTTTCATCAAAGGGAGTATTGTTCTTGAGAAGATGGAACAATACTCGTACCAGCTTTTTAGCGACATGGGCAACAGCGACGTTATAATGTTTTCCTTGGTCTAACTTGATTCTTAGGTAAGCTTTAAAAGCAGGGAAAAGCGAGCCACTGATTTGGCAGCTTGTATTAAAGCCCATCGAAGATGTGGAGACCCACGCTTGACCATTTTACCTTGAGTATCTAGTTGTCCAGATTGGTAGATAGATGGTTCTAACCCTGCAAAAGCTTGAAGTTGGGCTGGTTTGTCAAAGGTATGGATATTCCTAATTTCCGCTAAAATGATAGATCCAAGACGATTTCCAATTCCAGCCACAGTTGTGATGACCAAGGTGAACTCAGCCATCAGCTCATCGACTTTGTTTTCAGCTTTAGAGATGAGTCTTTTGTAATGCTTGATATTTTCAATGATTTCGATGAGTTCGAACTCCCGAGCTTCTGAAGTTGTTCCGATAGAGTTTGGAGCGACCTTGAGAATATCTTGTATTTTTGGCATTGTTAATCGTTTGATTTCTAGAAGCTTCTCAAATCCAGCCTCACTCATTTTCTGAGGGCTGGGATAGTGTGATAGGAGTTCATAGGCGTAGTCAGAATGCTTTCCAATGATTTTATCTATCTCAGGGAAGATGATGTCCAAACACCGAGTGTATTGTACTTTCCAATCAGACTGCTTCTTCTTGAGACGGTGAATGTGTCTCGTTAGAATTTTCAGTTCTTCTTTTCTATTATCATGACGAAACTGTTCCCGATTAGGGTCGGATAGTAGCTTAAGGGCAATGGTACGGGCGTCCTTCTTGTCTGTCTTGGTTTTACGAAGTGATAATGACTTGGCGAATTCCTTGATGAGTAGAGGGTTGTAGGTATAGACAGTTGCTCCATGTTCATGAAGAAAATCTAAAAGATTAAAGGCATAATGTCCTGTATCTTCAAGTGCGATGAGATAGTCTTGTTTTAACTGACTGAGGGTATTTATGAACAAGTTAAAACCAGCTCTAGTATTTGAGAAAGTAAGTGGTTTAAGAATAAGTTTTCCTTTGTCGTTTAAGACAGCTACATCGTGTTTGTTTTTAGCGACATCAATGCCAACGAAAATCATATGTGTACCTCCATATAGGTTATTCAAGCGCACTTGGTTATCCACGAACTTTTTGTCTTGTTACCTTACACGAGATAAAACGTCGCTGCGTTATCAAACTCATTACCAATTGAAACAAAAAGCTATGGTTAGAGCCTTTCCGAAATCGTCAAAGCGATTGGAGGGTAGAAACTAATCCACAGTGGCTTTTTCCAAGTATAACACTTGGGCTTTGGCAGTAGCTAACTGCACTAAATATAATATAAGGAGGGTAGCTTATGATTACACTACGCTATCGTGATTCTTACCAAATGGAGCGAGAACAGGTTTATGACAATCCTGATGAGTTTTTACTCGCACTATCAGGCTGTGTCACTCTGCCTGACACCACTCCTGTCTTAAGCGTCACTTATAAAGGCAAAGACCTTGGTTACAAAGGTAACTTTGGGGATTTGTACAAAACCTTTAGCCAGTTTGATTGGTCAGCGGTTAACTAATGAAATAGCAGGCTTTTGCCTGCTGTTTTTTCTATGGTAAAAACATTTTCCTCTCATTACTAGACATTTTAAAAAGGTAAATTCTCAAAGTAAGTTCTAGTTCCCGTCCTTCCAGAAGTTACTCTGAGAAAACTGCATAAAATCAACAGAATTTAGTCTCAGACTAAGTTCTTTTTTGACTAAAAATGCTGATAATAGTGAGTTTTAGGGGTGAAAATGATGGAAAAAAGAGTACACTAAAGTTACTGGCTCTGAGACGTCTCAAAGTAAGTTCTAGCGATCTGGAATTTTGGATGGGACAAGTTCCTTTTTATTTTTGATTCATTTTTATGATAAAAACTAGCGATTATTTATCTAATAATCGAGGTGATTGGATGACGTTTTCAGGGTCAATTTTAGAGATACCGAGAAGTGTTGCCAATTCCTCACCGTAGGTAAAGGTAAAGAGTTCATAGGCTGATTTTCCGTTGAAAGAAGCTCGTTTGACGCTGTTGACATGTGAACAAACTAGGTTGATGTCCTCCTGTGTCAAGTTATCGAAGCTAGTTCCTTTAGGGAGAATATCTCTGATAAGCGTGTGATTTTTCTCAATTCTCCCCTTCTGGTCAGAACGATTTGGGTCACAGAAGAAGAGTTTAGATTCTCCACGAACATCCATTTCGATATCGTCTACTCTAGCGAATTCACCGCCATTATCGGTCAGAATGACAGGGAATAGTTCGCAGAAGCTCATCTCTTTCTGGTGTAGGTCATTCTTGATAGCGTAGAGGTGTTTAGCGACCTCATTAGCTGTTTTATTATCCAGTAACCGAGCGAAAATAAAGTTACAGTAGGAGAGGTTAAAAGTGAGAAGTACCTTTCCTCCAATCCTTCCAGTAACGGTGTCCATTTCCAGCCAGTAGCTGATATCATTCTTAGTAAGAAAGCCTTGGAAGTCCTCGTAAGACCGTCCTTCTCTAGCAGTTTTAGGAATGGGTTGGAGATTTCTGGTTCTCCGCTTTCTGAATTTCACGACACGGGGGAAATCAATAGGCTTTGTGGACAGATAGCCCTTTTCAAGGTATCTGTAGATAGAAGCTCTGGATGCCGAAAGTTCATTTGAGGCGATGATGTGGTTGAGGTGTTGTCCTTTTTTGATGGCAGAAGAGACAATCTCGTCCATGCGATAGAATTCTTCCTTGTTTAGGGCAACACCTGTTCTCGAATCTGAGAGCTTAGCTTCATAATCCAGCTGAGCTCTTTTTGCGTAGTAGAACTGTTTCTGGTATCCACAATTGCATCTCTTTTTCGGACAGGCATTACAAACGTAAGGAGCCTTTTTGAGTAGAGGGCAGGCCTCACAATTGGATGTCACAGAATTTTCTTTAACCACTCGATTTCTGCGAACTTCTTTTGAGATTGTGGACGGGTCTTTTCCTAGCTTAGTAGCGATAGCTGAGAAGGTTTTTAGCTGTTCGATTCCTATTTGAATATCGTTGCGATCAGAGAGAGTTAAGTGTTTGTTTTTCATTGTCAGTTACCAACTTGTCCCATAGTAAGTTCTACCTTATTTTTTTGTCTCAGTCTAATTTCCAGTTTTTAAGACAGACTAGAACTTACTTTGAGAATTTTGGGACATTTTAAAAAAAACAAGTATATTGACAATTGTATCAAAATGAGAGATAATAGATAATGAAAAAGGGAAAGGTTGTACGAGTGCAATCAAACACCTCTTTAGCTAGGCTTGTTTTTGGGAGAACGGTCTAGCTAAGGTATAGTTTTCTATACCAAGTGTTGACTAGTGATGGGACTTGTCTCTTCACAACTGAATAGACTTCCTCGTTTTTAAAGTCTATTATCATGTTACGGGAGTATAACCTCTCTAAAGTCGTTAAAGTTCCCTCCTTAACGGCTTTTTTTGTGTCAAAAAATAAAGCTTGGAAATATTCCAAGCTTATAGCATGTAGTAGACAATGCCGATATATTGTAGAGCTGAAGCAAGTAGGATAAAGAGGTGCCAAATCATATGGTCATAAGGACACTTTCTAGCATAAAAGATAGCACCGATGGTGTAGCACAAGCCACCTGCTAACATCAAAAGCCAAAAGGCTAAGCCTGTCTTTGTCACAATAGCAGGAACAATAAAGACTGCTAGCCACCCCATCATGAGATAGAGAAAGAGACTAAATTTTTCATTGATGTTTTTAGCAAAAATCTTATACAAAATCCCAAAGATAGTCGTTCCCCACTGCAGGATGATAATAGCATAACCTAGCCAGCCACCGACAAGAGATAGCGCTACTGGTGTGTAACTGCCTGCGATAGCGATATAAATCATCGAGTGGTCAATAATACGCAAGACGTACTTTTGAGGCGAATTATAGGACATGGAGTGGTAGATAGTTGATGATAAAAACATGAGAAACAAGCTAATCACAAAGATAGACATCCCAACAGAGGCTGCTAGACCGTACTGCTGATAGCTATAAGAGGCTGTGATAGGCAGCAGGATAAGCATCAAGAGGCTTCCGACAGCGTGGGTGACACTGTTTGCGACCTCTTCCCCAAAGGTTAGTTGTTTACTCAGTTTCATAGTTTGTGTTGGGCTCATACTCTTCTCCTTCTAGGTTTTGAACCAGTTTCTGTGTGTGGTCATAGAGTTTTAGTGTTTGACAAGCTGAGATGACAACCTCAGGCAGTCCACTTGTTTCTTGCTCATTCATGCAAGCCACAAAGCCATCATAGCTTTCTTTGGACTGGTCATTAGCTGTTAGTATGGTTAAGGTTCGGCTGATTTCTTGGATAGAAAAGACGTTTTTTAAAGCGGTAATCGCAATCAAACGTGCCAAATGTTTGCGGTTGTATTTTTTCTTGATTGGTTTTGTGAGTTGTTCGTGTTTGACATAGTTGTTAACCATTGAAGCGGTTAGTCCCTTGTCACTTGGAATATTATTTTGCGTGACTTGATTGACATAGAGCAATACCTGATCGAGATAGAGATCAATAGCTGGCAACTCGTCCCAGCTCGGGTAATGATAAGTCATAATATAAAAACACCTTTCATCTAGTATTGATAACTAGATTATATAATTATCAAAAGTAAAAGTCAAGTCAAAATGGCAGAATTGTCGCATAAAAGTTCAAAATGTAACAATAGAATAGGTAAATTCTCAAAGTAAGTTCTAGTCATCTGGAATTTAGGACGGGACAAGTTCCTTTCTATTTTGAAATTATTTTCTGATAAAAACTAGCGATTATTTATCTAATAATCGAGGTGATTGGATGACGTTTTCAGGGTCAATTTTAGAGATACCGAGAAGTGTTGCCACTTCTTCACCGTAGGTAAAGGTAAAGAGTTCATAAGCCGATTTTCCGTTGAAAGAAGCTCGTTTGACGCTGTTGACATGTGAACAAACTAGGTTGATGTCATCCTGTGTCAAGTTATCGAAGCTAGTTCCTTTAGGGAGAATATCTCTGATAAGCGTGTGATTTTTCTCAATTCTCCCCTTCTGGTCAGAACGATTTGGGTCACAGAAGAAGAGTTTAGATTCTCCACGAACATCCATTTCGATATCGTCTACTCTAGCGAATTCACCGCCATTATCGGTCAGAATGACAGGGAATAGTTCGCAGAAGCTCATCTCTTTCTGGTGTAGGTCATTCTTGATAGCGTAGAGATGTTTAGCGACCTCATTAGCTGTTTTATTATCAAGTAATCGAGCGAAGATAAAGTTATAGAAGGAGAGGTTAAAGGTGAGAAGTCCCTTTCCGCCGATCCGTCCAGTAACGGTGTCCATTTCCAGCCAATAGCTGATTCCTTTCTCTGTGAGAAAGCGTTGGAAGTCCTCGTAAGACCGTCCTTCTTTGGCAGTTTTAGGAATGGGTTGTAGGTTTCTGGTTCTTTGCTTTCTGAATTTCACGACACGGGGGAAATCAATGGGCTTTGTGGACAGATAGCCTTTTTCAAGGTATCGGTAGTATAGAAGCTCTGGATGCCGAAAGTTCGTTTGAGGCGATGATGTGGTTGAGGTGTTGTCCCTTTTGGATGGCAGCAGAAACAATCTCATCCATGCGATAGAATTCTTCCTTGTTTAGGGCAACGCCTGTTCTCGACTCCGAGAGCTTAGCTTCATAATCCAGCTGAGCTCTTTTTGCGTAGTAGAACTGTTTCTGGTATCCACAATTGCTTCTCTTTTTCGGACAGGCATTACAAACGTAAGGAGCCTTTTTGAGTAGAGGGCAGGCCTCACAATTGGATGTCACAGAATTTTCTTTAACCACTCGATTTCTGCGAACTTCTTTTGAGATTGTGGACGGGTCTTTACCTAGCTTAGTAGCGATAGCTGAGAAGGTTTTTAGCTGTTCGATTCCTATTTGAATATCGTTGCGATCAGAGAGAGTTAAGTGTTTGTTTTTCATTGTCAGTTACCAACTTGTCCCATAGTAAGTTCTACCTTATTTTTTTGTCTCAGTCTAATTTCCAGTTTTTAAGACAGACTAGAACTTACTTTGAGAATTTTGGTAACAATAGAATAATAAGGCAGACTTTCACGCCAAACGCATGAAGAAAAAAACGTTTTCAGAAATCGGAAATCATAATCAAAGATCAATCAAAGTAGTACACTAGAATAGAGGTGAACTACAATGATTGATTTTCTTTTATCCATAGAAGAGCACAAAGAAGAGTATGATAGCCGTCAAGCTTGGAAAATCCGCTATCCTCTCTCTACCATTCTCTTTCTAGTTTTCTCTTGTCAATTAGCAGGGATTGAAACGTGGAAAGAGATGGAAGATTTTATAGAAATGAATGAATCTGTCCTGGGAGAGTACGTTGACTTGAGTGTCGGTTGTCCTTCTCATGACACCTTGGAACGTGTTGTGAGTATGGTCAATCCAGATTTCATAAAAGAACTGAAATTGTCCTTCGAAGCTAGTTCGGAAACAACTGATTTTTCAAAATTGATAGCCGTTGACGGAAAAACGATTCGGGGGAACCGAGGAAAACACCAATCCCCTACTCATATTGTCACTGCCTATGATGGTGGCAATCGGATTAGTCTTGGGCAGGTAGCTGTTGAGGATAAAAGCAATGAAATTACTGCCGTTCCTCGTCTCTTGCGTCAGCTAGACCTTCGTAAGAGTGTTGTCACGATTGATGCCATGGGAACTCAGACAGACATTGCGGACGTAATTATAGGAGGTAAGGGTGATTACTGCTTGGCAGTCAAAGGAAATCAAGGAACTCTCCATGAGGATATTGACCTTTATTTTAGTGATGCCAAATTATTATCTAAGTTGACAGAGAAAGGCTGTCATTATCAGACCATTGAAAAGGCACGCAGTCAGCTTGAGGTGAGGGACTACTGGGTTTCTCACGATGTGAGATGGCTGAGCCAACGACACCCAAAATGGAAAAAACTTCGTGGGATTGGTATGACTAAGAATACCATTGATAAAGATGGCGTCATTACGGAAGAAGTTCGTTATTTTATCCTCAGTTTCAAGGGTGATGTACAGACTTTTTCACAGGTAGTTCGCGGTCATTGGTCAGTTGAGAGCCTGCATTGGTTGTTAGATGTGGTTTACCGAGAAGATAAGAACCAGACCTTAGATAAACGAGCTGCTTTCAATTTAAATGCTATTCGTAAGGTCTGTCTTTATCTTTTACAAACTATGACATTCCCTAAGGAAAAGCTGAGTTACCGCCGCAAACAACGCTATATTTCTGTCCATTTGGAGCATTATTTGCCACAATTATTTGGAAATCGAGGATAAGGTGCTTGTACAAAGGTAGATACCAAGTTTAAAGCAGTTATTTACGGGGACAAAAGGATGAAGAGAAAGTTTTCATGCGTACGGCGTGGCAGACTTTGGAAAGGTATAGCATGAATTGCTTTTTTTTGCTATAATGTGTGTAGGTATTTCTACCTGTATGAGAATAAAAAATGAAGGAAAGCTGAGACAACTGTCCCAGCTACTTTAGTGTCAAATGCTTAATAAACTACATGAAGATTTAAAGGGAATTGATATTCGTATTGATGAACCTTTGAAAAAGTATACTTATACCAAGGTTGGTGGACCAGCGGATTTTTTGGCTTTTCCAAGAAACCGCTACGAGCTCTCACGTATTGTTCGCTTTGCCAATCAAGAAAATATTCCGTGGATGGTGCTAGGAAACGCTAGCAATCTTATCGTGCGTGATGGAGGCATTCGTGGTTTTGTCATTATGTTTGACAAGCTAAATACCATCACTGTTGACGGCTACATTATCGAAGCTGAAGCAGGTGCCAATCTGATTGAGACGACACGTGTCGCTCGTTTTCACAGCTTGACTGGTTTTGAGTTTGCCTGTGGTATCCCAGGCAGTATCGGCGGAGCCGTTTATATGAATGCTGGCGCTTATGGCGGCGAGATTGCGCATATCTTAGTCTCTGCCCAAGTGCTTAGTAAAGCAGGTGAAGTGCGCACCATAGACGCTCGTGAGATGAAGTTTGGCTACCGCCACTCTATCCTGCAAGACGAGGGTGATATCGTTATCTCTGCTAAGTTTGCTCTAAAACCAGGAGACTATACGCTGATTAGTCAGGAGATGGACCGTCTGACTCATCTGCGTCAGCTTAAACAGCCTCTTGAGTATCCGTCCTGTGGTTCGGTCTTTAAACGTCCTGTTGGGCATTTTGCAGGGCAACTCATCAGCGAAGCAGGTCTACAAGGCGTGCGTGTCGGTGGTGTTGAGGTGAGCAAGAAACACGCTGGTTTCATGGTCAATATCGCAGACGGTACTGCAAAAGACTATGAAGACTTGATTGCACAAGTCATTGCAAGAGTAGAGGAAAAATCTGGTGTCACACTAGAGCCAGAAGTTAGAATTATTGGAGAAAGTGAGAGCGATTAGCGCTCTGTGGAGGTTTTATGTCAAGTGACTAATCCTATTATTTCATTTAAACATGTGTCAAAGGTTTTTGAAGATAGCGGGACAGTTGTCCTAAAGGACATCAACTTTGAGTTGGAAGAAGGAAAATTCTATACCCTTCTTGGAGCGTCTGGAAGCGGGAAATCAACGATTTTAAACATCATTGCAGGTCTCCTAGACGCCACTTCTGGAGATATTTATCTAGATGGAAAGCGTATCAATGATATTCCTATCAATAAGCGAGATGTGCATACCGTCTTTCAGAACTACGCTCTCTTTCCGCACATGACGGTTTTTGAAAATGTCGCTTTTCCACTAAAGTTGCGTAAAGTGGAAAAGAAAGAAATCAAAGAGCGTGTCACAGAAGCGCTCAAGATGGTGCGTCTTGACGGTTTTGAAAAGCGTGCCATTCAAAAGTTGTCCGGCGGGCAGAGACAACGTGTCGCTATCGCTCGTGCCATCATCAATCAACCAAAGGTTGTCCTACTTGATGAGCCGCTATCTGCGCTTGATTTGAAGCTAAGAACGGAAATGCAGTATGAACTGCGGGAGTTGCAGCAGAGACTTGGCATTACATTTGTCTTTGTCACGCATGACCAAGAAGAAGCACTTGCCATGAGTGACTGGATTTTTGTCATGAATGACGGTGAGATTGTCCAGTCAGGTACACCTGTTGACATCTACGACGAGCCCATTAACCATTTTGTGGCGACCTTTATCGGAGAGTCCAATATTATCGCAGGGAAGATGATTAAGGACTATCTGGTGGAGTTCAACGGACAGCAGTTTGAGGCAGTTGATGGTGGTATGCGCCCCAACGAGCCTGTTGAGGTGGTTATTCGCCCAGAAGACTTGCAAATCACATTGCCAGATGAGGGCAAATTAAAAGTTACTGTCGATACCCAGCTCTTTCGAGGGGTGCACTATGAGATTATCGCTTATGATGAGCTTGGCAATGAATGGATGATTCACTCGACTAGAAAAGCTATTGAAGGCGAGGTTATTGGACTTGACTTTACCCCTGAGGACATCCACATCATGCGTCTCAATGAAACCGAAGAAGAGTTTGACGCTCGTATCGAGGAGTACGTTGATCTTGATGAGCCAGAAGAAGGGCTCATTCACGCCATTGAGGAGGAGCGTCATGAAGAAAACCTCTAGTCTTTTTTCGCTTCCTTACCTCTTGTGGCTCTTTCTCTTTGTCCTTGCACCTGTGGCGCTCATCATCTGGACGTCCTTCTTTGACATTCAAGGGCGCTTTACGCTAGATAATTACAAGACCTTTTTTAGCTCTTGGACTTATCTGCTCATGAGTGTCAATTCAGTCCTTTATGCGGGGATTATTAGCCTAGTGACGCTTGTCATCAGCTACCCAGCAGCCTATGCGCTGACCAAGTTTAAGCACAAGCAGTTGCTGCTCATGCTGGTTATTTTGCCCACTTGGATTAACTTGCTCTTAAAAGCTTATGCCTTTATGGGGATTTTTAGCCAGCAGGGCGGTATCAATCAATTCTTAAATTTCATTGGTATCGGCTCAAAGCAGCTGCTCTTTACTGACTTTGCCTTTATCTTTGTGGCGAGCTACATTGAGTTGCCTTTTATGCTGTTACCTATCTTCAATGCACTGGATGATATTGACCAAAATCTCATCAATGCCAGCTACGACCTTGGTGCCAATAGCTGGCAGACCTTTAGAAAAGTCATTTTTCCTTTGTCGCTAAATGGTGTCAGAAGTGGTGTGCAGTCTGTTTTTATCCCCAGTCTCAGTCTTTTCATGCTGACACGTCTCATCGGGGGCAATCGTGTCATTACGCTTGGGACAGCTATTGAACAGCACTTTTTGACCACGCAAAATCGTGGAATGGGTTCAACCATCGGTGTGATTTTGATTCTCGCCATGGTTGTCGTGATGTGGTTGACAAAGGAGCGAAAACGATGAAAAAACTAGCACATTTTTATTTGACATTTGTCTTTATCATCCTCTACGTTCCTATTTTTTACTTGATTGTCTACTCGTTTAATAGCGGAGGCGACATGAATGGCTTTACAGGGATTACTTTTGAGCATTATAAGGACATGTTTTCAGACAGTCGCTTGATGTTGATTTTGTTACAGACCTTTTTCCTGTCCTTTCTAAGTGCTCTGTTGGCGGCTGCTATTGGGACTTTTGGTGCTATTTGGATTTATCAGGTCAAGCAAAAACGCCAGCAGACCTTGCTGTCGCTAAATAACATCCTCATGGTGGCACCTGATGTTATGATTGGGGCAAGCTTTCTCTTGCTCTTTACAGCGCTTGGCTTTCAGTTGAGCTTTATCTCGGTTTTACTGAGTCATATCGCCTTTTCCATACCGATTGTGGTCTTGATGGTGCTTCCTAGACTCAAGGAGATGAATGACGCCATGATTCATGCGGCTTATGACCTTGGGGCGACCACTTGGCAAATGCTGCGTGAGGTTATGTTGCCTTATCTGACGCCAGCTATTATCTCTGGCTTTTTCATGGCATTTACCTACTCGCTAGACGACTTTGCTGTGACTTTCTTTGTCCAAGGAAATGGCTTTTCCACGCTGTCTGTCGAGATTTACTCCCGTGCAAGACGTGGGATTTCGCTAGAAATCAATGCCCTCTCAACCATTGTTTTTCTCTTTAGTATCTTGCTAGTCATTGGCTACTACTATATCGTCAGAGAAAGAGAGGACAAGCATGCGTAGATTGTATTCCTTTATTTTAGGTATTGTAGCGGTTATTGTTCTGCTCTTTGTGGGAATGACCATCATGGAAAAGACGACTAGTTCTAGCGCCCAGTCAGACAAGCTAGTCATCTATAACTGGGGGGACTATATCGACCCTGCTTTGATCACCAAGTTCACTAAAGAGACAGGTATCGAGGTGCAGTATGAGACCTTTGACTCTAACGAAGCTATGTACACTAAGATTAAGCAAGGTGGGACGACCTATGACTTGGCGGTTCCTAGTGATTACATGATTGACAAGATGATTAAGGAAAATCTGCTCATCAAACTGGATAAAAAGCGTATCAAAGGTTTGGAAAATATCGGCACTGAGTTTCTTGGCAAGAGCTTTGATACCAATAACGACTATTCCATTCCTTACTTCTGGGGGACAGTTGGTATTGTCTACAATACCAAGCTAGTCAAGACAGCTCCCAAGCATTGGGATGACTTGTGGGATAGTAGCTATCGCAACAGCATTCTCCTAGTTGACGGAGCTCGAGAAGTCATGGGCGTTGGGCTCAACTCTCTAGGCTACAGTGTCAATACCAAAAATATGGCTGAACTCAAGCAAGCCCTAGCGAAATTACAAAAACTCACACCAAACATCAAGGCGATTGTTGGTGATGAGATGAAGGGCTATATGATACAGGGTGACGCTGCTATCGGTGTAACTTTTTCTGGCGAGGCTAGTGAAATGCTGGAGTCCAATCCAGACCTGCGCTACATCGTCCCAAGCGAAGGCTCAAACCTCTGGTTTGACAATCTAGTCATCCCCAAAACAGTCAAGCATAAAGACCAAGCTTATGCCTTTATCAACTTTATGCTAAAACCTGAAAATGCTGCGCAAAATGCAGAGTATATCGGCTATGCAACACCTAACCAAGCCGCTAAAAAACTCCTGCCAAAAGCGCTTAGAGAAGACAAAGCGTTCTACCCTGACCAGTCCACTATCAACCACCTAGAAGTCTATGACAATCTAGGACTCAAGTGGCTGGGCATTTACAATGACCTCTATCTGCAGTTTAAAATGTATCGCAAGTAAGAAGAAGCAAGAAGAACATCTTGCTTCTTTTTCATATCAAACTAAAAAAATCCTTAAAATATTGTCTAAAGATTTCCAAAAATGTAAAAAATAGTGTACAATAGAGGTAATAGCGGTAGCGATAAGCTACCAAGTACGATATTATTTGGGAGGTTTTCAATGAAAAAGAAAAGTTTGCTATTGTCAACTGTTCTTATTTCAACAACTTTATTGGCAGGGCAGGTCGCTGCCGATGAGACAGAGGTCACTCTAGCACAGGAGAGTAATGTTAGCCAGCAAGCAAGCGTTTTATCAAGCGAAGAGGCAACATCATCAGCTGTAGAAACAAGCACACCGTTAGCGGAAGTCGCGGAAGTTACAGCTGAGCCTACAAACCAAGAACAGGAAGAAGCTACAGCAGCTACAACAGAGGACGCAAGCGCAGCTGACAATCAGTCAGAAGAGCTAGGATCAGCAAGTGAGACAAATTCAGATTACGCTATCACTGTCCTTCATACTAATGACATGCATGGGCGTATCGTTGAGGAAAGCTCTGTCATCGGGACACCCAAGTTAGCAGAAGCGGTCAAGGAAAGCAGAAGTCAAGGAACGACTTTGGTGCTTGACTCAGGTGACGCTTTCCAAGGATTGCCGATTTCAAATAGCACCAAGGGTGAGGACATGGCGACGCTCATGAATGAGATTGGCTATGACGCCATGGCGATTGGCAATCACGAGTTTGACTTTGGCTTGGATCAGCTCAAAAAATTAAAAGAACTCTTGCAATTTCCGCTCTTGAGTGCCAACACTTATGTCAACGGTGCACGCTTGTTTGAAGCCTCAACGATTATTGATAAAAATAAAGAAGTTGTGGGCGACGAAGTGGTGGTTATCGGAGTGACGACACCTGAGACTGCTACCAAAACACACCCGAGAAATGTTGTCGGCGTGACCTTTAGTGACCCGATTGCAGAGGTGACGTCTGTCATCGCTGAAATTGAAGCAAGAGCTAAGGCAGAGGGCAAGAGCTACAACAAATACATCATCCTTGCTCACCTAGGTGTGGACACAACGACACCAACTGAGTGGCAAGGCTCTACACTGGCTGAAGCTTTATCGCAAAATGCTCTGCTTTCTGGAAAAAATGTGCTGGTTTTAGATGGACATTCGCACACCGCAAAGGTTGATACCTATGGCAATGTCACCTACAACCAAACAGGTAGCTACCTCAATCATATTGGGAAGATTGTGCTGAATTCTGAAAGAGTGCTTGAAAACAGCCTCATCACAACAGAAGCCGGCAAGGCTCTAAAAGAAGACGAGACGGTAGCAGCACTTGTCAAGACTATCCAAGAAAAGTATGCTGCTGAAAATGCCGTTGTTGTCCTAGACAAGAGCCCAGTGGAGCTCAATGGGCAACGTGAAAACGTTCGTGTTCGTGAGACCAATCTTGGAAATATCGTTGCTGACGCACTCTACGACTACGGTCAAACAGGCTTCTCACACCCAACTGACCTCGCTGTGACAAACGGTGGTGGCTTGCGTGAGACTATCCAAAAAGATAAGCCAATCACAAAAGGTGACATCATCGCTGTTCTTCCTTTTGGCAATATCATCTCACAGATTGAAGTGACTGGTCAGCAAATCAAAGACATGTTTATCAAGTCTCTAGGCTCTATCAATCAAGTCGACAGCAACGGCAATGTCGTACTAGATGAGAACGGACAGCCTTTACTTGAGCCAAGCGGCGGTTTCTTGCAAATTTCTGGCGCACGAGTTTATTATGATACAACCTTACCAGCTGACCAGCGTGTACTAGCAATACAAATCCTAGATCATGAAAGCCAGACTTATAAGGACTTGGTGCTTGATAAGGTTTATTATCTAGCGACAAATGACTTTCTAGCTGCTGGAGGTGACGGCTACACCATGCTTGGTGGTAGTCGTGAGGAAGGTCCTTCCATGGATGGTGTTTTTGCAGACTTCTTGGCAAAAGCAGACCTTACCAAGTACGCTGTTATCAATCCAAACTCACGCACTATCTCTATAAAAGCAAGTGAGCTTGCAACATACCTAACATCAAAAGAGACAAAACCGACAAAAGACAATACGCAACAATCAACACAAAACACAACGACCACTACAACACTAGAGCTAAGTCCTAGCGGTCAAACGCAGACCATAACAGTCAGCTATCAGACAGCAGCCTTTAAGTCTAAAGCGCAAGCAGTACATGAGCAAAACAAGGTAAAAGGCAATATTTACTTTGGACAAGCCTTGGCATTTGCTGATGGGGATTTGCTAACGCTACCGTTGACAGCAAGCAATCGCTCGATTGCAGCTGTTTTGGTTGGATTTGTCCTCTTGTTAGTTGGTCTTATCGGTGTTCGTAGAAAACGCCATTAACATCAAAGCCCCAGTTCTGGGGCTTTTTGCCTAATCATACAAGGAGAAAAAAGATGACCTTAGAAGAACAAAGACAGGATATCCTATCAGGAGCAGTCTATGATGACCTAACACCTGAACTCATCGAGGCGAGACAGGCAGCTGTTTTATTGACAAATGCTTACAATCAAGCCTTTGGTCAAGATGAAAAGATTAGACAAGACTTACTCAAAAAGCTTCTGAAGTCTTTTGGGGACAATTGTTATTTTGAACCCAACTTTCGCTGTGAGTTTGGCTACAATATCACTATCGGTAACAATTTCTATGCTAACTTTGACTGTGTGCTGCTAGATGGTGGCGGGATTGAGATAGGTGATGATGTGCTGTTTGGTCCACGTGTCGGTATTTACACGTCCAATCATGCCATTGACGCTAGTGAGCGAGCAGCAGGCGCTTGCTACGCAAAGAAAGTCACGATTGGCAATAAGGTTTGGGTCGGTGCAGGTGTGCATATCAATCAAGGCGTTACTATCGGAGACAATACCATCATCGGATCTGGCAGCGTTGTCACCAAGGACATCCCAGCTAACGTCATTGCTGCAGGCGTGCCTTGCCGTGTTATTCGAGAGATTACTGAAGCGGACAAGACAGGTTTTACATCAGCTAGACTCTAGGAGCATATGGCTCGTCTTGTTTTCTGATTTTCAGTATAATGGAAACATAAGGAAAATAGAGGAGCTAGTATGATTAAACGTATTGATACTTATATCGTGACCGATGGCAACGGTCAAGAAGCAGTTAATTTTTACAAAAATGTATTTGACGCAGAGCTTGTGAGTCTCAAGCTCAGGGGTGAGATGGTGCCAGACTGTTCCGAAGACAGAAAACACTTGGTGCTAAATGCTCAGTTGGTATTTGATGGCTTGTGCTTACAAATTTCTGACGAAAACCCAGATTATACCTATCAAGCAGGTAAAAATGTCGTTCCAACCTTGATTGTTGACTCAGTTGAAATGGCTAAAAAGCTTTATGCTGCCTTGTCCGTGGATGCCAAGGAAATTTTCATGGAGTTGCAGGAAACCTTTTGGACGCCTGCTTATGCCAACTTGGTAGATAAGTTTGGTGTTGTGTGGCAAATTTCAGCTGAAGTTGCAGAAAGCTAGGATAGTATATATAAAGAAAAACGCTGAAACTTTTGTATTTCAGCGTTTTATGTTTAGCTAGAATTATTTGACTGGCTTTTGATGGCTGAGGTTGAGCCCAAAAGGCACGATATTTTCTTTTTTCTGACGGATACGGCTCAGATTTTCTCGGTGTCTGACAATGATAAGTGTGGCAATGGCGAGCGTTATTATCATAAAGAGTGGGTCGTAGCTGGTCAGGATAAAGTGGCAGGCAGGAAAGACCAAGACGCCAATAATACCGACACTAGCTGCAGCGACACTGGCTAGGGAAATCATGCTGTACAAATATAGCACAATGCCAAAAATAATCAGCAAGAAGATGAGGAAAATCGGTGAATAGCCCAGTAGCACCCCAGCACTGGTGGCAACGGCTTTTCCCCCCTTAAAGCCTGCAAATATCGGAAAAGTATGCCCGATGATGGCAAAAAAACCAAACAAAAGCGGATTGACGCTAACGCCAAAAAGAGCAGGCAGACAAGTGGCGATAGTCCCCTTTAGAGCGTCAATAACAAAAGTGGTGATACCAGCCTTGGCACCTAAGATACGAAAAGTATTGGTAGTTCCTGTGTTACCAGATCCGTGCTCTCTAAGGTTTACGTGGTAAAAAATCTTTCCAATCCAAAGCCCACTAGGAATGGATCCTAATAAATAAGCGATTAAAATAAAAACGAAAACTCTCATGTTTCTAGTATATCACATAAAGCCCTTTTAGCTAAATTCTTTTTGAAAAATAGCAATTTATTTTGCAAAAATCGCCAAAAACTTGTAAGATAGAAAAGATGACTTATTCTGGAGGTTCAAATGCCTAAAAATGATATTAACATAACAAATTATGGTGATGACGCCATTCAGGTGCTAGAAGGGCTTGATGCAGTTCGCAAGCGTCCTGGGATGTATATCGGCTCCACCGATAGCACAGGTCTGCACCACTTGGTTTGGGAGATTGTAGACAATGCAGTTGACGAAGCTTTATCTGGCTTTGGTCAGCAGATTGATGTGACGCTGAATGCGGACGGCTCTGTCAGTGTCGCAGACAGTGGTCGTGGAATGCCGACAGGCATGCACGCTATGGGAATTCCTACTGTTGAGGTGATTTTTACAGTTCTGCACGCTGGAGGGAAGTTTGGTCAAGGTGGCTACAAGACCTCTGGTGGTCTTCACGGTGTCGGCTCTTCTGTGGTCAATGCCCTCTCAACTTGGCTTGAAGTAGAAATCAAGCGTGACGGCAATCTCTACAAGCAGCGCTTTGAAATGGGCGGAAAACCTGTCACAACGCTTGAAAAAATCGGTAAAGTGCCTAAAAATCAGACAGGGACAAAGGTGACTTTCCTGCCAGACGCCAGCATTTTTTCGACAACAGAGTTTAAGTTCAACACCATCTGTGAGCGTTTGAAAGAGTCTGCTTTTCTCTTAAAGGACGTCACCATGACGCTGACGGATTTGCGAGGCGACGAGCCGGTCAAGGAAACCTTCCACTATGAAAATGGTGTCGAGGATTTTGTCAGCTATCTCAACGAGGACAAGGAAACTTTAACGCCCGTTATCTTTATCGAGGGTAATGAGCAGGAGTTTCAAGTGCAGGTGGCGCTTCAGTATAACGACGGCTTTTCTGATAACATCCTCTCCTTTGTCAACAACGTCAGAACCAAGGACGGTGGGACGCATGAGACAGGTCTCAAGTCAGCTCTGACAAAAGCCATGAACGATTATGCCAGAAAAACTGGGCTTTTAAAAGAAAAAGACAAAAATCTAGAGGGCGCTGACTACCGTGAGGGGCTGTCTGCCGTGCTGTCTATCCTCGTGCCTGAAGAGTATTTGCAGTTTGAAGGGCAGACCAAGGACAAGCTAGGTAGTCCCCTTGCTCGTCCCATTGTTGAGGGCATTGTCGCTGAAAAGCTGACCTTTTTCCTTTTAGAAAATGGAGAAGTGGCGACCAACCTCATCAAAAAAGCCATTAAAGCCCGTGATGCTCGTGAGGCGGCACGAAAAGCCCGAGACGCTAGTCGTAATGGCAAAAAAAACAAAAAAGACAAAGGCTTGTTGTCTGGGAAATTGACCCCAGCCCAGTCTAAAAATCCAGCTAAAAACGAGCTCTATCTGGTCGAAGGGGACTCTGCGGGAGGTTCAGCAAAGCAAGGACGCGACCGCAAGTTCCAAGCTATTTTACCGCTACGTGGTAAGGTGCTAAACACCGCTAAAGCCAAGATGGCAGACATTCTCAAAAATGAGGAAATCAACACCATGATTTACACCATCGGTGCTGGTGTGGGGAGTGACTTTAAGGTTGAGGACATCAACTACGACAAGATTATCATCATGACCGATGCGGATACAGATGGTGCGCACATCCAGACGCTGCTGTTGACCTTTTTCTACCGCTACATGCGCCCGCTAGTTGAAAAGGGGCACGTCTATATCGCCTTGCCACCGCTCTATAAGATGAGTAAAGGCAAAGGCAAGTCTGAGAAAATTGCTTATGCTTGGACAGATGGCGAGCTTGAGGAATTGCGCAAGAACTTTGGCAAGGGAGCGAGTCTCCAGCGCTACAAAGGGCTCGGTGAGATGAATGCCGACCAACTCTGGGAGACGACCATGAATCCAGAGAGCCGTACACTCATTCAGGTGACTATTGATGACCTTGCACGTGCTGAGCGTCGTGTCAATACCCTCATGGGCGATAAAGTCGCCCCACGCCGCAAGTGGATTGAAGACAATGTCAAGTTTACCTTGGAGGAAAATACAGTGTTTTAGGAGGCATTCTATATAAAAAGTCAAGAATAATTTTTAAAAATATTAACTATTTTTAAAAGCTATTTAGAAAATTGATTGCATGTGAAAAAGACCTGCTAAAAGCAAGTTTTTAAAATGATTCATGACTTTATAGTTTTACCTTAGCTTAGCTTCATCAAACAGTTGATTGGTTTTAAGAAGATGATAAATTACACGAATGAGCTTTTTAGCAACATGTGTCACAGCTACATTGTAATGCTTTCCTTGACTGATTTTTAGTCTTAAATAGGCTTTAAAATGTGGGGAATAAATGGCTATAAGCTTAGCAGCCTGTATTAGAGCGTACCTTAGATAAGAGGAGCCTCGTTTTACCATATGACCGGTATTATCCATCTGTCCTGATTGGTAAATGGCAGGGTCTAATCCTGCAAAGGCCTGGAGCTGATTTGGATTCTTGAAATTATGAATATTCTTAATTTCAGCTAGAATAATAGCACCAAGACGACTTCCAATTCCAGGAATAGAAGTAATAGGAGAGTTCAACTCAATCATCAAGAGGTTAATTTCCTCTTGGACTTGGTTAATTTGCTTATCGTAGTGTTTAATGCTTTCAATTAATTGAACTAACTCCAAGGATAAAACAGGTGAAGCATTACCAATAGTCTGTTTGGCTGTTTCTTGTATCTGATGCGCCTTATCAGCGGTTAGTCGCTTAATTTTAAGCAATGATGAGAACCGAGCACGAGCTATTCTTTGTGGAGAAGGATAGTTTGTTAGTAAGTCATAGATAAACTGATTATAGAGATTATTAACGATTCTGTGGAGTTCAGGGAAGATAATATCAAGTAATCTGATGTATAAATTCTTGCATCTAGATCGTGATTGAATTAGGCGATTTTGATAACGTGTCAGCTCTTTTAACTCGTCTAATACCCTATCTGTTTGATAACGTTCAGGGGTTACGTCAGAGCGTAGCTTACGAGCAATTAAAAGGGCATCTTTCCTATCAGTTTTAGTTTTTCTAAGCGATTGTGATTTAGCAAATTCTTTGATAATGAGCGGGTTGTAGGCAAATACATTGTAGCCTAAGTCTCTTAAAAAGGTCACTATATTGTAGTTATAGTGTCCTGTGCTTTCAAGTGCTATCTGGACATCTTGTGTGATAGGAGATAGCTGTTCTAGCTTTAGTTTCAGCTGATGAAAACCTTGACAAGAATTGGCAAATCTGAAGTTGGTTATCACTGTTTCTCCAGTTTCGTTGATACAGGCTAAATCGTGTTTGTTTTTGGCAATATCAATACCAACATAAAACATAAGTTTCTGGTTCCTTTCGAGATTATTAGCGACTGTTGTTCGTTCCACGCACTCTTTGTCTTGTATCCTTACACGAGATAAAACGTCTGGGCGTTATCATTCTCATTACCAATTAAACAAAGAGCTGTGGTTAGAGCCTCCTAGAAATCGTCAAAGCGATTGGTGTAAGATACTAATCCACAGCGCTGAACTAAGTATAAAACAAATCTAAAAAATAATTAAAGAAAGGGTTTATACTAGCGGGAGCTACCCGCTAATATAAATATAAGGTGTTTGCAATGGCTGATATTGTACTGCGTTTTGGGAAGCCTAGTGACCTAGATGGGATTTTTGCGCTTTACGAGGCTGAAGGTTGAACAAACTTTAGCAAAGAAAAGGTCACAAAGATGTTAGCCACTCCCCTGTCTATTTACTTGGTTTTGGTAGACGATGAGGAGATTATAGGCTTTGCCCGTTATATGACGGACGAGGTCGAGATGACCTTCATCGGAGAGTTGATTATTGCCAAAAACTACCGTAGGCAAGGTTTAGACAGACGCTTGATAGAGGAGATAAGCACTCGTCATCCCATGACACGGCTGGAGCTCGTCTCAGAAGAAGACAACTTTTACAAGGCTGTTGGCTTTTCCTTTATCGGTCATGGCTTTCGAAAAAGATAGGAGTAAAACAGAATGCAGCTAAAACCTTACGAAGACAAATACAAAAATCAAGTCATTGCGCTCATTCTCTACTTGCAAAACTATGATAACAAGGTAGACTTGTCGCTGGAGGAACAGCCTGATATGAATGCCATTCCTCGTTATTATTTTGAGACAGGTGGCAATTTCTGGATTGTGGTCAACGACGAGGACTTGGTGGTGGGCACCATTGGCTTTCTGGTCAAGGGAAAGACCGGTGTGCTCAAGAAATTTTTCGTTCATCCAGACTATCGTGGGCGTGACAAAGGCGTCTCAACGCCACTTTATGACAAGCTAATTGAGACGGCAAAAGAAAAAGAGCTGGATGCTATCGTGCTAGATACGCCAGCCAACTGTCATGCGGCTCATCGTTTCTACGAGAAAAAGGGATTTGTCCGCATTGAAAAAGACGATTTGCCAGTGCAGTATGATTATCCTGACAGAGACTCGCTCTTGTTTTTGCTAGAGCTTTAGAGGGAAAAGGGAGAGAGTATGACGAAAACGATTGTGTTTATTCATGGCTTTATGAATAACAACAAGGTCTGGACAGACTGGAAGAGCTTTTTTGAGGAGCGAGGTTACAAGGTGCATGCACCGTCATGGCCTTATTTGGATGGAGACGTGGCGAACTTGCAACAATCTCCAAATCCTGCTTTAGCGCAGCTGACTTTTTCTGATGTGGTCAGCCATTATCAAGACTACATCGCAACACTCACTGAAAAGCCGATTCTCATCGGGCATTCATTGGGTGGCGTCATTGTACAAAAACTGGAAGAGCTGGATTGTGCTGCAAAGGCGGTTTGTGTCAATTCTGGTCCGCCAAAAGGCTTAGCGATTTTGGATTGGAACTTTATCGTTTCTAACCTTCAGTTGTTAAACCCGTTGTCAAAAGCGCCTACGGTTTGGATGTCTGACAAGTGGTACCACACCTATGTGACCAACGACCTCACCTTTGAGGAGACCAAGGCTTTTAGAGCGAGATACACGCTACCAAGCAGTAAGCAAGTGTCAAAGACTATCGAAGCGATTGATTTTGCAAAACCGCATGCGCTGCTGCTTTTTATCGCAGGAGGGGCTGACAAGTCACAACCTGCTAAAATTAACCTCAAAAACGCCAAAGCCTACACGGACAAAACCAGCCAAGTGGATTACAAGTGCTTTGCTGAGAGAACCCACAACACCCTCAACCAAACAGGATGGCAGGACGTGGCAGACTACATCTGTCAGTGGGTGGAGAGTTAGGAAAAGGGAAATAGGAGTCGATTAGAAAATTAAGAGGAATCTTATGACCAACATTCAACACATGTCCCTAGAGGACATCATGGGAGAGCGCTTTGGGCGCTACTCCAAGTACATTATTCAAGAGCGGGCGCTGCCTGACATTCGTGATGGGCTAAAGCCTGTTCAGCGCCGCATTCTCTACTCCATGAACAAGGACGGAAACACCTTTGACAAGGGTTACCGCAAGTCGGCTAAGTCCGTCGGAAATATCATGGGGAATTTTCACCCGCATGGTGACAGCTCCATCTATGACGCCATGGTGCGTATGTCTCAGGATTGGAAAAACCGTGAGATTTTAGTGGAAATGCACGGAAACAACGGTTCCATGGACGGTGATCCGCCTGCGGCTATGCGTTATACCGAGGCTCGTTTGTCTGAGATTGCAGGTTATCTCTTGCAGGACATTGATAAGGAGACCGTGCCTTTTGCATGGAACTTTGACGATACGGAAAAAGAACCAACGGTCTTACCTGCTGCCTTTCCAAATCTTCTAGTCAATGGGGCAACAGGGATTTCCGCTGGATATGCTACGGACATCCCACCGCACAATTTGGCAGAAGTCATTGACGCTGTGGTGTATCTGATTGACCATCCAAAGGCGAAGTTAGATAAGCTCATGGAGTTTTTACCGGGACCAGATTTCCCGACAGGCGCTATTATCCAAGGGCGTGACGAGATTAAGAAAGCCTATGAGACGGGTAAAGGTCGTGTCGTGGTGCGTTCTCGCACAGCCATTGAATCTTTAAAGGGCGGTAAATCGCAGATTGTCGTAACCGAGATTCCTTACGAGGTCAATAAAGCCACGCTGGTGAAAAAAATTGATGAGATTTGCCTCAACAATAAGGTACCTGGTATTGCAGAAGTGCGTGATGAGTCCGACCGTACAGGGCTTCGCATTGCGATTGAGCTTAAAAAGGACGCTGACCAAGAAACTATCCTCAACTACCTGCTCAAATACACCGACCTGCAAATCAACTATAACTTCAACATGGTAGCTATCGACCACTACACGCCTCGTCAGGTGGGCTTGATTGCTATGCTGTCCAGCTACATCGCACACCGCAAGGACATCATCATTTCCCGCTCTCGCTTTGACAAGGAAAAGGCAGAGAAGCGCCTGCACATCGTTGAGGGGCTTATCCGTGTCATTTCCATCTTGGACGAGGTGATTGCGACTATCCGTGCGTCTGAAAATAAAGCTGACGCTAAGGAAAACCTCAAGGTCAGCTACGATTTTACCGAGGCACAAGCAGAAGCCATCGTGACGCTGCAACTCTATCGCCTGACCAATACCGATATTGTCACGCTTGAGGAGGAAGAAGCGAGCCTACGTGAGCGCATTACGCTCCTGCAAGCGATTATCGGTGATGAGCGCACCATGTACAATGTCATGAAAAAAGAACTGCGTGAGGTCAAGAAAAAATTTGCCAGCCCACGTCTGTCTGAACTGCAAGACAAAGCAGAGGTGATTGAGATTGACAGCGCCAGCCTTATCGTGACGGAGGACACTTATGTTAGCGTGACTCGTGGTGGCTATCTCAAACGTACTAGCCCACGTTCTTATTCAGCGTCAACACTCGAGGAGCTGGGCAAGCGTGAGGATGATGAGCTGACTTTCCTTGCGCAGGCAAAAACCACTCAGCACCTGCTGCTCTTTACCAACCTTGGCAATGTCATCTATCGTCCGGTGCATGAGCTGGCTGATATTCGTTGGAAAGAAATCGGTGAGCATTTGTCGCAGACTATTACTACTTACGGCGTTGAGGAGGAGATTATCCATGCGGAGCTTGTTGACGACTTTGATACATCAGCTGTTTACATGGCAGTCACTGCTCATGGGCAAATCAAGCGCTTTGAGCGCTCAGACATCGCACCGTGGCGCACCTACAAGTCAAAAGCACTCAAATACGCTAAGCTAAAAGACGACAAAGACCGTGTGGTGCTATTGACTGCTGTTGGTTCCGAGGATGTTATGCTGGTATCGCAAAAAGGTTACGCTCTGCGCTTTAATAGCTCGGAAGTGCCGATTGTCAGCAACAAAGCGGCTGGCGTCAAAGCCATGAATCTAAAAGACGAAGACGTCATCAACAGTGCCTTTCTTGTGACGACAGATAGTTTTTATCTCTTGACCCAGCGTGGAAGTCTTAAGCGCATGGCAGTTGATGTCATTGCTCCAACCAGCAGAGCTAAGCGAGGGCTTCTCGTCTTGCGTGAGCTCAAGTCAAAACCGCACCGTGTCTTTAAGGCAGGTAGTGTGAGAGCTGATGAGGTAGCGCTTGATTTATTTACCGCAGAAAATAGCACAAGTGCTCCACAAGAACTTGAAATCCTCTCCACCACAGGGCAAGTTTACCGAGTCGTGCTGTCAGATTTGTCGCTCTCAGAGCGCACAAGCAACGGCAGCTTCATCTCAGAGACTATCTCAGATGAGGAAGTGCTATCTGCTCGCATTATCAACGATACTTTTGTGACCAAGTAGTAGGATTCTACTTGGTTTTTCATTTGCCTTTTTGGGCTCTTTGTCAACTGTAGTGGGTGATGAAAAGCTATGTGCGAGAGAGAACGATTTTCGTTCTCTCTCTTTGTATGTTCAGAGTGATGAGAATCTTGGTTCTAAAGTTCTTGAAGTTACGAAATCCAAACGCTTGTCGTTTGATGTCTTTAATAAGCTTGTTAGTGGCTTCCAGTTTGGCATTGGAATAAGGTTGCTTCAGAGCGTTGGTAATATAAGTTTCGTGCTTTAGAAAAGTCCGAAAAACTCTTGAAAAACTTGCGTTGACAGTACCCAAATTGTCGTGAATGAGTCCAAAGAAAGCCTTGACACGCTTCTCTTGAAAATGAAAGAGCAGTAGCTGGTAAAGTTCATAATAATAGCGGAGTTCAGGCGAAAAAGCTAAGGTTTTGTGGACAATTTCTCTAGGTGTCAGAGTCTGTCGAAAGGTTCTGGAGTAGAAAGCTTTGTCGGAGAGCTTTCTGCTGTCTTTTTGCAGGATTTTCCAGTGATTTTTCATGGCTCTATAAGGCAGAGCTTTCTTGTCAAATGCCTTCATGATGGCAATACGAGTGGTCATCATGGCTCGAGCGAGGTGTTGCACGATATGGAAACGGTCAAGGACAATCTCAGCTTTTGGAAATAGCTTCCTGATGATGGGAATGTAGGCTCCCGACATGTCCACGGTCACGATTTTGACTGCTTCTCTGGCTTGCCTGGAATACTTGTAGAAATGCTTCTTGATAGTCGTTTGACGATTGTTTTCTAGAAGTGCTACGATTTTCTTGGTTTCAAAATCTTGCGCAATAAAAGCCAGTTTCCCCTTGTTTCTGGCGAATTCATCCCAGCTCAAGACCTCTGGTAAAGTCTCAAAATTGTCCTTAAAAGTAAAGGTTTCAAGCTGTCTCTGGACGGTAGAAACAGAGACGTGTAGGCGTTTTGCGATGTCCATGTTGGTCTGTTTCTCGATGAGAAGCTGTGTGATTTTCGCCCAGACAGGCTGTGAGATTTGGCAATTTTTCTTAACCAGACTAGTTTTGGCGACAGAAACCCTACGGCACGCTTTACACTGAAAGCGTCGCTTCTTAAGCTTTAGGACAGTTGCCATACCTTGGACGTCTAAGATTGGGATGGTGGCAGGTCTTTGAAAATCGTATTTGATCATCTTTCCTTGACAATGAGGACAGGCTGGAGCGGGATAATCCAGCTCGGCTTTTATCTCGATGTGAGTCTGATGTTTGAGAACAATTGATATTTTGATGTTTAAGTCTTTGATTCTAATGAGTTTTGTGCTATTCTTAATATGTTCCATAAGTACCTCCTAATGATGGTTTAGTCGCTTTTCATTATAAGTCTTATGGGACTTTTTTCATACAGATAAAAAGCCCTATAACCTCTGAGGTGGCGTTACCCACTACAGATATTATAGAGCCCCTTTTTGCTATAATGTCAGATAGAAGTAGGAGGATAACCATGACTGATATTGTAAAAGGATTTGAGCCGAGCAGGCATTTTTGTGATTTTCATTTGGCAGGATTTACCTATCATGACGGACTTGACGTGATTAGCGAGTTGACCTTGGGAGCACCAGTTTCTCTAAAGGCTGAACCTAACAACATCCACGACCCAGAAGCCGTCGCTGTTTTTTACGGCGACACCAAGATTGGCTACGTGCCACAGGGTAAAAACAAGCGTCTCTTTCAGCTCATCTACTTTGGCTATGGCGATATTTTGGAAGCGCAGATACAAATGGCAAAGCTAGACACCCATCCAGAACGCCAATTTCGCGTGCTGGTACGCCTAAAGGACAGACGTAAGAAGTAGGAAGTCAGCATGCATAAACAGACTATTATTGATTTTAAAGCCTTAGGGAAACGTCTCATTTTTACCCAACCAATAGCAGAGCTTGTGGCGAGAAAACTTGATGATGTGAAGCAAGTGCTTCGTCAGGTGCAGACCTACCAAGATCAAGGCTACTATGTCGTAGGTTATGTCAGCTACGAAGCGGCACTAGCTTTTGAAGCCCATTTTGCGGTCAAAAAGAAGCGTTTGTCACAAGAACATTTGGCTTATTTCACCGTTCATAAAACGGCTAAAGCTGAGCCTTTTCCAAATAGTTACGAGCCAGTCACTATGCCGACCCAGTGGGACAATGCCACAACAGAACCATCCTACCAAGCGGCTATCGCTGCCATTCACGAGCAGATTAGACAGGGCAATACCTATCAAGTCAACTACACGACTTGTTTGAGTGCCGATTTGGCAGCTGATTCCCTCGCTGTCTACAATCGTCTCGTGATTGAGCAGGGCGCCTCTTACAACGCTTACATTTCCCACGATGACTTTGCTGTGGTGTCTGTCAGCCCAGAGCTCTTTTTTGAAAAGCGGGGGCAAAAACTTATCACCCGCCCCATGAAAGGAACGACCAAGCGAGGATTGACTGCGGCAAGTGACCTAAAAAATAAGGAATGGCTCCAAAATGACACCAAAAACCGTGCGGAAAATCTGATGATTGTTGATCTACTGCGTAACGACATGGGGCGCATTTCAGAGATTGATAGCGTTCGAGTTACTAAACTGTGCCAAGTAGAGCAGTATTCGACCGTCTGGCAGATGACCTCCACCATCGAAAGTCAGCTCCAAAAAGATAAGGGACTGCCTGCTATTTTTGAAGCACTTTTTCCCTGCGGGTCTATCACAGGAGCGCCCAAGATTGCGACCATGGCGATTATCGAGAAGCTTGAGATACAGCCACGAGGTGTTTACTGTGGGACGATCGGTCTTTGCCTGCCAAATGGCGATGCGCTTTTCAACGTTGCCATCAGGACGCTTCAGATAGCAGATAGCAAAGCTTACTACGGTGTTGGAGGAGGTATCACATGGGATAGCCAGTGGCAGGACGAGTACATAGAAACCCAGCAAAAAAGTGCTGTGCTCACCCACACAAAGCCTAGCTTTGAGCTTCTGACAACCGCTAAGATTGAAAATGCTCAAGTGACTTTTGTTGACCAACATCTAGAGCGTTTGAGAGAAGCCAGTCGTTACTTTGCTTACCCTTTTGATGAGGAGGCTATCTGTACACAGCTATCAACTCTGTGTGAGCAGCTGGATGTACAAAAGACCTATCGCTGTCGTATGCGTCTCGATAAGCTTGGACAGTTCACGGTTGACTGTGAGGAATTGCTGCCGCTAGCAGCTAGCATGACAGAAGCTGTGCTTGTGCAGCGAGAGAGCTCAGCTGACACACCTTTTTATTACTTCAAAACCACTTATCGCAAGCACATTTCAAGTGCATCTTGTGAGCAGATTTTCATCTCACCAGATGGCTTTTTGCAGGAAACGTCAATTGGCAATATCGTTTTGAAATACGGCGATAGCTATTACACACCGCCTGTCGAAGTAGGTATCGTAGACGGCATTTACCGCAGGTTCCTTCTTGACAAAGGGCAGGTCATTGAGAAACAATTGACACTTAGTGACCTCAAAAAAGCTGACGCCATCTATACCTGCAACAGCGTCAGAGGTCTTTATGAATTACGCTTGAAAAGCTAGCAAACATCTCTCTTTAGAGATGTGACTAAAGAAAATTTTCTGAATTTTTAGAAAAACACTTGAAAAACCGTAAAAAAAGCGTACAATATAATACAAGTAAATAGGAAAGAGGACACGCCATGACAGTAGAACTTGACTGGGAAAATCTAGGTTTTTCTTATCGCAAATTACCATTTCGTTATATTTCTTACTATAAGGACGGCAAATGGGATGACGGACAATTAACAGAAGACGCCACCCTTCATTTGTCTGAGAGCTCACCAGCCCTTCACTATGGACAACAAGCTTTTGAAGGCTTGAAGGCTTATCGTACCAAGGATGGCTCTATTCAACTTTTCCGTCCAGATAAAAATGCAGAGCGCCTGCAAAGAACAGCTGACCGCCTCCTTATGCCACAGGTGCCAACCGAAAAATTCATTGATGCTGCTAAGCAGGTCGTTCGAGCAAATGAAGAGTTTGTTCCGCCTTATGGCACAGGGGCGACCCTTTATCTACGTCCATTGTTGATTGGTGTGGGTGACATTATCGGCGTTAAGCCTGCCGATGAGTATGTCTTTACCATCTTTGCCATGCCTGTTGGCAATTATTTTAAGGGTGGTTTGGCACCGACAAACTTTATCGTCTCTGAACATTATGACCGTGCAGCTCCTTATGGAACTGGTGCCGCTAAGGTTGGTGGTAACTATGCCGCTAGTCTCTTGCCAGGTAAGTATGCTCACGACCATCAGTTCTCAGACGTCATTTACCTAGACCCTGCGACTCACACTAAGATTGAAGAAGTCGGCTCAGCCAATTTCTTTGGTATCACAAGGGATAATCAATTTATCACACCACTAAGCCCATCTATCTTACCGTCTGTAACCAAGTATTCACTGCTTTACTTAGCTAAGGAAAGATTTGGTATGGAAGCGATTGAGGGTGATGTGAAGATTGATGAGCTGGATAAATTTGCTGAAGCAGGAGCTTGTGGCACAGCAGCAGTCATCTCACCTATTGGTGGTATCCAGTACCGAGATGATTTCCACGTCTTTTACAGTGAGACAGAGGTCGGACCGGTTACACGCAAACTTTATGATGAATTGACAGGCATTCAATTTGGTGATATTAAAGCCCCAGAGGGCTGGATTGTCAAAGTGGACTAAGAAAATGAGCTTGCTCTTGCAAGCTCTCTTCTTTTTGTGTACAATAGAACGAGTGAAAGGAGCATATTATGGCGAAAAAAGATAAAAAAATTGAAATCCAACTTGTAGATGCCAAGGTTACTGTCAATGCCACATCCGTTGATGGCAGTCAGTTAGTGATTGGCAAGCGCATTGTCGGCAATATCGCAGAGCTAGATGGTAAGTTTGCTGTTATTAAAAACGAGCAAGTGGCTAGCTTTTACAAATCACTTGACCAAGCCATCGAGAGTATCATCGAAGATTACAACCTCAATCACTAATAAATACATCGAAACAGGCATTTGTGAAAAAATGAGCCTGAAAAGATGAGAAATGGTGAAAAAGGCTTGCACACTAACAAAAACTATGTTAGAATAGTATTTGTTTTTGGAAGGGTAGCGAAGAGGCTAAACGCGGCGGACTGTAAATCCGCTCCTTCGGGTTCGGGGGTTCGAATCCCTCCCCTTCCATTTTTTAGATACTAAACGGATAGTGTCTAAATAAAAAATACATCTTGGGGTATAGCCAAGCGGTAAGGCAAGGGACTTTGACTCCCTCATGCGTTGGTTCGAATCCAGCTACCCCAGTCAAAGGTATCAAACTTAGTTTGACACCGTAAAAGCGATAGTCATTGTCCTTGCGGGTTACCTTGAAAAATATATTGTTATCAAAAGTTAGTTAGGCTAACTTTTGTCGGAGGATTTTTTAGAATGAATGAATTTGAAGATTTGCTAAACAGTGTTAGCGATGTTAACCCTGGTGATGTTGTCACTGCGGAAGTTTTAACAGTTGATAATAATCAAGCAAACGTTGTTATTGAAGGAACAGGTGTTGAAGGTGTCTTGACACTTCGTGAATTGACTAACGATCGTGATGCTGATATCAATGATTTTGTTAAAGCTGGTGACACTGTTGAAGTGCTTGTTCTTCGTCAAGTTGTAGGTAAAGATACAGATACTGTAACTTTCCTTGTCTCTAAAAAACGTTTGGAAGCTCGCAAAGCATGGGATAAACTTGTTGGTCGTGAAGGTGAAGTTGTTACTGTTAAAGGAACACGTGCTGTTAAAGGCGGACTTTCAGTTGAGTTCGAAGGTGTGCGTGGTTTCATCCCAGCTTCAATGATCGATACTCGTTTTGTACGTAACACTGAAAAATTTGTTGGCGAAGAATTTGAAGCTAAAATCAAAGAAATCGACCCATCAGAAAATCGCTTCATCCTATCACGTCGTGATGTTGTAGAAGAAGCTGCAGAAGCTGCTCGTAAAGAAGTCTTCTCTAAACTTGAAGTTGGTTCTATCGTTAAAGGAACTGTTGCTCGTTTGACTAGCTTTGGTGCTTTTGTTGACCTTGGTGGTGTTGACGGACTTGTTCACGTGACTGAGTTGTCTCACGAACGTAACGTGTCACCAAAATCAGTTGTTTCTGTTGGTGAAGAAATCGAAGTTAAAGTACTTGCTATCGATGAAGAAGCAGGTCGTGTATCATTATCATTGAAAGCAACTACACCTGGACCTTGGGATGGTGTTGAACAAAAACTTGCTGCTGGTGATGTTATCGAAGGTAAAGTGAAACGTTTGACTGATTTTGGTGCTTTCGTTGAAGTATTGCCAGGTATCGATGGACTTGTCCACATCTCACAAATTTCACACAAACGTGTCGAAAATCCAAAAGATGTTCTTTCAGTAGGTCAAGACGTTACGGTTAAAGTTCTTGATGTGAATGCTGCTGATGAGCGTGTATCACTTTCTATCAAAGCACTTGAAGAACGTCCAGCACAATCTGAAGATAACAACAACGAAAAACGTCAATCACGTCCACGTCGTCCACGCCGTCAAGAAAAACGTGATTATGAACTTCCAGAAACTCAAAGTGGTTTCTCAATGGCCGACTTGTTTGGCGATATTGAATTATAATAACAAAAAAGATTTATCATCTTGATAAATCTTTTTATTTTGGTTGAAATGTGGTATAATGATATCTGTTGCCACCTTTAGTGTAATGGATATCACGTAAGATTCCGGTTCTTAAGATGGGGGTTCGATTCCCTCAAGGTGGATAGAACATTATTGAAAAGCCCTTGATTTCAAGGGTTTTTAATTGTCTTGTCCATTTTTTAAAATGATTTGAATAATATAGGGATATTGTTCAAATCAGATAAGATAATTTTGATAGTTATTAAAAGCTTTTGAAATGATTTAATTTACCAAGATTTTTCATCACCATGCTAGCAGTTTTTCTTTAGAATGGGTTGTGATGATCCTCCTTATCATCAAGTGAGGGAAACTTGTTCAAATTATTAAATATATTGTTAACGGTTGTCTTTATTTCAAGGATATCATGATAAAGTATTTCCTCTAAATTCTCTTTCTTAAGGTTATTATGGGGAGAATATTTTAAATGATTAGCTGTGTTGGATATTCTTTCTTTTGCAATTTTCACATTTCTTAGAGTTTTTTCTCCACCATCTTTGATATTGTAGGAGATGATATTGATAGTTCGGATGTCAAATGGAATATTCTCAGGAGTTTCCTGTCGGATATAAATTATCGGCTTATTTAAAGCTATTCTATAACCTAATTCCAAGAAGACATTTGGATTGTTATCTGTGATATCAACTAATACTAAATCAGAATTGGTAAGTAACTCAAATATTTTTTCGTCAATTTTGTCAGAATGATAGATTTCATCTACTCGCTTAACATCGAATTCTGATTCAAGTGCTGGTTTGATGATGTGTTCGAGGACTGTATCTGCGTGTTTACGAATTTCAGTTCTCTCTTCACCAATAGGTGAAACAACAAAGCAAGTTTTTTTAGACATAAAAATCTCCAATCATTTTTATCTGCATAATATAAAATTAATTGCCATACGGTTAAATCATCTAGTTTTCAATTAAATATATATTATGTTTAGGGTTTCTGTATTATTCAAATAATATATTTATGATACCATCTTAAAATCTATTTGTGAATAAAAAATCGAATATTTAAAATATTTTGTCATCATGGATGTTAATGGAAATCTTGATTATATCTGATAAAATAAGCTATTGACATAAATGCGTTAGTTTATGGCTTTTTTCCACAAAATACCCTAAAGTGTTTACTTATGCTATAATAGGTGTGACATGTGTTTGAATGGTTTTGGAGGGAAAGAGATGAAGATAGATGTATTTGCGCATGTGTGGTTGCCGGAGTTTAAGAAGCGGATGTTGATGTTGGATGACGATTTGCTGACTAAGTATCCTTTTGCTAGGCATCCTGATTTAGATAATTTAGCTTTGCGCAGGGAGCATGCTCAATCGGATGTACGGCAGATTGTATCTTATACCAACACCAACCCAGAGGACTATATGGCAGGGAAAATGGCTGCGCTGCTTGTGCGAAAGGCAAATGAAGGGTTGCTAGAGACCGTCAAAGCAAATGATGACCTCTTTTACGGTGCTGTTGCTATGCTGGCGCTCAATAATATTGATGAGAGTTTGAACATACTAGAAGATACTGTGCTAGCACACAAGGAAATGCTTGGTGTTCAGCTCTTTACACGCCATTTGGGTAAATCTGTTGCAGATGAGGCATTTCGTCCTATTATCAGCACTTGTGCTAAGCTAGGCATTCCTATTTGGTTGCATCCGGTTTTTGATGAGCGTAAGCCGGATAATAATATCGTATTTTCATGGGAATACGAGCAGTCGCAGGCGATGTTGCAGCTGGTTCAAGCGGGTTATTTTCAGGAGTTTCCAGATTTGACTATCATCGTTCACCATGCAGGAGCGATGGCACCTTATTTTGCAGGCAGGATTGAGCACATTTTACCAAAGGAGCTGGCAGCTGACTTTAAAAAGTTTTATGTGGACACGGCACTTTTGGGAAATAGCAAAGCGTTAGAGCTTGCTATAGACTATTTTGGTGTTGAGCATGTCCTGTTTGGGACAGATGCACCGCTTGGGATTGCGCCAGCTGGTGCGACTAAGGAGATTATAGCAGCTATTGAACAGCTACCTTTGTCATCTCAAGACAAGGAAGCTATTTTCACGACTAATATCGAGCGCTTAGTGAGGAGAAAGGGATGTTAACACAACCACCAATGATGCGATTATTTTTTCTAGAGCCTTATGAGGACAAGATTCAAGAGTTTTCACGTTTGGGGCGAAATAATTTTTCCTCGTCTTTAGAGAAAGAGGAGGGAACGCTTTTTATGGCGTGTGCGTATGAAAAGGACAATCCAGCTAAGAAGATTGTCTTTGAGCTGTATGAGGACGAAGCTGCCTATCAAACGCACGCAGCTTCGCAGCATTTTAAAACATTTGCCTCTTTTGCTAAAGACAACTTGAAAGAGCGTCGGGTCGTAGAGCTTGCTCCGCAGATTTTAGTGGAAAAGCATGGCGATAAAGCCTTTTTATCGGAAGTGGCTGTAGATATGCGACTAGCCCGTCTCAAGGTTGACTTAGCGCATGCTAAAGCATTTGAAGCAATTGTGGCAAGAGAGATGAAAACGGCAGTTGCTGTGGAGGACGGTGTGCTCTCCTTGATGGCTGCAAGGGACGTTTCGGACTTGTCTACTTGGTACTTTTTTGAAGTTTATAGCAGTCAAGAGGCTTACGACCTTCATAGAGAGACAGCGCATTTTAAAGACTACATCACAGAGTCTCTAGAACTTGTCAGCCAAAAATCCCTCTTTCCTCTATCTGCTGAGTTTCTCATCAGCAAGGGCGGGCTTTCTTTTGAAGGAGGTCTAGCGTGAAGCATAAAAAAGTTGAGTTGACAGAGTTGTTTTATGACCTCGTTTATGTCTATGCTATTAGTCAGATTACTGGTCTCATTCATCACCTGCACCACGGCGTGGTTGCACCTTATGCCTTTTTTAGCTTTGCCTTGAGCTTGATTATTTTTGTTAATTCCTGGATGGTGCAGACGGTCTACACCAATCGTTTTGGGAGCAATTCGCTGGTCAATATCTGCTTTATGCTGGCTCAGATGATTCTTTTGATGATTTCTGCGACGGCTATGTCACTTGATTGGCAGGAAAACTTTGCAACGATCATGTTGCCTATGGCTGCCATTTCAGGGCTGCTCTTACTGCAGTATGCGGTGAGTTATTATCAAACGGACAATCCTGCTGACAAAGCCTTTATCAAGAATTTCTTTGTGATTTTAGGTATTCGTACCTTGGTTCTAGCCGTTTCGGTCTTTTTGCCCTATCACTTAGGACTTTTATGTGCTGCGGTTGGTGTTGTGGGGACTTGGATTTTGCCGGGAGTCTTGGGCGCTAGAGGGCATGCCATCAATGCCAAATCCACGCAGCTTAATTTTCCCCATCTCATCGAACGTCTGTCCTTGCTTGTGATTATCACTTTTGGGGAGATGATTATCGGTATTGCACCCTTTTTCAAGGGAGAGGTGCTGTCTATCTGGTCGGTTTTGATTTTCATGATTGTGGCGAGTTTGTTTATGGTTTACATCGTGGAGATAGACCATTTGATAGACACTAACCGCAAGGAGCTGACGGGCAATCGTGCCATTTATTTTCATTACCTTATCTTCTTTGGGCTTAGCTTTATCACGGTAGCACTGAGCTTTTTAGAGCAAAGCGGGGTCAATCTTGTCTTTGCGGCAAGCGTTTTGTATCTTGGGATTGGCTTAGTCTTGCTTGGGACATTGCTACACAATTGCTACAATAAAATCAGCCATCGTATCGAAAGCCCTTTACGCTGGCAGTTGCTTCTCATCTACCTCATCAGCCTAGTGCTTACTGTGCTTGGTCGAAATGTGGAAGTCATCATCCTTACAACCTTCATCAGTACCCTGCTAATGGCTGTGCTCATGGTCAGACATAATATCCAAAAAAGCTGAGATTTTTCTCAGCTTTTTTTAATCATGTACTGTTTTATCTTAATAAATGAAAAGATAAAAATAAAAATATTAAAAAAAAAGACCATTTCGTTTTGTTTTAATAATGTGTTATGTTACAATATGACATATAAACATACCAAAACCAAATGTGATAAAGTACAGATGGCGTTAGGTACGGTGTGTTGGAATAGAAAAGGAAGGATGGCGTTTGACATGAAAAAAATTGATCCAAAACGCACGACTTTGAAAAGGCAAGATCACTTTTCAATTCGAAAATTTAAGTATGGCGTAGCCTCTGTTTTGATTGAGACAGGCTTGCTCTTTAGTCCCGGAGTGGTTGCAAAAGCTTCTGAAACAACAGCAACATCGAATCCAGAAACTCCAGTTCTTACCATTGACGATAATGACACAACGACTGCAAGTAGTAGTCAAGAAATTATCGCTGAAGCAACTGAAACAGCAGCTAGCTCCTCAACTACAGCAGCTGAAGTAGCCGAAACGACAGCTTCGACCTCAAACGAAGAAACGTCTACTGAGACAACGGCGGATAAAAGGATAGACGCTGAAGTATCTGCTTCAGGTGTCGTGACCTTTGCCGATGGTACAGCCGTTCAGACAGTAACCCTTAATGGTGGGGCAACGACTTATCCAGTAGATGGTGGTACTTTTGTCATTACAGGGACAACAGTGTCTTTTATATCTAATGGAACAACGGATGCCACCTACACTGTGACAGTAGAAGCTTACGATGCAGATGGCAATAAAGATACTGAAACCTATAGCGTAACCGCTAAAAAGTCAGAATCTTCCGAAATATCTGCGCTAGAAGCAGAGGAAGTAGCTACCGAAGAGACTGCTACTGAAATCGCTACAGAAACGACAACACTTGAAAATGTAAGCGTTTCTAATGCGTTAAAAGCAGAGGAAGTCACAATAGAGCAGGCTGCCATAGAGCAAGACGCTACAGAACAAACCATGATGGCTCTGGCTCTAGACGATACAAACGCAGAAGAGGCTAACAATGTACTAGCAGTAGCCGCTACAAGCGCAACAGCTACCACAACAAGCAGTGCGACAACATCAGGGACAACGGACAATGACTACCGTACAGATAAGGCAATCATCACAGAAACTGTTGAGGAAATCGCTGAAGTCACAGCCGCAAACCCAACGCTTAACAATGACCACTACACCAAGTATGCTGACTACAATCTTAACGATTTGAAACAACAAATCGCTTGGCTGAACTTGAATGACGCGTCTGTTACCATCACAGATGCAGAAGGTATAGTTTGTTAGTTTCTATATAGTATGTGTTATACTATACTTATGAAAAGTTACGGAATAGATTTTAGAAAACGAGTTATTAATTATGTAGAGGCTGGTCATTCCAAAAAAGAAACGTGTCAGTTATTTGGAATTAGCACTAATACACTGTATCTGTGGGAGAAACAACTCAAAGAACTAGGTCATTTGGAGCGCCAAAAAAGAAAACCAAGCCCTCGCAAATTGCCATTGGATAAGTTAGAAGCCTATGTCAAGGAACATCCAGATGCTTTCTTAAGGGAAATTGCAGAGCATTTTGACTGTAGTATTCCCTCAGTTTGGGCTGCCTTAAAAAAACTGAACATCACTTTAAAAAAAGACCACAACCTATAAAGAACAAGATAGCGAAAAGGTGAGACGCTATCTTGATGTTTTAGCCTGCTTTCCAAACACCCCTATTGTTTATATTGATGAGACTGGCATTGATACTTATCTTTATCGTCACAAAGCTAGAGCACCTCGAGGGGAGAAAGTATACGACAAGGTAAGTGGACGCAGATTCGAAAGAATTTCGGTAGTAGCTGGTCAAATTGGTTCTAAAATTATAGCCCCCTTGCTTTATCATGGAACGATGACAGCGGAATTATTTATCAAGTGGTATCAGGAGCAGCTATTGCCATCCTTGACAGAACCCCATGTCATCATTATGGATAATGCAGCTTTTCACCCCAAGAAACAACTAGATGAGCTTGCAGTGGCTAAGGGACACTATTTTCTTCCGCTTCCACCTTATTCCCCTGAACTCAATCCCATCGAACAGTTTTGGGCTACTCTAAAAAGAAAGGTGACTGAATTGTTAAGAACAGGTCGTTCTGTTCAGTCTGCTTTGGAATACTATTTTAAAACTAAATAACTATAACAGCATTGAGCCAGGTAGTGTCAATACTTTGTCTGTTGGTATGACCTTTACTCAGGAACTTGTTCCAGGTTATACGGTTGTCGTGACGGTTACAGGTCTACAGCCATTCCAAGCCAGCGATGTTTTCCGTCAACGTTTGATTGATGCTGGTCTTGACCCAGACGATCCAGAGGTTCGTGCAAGAACAGGCTATGACCCAGATGACTACAACCGTTATGCTGTATTGATGAAAGACTCTGACGATAAGACCTACTCAACAGTGGCTCCGGTTATCTTGAGTACTCCAGACTCTTACTCATCAGGACGTACTTATGGCTATGATACTGGTGACCTTGATGGCGATGGTAACCGTACAGACTGGACAGCCATTGGTGTTGGTAGTCCTACGGGCTCTGTAGTTGGTGGTGATGGCGGTGCTGTTGGTATCCAACTTAACATCAAAGCCTACAACGCCGCAGGTGAGCAGGTACCAGCCAACATCATCATGATGGATAATGAAGAAGTAGGGACCAATGAATTTACAGCTTACACGACAGATGGCGAAGGTTGGGAGCTTATTTATGAATTGTCAAATGAAAATGTTGCAGGATCCTACACGCCACTAGGTACCCGTCTAGGTCTCTCTGAATATGGAGCGACGATGGGTGTAGACTACTCGCTTCGTTACTTCAAGGACAAAGATGGTAATTACCTTTCTGAAAAATCAGACCCACTAACCACATCTCAAGGTGGTCCATAGGTTCAAGGGGTAACTGCTGAGAACGCTAAATATTGGGTTAGCCGTGAGTTGACCGACTCTACCGTTCGTGCGCACCAGTTTGTTATTGCACAAGATGGCAATGAAGAGGAAGACCTGTCTCTCATCGTAACAGATGGTCTTGGTACCCAAGTCTTTGGTCCTGTATCTAACAAACAAAACACTTATTCTGTACCAATCGTTATGTCACGTAATGCAGAGAACATCGGTCTCTACATCATGTCCACAGGTATGCAACGTGCCTCTATTGGATTCATCGTTTTGGATACGGGTGATGCGCCAGACAGTTATGGTTCAGCCAGCCACGCTATTACAAATGCTGAGGAGCTGCCTTATCTTGGTACACTAAAACCTGACGCTGATAACTACACGAGTACAACACTTGAAGATGAAACAAAAGTGGGTAGCGGTTGGGTACTTGATGACAATATCAACCCAGTAGAAGACGGTAAAGCTGCCTTTGCCGATGAAGACAATCTGCAATTGGTTGGTGAGAGCGAAATCCACAACGGAACAGAGTTAACTCTTCACAGGGCAACAGACGGTACTTATCAGCTTAGTGTCCTTGCAACTGCTGGTGAGACGTCTGGTGTCGCTTATGTTCATGGCTTTATCGACTTTAACAACAACGGTGTCTTTGATGAGGGCGAAGGTTCTGATATCGTAGAAACGACCAATTCTGAACCAGGTCTTGTGACCTTGACTTGGTCTGACATTCCACAAAGTGTGGATACCAGTGCCACTCAACTGGGATTCCGTGTACGTATCTCATCAAACGCCGCAGATATCGCAGAAGCTACAGGTTTGGCATTTACCGGTGAAGTTGAGGAAACGACTATCCAACAAACCTTCCCACCACGTGGTTCAACCTCAACCACTACAGGGCAAAAAGGAGAAACACAAACCAGCCAAGTGACCTTCACCGCTTATGGTCAAATTGACTACGACTTTACAACGGTCAATACGATTGACACAAGCAAGGTCTACAAGCTCGTCGTAGATGGCAATGAAGTGGATGACACCACACTCACCGTTGCTGGACAAGGAACCTACACTCTCAATAACACAACAGGTGCAGTGACCTTTACGCCTGAGGCGGACTTTGTCGGCACAGCTACTGGTATCGTTGTACGTGCTTGGGATAAGAATGGAGCTAGCACGGGTTGGACAGCAGATACGGCTACAAATGGTCTTGAAAATGTCCAACAAATCCAAACTACCTACACCATGGACGCTGTCTACATCCCAACCGTTGTCGCTCCAACCATTTCTGGTAAAGATGTGACTTCTACAGGTCTCCAAAATGTGACACAAACAGGCACACCAACCTTTACCGACTCTAATGGCAATGCCGTAGCTGCTAGCGCTACTTACCCAGCTAAGTTGGTGGATTCAGAAGGGAACTTAACGGACTCTATTACCATCGATGGCGAAGGAACTTACACTATTGACCCATCAACAGGTGTTGTGACCTTCACTCCAGTTGAAACCTTTACTGGTGTAGCGACAGGTGTCACGGTTCAATTGGAAACTTCTGTAGGTACGGATAAAGATGGCAATGCTGTACCAGCCTCAGCAACTGCAACCTACACTCCAACGGTTCTTGCAACAACACCAACAATCGAAGATGTCAACACTGCAGCAACCACTGTTACTGTCGGTGTTCCAACAGAATCTATCGGTATGGTAACGAGCTTGGAAGTGACCTTCCCAGTCTCAACCAACACAGACACCAGCTCAACCACATCTTCTACCGTTTCTGTAACGCTTACTAAAGGCGCAGATGGTACTTGGACAGACGCAGATGGCAACACTTACACAGCTACAACAGGTACAGATGGTCTCACTACCTTTACCGTCAAAGTGCCAGCAACAGCAGACTTGCAAGCGACAGGAGATGGCTACACCACTAGCCCAATCACTGTAGAAGCCAGCTACACAGATGGCACAAATACCACGAAAGCTTCTGCTAAAGATGTCATCACCAACCAAGCGCCAGTGATTACGACCGTAACAGCGGTTAAGGAAATCGAAAAAGGCTCAAGCTTGACCGAAGCGGACCTTGCAGCTCTCTTTGATGGCGGTAGTGATAAGGAAGATGATACGTCAACTACAGACAACAAGACTTCAACAGTGACTTACGTCATTACAGACGCTAGTGGTAGTGTAGTCACCCCTGAACAAGCAGCTGCAAACCCAGGCAACTACACTGTCACAGCCACTATCACCGACTCTGATGGTAAGACAGACACTGCTGTTTCTGTCCTTGTCACAAAAGACACAACAGCGCCAACTGTAGATGTAGCAGATGTCCGTACAGATGCGACCGATGTTACATTGACCGTTTCTGATGATGTGACCGAATTGACCGTGAACTTCCCAGTATCAAGTAATACTGATACCAGCTCAAGCACCTCTTCAACGGTTGCTGTAACGCTGACTAAGAATGCGGATGGTTCTTACACAGGTAGTGATGGCAATACTTACACCACAACAGCTAATGGCGATGGCACGGTGTCATTGACCGTTAAAGTACCAGCCACAGCGGACCTACAAGCCACAGGAGATGGCTACACTACTAGCCCAATCACAGTGACTGCTCGTGACGCTGCAGGCAATACTGCCACCTCAACAGACATCATCACCAACGAAGCACCAGTCATTGCAGCTACTGTAGAGAGCACAACGCTTGCTCAAGGTGACAGTGTCGATGTTGCTGCTAAGTTCACCTCATCAGACCTTGAAGATGATGCGTCAACTACAGACAACAAGACCTCAACCGTTACTTACAGCTTGACTGTGGGCGATACAGTGTTGACTGATGAAGCAGCTATCAATGCTTATATCTCAGCTAACCCAGGCACTTACACAGTAGTTGCGACAATTACCGATTCTGATGGTAAGACTGCAACGGCTTCAACCGTATTTACCACAGAAGATAAGTCTGCACCGGTAGTTGCGGTAGAAGATGTCAATACTGCTGCTACAGAAGTTGCAGTGAAGGTATCTAGTGATTCAACCAAAGTGGAAGTCAACTTCCCAATCTCAACCAACACCGATACCAGCTCGACAACAACTGGAACAACAACCGTAACCCTTACTAAGAACACAGATGGTTCTTACACTGGTACGGATGGTAATACCTATACACCAGTGGATAACGGTGACGGTACAGTGACATTGACCGTGAAAGTGCCAGCAGACGCTGACTTGCAAGCGACAGGAGACGGCTACACAACCAGCCCAATCACCGCAACCGCAACAGACGCAGCCGGCAACAGCAACACATCTAGTGATGTGATTTCTAACGAGCCACCTGTTATCACAACTGTAACTCCAACAACAGTTATTGAAAAAGGCAGCACACCATTGACAGAGGCTCAAATTGCAGCACTCTTTGATGGCGGTAGCGATAAGGAAGACGATGCGTCAACTACAGACAGCAAGACCTCAACGGTCACTTATGTGATGACAGACTCTGAAGGCAATGTTGTCACTCCTGAACAAGTCGCTGCTAATCCAGGTGACTACACAGTGACAGCGACGATCACTGATTCAGATGGTAAGAGCGCAACAGCGACTGCTCTCATCACGACTAAAGATACCACCTCACCACGTGTGGCAATTGAAAATGTTAGCACAGCCGCTACAGAAGTTGCCGTAACTGTCTCAGACGACGCTGAAAAAGCAGACGTCACCTTCCCAGTATCAACCAATACTGGTACGACATCAACAACAACTGGCACAACAACTGTAACCCTTACTAAGAACACAGATGGCTCTTACACCGGTACGGATGGTAACACCTACACACCAGTAGCGAATGGCGATGGTACAGTGACATTGACCGTTAAAGTGCCAGCGGACGCTGACTTGCAAGCGACAGGAGACGGCTACACCACTAGCCCAATCACAGCAACTGCAACAGACGCAGCCGGCAACAGCACGACATCAAGTGATGTCATCACAAATACGCCACCAGTTATTGAAACCACTGTTCCAGTAACCACCATCACTAAGGGGGCTACTATTGATGTGACAAGTCTCTTTGACGGCGGTAGCGATAAAGAAGATGACGCCTCAACCACAGACAGCAAGACCTCAACGGTCACTTACACTGCTGTAGACGCTTCTGGTAATGCCGTAACAGCTTCTAGTGTTGAAGAGTTGAACAGCTACATCTCAGCTAACCCAGGTACTTATGTGGTAACAGCGACTATCACCGATTCAGATGGTCTTACAGACACCGCCACTGCGACTGTTGTGACGAACGCAACAACCGTAACTACCTTCGTAGATGAAGATGGCAACACCGTATCACCAGAAGAAGAAGGTAACCAACCTAAGAAGGATATCGACGGCTACACTTATATCACGACAAACGTCGATGAAGATGGTAATGTGGAACACGTCTACGCTAAGACTAAGACAGTCTTCGTTGATACAGAGGGTAACACCGTATCACCAGAAGAAAAAGGTAACCAACCTAAGAAAGATATTAAGGACTACACTTATGTTACAACAGTAACTAAAGATGGTGTAACTACTCATATCTACACCCCAGTTAAGGTCACTAAGACTACCTTCGTGGATGAAGATGGCAACACCATATCACCAGAAGAAAAAGGTAACCAGCCTAAGAAAGATATCGATGGCTACACTTACATCACAACCAACGTTGATGAAGATGGTAATGCGGAACACGTCTATGCTAAGTCTAAGACTGTTTACGTTGATACAGAAGGTAAGGAACTCATCCCAGCAGAAGACGGAAGCCAACCGAAGAAAGAAATCGACGGTTACACTTACGTGACAACAGTCACAACAGATGGTGTCACAAAACATATCTACACACCAGTAACACCAGAGAAGACAACCGTAACCACCTTCGTAGATGAAGACGGCAACACCGTATCACCAGAAGAAGAAGGTAACCAACCTAAGAAAGATATCGATGGCTACACTTATATCACGACAAACGTCGATGAAGATGGTAATGTAGAGCACGTTTACGCTAAGACGACAACATCTTACGTAGATAACAATGGTGACCCAATCGCACCAGATGAAGACGGTACCCAACCAAACAAAGATATCCCAGGCTACACTTACGTAACGACTAAGACTGAAGGTGGTAAGACTATTCACGTCTACACGAAAGTAACACCAGAAACTAAGACCACAACGTCTTATGTAGATGGTGATGGCAACCCAGTTGCACCAAGTGAAGAAGGTAACCAACCTAAGAAAGATATCGATGGTTACACCTACATCACAACAAACGTTGATAAAGACGGCAATGTAGAGCACGTTTACGCTAAGACCACAACATCTTACGTAGATAACAATGGTGACCCAATCGCACCAGATGAAGAGGGTACCCAAACCAACAAAGATATCCCAGGCTACACTTATGTAACGACTAAGACTGAAGGTGGTAAGACTATTCACGTCTACACGAAAGTAACACCAGAAACTAAGACCACAACGTCTTACGTAGATGGAGATGGTAACCCAGTTGCACCAAGTGAAGAAGGTAACCAGCCAAATAAAGATATCCCAGGTTACAAGTACGTCACTACAACAGTAGATAAAGATGGCAATGTGACTCACATCTACACGAAAGTAGAAAAAGCTACACAAACACCACAAGCAGCAGCTGCTACAGCCAAGGCGGCATCCGCTCAATCTGATAAAGCCTTGCCTAAGACAGGTAGCGATAGTGGTATCCTAGCAACTGCTATAGGTAGCGTCCTTTCTGCACTTGGACTTTTCGGAATTGGAAAAGGTCGCAAGAAAGACGATGACTAATTGTCATTAGCCTAGCTTCTATGCTAGTAGAGATGTCTCTCATGTGTAGTTGAGAAGAGGACCCAAATGGGTTCTCTTTTTGTGTCGTAAAATCCTTCAATCCATCGAATAATCTGTCTATCTATGCTATAATAACAAGAGGAACAAGTGGCTGGTTGGTCATGAGGATAAGGAGTACAGTTAGTGCCATGAAGATCGAAAAAGTGTATAATAACAATGTTGTGCAGGCTAAGAGTTCATCTGGTGATGAGATTATCCTCATGGGTGCTGGGCTTGGTTTTCAAAAGCGTGCAGGTGATGAGCTGGACGAGAGTCGGATTGAAAAGACCTTCGTGCTCTACGATAGTGATAAGTTAGAGGATTTTTCGCAGCTTTATCATACTTTGCCAGAAGCTGAGATTGACCTTGTGCTAGAGTTGATTGCTTATGCTAAGGAGGAGCTTGATGTGACTTTTGAGACTAGCTTTTACATCGGACTAGCCGATCACATCCACTATGCCATAGAGCGCAATCGCAATAATCTCCCTGTCCAAAATCCGCTGAGCTGGGAAATCAGAAAGTTTTTTCCTAAAGAGTACCAGTTAGGCAGAAAAGCTGTTCAGATGATTTTTGAGCGTTTGTATTTGCTACTTCCAGAGGATGAGATTTCCTCTATCGCTCTGCATTTTATCAATGCCCAAAAGGAAAAGTCCATCAGCTCAGAGAGCTATCGGGTGACTAAGATAGTGCGGGATATTCTAGGCATTGTCCGTCTCTACTATGGGCAGGTCACAGACGAGGACTCCATCAGCTACAACCGCTTTGTCACGCATATCCAGTACTTTGCCCAGCGTGTCAGTAGTGGTCTTGTCCAAGGGAAAAACGACAGTTTTCTCTACGAGCAGGTCAAGCTCAACTACCCACAAGCCTTTTCTTGTACGCAAAAGATAAAGGCTTACGTGCTGTCGTCTTACGACTTTGATATGAGCTTATGATGAGCAAGTTTACCTCACCATTCACATCGCTCGCTTGGAGACGAGTCCATAAAAGACTTTGTGAAAAGGTAACAAAGTGCTGAAAACCATTTCAAAAAATGGTAAAATAGCAGTAGTTATCACTAGAGAGGACGATTTTGCCATGAAGTTTCTGGATTTAAGTAAAAAACGCCGTGCCATTAAGCACTTTAATGAGAAGCCTGTCGATAAAAAGGATGTGCGTACAGCCATTGAAATCGCAAGCCTTTCTCCTTCTGCCCACAATATCCAACCGTGGAAGTTTGTGCTGGTTGATAGTAAAAAAGAAGAGCTTGCAGACAGCCTGCCAGCTGCAAACAAGGAGCAAGTCCAGTCAGCAGCTTATGTGATTGCCTTGTTTTCCGACACGGACTTGGAAAAGCGCGCGCGTAAAATCGCCCGTATTGGGCGTAAGGACTTGTCTGATGGGCAGCTCAGCTATTTCATAGAGACCATGCCCGCTCGCTTTAAGGGCTTTGATGAGGTGATAAAGGGTGAATATCTAGCGCTCAATGCTGGGCTTGTCGCTATGAACTTGGTGCTTGCGCTGACGGACCAAGGGCTCAGCTCTAACATGATTTTGGGCTTTGATAAGAGCACAGCTAACGCCATTTTGGCGATTGAAGAGCGCTTTCGTCCTGAGCTCTTGATAACGGTTGGCTATAGCGATGACAAGCCAGAGCCGACTTACCGCTTGCCAGTGGACGAGATTTTGGAAGAACGCTAAAGCATAGGAAAAAACACACTTGAGAGGAAGAACAATGACAGTAGATTTTAAAGCAGAAGTCGAAAAACGTAAAAGTGATATGATGGAGGACTTGTTTAGCCTCTTGCGTATCAACTCAGAGCGTGACGATAGCAAGGCAGACAAGGAACATCCATTTGGACCTGGACCAGTTAAAGCTTTAGAGCATTTCTTGAAAATGGCAGAGCGTGATGGTTATGAAACAGCCAATATCGATAACTACGCTGGGCACTTTACCTTTGGTGAAGGGGATGAGGAGCTGGGTATCTTTGCACACTTGGACGTCGTTCCAGCAGGTAGCGGCTGGGATACAGACCCTTATGAGCCTGTTATCAAGGACGGTCGTCTTTATGCCCGTGGCTCATCTGACGACAAGGGCCCAACTATGGCCTGCTACTATGGTCTAAAAATCATCAAAGACCTAGGACTTCCTGTGTCTAAAAAAGTCCGCTTTATCGTGGGGACAGACGAGGAGTCTGGTTGGGGCGATATGGACTATTACTTTGCCAATAGCGGTTTGAAAAAGCCAGATTTTGGTTTTTCTCCTGACGCTGAGTTTCCTATCATCAATGGTGAAAAAGGAAACATTACAGAGTACCTCCACTTTGCTGGCAAAAACGCTGGTGACTTTACGCTTATCAGCTTTACTGGTGGTTTGCGTGAAAATATGGTACCAGAGTCTGCCACAGCTGTCTTTACAGCAGATAGCAGCCTAGCTGATTTGCAAAAAGACTTAGAAGCATTTACCAGCCAATATCCCATCACAGCAGAAGTGAGCGAAGACAATGGACAGTTCAGCGTGACTGTCTACGGAAAATCAGCTCACGGCTCAACCCCAGAAGAAGGGATTAACGGAGCGACGTATCTTGCTAACTTCCTCAACCAATACGCCTTTGAAGGCGCAGCTAAAGCCTTTATCGCACTGACTGCAAATGTCTTACACGACGACTTTGACGGTAAAAAAATAGGCGTTGCCTACACAGACGCTAAAATGGGTGCGCTGTCTATGAATGCTGGTGTCTTTAGCTTTGACGCTAATTCTGATGACAATACTATCGCCCTCAACTTCCGCTACCCACAAGGCACAGACGCTAAAACTATCCAAGCAGAGCTTGAGAAGTTAGCAGGTGTGACAAAAGTCACTCTATCTGAGCACGAGCACACACCACACTATGTCCCAGTGGATGACCCGTTGGTTGCTACTTTGCTATCTGTTTACGAAAAACAAACAGGACTTAAAGGACATGAGCAAGTCATTGGTGGCGGTACTTTTGGTCGTCTCCTAGAGCGTGGTGTCGCTTACGGTGCTATGTTCCCAGACTATGTCAATACCATGCACCAAGCCAATGAATTTGCTGACGTTGAGGATCTCTATCGTGCTGCGGCTATCTACGCCGAAGCTATCTACGAGCTCATCAAGTAAAGGAGCGACTTATGGTGTTTGAGACGATTGAGGAGATAAGGACTGCTATTATGGCAGATGAGGCAAATCAAGCCTATACTAAGGCAGGTATCGAGCCACTTTTTGCCGCACCCACGACAGCTAAAATCAATATCATCGGACAAGCTCCTGGGCTCAAGACCCAAGAAGCAGGACTCTACTGGAAGGACAAGTCAGGAGACCGCCTGCGGGACTGGCTGGGTGTGGATGAGGAGATCTTTTACCAGTCGGATAAGATTGCCGTCATTCCTATGGACTTTTACTATCCAGGAAAGGGCAAGTCTGGTGATCTGCCGCCTCGGGCTGGCTTTGCTGAGAAATGGCATCCGCAGATTTTACGCTTGTTACCAGACATTGAGCTGACCTTGCTCATCGGAAGCTACGCTCAGCACTACTATCTGCACCAGAAAAGCTCGGTCAAACTGACAGATAACGTCCGCCAGTTCCGAGATTTCCTCCCAGACTTTTTCCCAATCGTTCACCCCTCACCGAGAAATCAAATCTGGCAAAAAAAGAACCCTTGGTTTGCGACAGAAGTGCTCCCAGAGCTGAAAGCTCGTGTGACCAAGATTTTAGAGGACTAAAAAAGACACTGTCTAAGCAGTGTCTTTTTGCTATTTACCAAGGCAAAACTGGCTAAAGAGCTGTGTGATGAGCTCATCAGGTGCAGAGTCTCCTGTAATCTCGCCTAGAATCTCCCAACAGCGGGTCATATCGACTTGGAGCAGGTCGACAGGCATACCTAGCTCCAGACCTTCGTTGACCGACTTGAGACTGTCAAGTGCACTCTCAATCAGTGAGATGTGGCGGGCGTTGGAGAGGTAGGTAGCGTCTTTTTCGACCGCTTCAGCATTGTCAAAGAAAAGCTGATTGATACGTTCTTCGATTTTGTCGATGTTTTGGTTGTTTAGGACGGAGATGGGGATGACGTCCTCAGGCAGTTGGTCACGTTCAATGGCTTGCGGGAGGTCGGTTTTATTGAGCAAAATGATACGGTTGGTCATGTCACTGAGTGCCAGCAAGTCTCTATCCTGCTGGGTTAGTGGCTCTGCGCTATTGAGCACAAGGAGGATAAGGTCAGCCTCGCTGAGTGCTTTTCTGGAGCGCTCAACCCCAATCTTTTCAACGACATCATCAGTCTCACGGATACCAGCGGTATCAATGAGTTTTAGCGGTACGCCCTTGATATTGACATACTCCTCGATGACATCACGTGTCGTCCCCTCAATGTCTGTGACGATAGCTTTGTCCTCACGCAGGAGGTTATTGAGCAGGCTCGACTTGCCGACATTTGGTCGTCCGATAATGGCAGTAGACAAGCCCTCACGTAGGATCTTCCCACGTCTAGCCGTTTTGAGGAGGTTCTCAAGGAGCGTTTGAAACTCTTTGGTCTTTTCACGCATGAGAGCGGTGGTCATCTCTTCGACGTCGTCATACTCTGGGTAGTCGATATTGACCTCGACTTGAGCGAGAGTATTGAGGATTTCCTGACGGGTGTTATTAATCAAATCTTTGAGGGAGCCATCCAGCTGTTTGACGGCGATATTCATGGCTTTGTCGGTCTTTGCTCGGATGATGTCCATGACCGCCTCGGCTTGTGTTAGATCCATGCGACCGTTGAGAAAGGCACGCTTGGTAAACTCGCCAGGCTCTGCCATGCGTGCGCCAGAGCGTAGCACAAGCTGCAGGATTTCATTGGTCACAGCGATACCGCCGTGGGTGTTAATCTCAATGACAGTCTCACGGGTGAAGGTCTTTGGGGCGTGCATGACGCCCACCATGACCTCATCGAGCACCTCGCCCTGCTCTGGGTCGATGATATGCCCGTAGTTGAGCGTGTGGCTGGCGACATTCGCCAAGTCCTTCCCTTTAAAGATACGCTTGCTAATGGTAATAGCGTCGCTTCCTGAGATACGAACGATACCAATCGCCCCCTCACCAAGCGGTGTGGAGATAGCAGCGATAGTATCAAAATCTTTTGTAATTGGCATAAGCTCTTCCTTTGTCATCTTTTTTCAGTTCTTTCATTATACCACTTTTGGAAAAGAATGTAATCTAGCAAAAATCGTGGTAAAAAAGTAGAAAACACTTGACAAAACGCTTGTTATACTAACTATAACAAGGCTTGACTTTACAGCCAAGCCTTTCTAAAAGTAAAGAAAAAGGAAGTAAAACGTATGGGAAAACGTTTATTAAAGACTACGACAGTTGGATTGGTAGTCGCATCAGGAGTTTTCGTTGTTAATTGTACTAATACAGCAAATGCAGATGAAGTCGCAAGTAGCGTACAATCTGACACTAGTAAGAAAGCGATTGCAAACACGCAAGCTACTAGCAGAACATCAGATCAAGTCAAAGAAGAACTTGACACACAAAAAGCTGTGGTAGAGACAGCAACACAAAAGGTTGAAACTGCTAAGGAAGCAGTCCAGACTGCAACAAAAGAAGTCGAAACAGCACAAACGGAGAACGACAATGCTCAGTCAGCAGTTGATAAAGCACAAGAAAATGCTAATAACGCAACAGCTGAAAACATCGCCAAAGCTGAAACTAATGTAACAACAGCTGAAGTAGCTGTAGCAAACGCAGAAAATAACGTCACTACAGCTGAAAAGGCGCAGAGTGCAGCACAAGACAAAGTTAATGCTCAAGAAACGGTAGTAGCAAATGCAGAAACTGCCGTAAACCAAGCCAAGACGGAAACAGTTAACGCTCAAAATGCGGTAGACCAAGCTCAATCTGTACTGAACGGCACAGGACAAGCTGAAGTTGTTAAAGCTCAAGAGAACGCTCAAAACGCTGTGAATGCTGATAAACAAGCAGTGAGCCAAGCAGAAGCTGATGTAGCCAGTGCTAAAACTTCTGATGAAGCTCGTCAAAAAGCAATTGAAGAAGCACAAGCCAAAGTCACTACAGCTGAAACAGCTAATACTAATGCTGAAAAAGTGCTAAAAACTGCAACCGAAGCAACTAATAAGGGACAAACAAAAGCTGAACAAGCTAAGAGCGAAACAGCTAATGCTCAAACAGCTGTAGACCAAGCACAAGCGGTGCTTGATGGTACTGGACAAGCAGAAATCGTAAAAGCGCAACAAGAAGCTCAAAGTGCTGTGAGCGCTGATAAAGAAGCTGTAAGAAATGCTGAAACTAACCTAACAAATGCAAAAGCAGCAGACGTAGCACGCCAAAACGCTATTGATGAAGCACAGGCGGATGTTGTTACAGCTGAAAAAGTTGCTGCGAAAGCTAAGGCTACACTCGATAACGCAACTAGTACAGCAACCAATACCGCTGCCAAAGTTGAAGCTGAACAAGCAGAACTTGAAAAAGCACAGGCTGTAGTTGCTGGTCTTGAAAGTGAAATTGCTAATGCAAACACCATTACTCTACCTGCAGGCTACGCTGAAGCGCTCAAACAATATTTGACAACTAAGTCTAGTGCTGATAAGCAAGCCCTAGCTACACTAGCTGCCACTGCCGTAGCAAGTAACACGTATAAGTCTAACAGTGCAGACCAAGCCGAAGTAATTGCTGATGTTAACAATCTAACTGAAGATCAACGTGAGGATTTGACTTTATTTGCAGTTGATTTAATTAACCAAGTGCGTAAGGTGACTGGCGGGCCTACTGTAGTCGCCAATAAGTCAGCTATGGATTTCGCTAACGAAGTAGCTAATACCTCAACAACGTTTATGGGGCATGACACAACAGCAATTCCAACTGCAGCTTCTAATTTTGGTCTAAAATCAGTTCAAGGTGTTAATAATTACGAAGATCTTGGATTCCTTCTTCAAAAGACTGACACAATTACTATGGACGATTTAAAAAAAGGTCTATACACCCAATTTGTAAAGATGATTCTTGCAGACAACCTATCTAATTGGGGACATGCAAGCTCATTAGCAGGAGTCTTAGAAAGTGGATTCAACTCAAAATATATTGGTGTAGATGTTAATAGTCTTTCCTCTACTTCTACGAATGGTACTACAATCAAAATGGTACATATTCACATTTTAGGTGTAGCCGAAAACTATATCTTAGATAATTCTAAGTTCAACACTACTAACAACCTACAATCACGTGATCTAAAAGCTGAGCTAGCTACTGCTAAGTCAACTCTAGCCACTGAACAAGCACAACTCACATCAGCAACCCTAGCTAATAATCAAGCACAAACAGCACTACGTGAAGCACAAACGGACTACGATAATTCAGTCGCAACCCTTACAAGTGCTCAAACTGCACTAGCATCCGCTCAAGCTACCCCAGAACAAACACCAACTGCTCAAGCTAAACTTGATGAAGCTAAAGCGCAATTGGCTACTGACCTAAAAGCTCTTGCAAGTACTAACCAAGCACTTGCTAACTTGACCGCTGATGTTAAGACTAAGCAAGCAGCTTTAACAGCTGCCAAGGCTACACTAACTCAAAAACAAGCAGCGCAAGAACAAGCTGAAAACGAACTTGCCAACGCTAAATCTAAACTAGCTACTGCTCAAGCAAATGCAACAACAGCACAAAACAATCTTACAACCGCTAAAGCTAATCTAGCTAGTCTTGAAAGCTCTCAAGAACTTCTACCTAGTGCCCAAACTGCTCTTGCTAACGCACAAGTTAAATTGGCTGCAGATTTAGAAACTCTTAAACAAGCTAACCAAGCCCTCGCTAACTTGACTGCTGATGTTAAGACGAAACAACAAGCTCTTGAAGCAGCTAAAGCGAACCTTGCAGATAAACAAGAAAGTCAAGCTAAAGCACAAAAAGTTCTTGATGAAGCTCTCACTAAACTTGATACTCTGAAAGCAGAACTTGCAACTGCCACATCTTACGTTGAAACTGCAAAGGCAGGTGTAGCAACAGCTCAAAACAACCTTGCTGAAGCTAAACAAACACTTAGCGACCTTAAGAACGCTCCAGCTCTTCTTGCTGACGCTAAAGCTAAACTAGCTGAAGCGCAAGCTAAGCTAGAAGACGCCAAAGCGAACGTAGTCGAATTGACAACAGACTACGAAGCAGCCCTTAAGGCGCTTGACGAAGCCAAAGCCAAACAAGCAGAACTCCAAGCAGTGTATGACCACTTGTTAGCCCTTGAAAAGGATAATGTCGTGACTGTACTACCAGACGGTACAGTGGTTGCTGTTCCAAAGGCTACTCCAACGACAGATACCTTGCCTAAGTACACGATAAAAGGCAGCAAGTCCGAACCTAAAGTAGGGCTAGTTGTCACCCAAACAGCAGCTGGGCAAAAAGTCACTTACTCACGAGTGGAACGCTCTAAAGCTCTTCCAGAAACAGGTGAAAAAGACGGCTCAGTCTTAGCATTTGTCGGCGGTGTGATTGCCACTATCGGCTTAGCAGGTGTGAGACGTAAACGCATACATTAAAAGCTACAAATCTTCTTACTTAGCGGTAAGAAGATTTTTTGTCATAAAAGATTGATAAGACTCAGGTGGATTTTAGACTTTGGTAGTTTAGCTAAATATGCTATAATAAAACCATGATTATACTACAGGGAAACAAGCTAGAGCGCTCATTTTCAGGTGATGTGCTTTTTGATAATATTTCGATTCAAGTGGATGAGCGTGACCGAATTGCGCTTGTCGGGCGTAACGGTGCGGGCAAGTCGACTCTGCTCAAGATTTTAGTTGGTGAGGAGGCACCAACGTCTGGTGAGATTAACACCAAGAAAGATTTGAGTCTCTCTTATTTGGCGCAGGATAGTCGCTTTGAGTCTAGCAATACCATCTTTGAGGAGATGCTTTTGGTCTTTGACGACTTGCGTCAGATGGAAAAGCGCCTGCGCAGCATGGAGATGCAAATGGCAGAGCTCTCTGGAGCAGAACTCGATCAGCTCATGTCAGCTTACGACCAGCTGTCTGAGGAATTTCGTAAAAAAGGTGGCTTTAGCTACGAGTCTGATGTCAAGGCGATTTTAAACGGCTTTAAGTTTGACGAGAGCATGTGGCAGATGTCCATTTCTGAGCTGTCTGGTGGGCAAAATACCCGCCTAGCCCTTGCTAAAATGTTGCTTGAGAAGCCAGAGCTTTTGGTGCTGGATGAGCCGACCAACCACCTTGATATCGAGACCATCGCTTGGTTGGAAAATTACCTGACCAACTATCAAGGCGCTCTTATCATCGTCAGTCACGACCGCTATTTTCTTGATAAGGTCGCAACGGTGACTTATGATTTGACACCGCATTCGCTAGACCGCTATGTGGGGAACTACTCGCAGTTTATGGATTTGAAGGCGGAAAAACTTGCTACCGAGGCGAAAAACTACGAAAAGCAAGCCAAGGAAATCGCTAAATTAGAGGACTTTGTCAATCGTAATATCGTCCGAGCCTCAACAACCAAGCGAGCGCAGGCTAGACGCAAGCAGTTAGAGAAAATGGAGCGTCTCGACAAGCCCCAAAGCGCTCAAAAGTCTGCTCATATGACCTTTCATGCTGGCAAGGTCTCTGGTAATGTCGTCCTTACTGTCGAGGATGCGGCTATCGGCTACGATGGCGAGATTTTAGCCGATCCGATTGACCTTGCGGTGAAAAAGTTTGACGCTATCGCTATTGTCGGTCCAAACGGTGTCGGCAAATCCACCTTTATCAAGTCGGTTGTGGGGCAGATTCCTTTTATCAAAGGGCAAGCGAGCTATGGTGCAAATGTCGAGACTGGCTACTATGACCAGAACCAAACCAACCTCACTCGCACCAACACAGTGCTTGATGAGCTGTGGAATGCCTTTCCAACGACACCAGAAGTCGAGATTCGCAACCGTCTAGGTGCCTTTCTCTTTTCAGGTGATGATGTCAAGAAGTCCATTAGCATGCTGTCTGGTGGCGAGCGAGCTCGTGTCTTGCTTGCCAAGCTCTCCATGGAGGACAATAACTTTCTCATACTGGACGAGCCGACCAACCACCTAGACATTGACAGCAAGGAAGTGCTGGAAAATGCTTTGATTGACTTTGATGGCACACTGCTTTTTGTCAGTCACGACCGCTACTTTATCAACCGTGTGGCGACCAAGGTGCTTGAGATTTCAGAGGATGGCTCGACGCTTTACTTAGGCGACTATGACTACTATGTGACTAAAAAAGCCGAGCTTGAGGAATTAAAGCGTCTAGAGGAGGAAAAGACGGCTCCAAAAGACGAGCCAAAACCGTCAGCTGGCGCTATGGACTATCAAGCGCAAAAGACCAACCAAAAAGAGCAACGCAAGCTCAAACGCCGAGTTGAGCAAATCGAAGCCGAGCTAGAGGAAACTGAAGGCAAACAAGCAGAAGTCACCGAGCGCATGCACACCACCAATGACACGACAGAGCTCATGGATTTGCAGGCAGAGCTTGACGAGCTGACACAAAAAAGCGAAGCCCTTATGCTTGAGTGGGAAGAGCTTAGCGAACAGCTAGAAGACTAGATGAAAACACCTCAACGAGGTGTTTTTTTGCTTGTCAAAACTTTGTGAAAAAATGAACGAACGAAGTATTAAAAAGCTCATTGTAGTGCTAGTTGAAAGCGAGTTCAATTACTTGCAGTTTGTGAAAAAAAACGATAAAATGAAAGCAATCAAGAGATTGATAAAAGGTTATCAGTTTAGGAAAAACAGTTAGGAGGCTCGCTATGAGTTTATCAAAAGAAGATTACTTGGATATGTTTTTGAAAATGCAACGTATCCGTGATATAGACATGACCTTTAATAAGTTGGTGCGCCGTGGCTTTGTGCAGGGGATGACCCACTTTTCAGTTGGTGAGGAGGCGGCTTCAGTTGGCGCTATTCATGCGCTGACAGACGAGGACATCATCTTTTCAAACCACCGTGGACACGGGCAAACCATCGCTAAGGGCATTGATATTGGCGGCATGTTTGCAGAGCTTGCTGGCAAGGCGACAGGAACGTCCAAAGGGCGTGGCGGCTCTATGCACCTTGCCAACATCGAAAAAGGCAACTACGGTACCAACGGTATCGTTGGGGGTGGCTACGCCCTAGCTGTTGGCGCTGCGCTGACACAGCAGTATGAAAATACAGGTAATATCGTGGTGGCTTTTTCGGGTGATTCTGCGACCAACGAAGGGTCTTTCCATGAGTCGGTCAATCTAGCTGCCGTGTGGAACCTGCCAGTGATTTTCTTTATCATCAATAACCGCTACGGTATCTCGACAGACATCAGCTACTCAACGAAAATCCCTCACCTCTATCTGCGTGCCGACGCCTACGGCATTCCTGGGTATTATGTCGAGGATGGCAATGACGTCATCGCTGTCTACGACAAGATGAAAGAAGTGGTGGATTCCGTGCGTGCGGGTAATGGTCCAGCTATTATCGAGGTGGAATCTTACCGTTGGTTTGGGCATTCAACAGCGGACGCTGGTGCTTACCGCTCAAAAGAAGAGGTCGAAGAATGGAAAGCCAAAGACCCACTCAAAAAATACCGCAAGTATCTGCTTGATAATGCTATTGCAACAGAAGAAGAGCTGGACGCTATTGTCAGCCAAGTCAAGGAAGAAGTCGAGCAGGGTGTTGCCTTTGCCCAAGACAGTCCCTACCCAGACTTGTCCGTTGCTTTTGAGGATGTCTACGTGGACTAATCATTACCAGCTAAAAAATGAAAGATGTGGAGGAAATCATGACAGAAACAAAAGTAATGGCTTTGCGTGAAGCGATTAACCTTGCCATGAGCGAGGAAATGCGAAAAGACGACAAGGTATTTTTGATGGGTGAGGATGTCGGTATCTACGGTGGTGACTTTGGAACTTCCGTTGGCATGTTGGCTGAGTTTGGCGACAAGCGTGTGCGTGATACACCGATTTCAGAAGCGGCGATTGCAGGGGCTGCCATCGGTGCTGCACAGACAGGCTTGCGCCCAATTGTGGATTTGACTTTCATGGACTTTGTGACTATTGCCATGGACGCTATTGTCAATCAAGGGGCTAAGACCAACTACATGTTTGGTGGCGGCTTAAAGACACCGGTCACTTTCCGTATGGCGTCTGGTGGGGGAATCGGCTCCGCTGCTCAGCATTCTCAGTCGCTAGAAGCGTGGCTGACCCACATCCCAGGGCTAAAAGTGGTCGCACCAGGGACAGTCAATGACGCTAAAGCCCTTCTAAAATCCTCTATTCTGGATAACAACCCCGTTATTTTCCTAGAGCCAAAGGCGCTTTACGGCAAGAAAGGAGAGGTCAATCTCGACCCTGACTTTTACCTGCCACTTGGTAAGGGCGACATCAAGCGTGAGGGGACTGATGTGACCGTTGTCTCTTATGGTCGCATGCTTGAGCGTGTGCTTCAGGCGGCGGAAGAACTGGCAGCAGACGGTATCAACGTCGAGGTCGTTGACCCACGAACGCTCATTCCGCTTGACAAGGAGCTCATCATTAACTCGGTCAAGAAAACAGGCAAGCTTCTCCTTGTCAACGACGCTTACAAAACAGGTGGCTTTATCGGCGAAATCGCTGCGCAGATAGCTGAAAGCGAAGCCTTTGATTATCTAGACTATCCTATCGTGCGCCTAGCTAGCGAGGATGTGCCAGTGCCTTATTCACGTGTGCTAGAAGAAGCTATCCTGCCTGATGTGCCTAAGATTAAAGACGCCATTTACAAAATGATGGCAAAGGGAAAATGAGTCTGACAGAAAGGAGCACAAAGTAGAATATGGCTGTCGAAATTATAATGCCAAAGCTCGGTGTGGACATGCAAGAAGGCGAAATCATCGAGTGGAAAAAACAAGAGGGCGATGTGGTCAATGAAGGCGATATCCTCCTTGAAATCATGTCGGACAAGACCAATATGGAGCTAGAAGCTGAGGATTCTGGTGTCTTGATTAAGATTGTCCATGGCAATGGCGATGTCGTGCCCGTCACAGAAGTCATCGGCTATCTAGGAGCTGAGGGCGAAGTGGTCGCAGAAACTTTTGCGAGCCAAGAACCAGCCCAGCCGATACCACAAGAACAGGTAAAACCAGCGCCAGCTAAGGAGGCAGTTCAAGAAGTCGCTATCCAGCGCTCAGCAGGTGAAAAGGTTCGTGCCACGCCTGCTGCCCGTGCCACCGCTCGCAAGCTCGGACTTGACCTTGAGGTCATCCCAGGAAGCGGTGCTAAGGGACGCATTCACAAGGACGACGTGGAAAAATTCAAGGGTGCACAGCCTAAGGTCAGCCCACTGGCAGCTAAGATTGCGCTTGATCACGGACTGGACTTGTCAACTATCACAGGTACAGGTACTAATGGCAAGATTATGAAAGCAGATGTCCTAGCTGCCATTAAGCCAACTGTGGCTGAACAAGCAGCGCCAGCACCAGCTGTCACGGAAAAACCAGCGCTTCCTGAGGGTGTTGAAATCATCAAGATGAGTGCTATGCGTAAGGCGATTGCAAAAGGCATGACCCATTCTTACCTGACGGCACCGACCTTTACGCTTAACTATGACATTGACATGACCAACCTCATTGCCCTGCGTAAGCAAGTCATTGAGCCTATCATGAATAAGACTGGCAACAAAGTGACCTTTACCGATTTGATTGGGCTTGCGGTGGTCAAGACTCTGATGAAACCAGAGCACCGCTATCTAAACGCTTCTCTCATCAATGACGCTCAAGAAATCGAGCTACACCAGTTTGTCAATCTGGGTATTGCTGTTGGGCTTGATGATGGTCTGGTTGTGCCAGTTGTGCATGGTGCGGACAAGATGAGCCTGTCTGAGTTTGTCACAGCCTCAAAAGACGTTATCAAAAAAGCACAGACCGGCAAGCTAAAAGCCGCTGAAATGTCTGGCTCAACCTTCTCTATTACCAACCTTGGCATGTTTGGCACTAAGAGCTTTAACCCAATCATCAATCAGCCAAACTCAGCTATCCTAGGGGTAGCAGCGACTGTGCCAACGCCTGTAGCGCTTGACGGTGAAGTCGTTATCCGACCAATCATGGCAATGTGCCTGACCATCGACCACCGTATCGTCGATGGCATGAACGGCGCCAAATTCATGGTTGACCTCAAAAACCTACTCGAAAACCCAATGAAACTACTGATATAAGGTAAGATGTGAGCTCGTCAAAACACGCAGGAAAAATAGGAAGTTGACGTAGACAGCTTGCTGTCAGGTCACGCTTATCTTTTTTCCAAAGTGTTTCGAGCAAACTCAGTTCAGCGTAAAAAACGAAGAGAAAATAGGAAAGCGACGCAGGGACTGTAAGTCCCAAGACGACTTTATCTTTTTCCCGACGTTTTTAGCTCGCATTCAAAGTTGCTGATATAAAGTAAGATGTGAGCTCGCAGTCAACATTACGAATTGAATTGTCAGGTGAGGAGTAGCAATGAAAATAGAGCATGTTGCACTTTATGTGGAAGATTTAGAAAAAAGCAAAGCGTTTTTTGAACACTATTTCAAAGCGCAGGCAGGAGCACAGTACCACAATAAGAAAACCAACTTTCGCTCCTATTTTTTGACCTTTGAGGGCGGTGCAAGGCTTGAAATCATGACTAGAGATGATTTGGAGCTTCAAGCTAAACCTCACACACGAACAGGCTTTGCGCATATTGCTTTTAGCTTGGGAAGCAAAGAAAAGGTCGATAGCTTAACGGAGCAGCTTGTTTTAGATGGTTATGAGTGTATCAGTGGTCCAAGGACCACTGGCGATGGTTACTATGAGTCTTGCATTTTGGATAGTGAAGGCAATCAGATAGAACTAACGGTTTAAAAAGTTTACATAAATATAAGTTTGTAAACATCTATTTCAAACAATTATCATAAAAAGAATAGGAGACATCATGGCAGTTGAAGTGATTATGCCAAAACTCGGGGTGGATATGCAGGAAGGCGAGATCCTCGAGTGGAAAAAACAAGAAGGTGATGTGGTCAACGAAGGCGACATTCTCCTTGAAATCATGTCGGACAAGACAAACATGGAGCTTGAGGCAGAGGACTCAGGCGTGCTTTTGAAAATCGTGCACCAAGCAGGTGAGACAGTACCTGTCACTGAGGTTATCGCCTACATCGGTGCTGAGGGCGAGAGTGTAGAGGCGCCAAGTGCGACTGCGACCATCACAGCAGCGGACGGTCAGTCTGTCACAGCGCCAGCACAACCAAGTAAAGAAGCCGTCGCAGAAGTGGCAGCCCAGCCAAAAGAAGCGCTGGGTGCGGATGAGTACGATATCGTGGTCGTCGGTGGTGGTCCTGCTGGTTACTACGCAGCCATCCGTGGCGCTCAGTTGGGTGGCAAGATTGCCATCGTCGAAAAGTCAGAGTTTGGTGGCACCTGCCTCAACAAAGGCTGTATCCCAACCAAGACTTACCTCAAAAACGCAGAGATTCTCGATGGACTGAAAATCGCAGCGGGTCGTGGGATTAACCTCGCCTCAACCAACTACAGCATTGACATGGACAAGACCGTAGCTTTCAAAGACGGCGTTGTCAAGACCTTGACTGGCGGTGTGCGTGGACTTTTGAAAGCCAACAAAGTCGAGATTTTCAACGGTTTGGGGCAGGTCAACCCAGACAAGACCGTGGTTATCGGCGATAAGGTCATCAAAGGACGCCATATCATCCTTGCCACAGGCTCAAAAGTCTCTCGTATCAACATCCCAGGTATCGACTCACCGCTTGTCCTCACGTCTGACGACATCCTTGATTTAAAAGAAATCCCAAGTTCACTAGCTGTTATCGGTGGCGGCGTTGTCGGGGTCGAGCTGGGTCTGGTTTATGCCGCTTACGGCACGGAAGTGACTGTGATTGAGATGGCAGACCGTATCATCCCAGCTATGGATAAGGAAGTGTCGCTTGAGCTTCAACGTATCCTCGCTAAAAAGCACGGCATGAAGTTCTTGACCTCAACCTCCCTCAGCGAAATTGTCGAGCACGGCAACCAATTGACACTGAAATTAGCGGACGGTACTGAAGTTGTCGCTGACAAGGCGTTGCTTTCTATCGGTCGTGTACCACAGCTCAAGGGGCTTGAAAATCTTGACCTCGAGCTTGAGCGTGGACGTATCAAGGTCGACGCTTACCAAGAAACATCTATCAAGGGTATCTACGCCCCAGGTGATGTCAACGGTACCAAGATGCTTGCCCATGCTGCTTACCGTATGGGTGAGATTGCGGCTGAAAATGCCCTGCGTGGCAATACAAGAAAAGCCCACCTCGACTTCACACCTGCAGCTGTCTACACCCATCCAGAAGTGGCAATGGTCGGCTTGACCGAAGACCAAGCCCGTGAGCAGTACGGCGAGATTTTGGTCGGCAAAAATAGCTTTGCCGGAAACGGACGTGCCATCGCTTCAAACGAAGCAGAAGGCTTTGTCAAAGTCATCTCCGAGCCAAAATACCACGAAATCCTAGGTGTTCACATCATCGGACCAGCTGCCGCTGAAATCATCAACGAAGCAGCTACCATCATGGAAATGGAACTCACTATCGACGAGGTTGCCCAATCCATCCACGGACACCCAACCTTCTCAGAAGTCCTCTACGAAGCCGTTATGGACGTCCTTGGCGAAGCCATCCATAACCCACCAAAACGTAAATAATGACAAACAAATAGAAGCCCTTAATCAGGCTTCTATTGTTTTTATATGAAAGTCATTTTGAAGCAAGAGTTTGCTTATGACTTTCAATGTTTTGTTTAGCGTCTTTTTCATCCCAAATCTGTAACTCCCAAGGAAAGTTACCGTTAGGAGCAAAATAAGCATGAACACCAATATAACCGTCAGCGTCTTTCAAGTACCAATTACTGAGTTTGTAATTGTCTTTCCAATCATCTATCTTGTTTAAGATAGCATTGACATCATGAGAATCGAGTATCACCCTCGCCCCAAAAATGTCGTTTAAAATGGTGTTGACGGGATATGTTGTCTCTCTTTTCCTGTGGTAGTCGATTTTGTCTAAGATACTTTCTGTTGTCTTGACTCTGTAATAAAAATTAATGTCTTTTACGTCGGCTTTATACAGATAATCATTGATAGCCTCATGTAAATGTAAGCGATACGCCAAAATGTACTCTGTAGGAACTTTGCTAAACGTCCTAGAAAGATTGACTTTTTCAACTTTACCGGTCTCAAAATAATCTTTTGCGTATTGTTCATGTATCTTATTGATTTCAGTAACCAATCGTTCAACTTTTTCAATCATTTTTGGCATTATTTCTACTAGTGACTGCAGCGTTTACTTTGGTTGCTGACTGTTGTGAACGGGATACCTGCGCCCTTGCTTATGGTGCTTGTTTTGACGTTTTCGTCTTATAATAGGTCTATTGTGCGTGCTTTCATTCTTGTCATTGCTGTCATTTCTACTAATCCAAAGATAAACTAAAAGGCAAAAAGCCAAAGTCAAAATGTATTTCATTATTGTACTCCCTCACCATTCATCATCGTTATAATCCCAACTCTTCTATACTGTTATTATATCAATTTTTGACAACAATAAAAAGCGTATTTTGTCTCTTTTCTAACGAACTTTGGATGACGCCAAAGCTTTTTATGGTCTTGTCATTTTAGCTTATAAAAGTTGGAGTTATATTATTTGGGCTGTGTGTGGCTTTATGCTATAATGAAAGCGGTTAGGTGTTGAAAAAACATCCCACAACCTTTTAGAAAGAGTGCGTTTTTATGAAATATATCGTTAATAACAGTCATGACCCTGCTTATAATATCGCCCTTGAAGCTTACGCTTTTCGTGAGTTGACGGCGCTGGATGAGATTTTTATTCTCTGGATCAATGAGCCAGCCATCATCATCGGCAAGCACCAAAACACCATTGAGGAGATTAACAAGGCCTTTACCGATGAACACGGTATCCATGTGGTGCGTCGTCTGTCTGGTGGCGGTGCGGTTTACCATGATTTAAATAACCTTAACTACACTATTATCTCTAATAAATCTGACGAAGGGGCTTTTGATTTTAAGACCTTCTCAAAACCGGTCATTGATACGCTAGCAAACCTCGGCGTTAAGGCGGAGTTCACAGGGCGCAATGACCTTGAGATTGACGGCAAAAAGTTCTGTGGCAATGCGCAAGCCTACTACAAAGGGCGCATGATGCACCACGGTTGTCTCCTTTTTGACGTGGACATGTCTGTTCTTGGGCAAGCCCTCAAGGTGTCAAAAGACAAGATTGAGTCTAAAGGGGTCAAGTCAGTGCGTGCACGTGTGACCAATATCGTTGACGAATTGCCAGAGAAAATAACGGTGCAGGAGTTCAGCGACGCTTTGCTTAATCAGATGAAAAAAGAGTATCCTGATATGGATGAGTATGTCCTGACAGACGAGGACCTTTCTGCCATTCAAAAGCTTCGTGACGAGCAGTTTGCGACATGGGATTGGACCTATGGACAAGCGCCAGACTACACCATTGAGCGTAGCGTGCGCTACCCAGCTGGGAAAATCACGACCTACGCTGATGTGGAAAATTCTATCATCAAGTCGCTCAAGATTTACGGGGATTTCTTTGGCGTGCGTGGGGTTGAGGACATTGAGGAGCTGCTAAAAGGCGTGCGCTATGAATACAGCGATGTGCTGGCAAAGCTCAACACCATCGACACTACCCAGTATTTCTCACGCATGACCACCGAAGAAGTGGCAAAAGCCATTGTCGAAGCTTAACGAAAAGCTCTCTACTTGTGTAGAGAGCTTTTAGAGTATATGGAGACTTGCGACGAGTTCTGCGATGATAGCGGCGACTTCCTGTGAGGGGCGGTCGTAGTCTAGTGTGAGATAGTATTGCAGTGTCCCAAAGATAGCGTTTGCCATAAAGTGGGCTTGGTAGTGTCGCTTGGCTCTAGTGAGCGTCTTGTCTGAAAGCATGACCAAGCAAGATTCAATCATTTGACTTTTTATCATGCTTTGAAGCTCCAATGAGCCGTTATAATTGAGAAGGGCAGACAGCAGAGCGCCTTTTTGACGCAGCAGCACAATAATCTGGTAAAAATAGTCCTCATTCAGCTGTGTGTGTTCTTTCTGGATGGCAAAGATTTCCTTTGTGAGCTCTTCTTGATAATCCACAATCAACTCGATTTTATCTTGATAGTGATTGTAAAAGGTTTTACGTGTGGTCTTGGCTTCTCTGACCAGATCGCTAATGCGAATACTTTCAAAGCTCTGCTCTTTCAGCAAAATCTCTAGCGCATCAAAATAGCGCTGGCGTGTTTTTAAAAAGCGTGCATCTAACATGGTGACCTCCTATGACTACAAAAGGGGCAAAAGCGTGTAATAGCAGGCATTTCGCCCTTGCCATTTACCCCAAAAAAACTATAATAAGTCTATCATAAGTAAACAAAATGTATCTTAAAAAGGAGTTTCTCATGACATTTTTACGCAATCATTGGTATGACTTAGGGTTGATTCCTATGAGTTTGACAGCCCTTTATTTAGCCCTCAACTGGGGAGACCTTTCTGTCCTCTCACGCTTAGCCTTGCTCAATTTCTTTGTGATTTGGTGGCATCAGTTCGAGGAATACCGCCTGCCAGGAGGTGAGGCTGCTATTACTAATCTCGCCATGCAGCCAAGTGATGATGGACCGAGCGACCGCTATCCGCTCAATCAAAACAATGCTATGGTCATCAATGTCCTAGCTAGTCTTATCTTTTACTTTCTACCTGTTTTCTTTCCAAATATCCTTTGGCTTAGTTTTGCGCCTGTGGTCTTTGGACTTTTGCAGTTTGTTGTTCACGCTATCATCACCCCTAAAAAAATCGACAACCGCTTTTACTCGCCGGGTCTAGGTGCTGTCATTTTAGGGCATGTGCCTATCGCTTGCTATTGGTTCTACTATACCATGACAAAAGGACAGCTGACGCTGCTTGATATCGTATTTGGTGTCGTTTATCTCATGCTCTTTGTAGCTGGCTTTATGATGAAAATGGGCTACGGGATTTTAAAAAGCCCAACATCACCTTATCCATTTCCAAAAGCTGAGTTTGAACGTGGTGGCTATGCTGAGCGTATCAGACAGTTAGATAATTAATGACTGGACAGAACAATACTGTAAATTAGTTTAACCAACACCAATCACAATTATTGTTATCAAACAAGTGATAAATGCTTTAAAATATTTTTTCATGTAAGCTATCTCCTTTCTTAAAGTAAATGGTATAATAAAATAAGTGCCGTATTTATTTTTCTCATATGTGCAAAAAGGAGAATAGGATGGAAAATTTCGGAAAAATATTTAGAAAATTCAGAGAAGCTAGAAATTTAACGCTGAAGGATGTTTCAGGTAGTCATCTATCTATTTCACAATTATCTAGATTTGAAAATGAAGAAACAGATTTAACTATTACAAAGTTTATGAAAGCATTAGATGCTATTAATATGCCCATAGATGAGTTTATATATGCGACAAATGACTTTCACCGAGATGATTTAAATGAGCTTTTAGAAAAAATAAGGTCATTCATAGCAAATAGAGATATAGATAGTATGGAAGCGTTATTAGTTTCCTATTCTGAGACAAATAATGACAATAAAGAAATATTCCACAAATTGAATACTATTTTGATAAAAATAAGGCTTCAAGACTTATCTCATAAGGTATACATTGACAAGGGGGATTTAGAATATTTAACCAATTATTTATTTAGCGTTGAATTTTGGGGCTGCTATGAATTACTTCTATTTACTAACACTCTTGACTTTTTAAATCATAAAACATTTATGATACTCTCTAGAGAGATGTGTCGACGTTCGGATTTTTATAAAGAAATTCCAAATAATCGTAGATTAATATCAATAATGCTATTAAATGCTTATATTACCTGTATAGAACGTTCTGAACTAATAGATGCACTTTATTTTGAAAAACAACTAAATATTTGTTCTTTTACAGAAATAGAGATATATGAACGTCTTGTTTTTCAATATGCTAAAAATTTTTACAAGTACCGAAAGTTAAATACAAAACAATCTATAATAGAAATGCGTAAATGTATAGGGGTGATGAAATTAGTCTCTAGTTATCATCTCGCCTTAACATTTGAGGAGCACTTAGAAAATATTTTAAGAAAATGAACTAATCTATTGCAGATATGAAAAAAAATAAATAAGTTATTTTTTTGCGGTACAATGAACCTATCAAACATGAAGGGAGCAATATTATGTCTGAAGAACTAAAAAAAGTCCTTGAGTCAAGTGCAATGGCTAAAGGTGATGGTTGGAAACTTTAGTTTCCTAATACGTTTTTACACAGCAGAGACTCGTTCTCTGCTTTTATGATAGGGGTAGATAATATGAAAACAGTTAAGGAAAATTTATTATTTAGACTTGAGAAATTTGGTGGTATTCTTATTAATAAAACTACCTTTGCGAGAATCGAATTAAACAAATTAGAAGCCTGTTTTTTGTATGCTGTTAGATACTGTGGGTTAGAAAAAACAATAAAATATTTTGAGGATAATTATCAAACGCAAGGACTACAAAATATTTTAGAGTATGATTTATTTGAAGAAAACAATGGTAAGGATCTAGTTGCTCTTCCTAAAGATATTATTAAACACGCAGAGAAGAAAATCGAAGAATTAAGTAAAAAGAATATCTTGAGTTTTCCGTTAGAATTAACGATTTATCCTAGTATGTATTGTGATTTAAGTTGTAGTTTCTGCTTTTTAGCAGAAAGGGAAGAAAAATCTTCTAAATCGGCTCAAGATTGGAGAAAGATATTAGAACAAGCAAAAGAAAATGGAATACTTAGTATATCTATATTAGGTGGTGAGCCAACACGATATTATGATATTGACAATTTATTAAGAGTGTGTGATAGTTTAAAACTAAAAACAACTATTACAACAAATGCTCAATTTATCAAAAAAAGTACTATAAAAGTTATAGAGCAGTCTTCTTATATAACACCAGTATTGTCACTACAATCATTAGATGAAAAATTGAATTTTGAACTAATGGGTGTAAGACCACTTAGACAAGTTGAACTTATTAAACATTTTAAAAAAATAGGAAAAAAATGTCGCATTAATACAGTATATACAAAACAATCCTTAGAACAAATTAAAGACTTAGTAGATTTTTGCTCAGAGAACAACGTTGAAAGATTTTCTGTAGCGAATTACTCTGAGGTAACCGGTTTCACTAGAATAAAGAAGAAATATGATTTGTTTGATTTGAGAAAATTAAATGAAAGAATTTCAGAATACATAGATTCGCAGAACTACGAACTTGTCTTTGCAACAGAAGGTTGTCATCTGTTTACCGCTTATCCTGAATTGATTAAAGACTCGATTGAATTTTCCAAGTTTGATGAAATGTATTTTGGATGTAGAGCAAAGTATACTAAAATGGAAATAATGTCTAATGGAGATGTGTTGCCTTGTATTGCTTTTTTAGGAAGTGAGCAGAGAAAATCGAATGCTTTTAAATCAAAGCTGGTAGATATTTGGAGTAACGATAAGCTTTACAACGATATAAGGAAATTTAAAACTAAAAATACAAGATGTTTATCTTGTAGCTTGATAAATATTTGTCAAGGAGGATGCTATGTTAACTTACTTAGAGAGGAGAGACCAGAAGAAGCGAGGGATTCCGTATGTACGCTGTAATCAAGCACAACAAAGCTTTGCTGGTGATGACGGTCTTTTTTGCTAGTCTTCCTTATTATTTTATCGAGTTGCTTTTGCTCAGAAGCTTAGGGTTTAGTTACTCTGTGATTGGGCTGCTTAGTGTGGTGACGCAAATTTTTGGAATGGTTTTTGATATCCCACTTAGTTTTTTAGCGCATAAGGTGGGCTATAAAAAGATTATGATAGCCTCTCACTTGCTCTTGTGTTTAGGCTTGTTCAGCTTGGTGCAGGGGAGTATAGTAGCGGCTTTTTGCTCAGCTGTTTTCATGGGACTGTCAGAGTCGTTGTCGTCGGGCGTTTTATCGTCTTATACCTTTGAGCTGTTTGAGAGTGAGCCAGACTACGAGAATTTTCTCAAAAATGCCAACACGCTCAAGTATATTTTTATTGCGCTAGTGACTATCATCTCGCCTTTACTGCTCAAGTGGAGCGTGGCTTATCCGCTCTATCTCTCACTGCTTATTGTGGCAATTAGTCTAGCAGCGCTTCTCATGTTACCTGAGGTGATGGGTAGTGAAGAAGTGACAGAAGAGCACAGCCTTTTTCACAATCTCAGTCAAGTGCCTTGGCAGATGATTGTGTTTGGAGTAGTTTTTAGCTCTCTTTTGATGGTCAATAATCAATATGCTAGCCTGATTTTGCTGGATTACCATTTTCCACTAGATTATCTAGGTGTTTTGCTCTTTCTCTTTAATCTCATGATGGCTTTAGGCAGTCATCTCAAGCTCAGATGGCAGGCTGTTCTTTTTCTTCCTCTGTGTGTGCTGGCAGTTTCCTTTGTGCAAACGAACTTCGCTCTTGTCCCTTTGTTTCTGGTGATAAGGATGCTTAATGCCAACTATGTCAATCAATTTGCCATCAAGATGAACGGCGCTATTAGTGGTGATAGGGCAGTGGCTTGGTCGATTTACAATTTTGCTATTTCACTGAGTTTTATTGTGGTTGACTTGGTGGCTGGGTTTATGGCAGACGTTCTAGGACTTTCTGGTCTTTATCGTTTCTTTGGAGCGCTCGCTTGTCTCTATGCGCTGTATTATCTTATTCGGCAAAGATTATCAAAATAAAAGCTTCCTTGTGGAAGCTTTTTGTCTATTGAAATTCGGCTTTGCTTTTGACATCGCTATATTCTTCAGGAGTTTCAGCAGAGAGGATGTCCTCGTAGCTAGGGAGTTTGATGTCCTTGCCGTATTTATTTTTAAGAGCTGTTGTGACAAGGCGGTAGGCTAGATTAGCATTACGTGAGAGGATAGGTCCGTGGAAATAAGAGCCAAAGACGTTCTTGTAGTGGACACCTTCGCCGCCGTCTTCTTTATTGTTGCCATTACCATAGACGACCTTACCAAGAGGTTTTTCATCGTCTGAGAGGAAGGTGCGCCCTTGGTGATTTTCAAAACCGTAGTAGGTCTCGTCAAACTCATCGTTATGAATCTTGATGTCGCCGATGTAGCGGTTGTTTTGCTGGTTGAGGGTATAGTGCCCCATGACACCAATGCCATTGATTTTCTCGCCGTTAGCTTGGACATAGTATTGCCCTAGAAGCTGAAAACCGCCGCAGATAGCAAGGATAACACCATCATTTTGGATATAGCGCTCAATAGCGTCGTGTTTTTGAGGGAGGTCTTTTGCGACGATAGATTGCTCGTAGTCCTGACCACCTCCGAAAAAGACGAGATTGTAGGCAGTGTCGTCAAACTCATCGCCTATAGAGACGATGTCAACGGTCACGTGCGCTCCCAGCTTTTCAGCGACGTATTTCATCATGAGAATATTGCCATTGTCGCCGTAGGTATTCATGAGATTACCATAGAGATGGGCAATGCGTAGGCTGTAGGGAAAATCCTTTTGAGCAGGCGATTGCAGAGAAGTATAGGTCATTAGTTCATCTCCTTTTTCACAGCGTGACGCTCAGCGAGCATCTCACGGAACTCCAGCATGGCAGTATAGGTCGCAAGGATGTAAGCATGCTTGGTCTCTTGATTTTCAATCATGGTCATAATGTCTGCAAGCTTATCTGCCTGTCTAATCTTGTCCTCAGGATAGCCTGTGACACGCAGGCGCCGTGCAATTTCAGAGTGTCTCACCCCACCTGCAAAAATCTCTGGAATGTCCATATCCAAAATCGCCTCAAAATTGGCATCCCAAATCCAGCTGGTATCAATCCCGTCAGCGTAGTTGGCGTTGAGAAGTACCGAAAGAGTGAATGGATAAGGTGCTAACTTAATCATATCCAGCGCTTGAGAGGCACCGACAGGATTTTTGATAAGGACAAGGGTACAGCTCTTATCCCCAATGGTAAAGGTTTCCTGACGTCCAAAGACAGCTCGGCTCTTGTCAAAGCCAGACTTTATCTGACTAGGCTCCACGCCAAAGTACTCAGCAACAGCAACGGCAGCTAGAGCGTTGTAGATATTGTAGAGACCACCGACGTTAATCTTGTAGTCTTGACCATCAATGACAAAGCGTGATGAAGTGTTTGTGATTTCGGTAAGCTCTGTAAGAGCATAGTCCAGTTTTGGACGCTCAAAGTCGCAGTTAGGACAAGTGTAGTCGCCAAGGTTTGCGTAGGTGTTGAGGCGGTAGTTGAGGATACTTTGGCAGCGTGGGCAAAGCACACCCTCGGTGTTGTAGTGAGCCAGCTGTGGAGCTGTTTTTTCCGTATCAAAACCGTAAAACTGCACAGGATTGACCACTTCTTTGGAGTTAAAGAGGGGGCTGTCGCCATTTGCTAGAATGGTCGCTTTTGGAGCGTTAGCGGCACCGTCCAAAATCATCTGATAAGTCGTGTAAATCTCACCGTAGCGGTCCATCTGGTCACGAAAGATATTGGTAAAGACAAAAAGGCTTGGTGTGATATACTTGGTAATCTTTGGCAGACTAGCCTCGTCTATCTCAAGCACCGCAATCTTCTTGCCAGACTTGGCTTTTTTAGCGGTCAAAAAAGTAGAGACGATACCCGTTATCATATTGGCACCGCTCGGGTTGGTAGTGACCTCACCAAAGGCTTCCTTTAAGATACCGACCGTAAGCGCTGTGGTCAAGGTCTTGCCGTTAGTTCCTGTCACGACCACAATCTCATAATCTTTAGCAATTGTATCTAAAATATCAGGGTCGCATTTGAGTGCTAGACGCCCAGGATAAGTCGAGCCACGTCCTAGCTTATTTAACACAAAATGTGCTGATTTTCCAGCTGTAATTCCCATAAAAGTCTTAAATTTCATATCCTCATTCTACCAAAAAATAATTTAAATGGATAGTTGAAACATTGCTTTTGATTTGTGGTATAATAAAAGTATTCCACTTTTAGACTGTTTTTGCTTGAGTTTATGGAAAATTAAAAAAAGTGGAACAAAGTACAGTTAAGATTGTGAAGTAAATGAATGAATTTTTTAGAAATGTTTAATAATACCTTTTGGCAAAATCTGATTGAAAATCCTTGGCTGATTGTCATTCATGCCTTGGACATTGGGATTGTGACCTATCTCATCTATCGCTTGATTAAGGCGCTAGCTGGGACCAAGATTATGTCGCTTATTCAAGGGGTCATCCTCTTTGTGCTTCTACGTTTGGTGGCGGAGTGGATTGGGCTGACGACCATTACTTATTTGATGAATCAAGTCATCACCTACGGTGTTATCGCAGCTGTGGTGATTTTTGCGCCTGAGATTCGGACAGGTCTTGAAAAATTCGGGCGCACCACGCAGGTCTTTCGCCAACGTCCACAGCAAAGTAAGGACGAAAAGCTAGTTGACGCTCTCTTAAAGGCAGTGGCTTACATGAGCCCTCGTAAGATTGGCGCTTTGATTTCGATTGAGCAAACGCAAACGCTGCAAGAATACATCGCAACAGGTATCCCGCTAGATGCAGATATCTCTAGTGAGCTACTCATCAATATTTTCATCCCCAACACACCGCTCCATGACGGAGCTGTCATCATTCGTGACGATAAGATTGCGACAGCCTGCTCTTATCTGCCTTTGACAGAGTCTATGGGTATTTCAAAAGAGTTTGGGACACGCCACCGTGCCGCTATCGGTCTGTCTGAAAACTCAGATGCGCTGACAGTGGTCGTCTCTGAGGAAACAGGTGGTATCTCCATTGCGGTGCGTGGTGAGTTTATGCACGATTTGACCAAGGAAAACTTTGAGTCTGTCCTCAGAGCAGAGCTTATCCAAAACGATAAGACCGACATGACTTGGCTGCAAAAGATAATGGGGAGAAAGAAATGAGAAAAAAAATAGATTTTCTAAGCAATAAAGGCTGGCTCATCCTCATCTCCTTTTTTCTAGCGCTTTTGCTCTTTTTAACAGCGACAGTCAATACAACCAACAAGGTCGGCACGCAGATTTCAGGAGCGACGGAGACCTACACCCACACGCTAACCAATGTTCCTATTGACCTCAAGTACGACAATGACAAGTATTTTGTGAGCGGCTATTCCTATGAAGCAAAGGTCTATCTCAGTTCGGTCAATCGGGTTAAGCTGGATTCTGAGATTAACAGTGACACCCGTCAGTTCAAGGTTGTTGCTGACTTATCTAATGTCAAGACAGGCACCCAAACCGTCAAGCTCAAAATCACCAATCTACCAAGCGATGTCACAGCCACCGTTGAGCCAAAGGCTATCTCGGTCACGATTGGCAAGAAAAAGACTAAAACCTTTGACGTGGTCACAAATGTCCCTAGCAGCCAAGTGGCAGAAGGTTATGAGGTGACCAATGTCGAAACCAGCCTCAAAACGGCTAAGGTCACAAGTGACGAGTCCATTATCAGTCGAATTGACCACGTGGAGGCAAGCCTACCAGAGGATGAAGTGTTGACAGGTGATTACAGTGGCAAGGTCAATCTGCAGGCGGTTGCCAAGGACGGAACGGTGCTTGCAGGCATTATCAGCCCATCAAAAGCAAAATTGAGTGTTTCTGTCACAAAACTCACCAAGCAAGTGCCTATCAAGCTCAATCTGACAGGAACCATGAGCGATAGTCTTAGTAAGATTGACTACAAACTCAGCCAAGATACGGTGACGATTTCTGGTAGTAAGGAGGCGCTAGATGCGACTTCAGAGATTACAGCTAACCTTGACATCTCACATATCACAAAGGATACCTCAAAGACCATCACCTTATCCGCAGATAAAGTGACCATCACACCAGCTCTAGTGACTGTTCAGTTGACAACCACTAAAAAATAGTAGATAATAGACAAGATTAGACATGGAGGAAGCGAAAACTCGCAAATTATTATGGGAAAATATTTTGGAACGGACGGTGTCCGTGGTGAAGCAAATGTTGAATTAACCCCTGAATTAGCCTTTAAACTAGGGCGTTTTGGTGGCTATGTCCTTAGCCAGCATGAAAATGAACGTCCACGTGTCTTTGTTGGGCGTGACACACGTATCTCAGGTCAGCTTTTGGAGTCAGCCTTGGTCGCTGGGCTTTTATCCGTTGGTATCGAGGTTTACCTGCTTGGTGTGGTGGCGACACCTGGTGTGTCTTACCTTGTACGCACGGAAAAAGCGAGCGCTGGTGTCATGATTTCAGCTAGTCATAACCCAGCTCTTGACAATGGTATCAAGTTCTTTGGTGCAGACGGCTTTAAGCTGGATGATGAGCGTGAGTTTGAGATTGAAGAGCTCCTAGACGCTGATGAGGATACCTTGCCAAGACCATCAGCAGAAGGCTTAGGGACAGTCGTTGACTATCCAGAGGGCTTACGCAAGTACGTCAAGTTCCTAGTGTCTACAGGGATTGACCTAGAGGGTATGCCGATTGCACTTGATATGGCAAATGGCGCAGCGTCTGCCTCTGCTCGTGATGTCTTCTTAGACCTTGGTGCAGACATCACTGTCATGGGTGACCAGCCAAATGGTCTTAATATCAATGACGGTGTGGGCTCAACCCATCCTGAAAACCTCCAAGAATTGGTCAAAAAATCAGAGTGTCAAATGGGACTTGCCTTTGATGGTGATAGCGACCGCTTGATTGCCGTTGATGAAAATGGTGAGCTGGTTGATGGTGACAAGATCATGTACATCATCGGCAAATACCTCGCACAAAAAGGGCAGTTGGCGAAAAATACCATTGTCACAACCGTCATGTCCAACCTTGGTTTTCACAAGGCGCTTGAGCGTGAAGGTATTGAAAAAGCCATTACTGCTGTGGGTGACCGCTACGTGGTTGAGGAAATGCGCAAGTCTGGCTACAATCTCGGCGGTGAGCAGTCAGGGCATGTCATTATCATGGACTACAACACCACAGGAGATGGGCAATTGACTGCCATTCAGTTGGCAAAAGTGGTCAAAGAAAGCGGCAAAACATTATCAGAACTTGCTGCTGAGGTGACTATTTACCCACAAAAACTGGTCAATATCCGTGTAGAAAACAGCATGAAACACAATGCCATGGAAGTGCCAGCTATCGCAGACATTATCCATAAGATGGAGGATGAGATGGCGGGCAACGGTCGTATCTTGGTCCGTCCAAGTGGTACAGAACCGCTCCTTCGTGTCATGGCAGAAGCGCCAACACATGAGGAAGTCGACTATTACGTTGACACCATCGCAGATGTTGTCCGAAAAGAAATCGGTATCGAATAGGTAAAAAGAGGTTATATAACCTCTTTTTTAGAAGAAAGGTAAACATGGAGACGATAGAAGCATTTTCAGAGCGTTTTAGCGGGAAGGCTAAGACCATTTTGACGCAGATGATACCAGAGTACCAAGAGCGCTACAGAGATTATGTCCACGAGACAGAGAATCCTGCAACGCAAAGCCGTCGTATCAAGTATCTGACCAAGTGCTTTTTGCGCTTGCTGGAGCAGCCTTACTTTTACATCCAGCCTTTAGCAAAGAAGCGAGCACAGGAAGCTACTTGCTGGCAATATCCTACAAACTATCCTCTGTGTGATGAGGAGGAGCTTGCTCGTCTGCTCAGCACAATAGATGAACAGACTTTTGAGGTCATCTATAATGGTGCCTTTGTCGGTCTGTGTCATTTTGATGTGACTTGCGATGAGCTTGTATTGCGCTTTGCACTGCGTCCAGACAGACTAGGACAGGGTCTCGGTGAAGGATTTTACCAAGCTATTGAAAGCTATGCGAAAGAGCATTATGAGACCAAGAGACTTTGCATTTTGACGAGCGCTAGCCTTTTACAGACCTTTATGGAAAAGCGGGGTTATCAGAAAGATAGTGATAATCCTAAACTGATGAAAACGCTAAGAGATTAAAAGTCTCCCTTTTTATCCTTGAAAATGTTACAATAGTTTTATGTCTAAACAACCAACATCCGCTTATGTGCATATCCCTTTTTGCACACAAATTTGTTATTATTGTGATTTTTCAAAAGTTTTCATCAAAAATCAGCCTGTCGATGACTATTTGCGTGCGCTTATCGCTGAATGGGACAGCTATGGTATTAAAACACTAAAGACCCTCTATATCGGTGGTGGGACGCCAACCGCTATCAGCGCCAAGCAACTGGCTTATCTCTTGGACAATTTGACCAAAAACCTAGATTTAGAGAGCTTAGAGGAGTTCACCATCGAGGCAAATCCCGGAGACTTGACGGCGGATAAAATCGCTGTACTCAAAAACTCAGCTGTCAACCGAGTGTCGCTCGGTGTGCAAACCTTTAACGATCGTCATCTCAAGAAAATCGGGCGCAGCCACAATGAAGCGCAGATCTATGAAAGTATCGACGCTCTCAAACAAGCAGGTTTTGACAATATCTCGATTGACTTGATTTATGCGCTTCCAGGGCAGACCATAGAGGATGTGCGTGACAATGTCCAAAAAGCGCTAGCACTTGATATTCCGCACCTGAGTCTCTATAGTCTCATCCTCGAACATCACACGGTTTTCATGAACCGCATGCGACGAGGTAAGCTGAATCTGCCGACCGAGGACTTGGAAGCAGAGATGTTTGAGTATATCATCGACCAGCTGGAGCAAAATGGCTTTGAGCACTATGAGATTTCAAACTTCACAAAGCCTGGCTTTGAGAGCCGTCACAATCTCATGTACTGGGACAATGCCGAGTATTACGGTGTGGGAGCAGGCGCTTCAGGTTATCTAGATGGCGTGCGCTATCGCAACCGAGGACCTATCCAGCACTATCTAAAAGGCGTCGTTAACGGCAATGCTAGACTGTCTGAGGAGGTCTTGACCTTAGATGAGAAGATGGAAGAAGAGCTCTTTTTGGGACTGAGAAAAAAAACAGGTGTCTCAACCACACGCTTTGAGGAGAAGTTTGGGCTGTCCTTTTGGACACGCTATGGTCAAGTCGTTAGAGACTTAGAGCGTGATGGGCTTCTTATTGTGGAGAAGGACAATGTGCGCATGACGAAAAAGGGGTTGTTTTTAGGGGATACCGTTGCAGAAAAATTTATTTTGGAGTGAACTATGGGCTTATTATACAGTGAACCGTACCAAGTACCTTTTTATGAGACAGATGTCAATCATAATATGAAATTGCCACAGCTCTTGTCACTGGCTTTGCAGGTGTCTGGCAGGCACTCGCTAAAGCTTGGTGTCAGTGATGAGGCGATTTTTGAGCAGTATGGCTTGGTCTGGGTGATTACCGACTATCACTTGGATATCATCCGTCTGCCACGCTATGCGGAGAAGATTCGCATTGAGACCGAGGCTATTTCTTACAATCGTCTCTTTTGCTACCGTAATTTCTACATCTACGGCGAGGATGGCGACAAGATTATGACCATTTTTTCTGTCTTTGTTCTCATGGATTTTGAGACGAGAAAGGTACATCCTGTTGTTGAGGATATTGTCAGCGTCTACGAAAGCGAGAAAATCAAAAAAGCCATCCGTGGACCACGCTACAAGGCGTTGGAAAACGCCAGCGACACGCTGTATCATGTGCGTTATTTTGACCTTGATATGAACGGTCATGTCAATAACAGCAAGTATCTGGAGTGGATGTTTGAGGTCGTTGACTTTGACTTTCTAAAGGGGCATGTGCCAAAGACCATTGACCTCAAGTATGTCAAGGAAATCCACTATGGCAGCGACATTGTCTCAAGAGTTGAGACTTTTGATAAGACAACCAAGCATGAAATCACAGCCGATGGTGCGGTGCATGCGCAAGCCATTATCGAATGGCAAGAAAAAGAGTAAGGAGTGACTATGACATATCAGGGTTATTTGATTGATTTGGATGGGACGATTTATAAGGGCAGTGAGCGCATTCCTGCTGGGGAGCGCTTCATTGAGCGCTTGCAGGAGCGTAAGATTCCCTATATGCTAGTGACCAATAACACGACACGCACGCCAGAGATGATACAAAATATGCTGTCAAGTCAGTTTCATGTCGACACGCCGCTTGAGACCATCTACACAGCAACCATGGCGACTGTGGACTATATGAACGATATGAACCGTGGCAAGACCGCCTATGTCATCGGTGCCGAAGGGTTAAAGTCAGCTATCTCTGCAGCTGGCTATGAGGAGGACACGGAAAATCCTGCCTATGTCGTGGTTGGTCTGGACTGGGAGGTCACTTATGACAAGCTAGCCACAGCGACCCTTGCTATCCAAAAAGGTGCAGTCTTTATCGGAACCAACCCAGATCTTAACATCCCGACAGAGCGTGGGCTTATGCCAGGTGCAGGCAGTCTTTTGGCGCTCCTTGAAGCAGCCACTCGAGTCAAGCCTATCATCATTGGAAAACCAGAAGCCGTCATCATGAATAAAGCCCTTGAACACCTCGGTGTTGAGCGCTCTAAAGCAATCATGGTGGGTGATAACTACATGACCGATATCACAGCAGGTATCAAAAATGACATTGCTACCCTTTTGGTGCTAACTGGATTTACAACCAAGAAAGAGCTACCAACGCTTCCTATCAAGCCGGACTTTGTCCTAGATAGCCTAGATGAGTGGAATTTTGATGAAAGATAAGTGGCTTTTTCCCTTTAGTGTGCTTTGGCTGGTGGCGCTCTGTGTGGTGGTGACCATCTACGCTGCTTGGCTTGCCTACCCTTTTGAGATAGACTTTTTGCGCCTGACTGATGTCGTAGAGCTCAGTAAAGCGGACATCCGGCACAATTTCAACCAGCTCATGACCTATCTGACCAACCCATTTGCAGGAAAACTCGCTATGGATGACTTTCCCTCGTCTGCTATGGGACTCAAGCACTTTTTAGATGTCAAGCGCCTCTTTCACCTAGCGCAAGGGGTAGCCCTATTTTTTAGCCCTCTTGCTCTGGTCTTTTTCTACCGTCAGCTAAAGCAAAAGAGCCTGTTCCTCTATCAGAGAACTTTTGTGGTCTTGGCAATTTTGCCTTTGCTCTTTTTGCTAATGGCGGTGCTGGTGGGCTTTGATAGCTTTTTCACTTATTTTCATCAGTTGCTCTTTCCAGGAGATACAAGCTGGGTTTTTGATCCACTAGTCGACCCTGTCATCTACATCCTGCCTGAGGACTTGTTTTTACACTGCTTTGTGCTCTTTTTCCTCCTCTATGAGCTGGTCTTTTGGGGGCTTGTAATAACGGCATACTATCAGCTCAAGAGAAGGTTGGAAACAGCAATATAGAAAACGCTTGCAAAACCCGCTCTTATCTGCTATACTAAGGATGTAGAAGATTGGTTTGACGTTAATCGTCCTTTTGTACAAAAGGAGGTGCCGTTATGATGCTATATCTGATGTTGAGCCTTTTGGCTTTTGCTTCTCTTGCTATTTTGCTCATTCCAGAGCTTATGGATTTGGTTGAGGAGATGCAGGCGTTTAAGAAGGCTGGATTCCCTTTTCATGACCAATTGTTAGAGATGATGGGCTTTACCCTTCGTCATTAAGGTAGGATAGCTGTAGCTCGTTTGTCGAGTTGCAGCTATTTTTAGTGTAATCTTATGAAAATGAATGTTATGATTTTCAATTTTTTACATTTTTCAAAGGATATGATAAAATAAGGTAACTAAAAAAAGAGGAGTGACGACTTTGGAACAAACGTTTTTTATCATCAAACCTGACGGTGTGAAAAGAGGGCTGGTTGGAGAGATTTTGACACGCATTGAGCGTCGTACCTTTACCATTGATCATTTAGAGGTGCGCATGGCGAGCGAGGAGCTTTTGCGTAAGCACTATGAGGACTTGGTTGACCGTCCCTTCTTCCCGCAGATTGTCGACTATATGACCAGCGGTCCTGTGGTGATTGGCGTTATTTCAGGAAATGATGTCATCCAAACATGGCGCACGATGATGGGCGCAACCAACCCTAAGGACGCTGTTTTAGGCAGTATCCGTGGGGACTTTGCCCAAGCACCAGCAGATGGTGGCGCTACCTTTAACGTGGTTCACGGCTCAGACTCAAAAGAATCCGCAGAGCGTGAGATTGCCCTCTGGATTGGAAAATAAGGAGAAAAGTCTAGCAAGGCTAGGCTTTTTTTGCTGAGAGACAAAGAAGTGGCTTTGTCTCTTTCTGTCTGTGGAGCTTTTTGGTATAATAGTAAGTAAGACTAGATTAGTATAGGAAGATGACATGAATATTGAAGAACTGAAACAACGACAGGAAAAAATCCGCAATTTCTCGATTATTGCCCATATTGACCACGGGAAGTCGACGCTAGCTGACCGTATCTTGGAGGCGACAGAGACGGTGTCTAGCCGTGAAATGCAGGCGCAGCTCCTTGACAGCATGGACTTGGAGCGTGAGCGTGGGATTACTATTAAGCTAAACGCCATTGAGCTCAATTACACGGCAAAAGACGGCGAGACCTATATTTTCCACTTGATTGACACACCGGGGCACGTGGACTTTACCTATGAGGTGTCTCGTTCGCTGGCTGCCTGCGAGGGAGCGATTTTGGTCGTCGACGCAGCGCAAGGGATTGAAGCGCAGACACTGGCTAACGTCTATCTAGCGCTAGATAATGACCTTGAAATCCTGCCGGTCATCAATAAAATCGACCTGCCCGCAGCTGACCCAGAGCGTGTGCGCACCGAGATTGAGGACGTGATTGGGCTGGACGCTTCAGAGGCAGTGCTGGCTTCAGCCAAGGCTGGTATTGGGATTGAGGAGATTTTGGAGCAAATCGTGGAGAAAGTTCCAGCACCTGCTGGTGACTTGGAAGCACCGCTTCAAGCCCTCATCTTTGACTCGGTTTATGACGCTTACCGTGGGGTTATTTTGCAGGTGCGCATTGTCAACGGCATGGTCAAGCCTGGAGATACCATTCAGCTCATGAGCAATGGCAAGACCTTTGACGTGACCGAGGTCGGTATTTTCACACCAAAGACAGTTGGACGTGAGTTCCTTGCGACAGGGGATGTTGGCTACATTGCGGCTTCTATCAAGACGGTGGCGGACACCCGTGTCGGTGATACCGTGACTCTGGCAAATAATCCAGCAGCAGAGCCACTGCACGGCTATAAGCAGATGAACCCAATGGTCTTTGCAGGGCTTTATCCAATCGAGTCCAACAAATACAACGACCTGCGTGAAGCACTTGAGAAGTTGCAACTCAATGACGCCAGTCTCCAGTTTGAGCCAGAGACATCGCAGGCTTTGGGCTTTGGTTTTCGCTGTGGTTTCTTGGGGCTTCTTCACATGGATGTCATCCAAGAGCGCTTGGAGCGTGAGTTCAACATTGACCTCATCATGACAGCGCCGTCCGTAGTTTACCACGTGACAACAACAGACGGTGAAATGCTTGAAGTATCTAACCCGAGCGAATTTCCAGACCCGACACGTGTCGACTACATCGAGGAACCTTATGTCAAGGCACAAATTATGGTCCCACAGGAGTTTGTTGGAGCAGTTATGGAGCTTTGCCAGCGTAAGCGTGGCGACTTTGTGACCATGGATTATATTGACGACAATCGTGTCAATGTCATCTACCAAATCCCGCTGGCTGAGATTGTTTTTGACTTCTTTGATAAGCTCAAAAGTTCCACTCGTGGCTACGCTAGCTTTGACTACGAGATTTCAGAGTATCGTAAGTCACAGCTGGTTAAGATGGATATTCTCCTCAATGGTGACAAGGTGGATGCCCTCAGCTTTATTGTGCACAAAGAATTTGCCTACGAGCGTGGGAAACTCATCGTTGAGAAGCTCAAGAAAATCATCCCTCGTCAGCAGTTTGAAGTGCCTATCCAAGCCGCTATCGGTCAAAAAATCGTGGCGCGTACAGACATCAAAGCCCTGCGTAAGAACGTCCTTGCCAAGTGTTATGGTGGTGACGTCTCTCGTAAGCGTAAGCTCCTCGAAAAGCAAAAAGCAGGTAAAAAACGCATGAAAGCTATCGGCTCTGTCGAAGTCCCACAAGAAGCCTTCCTTAGCGTCCTTTCTATGGATGAAGAATAAACGGAATAAACACGTAAAACCTTGAAGTGATTTCAAGGTTTTTATTTTTATGATAAGGTAGACGTTATACGTCCACTATATGTTATAGACTAATCTTGTAGAAAACAAGAGAGGTGACACAAATGAACTATTATCATATCAAGCTAGATACAACTGGCGAAAAAAGGAAAATAGTAGATGAGGGTGCTGTTTCTGATCAAGATTTCCTTTATTTTCAGACTAGTGAGGAGGACATTTACTTGGTATCCTCTAATGAGTGTAGTCAAAAGGACATCACAGAAAAGCTAAACAGTTTTGATTTTAGGCTAGAGCGTTATACTGCAATTTCTGAAAAGGACTTTGTAGAAAAGGTCGGAAAGGATAAATTGGGACTTTTTGGTTATTTCCTACTACGGCAGAAAGAGAAGTCTTGTCAACTCCTTCCAAAGGATGATGTGGTAGCTGAATTGGATCAGATTATCTCGCTAACACAGTTTAAAAGTGAGGTGAGGTATCTACTGGCAGATATAGCTCGGCAAAAGAAAGCTTCAAGCGTTTCAGACACGCTAGAAAAAGAGCCTATCATTTGGATTTTCAATGGTAAGGAAGGTTCTGGAAGAAAATTTGCGATTTCATTTTTGGAGCGTCTATTTGGTTTATCTGCCAAGATTTTAAACTTTAGACGCTATGGCTTTCCTGAGATAGGGGATAAGGAATTTCCTGTGATTTATGACACTTCAAGTATCGACGCAAAGGATAAAATCGCATTTGCGCAAGTTTTGAAATCAAAAGAGAGTACAAGGTTTGGTATTGTTGTCGCACATTCTAGTGAGGAAGCACATCAATTAAAGCAAGAATTGAGTAACCATTTTTATCAGATAACGATTGTTGATTTCCCAATATATAGCAAAGAGGAATTGTACAAAATAGCAGATACCATGTTACAAGAGAGAGCGATTCATATCCGACCAAGAGACCTAAAGGAACTCTTAGAAAATCGTTTCAAGGTCCAAAATGCTAAAGAAGTCCGTCAGCTAGTGCAAGAACTCTATCACTTTGCAGTGTCTATTGACTATGAATATGATAAACAGAACTTCATCAATCTTATCGGCTTTCAAGAGGATAAGCCAAAAATATCGACATCTAAAGAAGCTTATAAAAAGTTAACAGAAATGGTAGGGCTACATGCTGTCAAGGACTTGCTAGCGCAGCAGTTAGCTTATGCACGTATCACGGCTCTAAGAAAAGAGAAGGATTTAGCTAGTGATGATAGCAATAATCATCTTGTTTTTTCGGGAAATCCCGGTACAGGCAAGACAGAAGTGGCACGACTGTATACAGAGATTTTGTTTGAACATCAGCTTATCAAAGACAATAAGCTGGTAGAGGTTGGGCGAGCTGACTTGATAGGAGAATATGTCGGACAGACCGCACCAAAGATAAGAAAAGTATTTGACGCGGCAAGCGGTGGTGTTCTTTTCATTGATGAAGCCTATAGTTTGACGCCACAAAATGAGCGTGATTTTGCTGTTGAGGCGATTCCTGCGCTTATCCAAGAAATGGAAAACAGACGAGATGAGGTGCTAGTGATATTTGCTGGTTATCCTGACTTGATGAGGGACTTTGTAAAAGCTAATCCTGGTTTGCAGTCTCGGGTTTCACGAGAGCTTGTTTTTGAAGATTATTCTGCTTGTGAACTGTGTGACATCTTTCAGTTAATGGTCTCAAAGAGAGACTACACTTGTACACCTGCTTGCAAGGATATTTTATTAGCTCATTTTTCAACGATAGTCCATCAGACAGATTTTGGCAACGGTCGCTATGTCCGAAAATTGTTAGAGCTAACTCTTTACCAGCAGGCAAAGAGACTCATGGCAGGAGATATTAGCCGACTAGGTAAGAGAGAGTTAAGAGAGATTAGAAAATCCGATATTGTCAATGCTATAAAAGAGATAGACTCTAAGAAAGAATCCACGAGAGTCATTGGTTTTGGCAGGTAACAAAGAGGGATGAGCATAGAAAATATAGACCTTTGGCTAGCTCACCATTGAAGAGTCCTTGTTTGGGATGATATAATAAAACTGAAATCGAGGTACATTATGAACGGTCAAGAACGATTATTAAGGATTTTTTTACGCTTGCAGGCGGGCGCTCATTTGTCCAAGTGTCAGTTGGCAGATGAGTTTGAGATTAGTGAGAAAATGATTCAGCGAGATTTTGCACTCCTCTCTAGCTTTCTAGAGGAGCAGCCGACGATTGCAGCGGAGCTGGCTTATGATAGCAAGCACCACACACGGTATCTTAAGGGCAAGTCGCTTTTTAACAAAAAGGATATTTTGGTTATTGCAAAGATTTTGCTTGAAAATCGTGCCCTAAATGAGGCAGAAAATAAAGGGCTTATTGATAGCCTTTTAGCCTTGCTTTTTAGGGAAGAGCGTAAGGAAATCGCAAGCATTATCGCTAGCGAGCTGCTCAACTATGCACCGCTGTCGGACAGGCAAGAGCGGATTGACAAGATTTGGGACTGGTCAGAAGCTATCCGAAAGGAGCAAGTGCTAGAGATTGCCTACAAAACGCCCTATCAAAAAAAGAAAGCGCATACTATCCTTCCAGTGTCGCTCTTTTATGACAGTCACTACTTTTACACTGTGGTCTATCACTTGAGGCGTGAGTCTTACATGACCTTGCGCCTAGATAGGATAGTGGCGTGGTCTGTTTCTGAGGTGAAAAAGCCTGTGCTTTCTTATGGGAGGAAATTTCGTGATGGGGATATTCGCAACTTGCGGGTGGATTCCTTTATGGGAAAGGAAGTGACAGTCAGGGTTCGTTTTCGCTACGACCCCACCATCGTTTTAGATCAATTTCCTACCGCAAAAGTTTTGGAACAAACCGAGGATGAAAGCATTATCGAGTTTGTCAGTCAAGACACACCTGGTCTAAAACGTTGGCTACTTAGCCAAGCAGATGGACTTACTGTTTTGTCTCCTCAAAGTCTTGTGAGTGAGATGAGGGAGATTTTACAAAAAATGACAAAAAGCTATGAAGAATAGATAAGCTGGACACATAACGTCCAACCTATTTGTTATCATAAACGTAGACATAAGGAAAATAAAAAGGAGAATAACATGGAAACAAAAGGAGATGTGACTTTTTCTGCCAGAACAGTTGCTGAGCTTTTACAGGACGAAAGGCTTACTATCCCGCCTTATCAGCGCCCTTACAAATGGCAACGCCACCATATCCGCAATCTCTTTTACGACATTAAGGAGATTGTGGAGGGTGAGAAGAACGATTATCAGCTGGGGTCTTTGATTTTACATCGACACGAGGGAAATTTAGATATTAGACTTGTTCGGTAACTCAAAAGTGGTATACTAAAGGTATGGAAACAACATACGAAAAAGCCTTAAAATTAAACTCAGAGAATTTCAAATTGTTGATAGGTGTTAAAAAAGCGACGTTTCATCTGATGCTTGATTGTCTCACTGACGCTTATCAAGAGCAACACCGAAAAGGAGGACGCCCACGTCGTCTAAGCATGGAAGACCAACTTATCATGACCTTGCGCTACTTACGTTATTACCCCACTCAACGCTTGTTGGCATTTGATTTTGGTGTAGGTGTGGCAACTGTCAATGAGACCATTACATGGGTAGAGGACACCCTTCGTTCTTCGGGCCTCTTTGATTTAGACCACTTGGAAGCACCTAGCGCCACTGTTGCCATTGATGTCACTGAAAGTCCTATTCAACGCCCTAAAAAAACCAAAGCAAGAATTATTCTGGTAAAAAGAAAAGACATACCATAAAAACTCAAATCATGCTTGATTTGACTAGCCATCGTGCTTGTCAATTGGCTTTTTCAGATGGCCATACGCATGATTTTACCCTTTTTAAGGAGAGTATTGGCTATAGTTTGCCCCAAAGTACCCTTGTTTTCGTAGATTTAGGGTATTTAGGCATCTTGAAATTTCACGAAAATACCTTTATTCCTGCTAAGCGTTCTAAACATCACCTCTTAACCCAAGAGGATAAGCAGTTGAATCGCGAGATAGCTAAAATGCGTATTGAAGTTGAGCGCTATAATGCCAAATTTAAAACCTTTTAAATCATGGCACAGCCCTATCGTAATCGTAGAAAACGGTTTGAATTAAGAGCTGAGTTGATTTGTGGCATCATCAATCACGAGATGATGTAGTTACCGAACAAGTCTATTGTTGACGGGCAGCAACGTCTCATATCCATCTCGCTTTTCTTGCATGCTTTGGGGCGTTTAGAGGACTATAGAGGAGCGACCAATCTTTTAGCGAGACCTTACGGTGCGCTCAGTCGTCAGTATGCTAAGGAAAACACTCAAGAGTGGCAACATCTCATAGAGACAAATGGCAAACAAAAAGCGGATGAAATTTGTGATTTTCTGCTTTCTAAGTGCTCATTGTCTGTGATTAGCTTGCCAGAAGAGCGTTTGGGAGAAGCTTTTCAGCTCTTTGATTCGCAAAATAATCGTGGCAAGTCGCTTGAGCCTCACGACCTGCTCAAAGCTTATCACTTGAGAAGTATCGAAAAATCGTGTGAGAAGACAGTTGAGAAAGCCGTTGAAAACTGGGAAAAACTGGTGACAGATGAACACTTACCGTTGAAAGATTTGTTTGATAAGCATTTATTTCGCTTACGCCGTTGGACAAGTGGTGAAACTGGTTTGACAAAAAGCGGATGTCGCAATTACCTGTCCTTTACAAACGCCTTTATTGATGATTTCAAGGGTGTTGACTTGAATAAGAACAATCAAACCTATCCCTATCTGAGACTTTATTGTTTGTTGGAAGAAGCAGGCAGAGACTTCCCTCAGTCCTTGGTCATGCCCATCATCAACGGTAACTATTTTTTTGACTATGTCCAGCATGCGCATAAACAGTTTGCCAAGTTGATTAAGACTGATACACTTTTCACATCAAAGTCGCAAGAAGGTGGCGATGAAAAAGGGCCAAGTTGGTTGCTTGACTTGGCTAGAGATAGTGAAGTCGCTGAACTTTTGAAACAAAAGGCTAGTAAATACGAGCGCCCTAAAAATCTTTTTTACAATATTTTGGCACTGTTCATTGACCGCTTTGGTGAGGATGCGCTTGACAAGGAAGTTTTAGAAGTGCTTGCGACCTGGGCTTATTATCCCAGAAAGGCCAAGCGTATCATGGATTCAACTCTAGCCAACTATGCAGCAGGTGGGACATTTCAGAAAAAAGAAGTCCAAAAACTCTTTCAAGTGCTCAATCACTCGCTGACACCTAGTGATTTCTTACAAAAAATCAACCGAGATTATTTTGAAAATATCACTTTAAAAGAATTAATAAAGGAGATTAACACATGACAAAAGACCATCAAACCTTACGTATTTGTGATTTATTTGCAGGCAACTATCAGATTCCGCCCTATCAGAGAAATTTTGCTTGGACTTATAAGGAAATCGAGCAACTCATCCAAGACATCGAGGACTCTTGTAAAGACGCTAAAGACTGCTATTATATCGGTACCTTGGTGGTGGATACGAAAAATAATATCATCGACGGTCAGCAAAGAAGCACAGCACTGACTCTTATTGCCTTGGCTTTGCAAAATGATTATGGAGAAACTCTTCTCAATCACATCCCAATTAACTTTCCTGCCAGAAAAGGCTCAAACGAAACACTTCAAAAACTCTACAAGGGCGAGCTGCCAGAGGAAGATGATGAGATTAAGCGAGGCTATCACGATGCCAAGGAAGGCTTGAAAAATGTTGAAAACATTGAGCGGTTTACACATTGTCTGCTTTATCAGGTGTTTATCTTTCAGTCTATCTTGCCAGAGCACCTCGATCTCAATCTTTATTTTGAACGTTTTAACTCACGAGGCGAACAGCTGGAAGCTCATGAGATTATCAAGGCGCAAATGATGGCAAAACTAGAAGAAGCCGACGCTCAACGATTTGCCGAAATATGGGATGCCTGCTCAGAGTTTGAAGTACCAGTTATCAGGGGATTGAAACTTAGTAATACCAAACAAAAAGAAGTGACATTAAATAAGAATGAAGCCGATGCTTCTTTGGTACAGGTGTCTGTCGAGAGTGACAGTAAGCTCTCTATTTTAGACGCCTTAAAAGAGGACCAAAATAGCGATGTGGTTGGTCAAGAGGATAGGGTAGATGCCGGCAATTACACCTCAATCATCAATTTTGAAACGCTTCTGCTCTACTGCATAGGTATTGACAAAGGTGATGACGCCTCTAGTGTTCAGCTAGATGACAAGAAACTGCTTCAGGTCTTTGATTTGAAGGACAAATCAAGCAGCTGGGTGATGGATTTTTTAGCTGAGCTCTTGTGCTTACGTGAGCTTTTTGACACTTATATCATCAAAAATGACAGAGACATATCGTCTAGTGGAGAGACGCATTGGGTTTTGAAGAAAATAAAGATTGGTGATAAAAATCAATCATTGGTGAATACCTTTGAAGATTCACTCAACAAAAAGATTATCATGCTACAGTCTATGTTTGCAGTGACTTACACGGCTAATCGTGACAGCCGTTGGCTGTATGAGGTCATGCAGTTTTTGTATCATCATGTCTATAGTTACTTCGACAATGAGGAGCTTGGTCAACTCTTTTTGGACAAGCTAGAGGGATTAGCTATCGCCTATGCTAAGGAACGTCTCTTTAGTGATGACGCTTGTCAAATTAAATCCTACCATGAAGAAGTGCCTGTCTATGCCTTTAACTTTGTGGATTACGTGCTTTGGGACAATCGTGAGGAACTCAAGGACCAGTTTTTTGACGCAGACCATTTTAGATTTACCTATCGCCGCTCCATTGAGCACTGGTATCCGCAAAATCCAGACGCAGAATCTAAGCAAGAACGCTTGGACGATGAGACGCTTCACGCTTTTAGCAATCTCGCTATCACAACAGGTAGCCAAAACTCAAAATTTAGCAATTTAATTCCAGCAGCTAAGTACAATCAATGGGAAGAAATTTTCAACCGCCAAAGTCTGAAACTCCAATGGATGGCAAAAATCACAGACAGCAATGGCTGGGATAAAGAGCAGATTGATAGGATGACAATAGAGATAGAAGAGTTGGTGAGTGATTTTATCAATACCCACCAAAAGGGATGGTAACTCTTGTGTTGACATGTTTAACAGATAAGCGTATAATACAACTACTTTATTCTAGGAGGACAGTATGAAGCAGACAAAAGTCATCGGGCTCATCGGCGGGATGACTTGGGAAAGTACGATAACCTATTATCAAGTCATCAATGAGACGGTCAAGGAAGCGCTAGGTGGCTTGCACTCGGCTAAGATACTTCTCTACAGCGTGGATTTTGCGGAGATTGAGGCGTGTCAGTCTAGTGGCGACTGGGAGAAGAGCGCAGCTATTTTGACAAAAGCCGCTAAAAATCTAGAGCAATCTGGTGCTGATGTGATTGTCATTTGTACCAATACCATGCACAAGATTGTCCCGCAGATGGAAAAAGAGCTTACCATTCCGATTTTACACATTGCCGAGGCGACGGCAGATAGTCTGCTTAGACAAGGCATTCAAAAAGTAGCGCTTCTAGGGACAAAATACACCATGACTCAAGATTTCTACAAAGATGTGCTGACGCAAAAAGGCTTAGAAACTTTAGTACCAAATGCTGCTGACATTGAACTGGTTAATGACGTCATTTATCAAGAGCTTTGCTTGGGGCTTGTTTTGGAGGAGTCTCGCACGCAGTATCAGCGTATTATCCAAGAGTTGAAAGACAGAGGAGCAGAAGCAGATATCCTTGGTTGTACGGAGATTGGTCTCTTGATTAAGCCAGAAGATTCTAGCCTGCCTGTCTTTGACACGACCCTTATCCATGCTGAAAAAGCCGCTCAGTGGTCAGTCACATAAACTGTTTTATGGTACAATAGAGACCGAGGTAAAAACATGCGTGATAAAAAGGATATCTTATTAGCAGCGGAAAAGTTAGCTTACGAGAGTTGTAAGGGGGATAGTAGCGGTCATGACTGGTGGCATATTGTGCGGGTGAGAAACCTTGCAGGCACAATTGCGCAAAAAGAAGGAGCAGATGTTTTTATCTGCGAGTTGGCTGCGCTTCTTCACGATGTGGCAGATGAAAAGCTGGTGGCTGACCCTAAAAAGAGAGAAGAAGAGCTTTATCTCTGGCTTCTTGAGCAGGGATTAGCCGAAAAAGACTGCCAGCATGTGATGACTATCATCAAAACCATGTCCTTTAAGGGTGGCACTAATCCACCTATGACGACACTAGAGGGACAGGTCGTTCAAGACGCTGATAGGCTGGACGCTATCGGAGCTATTGGGATTGCTCGGGTGTTTGCCTACTCGGGTGCTAAGGGTCGCCCGATTCACGACCCTAACAGGACAGCCAGAGAGCTACTTACTCTTCGTGACTACCGTAGCGGTCAAGATACCGCTATCATTCATTTTTATGAGAAATTGCTTAAGCTAAAAGACCTGATGAACACCGACTACGCTAAGACCTTAGCGCTTCATCGTCATCAGTTTTTAGAAGATTACCTCGAGGAATTTTTAGCAGAATGGGACGCCAAGTCCTAAAAAATCAAGAAAGGAATTGATACTATGCCGATTCGTCGTGCGACAAAAGAAGATATTCCAGCAGTTGAAGCCTTGCTGGCGCAGATTTTAGAACACCATCACAAGCTCCGCCCAGATATTTTTGAGGCAAAGGGCAGCAAGTTCACCACTGAAGAATTGACAGCGCTCATGGAGGATGACATGCGCCTTGTCTTTGTCTACGAGGGGGAAAATGGTGAGATTTTAGGGCACCTCTTTACAGTGATTGAGGAGGCAAAAGCGCCAAAGAAACCGCATAAGACCTTGTTCATTGACGATTTGTGTGTGGATGAAAAGGCACGAGGGCAAAAGCTGGGCGAGCAGTTTTACCAGTTTGCGCTTGCCTTTGCCAAAGAGCAGGGATGCTACAACATTACGCTAGATGTCTGGGAAGGCAACGACGGTGCCAAACGCTTTTACGAGCGCCTAGGGCTAAAACCACAAGAATACAAACTCGAGTACATCCTCGACTAAGCGAAAACCCGCAAATGTACATTTGCGGGTTTTTGTCAAACAAGCACTTGTCTAAACTTGACAGCTATCACAAAAGTCGCTACAATAAAGGCAATTAAAATGAATAAAATATGAGAAGAGTAAATACTATGCCAAATTTATTAAACTATCTTAAAGCAGCAAAAGACCTATCATTTGGCGATTTACCACTAAATGACCTAGATCGTATTTGTATCAATGAACTTGCCTATATCCCTTTTGGTGAGCTTGCTGGCTGGACGACGTCTGATAGCCAGACCTTGTTTGACTTTTTAGAGGAAAATGTTGAGCGCTTACATGTGGGCGAACTCATCACTGAAAATCGTCTGCGGTTGAGCTATCTCATGGCGATTTCAAAGCGTTTTGAAAAACTAACCATTAGCCACTATGTCAGCAGTATCACCGTTGAGTTTGAGCGTCAGTTTGCGGCAGCCTTGTTTACCTTGCCAGACAGCGACTATCATCAAATCGTTTTTCGTGGGACAGATGACACGCTGATTGGCTGGAAAGAGGACTTCAAGCTGACTTATATGCGTGAGATTCCGTCGCACCGCTCTGCCATTCGCTATCTCAAACATCTCTTGCCGCATTTGGAGGGGGAAATCGTCATATCTGGACATTCAAAGGGTGGCAACCTTGCCTTGTATGCAAGTACCCAATTGCCAAAGAACTTGCAAGACAAAGTCAGTCGTATCATTTGGCTAGATTCCCCAGGTGTCCAAGAGTATATGCTCACAAGAGAGGGGTATCTCAATATCAAAGACAGGGTGCAAGGTTATCTGCCGCAGGACTCGATTGTTGGTATCATGCTTTGGCACCTTGAGTCCAAGGAGCGAGTGGTTAGCGACGCCTTTAGTATCGGTCAGCACAATATTTTTTCTTGGCAGGTAGACTTAAAACACCTTGGGACGTTTCAAGAGGCGACTCATCAAGGTGAGGTCAGTCGCAGTCTTGAAAAGACCTTCAAGGAGTGGACGGATGAGCTTGGTATTCACGAGCTCAAGCAGATATTTGACTTGGTTTTTGATAGTTTTTTGGACAATGGGCTGAGCCGTTTTAGTGATTTTACTTTTGACGAAAAATGGAAAATCCTAGCTGCTCTTGCGCAGTTTGGCTCTCTAGATAAAGCAAAGCGCCATCTATTGACCCACTCAGCTACGCTGCTGTTAGCACAGTTTACGACTAACTTTGTGGCGGAAAATTTCAAAAAACACCCAGCACCACAAGAACACCGAGATAAATAATAAGAGAGTAGGACAAAATCGCATTTGACGATTTTGTCCTACTCTCTTTTTTAGTTGACACCAACGATAGCTTTATTGGTGAGTTGATTGTTGACGAAGTTAAGCGTGATTTGAGGGGTGTTTTTGCTATCAGCTCCCTCGATACCACTGACCCAGACGGCTTGCAGTTTTGTGTGTTCAGATGAAGCTGACTCTGAGTAGATATCAGGCTGTCCGAGCAGGTCAATGGCTTGCTGGAAGGTCATATTATCTGCAATCTTGTCGATTTTGTCTTTGGTGATGGTATTGTAGCGGATGAAGCTAAAGTTTGAGATTGAGCGTGTGATGGCGCTGTCTCGCAGGAGATTGACTGTGATGGTGACTTCATCAAACTGCCAAGTGTAGCCATCTAGCGTCACATCACCAGCAGGCGTCTGAAAAGTTTGAGCAGGCTCGCCAAACATGGCTTTTAATTGCTCCAAGTTTGTCCCACCGGCAAATTCAGAATCCTTGGTTCCCAGCGTAATATTGTTAAAAGTAAGCCGTATGTCTTGATGTTTAGCAGGAACATCAGAGACCGCTGTCAAGCTAGATGAGTTTGTTTGTGATTTGTCTTGTTTTTGAGGCGCGCAGGCGACAAGTCCTAGCCCGAACACACATAACAGTGTGAATTGACCTAATTTTTTCATACTATTTCCCTCTTTATACGATTCCTTTTATGTTACTATTATACCACAAGTCAGCAAAAAGCGCAGAAGCGATTTCTTTTTATTTTCTAATATAAAACAAAAAGCCCCATCCTAAGAGGCTCTTTTAAACATGAAAATGAAAAACAGACTAATTGCTTTTATGGAGCCGGTGGGAATCGAACCCACGTCCAAACACCTGCCAACATATTCATCTACAACTATAGGCTATGTATTGATTTAACCAAAGAGCGACACCATAGCTCAAGCCTCTTTTTGGCGAGCCTATCAATCTCTTTTTAGCCAGCTAGGCAATGACTAAACGTAGTTTGCTCATCAATAAGACCTTCTTACAAACGCAAACAATCTGTAGAAAGTCACGCAGGCTGGTGTTTAGGCAGCTACTGCGTAAGAAGTGTTATTTTTTGCAGTTATATTTAACTGGCAATTTTACATCTGCCGATGAGTTGCCGAATATGCCTCATAATGCCTGTCGAATCCAAAACGACCCCAAGAACATTAGCCCATTTAGTATATCAAAGGAGATGAGAGAAAGCAAGTAAAAAGAGTTTTCTCTCTAAAAATCTCTTTTTGATGCTTGTCTACTAGTTAGCAATTTCTTTTCTTTGTGTCTAAAATAGCTCTATAGAACCCCACTTGTCAAGTCAAGTGCAACAAGTTCATTGATAACTAGAGTTCCAGAGGTTAAGCTGTTTGGGCTAGCCCAAACAAAATATTTGCGGTTTTATACTTGTGAAGTCGTCTAGGTCTGTCATTGATAGCAGAGACGTAGTGATTGAGTTCTTCTGTCGTTAGTGAGTTAAGAGAGACACCTTTTGGGAGAAACTCTCTCAAGAGACCATTGAAATTTTCATTTGTTCCTCTTTCATGAGAAGCATAAGGATGGGCAAAATAGACTTCCACACCTTTTAAGTCTGACAAGCTACTGAACTCTGAGCCATTGTCCGATGTGATAGAGCGAATAGGGTACTGTGATAGTAGGCTCTTAACAGCCCTATTGATAGTTTCTGCTTGTTTATTAGCCAGTTTTACAGCGATGGCAAATCGTGTTTGACGCTCTACTAGAGTCATGACAACAGCTTCCCCTTTGGTCTTCTTGCCAAGAACCAAATCAATCTCCCAATGTCCAAATTCAGAGCGATTAGTAATAGTTTCTGGACGTTCTTCAATGGATTTTCCTAAGATTTTCTTCGTGGCCTTAGGCCTTACTTTAGACCGTTTTCGGATGCACACCATCTTAGGTAAATCAATCGGTTTAACCCTCAACAGTCCGTCTTTGATGTAACGATACACTGTCTTGGTGGAAGGGATAACTTCCAGTGGATGTTTTTCTCGGTAAGTTTGAACAAAGCTATCAACACTGTGACAACGAGGTTTCGTTTTCAGGGCTTTCTCAAGTTCCTTGAAGAATGTCTGGGAGCAGTATGATAGTTTATGATAGGCACTTTTTCGACGATTGATTTCATAAACACGTTGACCACTATCTGGAAAGTAAACCGTTGAGTAGATTCGTTTCCCGTTCTTATCTTGAACCTGAGAAACACTTCCTCGTTTGATTTCCCGACTGATGGTTGAGCGATGACGCCCAAGCAGACGAGCAATCTCAGAGGGGGTCTTGCCCATCTTGAGATAGGCGCTGATTTCTCCGCGTTCAGAGGCTGAAAGGTGTGAGTATAACGATTTTTTGGTAGAATGATTAGTGGACATGTTCATCTGCTTTCTATACTGAGTTGGGGAATTCTAGTATATCAGATAAACATGTCTTTTTTTGTTGCACTTCATTTTACAACGCAGGTAGCTCTATAGAATGTGATAATGATTAGAAAAAGATTGACATAGCGCTTTCTTTTTGGTAGGGTGGTAGGTAGCTATTTTTTGTATGGCTATCCATAGTTTAACTGGCATGTTAAGGAGGTAATCATCATTATGTCAGCTTTTGGTTTACTAATCGCACTTATTCCAGCGATTGGCTGGGGGATTCAGCCCTTGATTTTGAAAAAGATTGGTGGAACACCTGTCAACAGTATGTTGGGGTTTGGGATTGGTGCAACCGTTATTGGAGTCATCGTGCAGCTCGTGTGTCATCCGAGCGGTCTGTCAAGCACAGCTTTATTACTCAGTTTCATCTCAGGGATGTTCTGGGTTATTGGTCAAGCTGGACAAGTGTCTAGCTATGACGTGATTGGTGTTTCAAAAACAATGCCAATCTCAACGGGTCTGCAATTGCTTGGGACATCTATCATCGGTGTTTTAGCCTTTGGGGAATGGTCTAGTTGGACGTCTAAAATCTTTGGTTTTTTAGCCATTGCGCTCTTGATTTTCGGAGCTTATCTGACTTCGCTTGAGCCAAAAGGCGCTAGCAACAAACCGACTCATCTAGCAAAAGGAGTGCAGATTTTAGCTTTCACTAGCTTTGGTTATTGGTTTTACAGTGCTGTGCCTAAAATGGTCAATGCAGACGGCTTGTCTATGTTTCTACCACAAATGCTTGGTGTTTTGGTCGGATCTGTTCTTTACGCTAGCTTCAAAGAGCGTCAAGCTTTCAAGGCAAAAGAAAGCTGGCAATGTGCTGGCGTTGGGATTATCTTTGGGATTGCGTCATTAGCTTACATCTTCTCAGCTAAGTTAAACGGCGTGACGCTAGCCTTTATCCTCACGCAGCTCAATGTCATCCTCTCTACACTAGGTGGCATTTACATTCTCAAAGAAACCAAGCCAAAACGTGAGCTTTTCCTCACTTATCTAGGGCTTGTCATTATCGTGCTTGCAAGCGTGATGACGATTTTCCTATGATAGCCACAAAACTCTCCAGACGGGGAGTTTTTTTAGTGTTATAATAAGGGCAGGACTATTTGTTTGGGAAATATTAGCAAGGAGAGAAAAGGTAGGATGTCATGATGACAAATGAAAGGGATAGGAGTAGGTGAGCACAGTGCAGTTTGGATTTTCTTATGTAGGGTTGATTTATCTGATAATGTTAGCGCTACCAAATATAATATGGACAAAACATCAACCAAAAGGCTACCAAGAATATGAGAGCAAAGAAAATAAAGCACTTCAATTATTGGAGCGAGTTGGACAGTTTGCAGTCTCTGGTCTTGTTCTTATGTTTAAGGACTTTAATGTGAAGACATGGTCAGGCTGGTCATGGTGGCTGATTTTGTCCTTTTCTCTAATGCTCATTTATGAAGTTTACTGGATTCGCTATTTTAGAAGTGCATAAACAATGATGGACTTTTACAGGAGTTTACTGGGAATTCTTGTGCCCGGAGCAACCTTGCCAGTAGTCGCCCTCTTTTTGCTTGGTGTATACGGGAAAAATCCCTACCTAATGCTAGCGGTCATTATACTAGGTATCGGGCACATGGGGATTCATCTGACGCACTGGAGGGAAATACAAGATGAAAAGAGTCGATGACGCTATCAAGTGAGCGCTTTCTATGTTTTCTTACGAATACTCTAGTAGGAGGTAGTATGATGTTAGTGGCACATGATAGTGACAATCAATTGGTGACGGTGCTGGATGGTATCCCAGAAAAGCGAGACTTTTTCTGTCCTGTCTGCAAGCAACCTGTTCGGCTCAAGGTGGGTAAGGTCATGCGGACACATTTTGCACATATCAGCTTAGAAGCTTGCCAGTTTTACAGTGAAAACGAATCAGCGGAGCACCTAGGCTTAAAGGCGGAGCTTTACAAGGCAATATCTAAAGGTGCAAAAGTAGAGGTGGAGCGTGTCCTAGAGGAGATTGGTCAGATTGCTGATGTCTTTGTAGGTGAGCGCTTAGCGCTTGAGGTGCAGTGCAGTCGTCTGTCTGAAAAACGGCTCATAGAGCGTAGCAAAGCCTATCAGAGAGCAGGTATTCATGTCCTATGGTTGCTGGGAGAAAAGTTGTGGTTGGGCAAGAAAATCTCGCCCTTACAAGAACAGTTTTTACAGTTTTCCAAAAACATGGGCTTTTACTATCTGGAGCTTGACCACAAACAGCGTCTCATCAGGCTCAAATACCTCATCTACCAAGACCTCAAAGGGCAGGTACATTATTTGACTAAGACCTGCTCTTTTGATGAGGATGTGTTGTCCTTTTTGCGTCTGCCCTACAAAGCGCAGGCAGTCAGCAGCTACAGTGTCAAGCAGGATGATAAGATTCTGACCTATATCCAGCGTCAGCTCTACAATGGGAATCAGCACTGGCTAAAAGAGCAGGAAAAAGCTTACCTTTCTAGGGGTAATCTCTTGGGTCAGCCTGTGTCTGCTTTTTTCCCGCAGGTGAGACCTTTTGATAGCCACAAACTCAGTCTTGTCACTGACGATTTGACTTGGTTTTATCAAGCTTTTTACAAATATTATCAAAAGCTAGGCGCAAGTGCTGTTCAAACGCTTTATTCGCCAGCATTTTATGGTACAATAAAGGAAAACTAAAGCTTAAGGAGAGAAGAGATGTCAGATAACCGACAAGCGATTGATGAGAAGTACCAATGGGACTTGACCACTGTCTTTGAGAGTGATGAGGCGTGGGAGCAAGAGATGGCGGAGCTGTCAGCAACTATTGACAAGGCAAAGGGTTGTGCTGGGCACCTTTTGGACTCAAGTGAGAGCCTAAGAGACATTACCGACCTGGAGTTGGCTTTGTCTCGCCGCCTAGAGAAAGCCTATGTCTATGCGTCTATGAAAAACGACCAAGACACGACAGTCCCCAAATACCAAGAGTTTCAAGCTAAGGCAACAGCGCTCTATGCCAAGTTCAGCGAGACCTTTTCCTTTTACGAGCCAGAATTTATGGCGCTCGATGTGGCTACCTATGCGCAATTTTTAGAGGAAACACCCGACTTGAAGCGCTACAGCCATTTCTTTGAAAAGCTCTTTAAACGCCAAGAACATGTGCTGACTCAAGCAGAAGAAGAGCTCTTAGCAGGTGCTAGTGAGATTTTCAACGCAAGTAGCGAAACCTTTGAAATCCTCGACAATGCTGACATTGTCTTTCCAGTTGTCAAGGACGATGAGGGAAAGGACATCCAGCTTAGTCATGGCAATTTCATCAGTCTCATGGAGTCAAAAGACCGAAAGACCAGAAAAGCTGCCTACGAAGGACTCTACAGTGTCTATGAGCAGTATCAGCACACCTATGCCAAGACCCTACAAACTAATGTCAAGGTGCATAATTTTGACGCACGTGTGCACAAGTATAGCTCAGCGAGACAAGCTGCGCTGGCTAGCAATTTTATCCCAGAGAGTGTCTATGACACGCTTCTTGAGACGGTTAATGAGCACTTGCCGCTGCTTCATCGCTATGTGGCGCTACGTCAAAAAGTGCTGGGTCTTGATGACTTGAAGATGTATGACCTCTACACGCCACTGTCTGAGATGCTTATGGCTTATAGCTACGAGGACGCACTTGAAAAAGCGCTGGAAGTACTGGCTGTTTTTGGTGAGGATTACCTCAAAGAGGTCAAGCGTGCCTTTAGTGAGCGCTGGATTGATGTCAAGGTCAATAAAGGCAAGCGTTCGGGCGCCTACTCTGGTGGCTCTTACGACACCAACGCTTTTATGCTCCTTAATTGGCAGGACACGCTAGATAATCTCTTCACCCTTGTCCACGAGACAGGGCACAGCATTCACTCTACCTTTACAAGAAGCCATCAGCCATACGTGTATGGTGACTACAGTATTTTCCTTGCGGAAATTGCCTCTACGACCAATGAAAATATTTTGACGGAAACGCTGTTAAAAGAAGAAACAGATCCGAAAAAACGCTTTGCTATTTTAAACCATTACCTCGATGGCTTTAAAGGCACAGTCTTTCGTCAAACGCAGTTTGCAGAGTTTGAGCAGGTGATTCACAAGGCAGACCAAGATGGCACTGTCCTAACCAGCGAGTATCTCAATACGCTCTACGCTGACCTCAACGAGAAATACTACGGTCTCAAAAAAGAGGACAATCATTTCATCCAGTACGAATGGGCGAGAATTCCGCATTTCTACTATAACTACTACGTCTTTCAGTATGCAACAGGCTTTGCGGCAGCCAGCTATTTAGCTGAGCGCATTGTCCACGGTGAAGAAGCCGATAAGGAGGCTTATCTCAATTACCTCAAAGCTGGAAACTCTGACTATCCACTTAATGTCATCAAAAAAGCAGGTGTGGATATGGAAAGTAAAGACTACCTTACTGCAGCCTTCAAAGTCTTTGAAGAACGCTTAGCTGAGCTTGAAAAGCTTGTCGAAGCTGGCGCTCATCTCTAATCTAAAAAATGTCCTTAGTCACCTAAGGGCATTTTTAGACGGTGTGAGATAGTTTGTAAATCAAATCATTGTCCAAAAAGTCTGAAAATGTTACAATACTAACAATAACTAGAAAGGGGAGAAGAGTATGGATGTCTTTGTTATTGGGAGTACTGGTCGTGTTGCGACTAGTTTGATAGGTCAGCTGACAGCAGATGGACACACGGTCAGAGCTGCAGCAAGACAGCCTGAAAATGTAGTAAAACATGACGGCGTAGTGCCTGTTACCTTTGATTTACATGCTTCAGTAGAGGAGATGCAAGAGCTGATGGCAGGAGTGGACGCTGTTCTTTTTGTAGCGGGTTCACGAGGGCGTGATTTGCTGCAGACAGATGCTTTTGGGGCGGTGAAAACCATGCAAGCAACAGAGAGTCTTGGTATTAAGCGCTATGTTTTGCTAAGTTCACTCTATGCGCTGGAGCCAGACAAATGGTCACACCCTAATCTCAGTAAGATTATGGATTATAACGTTGCCAAGTTCTTTGCGGACAACTACCTAGTGACTAATACCAAGCTTGACTATACTATCGTGCAACCTGGCGCTCTTTCTGAAAAAGAGGGAACAGGCATGATTACAGTCACCGAGGATGCTTATGGAAGTATCGCTATAGAGGATGTGGCGTCTGTACTGGCTAAGAGCTTGAGTACGCCTGAGACGATTGGTAAGGTAATTAAGATTGTCGAAGGTACTACCCCTATCCAAAAAGCGCTGGAGGACTTATGATACATGACCAAGCTATCTGTCTTAAATTTAGTTCCTGTCCGTCAAGGACATAGTTACCAAGAAACCATTGCTGAGATGAAGCGCTTAGCCCAACGTGTCGAGGAGCTAGGTTATCATCGTTATTGGATTGGCGAACACCACAACACCAAGCTTTTTGCCTGCTCTTCAACGCTACTTCTCATCCAAGAAGCCCTGTCTGCGACCAAAACTATCCGTGTAGGCTCTGGTGGTATCATGCTTCCTAACCACAGCCCCTATATGCTTGCTGAGCAGTTTGGGACACTGGCGGCTCTTTACCCCAATCGCCTAGATTTAGGACTTGGGCGTGCACCGGGAACGGACATGGAGACGGCACAGTCTCTACGTCGCAAGACCTTGGATGACGAAGAGCGTTTTAAAAATGACATCCTAGAATTACGTTCTTATCTTGAAGGGACAAACACTGTCCATGCCTATCCTGGTGAAGGTCAAGACATTCCTTTTTACATCTTAGGTTCAAGCACAAAAAGCGCTCTTTTAGCAGCGCAACTAGGGCTCCCTTATGTGTTTGCAGGGCACTTTGCTCCGCAAATGATGGAAGAGGCGCTGAGCCTTTACCGTCTGCGCTTTCAACCGTCAAAATACCTAGAGCAACCTTACGCTGCTCTAGGCGCTAACGTCATCATGGCAGACACGCAAAAAGAAGCGGACTATCTAGCCACCACGCAAACGCAAGCTTTTATTGACATCGTGACGGGGCAACAAAGAAGCCTTTGCCCGCCTGTCAAAGACAGCGAGACGGTTTGGAAAAATCTCTCCGACTCTAAGCACGCTCCGCATTTCGGACCAGTTGCTTTTAGCCAAGACACCTTTATCAGTCAAGAAAAGAAAATCGTTGAGCGCATGTCAGAGCTCACTCTTATCGGCGATAAAAAGAGTGTCTACAGTCAATTGCTAGCGCTTAAAATGCGTGTCCCAATTGACGAATTGATAGTAGCGACTTATATTTATGACGAAACCGCACAGCACCATTCCTTTGAACTTCTCGCTGAGTTGGCAAAGGAGAAGGCGATTTAAGTAAAGCAAGAAAGGCGATTATGACAGCATTTATTTGGGATTTGGATGGGACGTTGATTGACTCTTATGAAGCCATCATGGAAGCACTCGAGGCGACTTATAGAGCTTTTGATTTTCAAGATTGGGACAAAGAGGCTATTCATGCCTACATCCTAAAAGAGTCTGTAGGGCAGCTTTTGGAGAAAAAAGCTGGGGAAACGGGTACTTCTTTAGCGCAGCTAAAAGCCTTTTTCAACGACGAGCAGACCAAGCGTGACGATAAAATCAAGCTCTTGCCGTCTAGCAAAGAAGCGCTAGCTTTTGCAGACAAAGAAGGTATCCAGCAGTTTATGTACACGCACAAGGGGGCGAGTACGCAGGCTGTTTTAGAGAATTTGGGTATTAAGAGCTATTTCACCGAGATTTTGACGGGTGCTTCTGGATTTGAGCGTAAACCTCATCCAGAGGGCATTTACTATCTCATGGACAAATACAAGCTCAATCCTCATGACACCTACTACATCGGCGACCGTAAGCTAGATGTTGAAGTGGCAAAAAATGCTGGCATTCGCTCGATTAACCTCACCCAAGAGAGCAGTCCTATCAATCAAAAAATCCAAGATTTACGAGATCTCGAGACCTTATTTACCAAATAAAGAAAAAATCATCGGAAACGGTGATTTTCTATTGATAAAAAAAGTCTTAGGATATATAATAACTAAAGATAAAAAATATCCTAGGAAATGAGGTAAGGAAAATGGCAACAATCGTAATGTTAGGTGGAAATGGCTATATCGGACGTCACACGACCCTGAAATGGCTGGAAAAAGATAGCACAGCACAGTTTTATGTACTCTCACGCTCTGGAAAAAACAGCTTGGTTGACCCACGCGTGCACACACTAAAGGCAGATGTGTCTGACTATCAGTCTGTTAAGAGCGTCTTGCCAGACAAGGTGGACTATATCGTGGACTTTGTCGGACGCCCAGAAAAAGATCCAGAAGTCTTTAAGCAGGTCAATAACAAACCCGCAGAGGTCATGCAAAAAATCGCTGAAGAAAAGGGAGCGAAAGCTATGGGATTTGTTGGTGGAACCTTTGGTCCAAAATCCTTTGTCAATGGGAAAAAAGCCATCATGCAAGACCTTCAAAAAAGCTCAGTCCGCCTAGAAGTGGTAGAGCCAACGGTCGTTTACGGAGCAGACCGCAATGACGCTATCAGCAAAATGGTGCCGCTGTTGAAAGTATTTGGCATTTTCTTCAAACAGATGAAACCAGTCACTGTTGACGCAGTCGCAAGCGAATTGGTCACAAAATTAACGAGGTAATCATGACAAAACGGGTTATTGTAGAAGAGATGATTGAAGCGCCGCTGGCTGAGACTTTTGACTGGTTTTATAAGTCAGAGCACTTCATCAAGTCGCCTATCGCCTTTCGCTCCAGCTGGAGAGGGGAAAAGCACAAGGCAGGCACTAGACGAGACATCGTCATGATAGCAGGTTGGTACTCTGAGGAGATCACAGCTGTAAAAAAAGACAGGTTTATCCAGTACAGGGTGGTCAAGTCTGTTCCAAGCATTCGGCAGGATTTCACAGAGATTGCTTTTGAGGTGACATCATTAGGCACCAAGGTCACTTGGACTATTGACGTTGACGTCCCGCTTCCTCTGCTGAATAAGCCGATGACGGGCTTTGCTGGGCAAATGGCAAAGACGCTTTATCGGACGATTTTAAAAGCAGGCAAGAAGGAGCTGGAAAATGAAGATAAATAAAAGCGTTGAGCAGGGAGTCTATGTGCTTTTGATGATGGCACTGCAAAAAGACCACGCTCCTGTCAAGAGCCATGTGCTCAGCCAGATTTTAGGAGTATCTGACTCCTATCTCAAAAAGATTTTGATGAAGCTAGCAAAAGCGCAGCTGGTCGTCTCCAGTGCCAATAAGCACGGAGGCTACAGGCTAGCTCGTCCTATCACTGATGTGAGCCTAGCAGACGTCCTGATGGCATTAGACGATGACAAGGCTATTACGTTTAAGCACTTGTCGCAAGCTATCTTTGATGACAAACAGCATGTCAAAGAGGGTGAGGACAAGATTTTAAAAGCGCTAGAAGCAGGTCAGGCAGCTTTCTATCAAGAAGCAAGCAAGCTCAAACTCTCTGAGCTTCTACACGAGTATGCCTATGAGTCTGGTGTTTTTGATTGGGAAAAGCGCCTAGATGAAGCTGATTAGCCAAGTGTTTCCTTTTTTGATATAATATAATCTATGGTCAAATCATATTCAAAAAATGCAAATCATAACATGCGCCGTCCTGTGGTCAAAGAGGAAATTGTCAGCTTCATGCGGGAGCGCCAGCAGCAAAACACCGGCTTTCTAGCGGAGTTAGAGGCTTTTGCCAAGCAGGAAAATATCCCTATCATTCCGCACGAGACAGTGGCTTATTTTCGTTTGTTAATGCAGACCTTGCAGCCTAAAAACATCCTTGAAATCGGGACTGCCATTGGTTTTTCAGCTCTTTTGATGGCAGATAATGCGCCAAATGCGCACATCACAACGATTGACCGCAATCCTGAGATGATTGCCTTTGCTAAGGAAAACTTTTCCAAGTATGATAATAGACAGCAGATTACCTTGCTAGAAGGCGATGCGGCAGAAGTGCTGGGTGAGCTTGAGGGTTCTTATGACTTTGTTTTCATGGACTCTGCCAAGTCCAAGTACATCATCTTTTTACCAGAAATTCTAAAGCGTATGCCTGTTGGTGGTGTGCTGGTGCTTGATGACATTTTCCAAGGTGGGGATGTGGCAAAGCCTATTCTTGAGGTGCGTAGAGGTCAGCGGACTATTTACCGAGGTTTGCAGCGTTTATTTGATGCCACTTTGGACAATCATAACCTAACAGCGTCCCTTGTGCCACTAGGAGATGGACTGCTCATCCTGCGTAAAAATAAAGAGGACGTTATTCTACCAGAAAATTAAGCATGTTTTAAGAAATTATGGTATAATGAGTAAGATTAGTGTATGTTATTACTAATACACACTTGTATCTTATCGATTAAGGAGACATATCTAACAATGAAAAAAAGCCGTAAAATCGCAGCTGGTCTCGTAACCTTATTGTCAGTAGCAACACTTGCAGCCTGCTCATCGTCATCAAAAGATTCATCTGTTATCACGATGAAAGGTGACACGATTACCGTTTCAGACGTCTACAATCAAGTCAAAAACAATTCAGCAACACAACAAGCTGTGCTCACATTGACGCTTCAACGTGTGCTTCAAGACCAATACGGTGACAAGGTCAGCGATAAAAAAGTCAGCGAAGCTTACAACAAAGTCGCTGAACAATACGGAACTTACTTCTCTGCTATACTTGCACAACAAGGTTTGACAACAGAAACCTACAAGCAACAACTGCGTGTGCAATTGCTTGTTGAAGCAGCAGTAGATGCAGCAGCGAAAAAGGAATTAACCACTAAAAACTATAAAGCCGCTTTCAAGAACTATGTGCCTGACACTAAGATTGAAGTCATCAAGCTAGACTCTGAAGATACAGCCAAGTCAGTCCTTGAAGAAGCTAAGAAAGACGGTGCGGATTTTGCAAGTATCGCAAAAGAAAAGACCACTGAGTCAGATAAGAAATACAAATACACTGTCAACTCAGCAACGACAAGCTCTACATTGCCATCAGCTGTATTGAGCGCTGCCTTGTCACAAGATGTAAACAGCGTGTCTGACGTCATCACCGTTACTGGCTCAAGCAGTTCATCTTACTACATCGTCAAAGTGACAAGTCGTGAGACGAAAAAATCAAACTGGAAAGACTATAAGAGCCAGTTGAAACAAGTCATCTTGAACGAGAAGAAATCAGACCAAAGCTTCCAAAACCAAGTCATCTCAAATGCACTTAAGAAAGCTAACGTCAAGGTGAAAGATTCTGCCTTTAGCAGTATCATGTCTGCTTACATCAACAACAGCTCAAGCAGCTCATCTTCATCAAGTTCTTCAAGCAGTTCAAGCTCATCAAGTAGCTCAAGCAGCTCATCATCTTCAAGCGAAGCAAGTTCAGAAGCTAGCTCAACAGAAGAAAGTAGTTCAGCATCTGAGTAATCTGAATTTCACTTGACCTAAGACCTAAAAGACAGTATAATAAAAAAAGGATTTGACACATAAATCCCTATCGAGAGGATACTTTCAAACACTAGATACAGAAAATTGGCGGTTGCTGCGAGCCAAGGACAGTGGGGAGTTGGCTACTTGATAGTCATAATTTAAAGACAAATGAGAATGACAAGTTCATTGAATGAAGGTGGTACCGCGGTTTTTCGCCCTTCGTGAGATGACTTGTCTTTTTTGAGGTGATGTTATGGTAAAATGTTTTCGGATTCAAGAGAAAGTCCTCTCCTTAGGTGGTCGCTTTGCTATCTATGACCAGTCAGGAGAGGTCGCTTATGAAGTTGAGGGGAGTTTCTTGAGATTTCCTAAAACCTTTACCATCTATGATACAAGCGGACAGGTGGTCAGTCGTCTTGAAAAGCACATGGTGTCTCTGCTGCCTAAGTTTGACGTTATTTTGCAAAATGGCAGGACCTTTACCATCCAAAAGGACTGGTCGCTTTTTAAACCGCACTATAGCATTGAAGCGCTAGGACTTGAGGTTGAGGGCAATTTTTGGGAGATGGACTTTAGGCTGTTGGCAAATGGCACAGAAGTCACTACTATCTCACAAGAATGGCTGCGCCTCACATCGACCTACAACATCACCGTCTATGATGACAGCTATGCTGACTTGGTGATTTCACTGGTTATTGCTATCGACTATGTGAAAGAACTTGAAAATGCTGCAAACTAATGTTCACAAGAAGAAAGGATATATGATTTTATGAAACAAATGACAAGCGCTCAAGTGCGCCAGATGTGGTTGGATTTTTGGAAATCAAAAGGACACAGTGTAGAGCCGTCGGCTAACCTCGTCCCTGTCAATGACCCAACCCTTCTTTGGATTAACTCTGGGGTTGCGACACTGAAAAAATATTTTGATGGTTCTGTTGTCCCTGAAAATCCACGTATCACCAATGCGCAAAAGGCTATCCGTACCAACGATATTGAAAATGTCGGAAAAACAGCTCGCCACCACACCATGTTTGAAATGCTTGGAAACTTCTCTGTTGGTGACTATTTCCGTGACGAAGCGATTGCTTGGGGGTATGAATTGCTGACAAGCCCTGAGTGGTTTGATTTTCCAAAAGACAAGCTCTATATGACTTACTATCCAGATGACAAGGACTCTTACAACCGCTGGATTGAGATGGGGGTTGAGCCTAGTCATTTGATTCCGATTGAGGACAATTTCTGGGAAATCGGTGCTGGACCTTCTGGACCAGATACAGAGATTTTCTTTGACCGTGGTGAAGAGTTTGACCCAGACAATATCGGTATCCGTCTCTTAGCAGAAGACATCGAAAACGACCGCTATATCGAAATCTGGAACATCGTATTGTCACAGTTCAATGCCGACCCATCTGTACCACGTAGTGAGTACAAGGAGTTGCCACATAAAAACATTGATACGGGCGCTGGTTTGGAGCGTTTGGTAGCTGTCATCCAAGGGGCAAAGACCAACTTTGAGACTGACCTCTTCATGCCGATTATCCGTGAGATTGAAAAACTCTCAGGCAAGACCTACGATCCAGATGGCGACAATATGAGCTTTAAGGTCATTGCTGACCACATCCGCTCACTTGCTTTTGCTATTGGTGATGGCGCACTTCCTGGAAATGAAGGACGTGGCTATGTGCTTCGTCGTCTACTTCGTCGTGCCGTTATGCACGGACGTCGTCTCGGTATCAAGGACACTTTCCTCTACAAGCTCGTTCCAACTGTTGGGCAAATCATGGAAAGCTACTATCCAGAAGTGCTTGAAAAACGTGATTTCATTGAAAAGATTATCAAGCGTGAAGAAGAAACCTTTGCTCGTACTATCGACGCAGGTTCAAACATGCTAGATGATTTGCTAGCTGAGCTTAAGGCTGAGAACAAAGACACACTGGATGGGAAAAATATCTTCAAACTCTATGATACCTACGGTTTCCCAGTTGAGTTAACAGAGGAGTTGGCTGAGGACGCTGGCTTTAAGATTGACCATGAAGGTTTTGAAAAAGCCATGAAAGAACAGCAAGAGCGTGCTCGTGCAAGTGTCGTCAAAGGTGGCTCTATGGGTATGCAAAATGAAACCCTATCAGGTATCACAGAGCCTTCAAACTTTGACTACGAACGTCAAGAGCTTGACGCAACACTTTCTGTTATCGTCGCTGACAATGAACGCACAGAGATGGTTTCTGAAGGCGAAGCGCTTCTCGTCTTTGACCAAACACCATTCTACGCTGAAATGGGTGGACAAGTGGCTGACCACGGTGTCATCCAAAATGCCAAGGGTGAGTTGGTTGCTCAAGTGACTGATGTCCAAAAAGCACCAAATGGACAAGCCCTTCACACAGTAGAAGTGCGTGCGTCACTAGCTGTTGGGGAAACTTATCACCTCGTTATTGACAAGACACGCCGTCAACGTGTCATGAAAAACCATACAGCAACGCACTTACTCCACGCTGCGCTGCACAATGTCATCGGACAACACGCTACACAGGCAGGTTCCCTCAATGAAGCTGAGTTCCTACGCTTTGACTTTACCCACTTTGAGGCTGTGAGCGCAGATGAGCTTAAGCGTATCGAGCGTGAAGTCAACGAAAAAATCTGGGAAGCTATTCCTGTAGTCACTATCGAAACAGACATTGATACAGCTAAGGGCATGGGAGCTATGGCGCTCTTTGGTGAAAAATACGGCAAAGACGTCCGTGTCGTAACTATCGGTGATTACTCTATCGAGCTTTGTGGTGGTACACACGTTGGCAATACCTCTGAAATCGGTATCTTCAAGATTGTCAAAGAAGAGGGTATCGGCTCTGGTACACGTCGTATCCTTGCTGTGACAGGTCGTGAAGCTTATATGGCATTCCGTGAAGAAGAGGAAGCGCTAAAAGAAATCGCACAAACCCTCAAAGCACCGCAATTGCAACAAGTACCAAATAAAGTCGCAACGCTTCAAGAGCAAGTGCACAAGCTGCAAAAAGAAAACACAAGCTTGAAAGAAAAAGCTGCAGCTGCAGCTGCTGGTGACATCTTTAAAGACGTCAAGGAAGCCGCAGGCAAACGCTACATTGCCAGCCAAGTTTCTGTGTCAGACGCTGGTGCGCTCCGTACTTTTGCGGACAATTGGAAACAAAAAGATTACTCTGATGTGCTTGTCTTAGCTGCAGCTATTGGTGACAAGGTCAATGTCCTTGTGGCAAGCAAATCAAGTGATGTCCACGCTGGCAACCTCATCAAGACCCTTGCGCCAATCGTGAGCGGTCGTGGTGGTGGTAAGCCAGACATGGCAATGGCAGGTGGTAGCGACGCTTCAGCTATCGACAAACTCCTTGCCGCAGTGGGCGACAATCTCTAATACATGAAAAACGAACCTCGTGTTCGTTTTTTTCTTTCTATAATGACAAAAATCGTTATATTTTTGACAAATATCCTTGTCAAAATGACAGCAATGTGTTACAATAAAACTATAGAAAACGATTACAAGAAAAAGGAGAAAGCTTATGGGATCTTTGGGATGGATGATGTTATCGTTTTTGGCTCTGGTTTTCATTGTTTACCATGAAAATAACCAGAATAAGATGAAGCGATTGCAAAAGCAGGTCAAGCGCTTAGCTGCAGGAGAGAAAGGAGTCAATGACATGTCAGCATTATTACAAGAGTTTGTCGGAAAGAAGTGTGTTATTATCTTAGATGATTCAATAACAGGACTTGATAATTGGATTTTAGAAGCTTATGACGAGCAGTGGGCGAAGTTGACGCGAGAAACGAAAAAAGGTCAGAAAGTAAAACTCATCCGTGTTGATGACATCAAGACTATTCAAGACTATTGATTATGCGTAAGTGCTTGGTGCGAGCGTTAAAAGACGAGGAGGTGTCGCTAGATGTTGCAAAATCGTCTAAAAGAACTACGGGCTAGAGAGGGGATCAATCAGACTAAAATGGCGCAGCTTGCTGGTGTTTCACGGCAGACCGTCAGCCTGATTGAGCGGGGTGAGTACACACCGTCGGTTCTGATTGCCCTAAAGATAGCACAGGTTTTTAAGGAGCCACTGGAGAGAGTATTTTGGTTAACGGAGGAAAAGGAAGATGAAAACAGCGAAGAAACAGCCAAATAGCTGGTTGAGACTGGTCAAGCAGTTGCTTATCGGAGGGATTTCAGGACTTGTTTTAGGCGGTGTGACAGGATTTTTATTGGCGTATTTTAGATACCACGAAAGCCCTTCTATCAGCTCAGAAGACGTGCTGACGGTTGTCTCCACTTTGTTTCGTGTGACTTATGCTGTCCTGACTGTGCTAGCTGCCGTTTTTCTCTATCTAGCAGCTAGAGACATGAAGGTGTATAGTAATTGTGAGGATGATGAGGCGAGTGATACGCTTTATCGTAGGCTCAACCGCAGATTCGCTTATGGTATGACAGCAAGTGGCAGTGCGAGTATCTTAGCTCTTGTGAGCTTGGTAACGTCTTTTCGTATTGTCCCAAACGCAGGCGATGTTGACCTGCAGATTATGCTTGTTGATTTTGTAGGGTTGATTTTAGCAGGTGGACTTCAAGCCTACTCCCTACATCTTTATCGGAAATTCCGTGGCATTAGCATGTCTTTATTTCCAACATTGAAAGAAATAAAAGCTAATGCACTGCAGCAAGACGAAGCGGAGCTCCAAGCCAACTATAAAATCAGCTTTGATATTGTTATGGGATTGAGCGGTATTGTCTTACCAACGCTTTATGTCATTTTGATGGTACTGTCATTCTTTACAGGTCAGGTACAGATTGTCGGGCTCTGTGTCGCTGTTGTGGTTCACCTTTATATCTTTATCATGCAGATTAAGATGGTCAATGATTTTTACAAATAAGAAAAGCCAACTCTTAGCAGTTGGCTTTTTAGCTAGTCGACTTCAAACAATCGAGGGTAAGATAAGATTAAAACGGTTAAGCAGATAGCGACAATGCCCCATGTAGCAAGTCCAGCAGGAACGTTCACTGTCAGAGAGTACCAGACAGCACTCATGCCTTTTGGCGCATAAGACCCCCAAAAGAGAAAGCCAGCCACAAAGTGAAAGAAATAGCGCACAGCACAGGCGACAAAAGAAGCCAGATAAGCTGTTGCAAGAGCTTTAGCTCTTTGCTGTGCTTTTAGTTGTTTCTGGAAACGATTAGCAAAAAGCCCTGCAAGTCCCATGACCGTAAAGGCGATGAGGTACTCGATAACGACTTGGCTGAGACTGAGATAGTAGACCTTTCCAAGGACAAAGTGTAATAACCCCCAGATAAAACCACTGACCAAGCCATACTTGAGCCCACGGCGCAGGCTGAGAAAGACCAAGGGAATGGCTCCAAAAGATGGCGTCACCCAAGACGCAAAGTCAGGGATGAAGGATAAAACCATAGCCAGAGCGGCAAAGAGAGCAGCCTCGATAAGGGCTCTGCTGTTCGATGATGTTGACATAAAAACTCCTCTCAAATCAGAAAGGAGTTTTGTGTCTTGCGTTCAAATGATGTATTTAACCGTCAATGTCACAATCCCTACGCTCGTCCTAACGAGATCAGGTTAGAGGATTTCGCAAATGCGATCTCAGCTCAAGGCACTCCTTTGTGATATGTAATTGTTTACATTTTATCATGAAAGCGCAAACTTGTCAACTAGCTTATTTTAGTCCAGTCCGTAGAGGTAGTCACTATCTGTCATCGCTTCAACAGTACCAAGGAGATAGCCATTGCCGACTTGAGAGAAGAAGTCGTGGTTTGATGTTCCTGTTGAGATACCGTTCATGACGATAGGATTGACATCATTTGCTGTGTCTGGAAAGAGAGGGTCTTGTCCCAAGTTCATGAGGGCTTTATTGGCATTGTAGCGTAGGAAGGTCATGACCTCCTCAGTCCAGCCGACAGCGTCATAGAGTGTATGGGTGTATTTTTCCTCGTTTTCATAGAGTTGGTAGAGGAGGTCATACATCCACTCACGAAAGGTGTCTTGCTCTTCTTCAGAAAGCTCGTTAAAGCCTAGCTGGAACTTGTAGCCAATGTAAGTGCCGTGCACAGACTCGTCACGGATGATGAGCTTGATGATTTCAGCGACATTGGCAAGCTTGTTATTGCCAAGGTAGTAAAGAGGGGTGAAAAAGCCAGAGTAGAAAAGGAAAGTTTCGAGATAAGTAGATGCGACCTTTTTCTGAAGAGCGTCACCGTTTTGGTAAATGTCGTTGATGATACGTGCTTTTTCTTGCAGGTATTCGTTGTTATTGGTCCACTCAAAGATGTCTTCGATTTCAGACTTGGTGTTTAAGGTTGAAAAGATAGATGAGTAAGATTTGGCGTGGACAGACTCCATGAACTGGATGTTGTTGAGGACAGCTTCTTCGTGCGGTGTGCGAACGTCTGCTCGAATCGCCTCAACACCAGACTCAGATTGCATGGTATCAAGCAAAGTCAAACCACCAAAGACCTTGCCAACCAAATCCTTTTCAATATCTGAGAGCTTGCGCCAGTCGTCAAGGTCATTGGACAGAGGGATACGAGTATCCAACCAAAATTGCTCGGTCAGTTTTTCCCATGTCGACTTGTCAATAACGTCTTCGATTTCATTCCAGTTAATGGCTTCATAGTAAGTAGGCATTGTATTCTCCTTTGGTTAAAACATGGTACGACCAGACTTGGTATCTTCGATAACTTCTTGGATACTATCCCACGGATTGTGCTGAAAGTAGTCGTCTCCAACATAATCGTGAACTGCTTTTTCAGGATTGCCCTCAAAAGCCGTTTTATAAAATTGGATAGCTGTTTCTTTCTTGTTTTCGAGTGGTGTCATGGTGTACCTCCTGTGCTGCTAGATGACGCAAGATTCACATTGATTGGCGCCAACTTCATCGCCATCATCGGTATAGGTGCGGATGTAGTAGATAGACTTGACCCCTTTGTTAAAGGCATAGTTGCGCAAAATAGAGAGGTCACGTGTGGTTTGTTTTGTTTGCGTTTTCCACTCGTAGAGTCCTTCAGGAATCTCGCTACGCAAGAACAAAGTCAGAGACAAGCCTTGGTCGACATGCTCTGTCGCAGCAGCGTAGACATCAATCACCTTACGCATGTCCATGTCATAAGCAGAAGTATAGTAAGGAATGGTGTCTGTTGACAAACCATAGGCAGGATAGTAGATTTTACCGATTTTCTTTTCTTGACGCTCTTCGATACGCTGTGTAATCGGATGAAGAGAAGCTGACACATCGTTGATGTAGCTAATAGAGCCGTTTGGTGCGACAGCTAGGCGGTTTTGGTGGTAAAGACCATCAGCCATAACCGCATCACGCAGAGCCATCCAGTCTTTTGCTTGTGGGATGAAGTGGTCTTTAAAGAGCTCTTTGACGAGGTCTGATTGTGGTATAAAGTCACCTGTGATGTATTTGTCAAAGTAAGAGCCATTAGCGTAGTCAGAGTTTTCAAAGCCGACAAAGCTGGTCTTACGCTCACGAGCGATTTGATTGGACTCGACCAGTGTCCAGTAATTCATCAACATAAAGTAGATATTGGTAAACTCGATAGACTCTTTACTGCCGTAGTGGATGTGATTTTTAGCAAAGTAAGAATGCAGCCCCATCGCCCCAAGTCCGATAGTGTGCGCTTGACTGTTACCGTTTTTGATAGTTGGCACAGCTTCGATGTTTGAGCTATCTGTGACAAAGGTCAGCGCACGTGTCATGGTTCTGATAGAGCGTCCAAAGTCAGGTGAGGTCATCATATTGACGACGTTTGTAGAGCCGAGGTTACATGAGATGTCTGTTCCCATGACTTCGTATTCTTGTGCGTCATTGATAAGGCTAGGCTTTTGCACTTGAAGTACTTCAGAGCAGAGGTTAGACATGATGATTTTCCCGTCAATCGGATTGTGGCGATTAGCGGTGTCAATATTGATGATGTAAGGATAGCCAGACTCTTGTTGGAGTTTTGAGATTTCTGTTTCCAAATCACGTGCCTTGATTTTAGTCTTGACAATATTTGGATTAGCCACCATTTCGTCGTATTTGGCTGTGATGTCGATGTAGTTGTAAGGAACACCATACTCACGCTCAATAGAGTAAGGGCTAAAGAGATACATATCAGCGTCTTTACGAACCAACTCGTAAAACTTATCTGGTACGGTAATTCCTAGCGACAAGGTCTTAACACGTACTTTCTCATCGGCATTTTCCTTTTTAGTAGAAAGGAAGTTGAGAATATCTGGGTGAAAGACATCAAGATAAACCGCACCCGCCCCTTGGCGTTGCCCCAACTGGTTAGAATAGGAAAAGCTGTCCTCAAAGAGCTTCATAACTGGCACCACACCAGAAGCTGCTCCAGCATAGCCCTTGATAGGAGCGCCAGCTTCACGCAGATTGCTAAGGGAAATCCCAACACCACCACCGATACGAGACAACTGCAGAGCAGAGTTGATAGAGCGCCCGATAGCATTCATATCATCAGTCACTTGGATAAGAAAACAAGAGACAAACTCGCCACGACGGCTACGCCCAGCATTTAAAAAGCTAGGAGTCGCTGGTTGATAGCGTTGGTTAATCATCTCAATTGCCAAATCATGCGCTAACTCTTCGTTGCCATCAGCAAAGTAGAGAGCGTTGAAAAGCACACGGTCTTCGATACTTTCTAAATAGTAATTACCGTCATTGGTCTTTAGTGCATACTGCTGGTAAAACTTGTAGGCAGCCATGAAAGACTTGAAGCGGAACTTATGCTCTTTTAGTTCTTGTGCGAGCTTTTCGATAAAGACTGGTGTGTATTTTTTGATAAAAGCACTCTCAATATAGTCATGCTCGATAAGATAGTTGATTTTATCTGTAATCGTGTCAAAAGGCATGGTATTAGGCTCTACATTTTCAACAAAAAATGCCTGCAAGGCTTCTTTGTCTTTATGAAGTGGGATTTGCCCATTGACAGGACGATTGATTTCATTATTTAGGCGAAAATATGAGACGTCGCCCAAGTTTTTTAAGCTCATAGGATTTCCTTTTTCTATTTAAAATGTTGTTTAGAGAATTTCTTTTAGTTTACTTGGTTGAAAACCAGAAAAACGAACATCACCTGCTTCGATGACAGGGACGGCTTTAAAACCAAGGTTGACAAGATATTCAATCTTTTCAGGATGTTCATCAACATTGATTTCTTCAAAGTCAGCTCCATTTTGCTCCAAAAATTTCTTTGTCATTTTGCATTGCATGCAGTTATTTTTTGAAAATAGCGTAATCTTAGCCATAAACAGTCTCCTTTGAAATTTTGTACCTTCTTAGCATAGCCCAATATAGACAAAAATGCAAGCTTTTTATTTTGAAAGACACAAGATATAGTATTGCAATTATTTTTCAAAAACTAAATATTGGGATTTTTAATCTTTTTAAAACCAAAACAGAGAAATCCATTCTTTTTTAGGCTTCATTCTACGAAAAAGACTGGAAATGACTTTCAAAAAAGCGCTTTTTTCTGTTAGATAGTTGCTAAAAAATGAGGAAATGAAAAAGAAAATAAGTCAGAATAAAAGCGCTATAAAGTCAGTGTTTTAAAGGGTTTAGCAAATTCTCTGAAAATAAGATACACAGCTTTGAAATTTTAATCTTGAAAATCAAATCATATTGTGCTATAATCTCTAGTTGTAAGGGTTATCATCTTGATAATTCAAAAATTTACAAATTATTTATAAAGGAGAATCCAATTATGGCTTCAAAAGATTTCCACATTGTTGCAGAAACAGGTATCCACGCACGTCCAGCAACTTTGCTTGTTCAAACTGCTAGCAAATTTGCTTCAGACATCACTCTTGATTACAAAGGTAAAGCAGTAAACCTTAAATCTATCATGGGTGTTATGAGCCTTGGTGTTGGTCAAGGTGCAGATGTTACTATCTCTGCTGAAGGTGCTGACGCTGACGATGCTCTTGCAGCTATCGAAGAAACAATGACAAAAGAAGGATTGGCATAAGATGACAGAAATGCTTAAAGGAATTGCGGCATCTGACGGTGTTGCTGTTGCTAAAGCATATCTACTCGTTCAACCGGATTTGTCATTTGAGACTGTTACAGTTGAAGATACAAGTGCAGAAGAAGCTCGCCTAGATGCAGCATTAAAAGCATCACAGGACGAGCTTTCTGTTATCCGTGAGAAAGCAGTAGAAAGCCTTGGCGAAGAAGCAGCGGCTGTCTTTGATGCTCACTTGATGGTTCTTGCTGACCCAGAGATGATTGGTCAGATTAAAGAAACAATTCGTGCTAAACAAGTCAACGCAGAAAGCGGACTTAAAGAAGTAACAGACATGTTCATCACGATTTTTGAAGGCATGGATGACAATCCATACATGCAAGAGCGTGCTTCAGATATTCGTGACGTGGCTAAGCGTGTCTTGGCACACTTACTTGGTGCTAAATTGCCAAACCCAGCGACTATCGACGAAGAGTCTATCGTTATTGCTCACGACTTGACACCATCAGATACAGCACAATTGAACAAAAAGTTCGTTAAAGCATTCGTAACCAATATCGGAGGACGTACAAGTCACTCTGCTATCATGGCACGTACGCTTGAAATTGCAGCTGTTCTTGGTACAAACGACATCACAGAACGTGTGAAAGACGGTGATATTGTTGCCGTTAATGGTATCACAGGTGATGTGATTATCAACCCAACAGATGAGCAAATCGCTGAGTTTAAAGCAGCTGGTGAAGCTTACGCTAAACAAAAAGCGGAATGGGCACTTCTTAAAGATGCTAAAACTGTAACAGCTGACGGCAAACACTTTGAGCTTGCAGCAAACATCGGTACACCAAAAGACGTTGAAGGTGTTAACGCTAATGGTGCTGAAGCTGTTGGTCTTTACCGTACAGAGTTCCTTTACATGGACTCTCAAGATTTCCCAACAGAAGACGAGCAATACGAAGCTTACAAGGCTGTTCTTGAAGGTATGAACGGTAAACCAGTTGTTGTCCGTACAATGGACATCGGTGGTGACAAGGAACTTCCTTACTTCGACCTTCCAAAAGAAATGAACCCATTCCTTGGTTTCCGTGCCCTTCGTATCTCTATCTCTGAGACTGGAAATCAAATGTTCCGTACACAACTTCGTGCCCTTCTTCGTGCTTCTGTACACGGTCAATTGCGTATCATGTTCCCAATGGTAGCGCTTCTAAAAGAATTCCGTGCAGCAAAAGCTATCTTTGAAGAAGAAAAAGCAAACCTTAAAGCTGAAGGTGTAGCGGTTTCAGATGATATCCAAGTTGGTATCATGATTGAAATCCCAGCAGCAGCTATGCTTGCGGATCAATTTGCAAAAGAAGTTGACTTCTTCTCAATCGGTACAAACGACCTTATCCAGTACACAATGGCTGCAGACCGTATGAACGAACAAGTGTCATACCTCTACCAACCATACAACCCATCTATCCTTCGTTTGATTAACAACGTTATCAAAGCAGCTCACGCTGAAGGCAAATGGGCTGGTATGTGTGGTGAAATGGCTGGTGACCAAACTGCTGTACCACTTCTTGTGGGAATGGGACTTGATGAGTTCTCAATGTCAGCAACATCAGTTCTTCGTACACGTAGCTTGATGAAGAAACTAGATACTAAGAAAATGGAAGAATACGCTAACCGTGCGCTTACAGAATGCTCAACAATGGAAGAAGTTATTGAGCTTGGTAAAGAATACGTTAACGTTGACTAATTTCTATTAAGATACTTAATCGTTTGATTAAGTATCTTTTTTGCTATTTTCTTGGCGTGAATTGGTAATAACTTGGCGTGTGATGTAGTGGTTAATCCCTGAAATCTTGATATACTAGTATCATCAAGAAAACAAAGCGAGGTTTATCAAATGACAAACAAAGTGATTTTAATTACAGGAGCGTCTTCAGGGATGGGGAAAATAACAGCTGAGGATTTAATTAAGGCAGGACACAGCGTCTACTGTGTCGCACGTCGAGTGGATAAAATGCAAGATTTAGCCGAGCTAGGCGGACATGTTTTGCAGATGGATGTGACAAATGAAGCGGACATTGAAAGAGTCGTTCAACAAGTTATCAATGAACAAGGGCGTATCGATGTACTGTGGAATAATGCTGGCTATGGTCTTTATGGACCTGTCGAAGAGATCTCAATGGATCAAGTTCAAAGACAGTTTGAGGTCAATGTTTACGGCGTTGCGCGCTTGACACAAAAGGTTTTGCCTTATATGCGTAAGCAGCGAGATGGTCTGATCATCAATACATCGTCTATGGGCGGAAAAATCTATACACCACTTGGTGCTTGGTATCATGCGACAAAGCACGCCATCGAAGGCTATAGCGACTGCTTGCGTTTGGAACTCAAAGCCTTTAATATCAAGGTTGTGGTCTTAGAGCCTGGTATGATTGACACAGGCTTTAACCAAGGCGTGCGTGACCACTTTTCCTTTGAATCGCAAACAGGTCCTTATAAGGAAGTGGTCAATGCCTATATCAAAGCCATGGACAATCCGCCAGTAGCTGGCTCTAATCCTAAAGTCATCTCTAAGACTGTCCAAAAGATTATCAATAGCCGTCGCCCTAAAACACGCTACCTTGTAGGACGTGGTTCACACTTGCTACTAGGCATTCGTCGTATCTTTGGTGACCGTGTGTATGACCGCATGATGCTTAGTCAAATGAAATAAAAGCTAGAAAAGAGAGCGTATGAAATTAACCCTTACTCAACAATTTCAAGATTATCTTAAATCTCTCGGAGTAGACTTTTCCATGCTCCTTGAAAAAGCTGCTCTGCTTAATAAAACATGGCAAGAAGATATTGTGTTGACAGACTTAGAATACTATCGCCTGTTACTCGCTTTTGATGATGTCATGACAGAAGAGGCGATTTGTAATCTCAGCAGGATTGAGCATATCCAGTTTTATCCCTGCTTTCTTTGCAGCGCTATCTACCCAAAACGGATTGGAAGCTATCGAGCGTTTTGCTCACTACAAGCATTTGGTGGGACCGATTGACCTTGATGTTGTCCTGTATGGCAAAATGGTCTCTGTGCATTATCGTTATGCCATAAGTGAGTTAGCATTACCAAAATTCGCCATTTTAAACGAACAGCTTTTGCTCTTGAACTTAATCAGGGTAGGAACTGGAGAGCGTATCACGCCACTGGCTGTTAGTAGTCCTTTTGACTACGCCGAGTCAACGCTTCTGGAGTTTGGTGTTTCTGTCCAAAAAAGCAATAGCAATGCCATTGTGTTTGATAAAGTGGATTTAGAAAAGCCTTTTATCACGCAAAATAATGTCATGTGGCAGTACTTAGAGCCACAGCTTAATCACCAATTAGAGTTGCTTAATCGAGACAATAGCTTTTCTCAGCATGTCCAGCAGACCTTGTTTTCAGCACTGCCAAGCAGGCATTTTCAAATAGAGGATGTCGCTACAAACTTAGGGGTCAGTGTGCGCACGTTACAGCGTCATCTCTCAGCAGAAAAAACGACTTTTCAAAAGCAAGTTCAGATTGTCCGCAAAGCTATGGCGCTTTCTTACTTGCAATTACAGCTGTCCTCTGAGGAGATTGCAGACTTGCTGGGATACAGCGAGGTCAACGCTTTCATCCGTGCTTTTAAGCAATGGACAGGGAGAACTGTAAGTGCTTACCGAAAGGAAATAGCAGCTAAGGATTAACTAAGAAGAATTTTTTCAAAATCTTCAGACTTTTTCCGTAGTAAATCGTTGCTAATTTCCTAAAAAATGATAGAATAGGAATTAACTTATATTAGGAGGATTGACTTTTGACTAAAGCTTATAAAAACTATGTCAACGGCGAGTGGAAACTTTCAGAGGAATCTATCGAAATTTTTGCCCCAGCAACTGGCGAATCACTAGGGACTGTCCCTGCGATGACAACTGCAGAGGTAGATGAGGTTTATGCGAAAGCAAAAGCTGCGCAACCAGCTTGGCGTGCACTTTCATATGTTGAGCGTGCGGCTTATCTTCACAAAGTAGCAGACATCTTGGTTCGTGACGCTGAAAAAATCGGTGCGGTCTTATCTAAAGAAATCGCAAAAGGCTATAAATCTGCAGTCAGCGAAGTGATTCGTACAGCAGAAATCATCAACTACGCTGCCGAAGAAGGGCTTCGTATGGAAGGTGAAGTGCTTGAAGGTGGTAGCTTTGAAGCCGCAAGCAAGAACAAAATTGCCATTGTACGTCGTGAGCCTGTTGGACTTGTCCTTGCCATCTCACCATTCAACTACCCAATCAATTTAGCGGGTTCTAAGATTGCTCCTGCCCTTATCTCAGGAAACGTTGTTGCCCTTAAACCACCAACGCAAGGTTCTATCTCAGGACTTCTTCTAGCAGAAGCATTTGCAGAAGCTGGACTTCCAGCAGGTGTCTTTAACACTATTACTGGTCGTGGTTCTGTCATTGGTGACTACATCGTTGAGCACGAAGCGGTTAACTTCATCAACTTCACAGGTTCAACACCAATCGGTGAGCGTATCGGAAAATTGGCTGGTATGCGTCCAATCATGCTTGAATTGGGTGGTAAAGACTCAGCTATCGTCCTTGAAGATGCAGACCTTGACTTGACAGCTAAAAACATCATCGCAGGTGCTTTTGGTTACTCAGGTCAACGTTGTACAGCTGTTAAGCGTGTCTTGGTCATGGACTCTGTAGCAGACGAGTTGGTTGAAAAAATCCGTCAACAAGTGCTTGACCTAACCATCGGTAATCCAGAAGATGACGCTGACATCACACCGCTTATTGATAAAAACGCTGCTGACTTTGTTGAAGGACTTATCAATGACGCTAGCGACAAGGGAGCTGAAGCACTTACTGAAATCAAACGTGAAGGCAACCTTATCTGCCCAGTCTTGTTTGATAAAGTCACTACAGATATGCGTCTTGCTTGGGAAGAGCCATTTGGTCCAGTCCTTCCAATCATCCGTGTGAAATCTGTCGAAGAAGCTATCGAAATTTCAAACAAATCAGAATACGGACTTCAAGCGTCTGTATTTACCAACAACTTCCCACTTGCCTTCAAGATTGCTAGCCAACTTGAGGTGGGAACAGTTCACATCAACAACAAAACACAACGTGGTACAGACAACTTCCCATTCTTGGGAGCTAAGAAGTCTGGTGCTGGTGTTCAAGGGGTTAAATACTCTATCGAAGCTATGACTAGCGTCAAATCTGTTGTTTTTGACATCGCAAAATAAGAGAACAAACAAAAAGAACTTTGCATGCAAGGTTCTTTTTGTCATTCCATTATATTTTTGAAGAATTTTACAGAAATTTAAGTTGTTTGCCCTCAAATTATGCTACAATATTTTTATACTGTGATAATGGGGGATTTGTATGAAGCTACAAACCAATGCAAGACAATTACAGGGTACTATCAGAGTGCCAGGAGATAAATCCATCAGCCACCGCTCTATCATGTTTGGGAGCTTAGCGAAGGGGACTACAGTTGTCCGTGATATTTTACGTGGTGAGGATGTGCTCTCAACCATGCAGGTTTTTCGTGACATGGGGGTGACGATTACAGATGACGGCGACAGCATCACGATAGAGGGTGTTGGCTTTTCTGGTCTAAAAAAACCTCAAAACAAACTGGATATGGGCAATTCTGGAACGTCTATTCGCTTGATTTCGGGTGTTTTGGCTGGTCAGGATTTTGAAGTGGAGATGTTTGGTGATGATAGCTTGTCTAAGCGTCCTATGGACCGCATTACCATCCCTCTACGTCAAATGGGTGTTGACATTTCTGGGCAAACAGAGCGTGATCTGCCCCCATTGACGCTAAAAGGGTCTAAAAACTTGAAGCCTATCCATTATCATCTGCCAGTAGCTTCTGCACAGGTCAAGTCGGCGCTTATTTTTGCGGCTTTGCAGGCTGAGGGTGAGTCTGTCATCATCGAGAAAGAAAAAACACGCAATCACACTGAGGATATGATTAAGCAGTTTGGTGGGGAGATTACCATCAATGATAAGGAAATTCGTATCACAGGCGGTCAAGAGTTTACCGCTCAAGAAGTAGTGGTGCCAGGTGACATCTCAAGTGCTGCTTTTTGGCTGGTCGCTGGGCTGATTGTGCCAAACAGTAAGATTGTCCTCCAAAATGTCGGTATCAATGAAACCCGCACAGGTATCCTTGACGTTATCCGCTCTATGGGTGGCAAGCTACAGCTGTCTGATATTGATGAGGTGGCAAAATCAGCGACAATCACAGTAGAAACGTCAGAGCTGGTAGGGACAAGAATTGCTGGCGACATTATCCCACGTTTGATTGATGAGTTGCCAATTATCGCTCTTCTTGCGACTCAAGCAGAGGGCGAAACGGTCATTTGTGATGCTGAGGAACTCAAGGTCAAAGAGACAGACCGTATCCAAGTGGTAGCGGATGCGCTAAACAGCATGGGTGCTGCGATTACACCGACAGAGGACGGTATGATTATCAAAGGAAAAACGGTTCTTCACGGTGCTAAGGTCAATACTTTTGGCGACCACCGTATCGGTATGATGGCAGCTATTGCAGCGCAGGTAGCGACAGAAGGCGTCGTTGAAATCGAGCGAGTGGATGCTATCAATACAAGTTACCCAACTTTCTTTAGTGATTTGGAGGCGTTGAGTCATGGCTAAGATCTTAGTAGGGTTCATGGGAGCTGGCAAGTCAACGGTTGCAAGACTCTTAGACCCTGATTACATTGATATGGATGAAGTTATCGAGAAGCGTATTGGAATGCCGATTGCAGACTTTTTTGCTAGCCAAGGTGAAGCGGCTTTTCGTCAGATAGAGTCGCAAGTTCTTGAGGAGCTATTAAAGAGTAATCACGTGGTCTCAACTGGCGGTGGCGTGATTGTGAGCGGGACTAATCGTCAATTGCTCAAATATCACCCAGATACAGTCTATCTGCGCGCTTCTTTTGAGACCCTTTATGAGCGTATCCAGTCAGATGAGACCAATGTGCGTCCTTTGTTTGTCAATAACAGCAAAGAAGATTTCAAGGCGATATTTAACGGGCGTTTGGATTGGTATGAGGAAGTGGCAAGCCAGATTGTGGATGTGGATGACAAGACGCCACAAGCTATCGTAGAGGTCATCAAATGAAAGTTGCTTATCTTGGACCAAACGGCTCTTTTACCCACGCTGTAGCTAGCAAGAGCTTTAGCCGTGATGAGCTGGTGCCTATGGCAAATATCACAGAGGTTATCAAGGTGTATGAGGAAGGTAGCGTTGACTATGCTATCGTTCCTGTTGAAAACTCCATCGAAGGCTCTGTGCATGAGACACTGGATTACCTTTTTCACCGTAGTGACATCACAGCGGTGGCAGAGATTATACAGCCCATCAAGCAGCAGCTGCTAGCAGCGGATAAAAATCGTCCGATTGAGAAAATCCTCTCACATCCGCAAGCCATTGCGCAGGGAAAACAATATATCAAAATGCACTATCCTCATGCGACCATTGAGACGACGGCTAGTACCGCCTATGCGGCACGCTATGTCGCAGAACACCCAGAGCAGGCACTAGCAGCTATTGCGCCTTTGCAAGCTGCTAGCACCTATCATCTAGAGGTGGTCGCAAAGAATATCCAAGAAATTGATGAAAATTACACCCGTTTTTGGGTGCTGGGCAAGCAAGCGCCAGAACTAGATTTGACAAAAGAAACGGCTAAGATGACTCTAGCTTTGACTTTGCCGGATAATCTGCCCGGTGCTCTTTACAAGGCTTTATCTGTCTTTGCTTGGCGTAGTATTGATTTGACAAAGATTGAGAGCCGTCCCTTAAAGACTGTTTTGGGAGAGTATTTTTTCATCATTGATTTGCTGGTGTCAGAGGAAAAGTTGATTACTTATGCTCTTGAAGAGCTTAAAACGGTGGGAATTACCACCAAAATATTAGGAAATTACCAAGTGTATCACCTATAGTTTAGGGAATGGACAAATGACGAATCGAAATAATGGACTAAGCCATCACGAAGAATTGCGGTACAACTATCTGCTTCACAATCTTCAGTATTTGAATACTAAGGAAAAAGAGGAGTTTGCTTATCTGAATCAGAAGCGTCAACGTGCCTTGTACCAGACGCCATCTTATTCACAACCGCCTCAAAGACGCTATAGTCGGTCCTATGACGATGACGATAGCTACGATGATACTGTGAATGCAGACTATCCTTATCAAGAGAGTAGCGACTTGCCAACTTATCCTAGCGAGGCTCCTCTCACACGACCAAAACGAAAGAAAAAGTCAAAAGAAAAAGCGCTAGATGGCGCACAAGCAAAGCCTAAGCGTAAAAAGAGAAAAACGCTCAAGCGAGTGCTTTTGAGTTTGGCTGCCCTTATCGGTCTAGTACTTGCAGGGATGATTTTCATGTTCTTTAAAGGGATGAATGATGTCGGTAGCAATTCCAATTATTCCCCAGCGGTTACAGAGACTTTTAATGGTCAGGAAACGTCTGATGGTACCAATATTTTGATTTTAGGGAGCGACCAGCGGGTCACCCAAGGCTCTACTGACGCTAGAACTGACACCATCATGGTCGCAAATGTCGGCAATAAATCTGGCAAGGTCAAGTTGGTCAGCTTTATGCGTGACACCTTGGTCAATATTCCCAACTACAGCGTGGACGACTACACCGACTTGAAGCTCAATACTGCCTTTAACCTCGGTGAACAGGATGATAACCAAGGGGCTGAGTACATCAGACAAGTCCTCAAGCATAATTTTGGGATCAACGTCAAATATTATGTCATGGTGGATTTTGAGACTTTTGCGGAAGCCATTAACACACTCTTCCCAGATGGTGTGGAAATCACTGCCAAGTTTGGGACGGTTAACGGCAAGTCTGTGTCGTCCGTCGAAGTTCCAGATGACTTGAACGCTAAAGATGGCGTCGTGCCTAACCAGACCATCAAGGTCGGCAAACAGCGCATGGATGGACGTACGCTCTTAAACTACGCCCGCTTTCGTAAGGATGACGATGGCGACTACGGGCGCACCAAACGTCAGCAGCAGGTCATGTCAGCCATTATCTCGCAGGTTAAAGACCCAACCAAGCTCTTTACTGGTGCGGCTGCGGTCGGAAAAGTCTTTGCCATGACGTCGACTAACTTGTCTTATTCCTTCCTTTTGACAAATGGTATTTCTATGCTACAAGAAGCGCAAAACGGTGTTGAGCAGGTGACGATTCCAAACGAAGGGGACTGGGTGGACGCTCTTGATATGTACGGTGGTTCTGGTTTAGACATTGATTTTTCAAAATATAAAAAAGTCTTGGATAAACTTGGAATGCGCTAATAAAATTATGATATAATGAAGGCTAGAGCGAAAGGTTCTAGCCTTTTTGAGAATACAAGTAGAAAGAGTTAATATGATTCAAAAAAATGATGTAATACGTGTGACCATCACAGATCTCAGCCACGACGGCATGGGCGTGGCAAAGGCAGATGGTCTGGTCTTTTTTGTGGACAATGCCCTCCCAGGTGAGGTGATTGACATGCGTGTGCTCAAGGTCAATAAACGCCTTGCTTACGGGAAAGTGGAGGCTTTCATCGAGACGTCTCCTCATCGTGTGGACACGCTAGATAGAGTGTATTTGCGTAGTGGGATTGCTGACTTGGGGCACCTCGCTTATGACCAGCAACTGCTCTTTAAGCGCCAGCAGGTGAAAAATGTCCTCCACAAAACAGCTCACATCGAAGGTGTCGAGGTTCTTGAAACACTTGGTATGGAACAGCCTTTTGCTTACCGCAATAAGGCGCAGGTGCCTGTCCGTCGTGTCAATGGTCAACTAGAGATTGGCTTTTTTAGAAAAGGGTCTCATGACCTCATGCCTCTTGAGGATTTTCTCATTCAGGATAAGGAGATTGACCGTCTGCTCGTTTTTGTGCGTGATTTGCTGCGCCGCTACGCCGTTAAGCCTTATGATGAACAGGCAGGGACAGGGTTGATTCGTCAGTTGGTGGTGAGACGAGGGCATTACACTGGCGAGATGATGTTGGTTTTGGTGACCACTCGCCCTAAGATTTTCCGCATTGAAGCGATGATTGCTGACATTGTCGCTGCCTTTCCAGCGGTGACCTCTATTATCCAAAATATCAATGACCAAAAGACAAATGCTATCTATGGGCGAGAGTTTCGCACGCTTTATGGCAAGGACGCCATAGAGGATGAGATGTTGGGCAATCGCTATGCTATCTCTGCTCAGTCCTTTTACCAAGTCAATACCGAGATGGCAGAAAAGCTCTACCAGACAGCCATTGATTTTTCAGAGCTGACAGAAGAGGACGTTGTCATTGACGCTTATTCAGGTATTGGTACCATTGGCTTATCTTTTGCTAAAAAGGTCAAAGTGGTTTATGGTGTCGAGGTCGTTGCACGGGCGGTCGAAGACGCCAAGAAAAATGCAGAGCGCAACGGCATTACAAACGCCTACTATGTTCACGGAGACGCTGAGGACGTGATGAAAAAATGGCAAGCAGAAGGCATTGAGCCAAGCGTTATCCTCGTTGACCCACCGAGAAAAGGCTTGAGCGAGCGTTTTATCAAAGCAAGTGCTAGCATGAATCCAAAGAAAATCACCTATATCTCCTGCAACCCAGCGACCATGGCTCGTGACATCAAGCTCTATGAAGAGCTAGGCTATAAACTCCAAAAAGTCCAACCCGTTGATCTCTTCCCGCAGACACATCATGTGGAGTGCGTAGTGTTGCTACAACGAAGCAAAGAGTGAAAATCCTTTATTTTAAGCATTTTTTCAAGCATTTCGTCTTTGTTGATAATGGTGATTTTGACATAAAAAGAGTCTTAAAATCTCACATTGATGTAAACGTCTGTTTAGATGTCGTTTGCGTAGACGAAAAGTAGATACGTCACATAGGTTCATAGGTTATCGAGAACATTTCAAGATGTTCTCGTTTTTTTGTTTTCAAGGAGGAAGTATGCAGAAAAAAGAACAGTCGTCACGTCAAGTTGTGATGTGTTATCTCATGAATACTATGGGTATTGATTTAGATAAAGCTAAACAATTAATCTCAGATTTAGAAGATTCTGGTCTTGTGCGATTTGAACAAAATGGCAGTATAAACGTGTTACTTTTGGAGGGATAGTCATGAAACGCATAACAGCTAATCAGTATCAAACATCGGAACGTTACTACAAGCTCCCAAAGCTCTTGTTTGAGAGTGAGCGCTACAAGGATATGAAGCTAGAAGTTAAGGTTGCTTATTCCGTGCTGAAAGACCGACTAGAGCTGTCTTTGAGCCACGGTTGGATTGATGATGAGGGAGCCGTCTATCTCATTTACTCTAACGCCAAACTAATGGCTTTGCTCGGATGTTCCAAGTCTAAGTTATTGTCCATTAAGAAAACTTTACACGCTTATGGACTTATTGAGGAAGTGCAACAATCCTCCAGTGAAAAAGGGCGAATGGCAAACAAGATTTACCTAGGAGAGCTGGAGCATGATACACCCCCAGTGTCAAAATCAGACGGGGGTAGTGTTTCTAAAAGACGGGGGCAGTCTGAACCTGAAACGGGGCTAGTGTCAAATTCAACCCCTAGTGAGACTGAAGGAAGTGAGACTAATATCAGTGAAACTAAAGGGAGTGATTATTCTGTTGAGGATGAGGAGGAAAGAAATCATCATATCTCAAAGAAAAAAGAAAACACTTTATCACGAAAGGTGGACAAAGCGACATGTTACGACAAAGATTACATTTGGCACTTGGTCTATGATAGACTGAAACAAGACTTCCCTAAGCCCTCCATACAGGACGGCATGATGTTGGCTTTTGAGGAACGATATGCCTACGCATTAGCTAATATGAATTATGCTAAAGACGCCGAGACGATTGCGGAGTATGTTTACAATGGTATTTTGGCGATGTGGAACAAGCGCATTCGTCAACACTATCACAAGGAGTGAGTGACTATGTTAACGATTTATTTTGGCAATAGCTCAAAAGAACGGGATAAGTATGAGCAATTTTTGTGTGCACATCAGATTAAGTATCACAAACGTCTCGCAGACAAGATGGGCAGAAGGCAGTTAATGGCGTTGTTAGCACAAACTCCAGACTGCTTTGAGATACTATCACCAGCACTACTGAAATATAAGCGCTCCAGAAGTTTTCATTTCAATCAATTACTTGATTTAATCTTAGTGCGTCCCAGTCGTTATCTACGCTTGCCTATTGTCATTGCAAATGGTATGGTCTATGCGGGTGTGACACTAGAAGACCTGCGTATATTTCTGCCAAGAGACGAAAAAAGGAGACACTATCAAGAGCTATTAAGCAAAGAATAGGAGGCTATCATGGGCAGTTTATTTTGGGATAATGTCACACTGTTATTAGCCGAGCGAGAGATGACCTTTGCGGAACTCGTCAGACAAATGTTTGCAGGAGAATTTCATTACCCAAGCGAATTTTGGCGCTTGTATCGCAAACTGTATCATTACAAGAAAGAGAACTTTCTACCGCAAGAACGTTGGGTGGACAGAATGGTTGCGGTTCTAGACGTTGACTATGCAGAGTTATTTAGACGGTACTAAAGGTAAAGGGTTGAAATTTGTTTGGTTGTTCCTAGACATCTACAGATAACAATTTTCAATAACCAACAAACAGTTCTATTGTTCCGCAAATCAAGTTATGTCATTCCGCAAATAGACGTATCGTTCCGCAAATGATATAATGCTAAGTGGAAAAGAGGTAGACTATAATGTTTATGACCGTAAAAGAAGTCGCTATTAAATGGGGAATATCTGAAAGGCGCATTCGCACTCTCTGCTCTCAGGGCAAAATTGAGGGGGCGTTTCATAATGGTAAGCTTTGGAAAATACCTGCTGGTGCAAAGAAACCAGCTGATGGAAGATTAAAAAAAGGTTCTAACCTATTAAAAACTATAGAGGAAAAGAAAAACGAGCTATCTAAAAGAAGACCAATGACTGAAGGTGAGATTGAACGTCTTAACGAGCAGTTTTTAGTAGAGTTCACCTATAATTCGAACGCCATTGAAGGCAATACCCTGACTTTAAGGGAGACTGATATGGTGTTGAGAGGGTTAACCATTGATCAGAAACCTCTAAAAGACCATTTAGAAGCCATTGGTCACAAGGAAGCCTTCCAATATGTACAAACCCTAGTCTCTGAAAATCTGCCTTTGACGGAAAAAATAATAAAGGATATTCATTACCTCGTATTATCTGACAAAAAGGATGATAGAGGTGTCTATCGAAATGTTCCTGTTCGTATCATGGGCGCTTCTAATGAACCAGCTCAGCCCTACATGATTAGACCTAAAATGGAGCAACTACTCATAGAGTATCACGAGAATACAGAGGATATCATTACCAAACTAGCAAAGTTCCATATTGAATTTGAGAGCATTCACCCATTCATTGATGGCAATGGAAGAACAGGACGATTATTAGTGAATTTAGAACTAATGAAAGCTGGTTATCCACCAATAGATATTAAATTCACAGATCGCTTGTCTTACTATAAGGCATTTGATGACTTTCATTCCAAAGGTCAGTTAGCTCCGATGGTAAACTTATTTGCCAAATATGTGAATGAACGATTAGATGATTATTTGTCTATTCTTGATTGAGACAAAACTACCCAGTGTCGCTCACCGTACAGCCAATTGCTTATATACCTTTATCCTCTTTTGCTAGAAAACAGCTGACGAAACGTACCAAATTTGGTGCATTTTTGCTTTTTATGGTATAATAAAAGAAGACAAAGTCTAGTGGTAAAAAGTCAAGATAAAGTTGATTAAACTTTAGTTGATTTTCTAGAAAAAAGGGTGCACTAAAAACACCTAGCGAAAAACGCTTTTTTCACTAGTCTAACCAAGGACTTGTGCCGATAATCACTTATCTTCCATAAGCCTCCTTGGTGGCGTATAGAGTTGGCGGTTGCGTAGTAGCGCATCCACCAGACGCACAAATTTTCTAGCGGTTAAGACGATGGCTCGTTTGTGTTGATGTTTAGGAACTTCTTGATACTTCTTCTTGTAAAAGGCTTGATACTCACTATCGTGTCGTCTGACAGAGTTGGCGGCTTCAACTAAGTAATAACGGAGATAGCGATTGCCTCTTTTCACAAGGTCAGTATTTTGAGAGTTAGCGTTCCCAGATTGATTCTGTTTCCAATTCAAGCCCGCATATTTAGCGACTTGAGGATGATCTTTAAAGCGTTCAATCTGTCCGATTTCAGCGATAATCCCTGCAGCGTAAACTTTGCCAACACCAGGTATTGAAGTTAAACACTGATATTCAGGGATGACTTCGACCATATCTTCAATGGCTTTATCAATATCCTTAATCATTTGTTCAAGATTTCTGATTTCTCGAGCGAGAAGACCAAGAATGACATTAACCGAATCTTGCTGGAGCTTAGGAAGACGATAAGAGCCTCGAATAGCTGCTTGAATGGCTTTAGCTAATTTATCAGGAGCTTTGAATCGTCCTCTCCCCAATTTTTGGATAAAGTCCGCTAGGTCATTGAGAGGAACGGTCGCTAACTCGTCGAGGGTATAGTCTTCAGTCATTAAGGAAATAATGGTGCTAGACCAGAGAGAAGTTGTGAGGCTCTCATTCTTGATTTCAGTAGATAAGGTATTGCACTTATAATAAATATTTTCAATAAAGTGTTGTTTTGTTCTTGTCAACTGTTCAATGAGTTGTAGTCTCGTTCTGGTTAGGTGTTGGAGAGCCAGATACTTTTCTTCTTTGAGAAAAGCAGGTGAAAATCGCTCAGCACGAAAATAATCGGCGATGTAGAAGGCATCAATAGTATCATTTTTACTTTCTTCAAACGTTTCCCGATATTTCTTAATCTTATTGGGTTGCTCCACCATGACTTCAACGTTTAGGGCTTTTAGCTGGCTATCCTCGTGAAAGAACATGGCAGGGTGAAAGCTATAAAGACTAGTAGCTTCCATGCCAATAACGATACGCTCAAAGGAATAAGTTTCATTGAGCTCAAGAATGTGCTTCTTGATTTCAGAGGCGCCTGTTAAATCATTGGAAAGAGAAGCTGTGAAGGGAGTAGTCGTATCACTAAGCATGATACAGACATCAAGTTTGGTAGAACTAACGTCTAAACCGACAAAACATTTCATTTGGAAGGTCTCCTTTCATTTGTATTTGGAAGTTTTCTTGACTACTGTAAGGTTCCCCAGAAACACCTTGAACCAACAGCCTCGCCTAAGAGAATTCTCATCACTAACTCACCTGCCGCCTGTACGCTACTACATACAGAAGTGAGTCTAGTGGAAACAGCTAGTGTGTTGGAAGTAGGAACAAGGTTTGGGTAACAGACTCCTTTTTGAAGACATGGCAACAAGGAGGTAGTAGAAACAACCCTGAGTCCATTCCATGACTCTATTGTTCTGGAAAACCTTGCAATAGTCAAGTTATAAAAAAATTATTAACACTTGGGATTGAAAAATCCCCATAAACTTATTTTACGAGGAGGTGGCTTATGACTCTAGACGTAAACACAGAAAAGATGACTATTATGGGTGTTTCTTTTACCAATAAACAAGTTTTTAAAAGTGTTTGGTATGCTCTAAGTACCAATATGATTGAAGGCTGGCAACCGAGCATTAGAGATGTTGAAAGACTGAGAGATGAAGCGATTGCTTTGGGTGTTGCATAATGGGACGTAAAAGTTATGAGAGCTATGACTATATTGACCCTGATTATCTCTATACTTATAAAGATTCATCGGTCTTAATTAATAAATTTAATGAGAAAAATGCGATAAAAGCAAGAGAGTTAGAGTATCAATTAGTTGCCAGTCAGAGCTTGAAGTTATTTCTTCATCCTATCGAAGTTCACTCTGTCTCTGATATTCTCAAGATTCATCGATATCTGTTTGGTGATATTTATTCGTGGGCAGGGTACTATCGGAAAGTTAATATCTCAAAGAGTGGAGATGCTTTTATGCCTATTCAGTCGTTTGATATGGCGGAAAAATATTTAAACCGTTTACTTTTTGAATTCCATGACAGAGCAAATAGTAAACAGGATATCATCAAGTCTCTGGCGGATATTTTAGATAATCTAAATTACTTCCATCCTTTTCGTGAAGGTAATGGTAGAACACAACGTGAGGTCATTCGTTCTTTAGCTTTGTCAAAAGGTTATGAGTGTGATATTTCAATTGGAACTGACGATGTGATTTATCACTTGTATATGGACGGCACTGTCTACGGAGACAAAGATAAACTAGAAGAGCTATTTAACCTTATTCTGAAGAAATTATAGATGTTTTTCATCGTATATTTGCTAATCAAATATCAGACAGAATATATATCTAATTTGAGAGCTTAGGCTCTCTTTTTCTACCATTTGTCAAGCTTACCAAGGCTTTAAGGTAAAAAAATTTTGAGGACAGTAGCTCAATGTAGGTTATTGTCCTCTTTTTCTGTGGTAATCATAATAAAAGTGTACGCAAAAGGAACACCTTATCTAGCCATTTTAAAAATAAGGTGTTAGAATAATATGGCATAAAAGCTTTAATGATTTTGGGTCGAAGTATAATCGTAAAGTTTGTTATGCGTTATGAGGTAATACATTGTCCGAATGAGACGATGTATAGAGGCAATCGTATGTGGCTTAGTTGAAGCTATCTGCGATTGCCTTTTTCGTTTCTCATAAAAGTCTGCGATATGACAAGGATTAGTGTGACTAGCTGAAGCGATGTTGTGAATACACTTGAAGAGAATCTTTCTAGCATAAGGATTCCCTCGTTTGGTGATATGTTCCTTGGCAAGAAAGTTCCCAGACTCATAGTGTCTGAGGTCAATTCCGATAAAGGCATTGATCTGGTTGGCAGACTGAAACCGGCGAATATCTCCCAACTCGCCAATGATAGAGGTCGCTGTTGTTTCTGCGATACCAGGGATAGACAGTAAGATGTCATATTCAGGTAAAGGTTGAGCTAGGGCTACCATATTGTCTAAAATCACTTGTCTACGTTCAAATAGTCGAAGCAATTCTTGGGCATAGTAACGTGCCTCTTCAAGCATCGGAGAAGTTTTCTTCACTGCACAGTAGGATTGTTTAGCGAGTTCTATCAATTTATCAGACAGATACTCAACACGCTTCTTGGAGATACGTTTGTATGTTGACTTTCGGATGACATTTGACAATTCATCGTTATTGAGCTCTAGCACCATTTCCTTACAAGGAAAAGCTATCACTAAGTTCCAGTATTGTTGACCAGTTGGGGTAGACAAGATACTTTCCAACTCTGGGAAAGTGACTTGCAAGACCTTGTGCAGGCGATTCTTAGTCTTTACAATATCTTCTGTCAAGTTCTGATAAAATCGGCTTAGGTCACGTAACTCTTGATAGACTTCTTTCTGTATATAAGTCGGTTTGCGATTGAGCACAAACTGAGACTGAGCTAATTTTTCAGCATCCATTTTGTCTGTTTTACGGACACGTAAGCTGTCTAGTTGCTTTTTAGCTTCTAGAGGATTTAAGCGTGTATAAGCGTAACCATTTTCCTCAAGAAAAGCTTGAAGGCGACGAGAATAGACTCCTGTTGCTTCGAAGATAATCTCAGGCTGTTGAACAGTTTTTAAGTCATCGGATAAACGAGCGAAGCCCGTCGCATCGTTAGATATGGTGTAGCCATGAACCTTCTCACCATTGAGCCAAATGGCCACTTCTGAACTTGCTTTACTCACATCAATTCCAAACACGACTCGCATGATATTACCTCTTTGTCTTGAATGCTTCCTAGTTTTAGTGATTTCATTTTCAATACACGACGTCAAGCGTCCCACATACTTTGATAAAATTCTACCTAAAACAGAGGTGTCTTGCCAGTTTTTGTTGCGACGTCTAGCGCCTAAAGAGAGCACGACTTAACAAGACACCTCTACTTTATCACAAACGAAAAAGTAGTAAGTACTCTCTCCCGTCGAAGATTTCCTCACTACTAATCTTAGTATGTTTTTATTTAGCTCATTTTTAATTACAAGGCATTCAAATAATATATATAGGGTTCTACCAGTCTATATTTTGATAAAAAAATCAAGAACTTTGCGATAGGATGAGAGTAGTAAAGAACAAAGGGGATGAGACGATTAACTTTTTAGACATGTTTGCTGGGATTGGTGGGTTTCGTTTGGGAATGGAGGCTGCTGGTCACCATTGCTTAGGTTTTTGTGAGATTGACCGCTTCGCAAGAGCTTCTTATCAAGCGATCCATGAGACGAAAGGAGAGTTAAAATGGCATGATATTAGACAGATTACAAATGAAGAGTGGCGAGAGCTTAGAGGAGGTGTGGATGTCCTCTGTGGCGGATTTCCTTGTCAAGCCTTTTCTCTTGCAGGAAAGCGATTGGGATTTGAAGACACTCGAGGGACTCTCTTTTTTGAACTTGCTCGATGTGCCAAGGAAGTCCAACCACGTTTTTTATTCTTTGAAAACGTCAGAGGCTTACTCAGTCACGACAAAGGACAAACGTTTAAAACAATCCTTACTACACTGGATGAATTGGGGTATGATGTTGAATGGCAGGTGCTTAACAGTAAGGATTTCGGTCTTCCCCAAAGTAGAGAAAGGGTCTTCCTTATCGGACATTCTAGAGCCTACAGTAGACACTTCCTATTTCCTCTCCGAAGAGAAGTTAGCTCAGTTGCTTTGGAAAAAGAAGGAATGACAGGAAGGGGAATTCAGGTTGTTGGTCATTTACCAGGAAGTTTCGAACAAAATACACGTGTCTTTTCACCAAAGGGATTAGCCCCCACGTTGACTACTATGTCCAGTACAGATAAGATTCCTAAAATTATCCAAGATGAATCGCTTCCAACCTTGAAACTGCGAGAAGCGACCAAGCAGGGGTATGCAAGCGCTTGTGAGGGGGATAGTGTGACCTTGGATTATCCTACTTCCAGTACACACCGAGGACGGATAGGACACCAAATCGCTCATACCTTAACCACATCAGGTAATCAAGGCGTAGCGGTGCCGTCTCAAGATAAGGAACACCAGTCACAATTAACCATTAGGCGTTTAACGCCAAGAGAATGTTTTCGTTTGCAGGGCTTTCCGGATTGGGCTTATGACAAGGCGGCAGCTGTAAACAGTAAGAGTCAACTCTATAAACAGGCAGGAAACAGTGTCTCTGTTCCCGTGATTATTGCCATTGCTCAGCGTTTAAAAAGAATAGAAGAATTAGAGGTGAACTAAGATGTTATGGATAATTTGGGGAGTTCTTTTCTACTATTTGTCAAGCCTTTCAAGGCATTTGATGAATACTATTTTGAGTTCAGTAGTCAAAATAAGGAAATTATTTTATTTTGGACTAAAGTTTAGTGTAAAAAGGGTATACAAAAGCAACACCTTATGTTGAAATTTTTTGATAAGGTGTTACAATAATATGGCATAAACAATTTTACTGATTTTGGGTTGAAATATAATCGTAAAGTTTGTTATGCGTTATGAGGTAATACATTGTCCGAATGAGACGATGTATGGAGGCAATCGTGTGTGGCTTGGTTGAAGTCATTTGCGATTGCCTTTTTCGTTTCTCATAAAAGTCTGCTATATGGCAAGGATTGGTGTGACTAGCTGAAGCGATATTGTGAATGCATTTGAACAGAATCTTTCTAGCATAGGGATTGCCACGCTTGGTAATGTGTTCCTTAGCGATGAAGTTTCCAGATTCATAGTGTCTCAGGTCAATACCGATAAAGGCATTGATTTGATTGGCAGACTGAAAACGGCGAATATCTCCCAGTTCGCCAATAATACTTGTTGCAGTAGTCTCAGCGATACCAGGAATAGAAAGCAGAATGTCATACTCTGGTAAAGGTTGGGCTAGTTCCACCATTTCGTCTAAGACTGCTTGTCTCTGTTCAGAAAGTCTAAGCAATTCTTTCGCATAGTAACGCACCTCTTCCATGATTGGAGAGTTTTTCTTAACGGCACAATAAGATTGATTGGCTAGTGCTGTCAGCTTCTCTGCTAAGTAAGCCACACGCTTGTCAGAAATCCGTTTTGAAGTGGACAGACGGATGCTCTTTGAGAGTTCATCCTTGCTTAACTCATGAACGAAGTCCTTGCAAGGAAAGGCTATGACCAAGTTCCAGTATTGTTCCCCAGTTGGCGTTGACAAGATAGTTTCCAATTCAGGGAAAGTGACCTGTAAGACCTTGTGCAGACGATTTTTAGCTCGAACGATGTCCTCGGTTAAGTTCTGATAGAATCGACTGAGATCTCGCAGATCTTGATAGACTTCTTCTTGGATATAAGTGGGTTTACGATTCAGTACAAACTGAGACTGAGCCAGTTTTTCAGCGTCAATTTGATCTGTTTTCCGCACACGCAAGCTATCCAGTTGCTTCTTGGCTTCTAAGGGATTGAGCCGTGTATAAGCGTAGCTATGTTCATCCAGAAAAGCTTGAAGACGACGAGAATAGACGCCTGTTGCTTCAAAGATGATTTCTGGCTTGTGGACGGTTTTCAAATCGCCAAGTAGCCGGGAAAAGCCAATGGCATCATTGGACATGGTGTAGTTATGTACCTTCTCGCCATTGACTAGAATGGCTACTTCTGAACTTACCTTACTCACGTCAATCCCAAATACTACTCGCATGATACTACCTCTTTGTCTTGAATGATTCCTTGTTTTAGCGATGTCATTTTCAATACTCGACGTCTGGCGTCCCACATACTTTGATAACATTCTTCCTAAAACAGGTGTCTTGCCAGTTTTTGTCGCGACGTCTAGCGTCAAAAGAACCCTCGACTTAACAAGACACCTCTACTTTATCATCTTGAGAATGAAAAAAGTAGTGAGTACTCTCTCCCGTCGGAGATTTCTTCACTACTAATCTTAGTATGTTTTTGTCTTGCTAGTACCTTTTGGACTTGTCTTTTGGTGTGCTTGTCGGGTCTCTGCAATGGCGGACAAAGAATTAGAAGAGATTGCTTGTCGCAAACAAGAAAAAGGAGAAACTGACAATGGCTGAAGAATATGCTTTTAAACAAGACATCTTAGGTAATAATGAACAACTTAAACGGAATATGTCAGAAATGATTGTATCAACGATTGAAAAAGTGAGAACAGAGAATGTGGCATCGCTTATCATCATGACGGCTACTGACAACGACCAGACAGAACTTGTTGTTGCTAATAGTCAGCCATCCTTTATCTTACTGACGCAGTTACTCCATCAAGTTGTGATTTGCATGGAACAAGAAGGTGCAACGCTCTTGTCACATGATTTGGCTCTTCCCTTATTAAGGGAAGAAGTGAACCGCTTATCCACTGTACTTAATTGCTTTCAAGTTCCAGTTGATGAAGCTTAAATGTTTTTCGACCTAAGCAGGTCGTAAAAAGGCTTGGGTTCTTTGACAACTAGATACAACCACCGTCCTAATCAGCGAGTCTATGAATAACAATCAATGGGGGCGGTGTCGTTTGCTAGCAACTATGCGTTAGTCTAGCTCAGGCTCAGGTCATACTGAAAGCACATAACGATTAGTTATGTAAATAGCTTCACAAGAAGCAGCTAAAGGAGTTTGCGGTCAACCAAGCTATAAACCGTGCGTCAAAAAAGCGGATGGTATTGTGCCACATAAGCTGAAGGAGGTTTTATGGTTTCTATAAACCCAACGGATAATTTTATTTTAACATTATCTGATCTACGCCGTCTCGGTCGTCAAGGAGGGGCAACGCTCATTCTTGATGATGGTAGACAGGCTATTGTCAAAGCTAAGTTTGCTCTTATTGTTCATAAGAAATGGCAATCAGGGCACTTGGTTGAAGAAAAAGAAGTTGTTTCTTTTCACACGATTTATCCTGCGATAATTCTCGTCAAACGAAAACACTTTGTTATTGCAAGACGAGTCAGGCGAAAGAAACAACAGATTCTAACACTCACAGGACAGGGCTATCATCGCCCGTCCACATCTAAAAATAAAAGGAGTACACAACGTGAAGAAAGTTAAACTTGTAACCTTACTATCAAGCGCTCTTTTAGCCAGTAGCGCAGCTGGTGTTTTTGCGGATGACCTTGTTTCGGATGGAACAAGTTTACCCGCAACAGAACAAACACAGCCTAGTACAAGCCCATCCACATCTACAAGTGAAGGCACATCCCTCCCAAGCGATAGTAGCGGAAGTCCGACCGTACCAAGTACAGGCACAGAGGTAACGCCACCCTCTAGTAGTGAGGGAACATCGGACATTCCAACGACTCCGACTGAGTCCGAGTCTTCTTCAAGCTCAAGTACAAACGAAGAACATTCTGAAACTACGACACAACCAAACCTAGATGATCAGAATAAAGACAATGCAGGCGAGCAGCCTGCCCCGAACACAGGTAATACCACTGTCCCAACCACAGACGGTAGTACAGCACAAGTGACCCCAGATAAAACAGTGCCAACCAATAACCCAAGTGTATCGGCTGATACAGCCACTAAAGCTGGCGCTTCACAAGTGGGAACAACCTCAACAATTACTGGTCAGGTGGTACAAAACGTGACAGCACACGCACCAGTAGTCACTAACACTGGTGCTACCATTGTGAGCACAAAGGATGGTCAACTTGTTTTATCTGATGGCTCAACCGTCCCTCCAGAAACCGTTGGAGCGACAACCAATAGTGATAAGACAATCACCGTGACTAAAGCAGACGGCACAAAAGCGACTCTCCCTGAAACGGGCGAAAAAGCTCGTAGCTTGCTTTCCATTTTAGGTGCAGGTATGCTAGTTGTTGCAGGATTCTTAGCTCAAAAAGCATGGTCTCGAAAAGATGAAAAGAACTAGTCAACATTCAAAACAAAAATAAGATAATTTAGGAGAACGTATTCATGAATTTTCAAACCAAAACAACTAAAGGTCACGGTTTCTTTCGTAAGTCAAAAGCTTATGGATTAGTTTGTGGGATTGCTCTAACTGGAGCACTTGTCTTTGCAGGACAAGCACATGCGGATGAAGTGACAACGCCTACAGATACAGCGGCTACTACAGAGCTTGTCGCTTCACCGCAAGAAGCGCCTGCAGTCGCAACACAGCCGACTAGTACCAATGATAATGATACCTATGCCAAACAAGCTAACACATCCACTGGGACTGAAACTGTAGCGGTGGATAACAGCGTTGTGGAATCTGCCGTGAAAGAAGCTCAAGATACTGGTGTTGCAGTCTCTCAAAACGCTACCCAAGATCAAGGCACACCAACCACAAGCGCTGAACTGGATACGGCTAAAGAAACTATCAAAGCTGACCAGGACAAGCAAGTAGAAGCCATCAAAGCGACAACGGCTCAACAAGCTCAAAACAACACCGCTTATGAAGCAGCCCAATCAGCTATCACGGCTAACAATGATTATGTTGCTGACGCCCAAAAAACGTATGAGGCGGGCACAACTGTATCAATCACAACAAACACAGCAACTGTCACAGACGGAACTGCTAAGGCTAACACTGAAGCGAAAAAAGTAGCAGACAGCACGCTTGATAGCAACAAAAAAGCTGTAGAGACTTACGTTGCTGACAAGAAAGTCTATGACGCTACAGTAGCTAGCGCTAAAACGCTCAATGATGCTATTGAGGCAGCTAGCACAGAATTGAAGAAATCTGGGGCGACAGTCACAACTTCTAGTCAAGTCGTGCACACAGTTGATGAAGTGAATACTTTGACTGCCTCAAACAATCAAAAGATTGCGAAAGCTCAAGCTAAAATCAAGGAAAACAACGCTAAGCAAGAAGCCTATAACACAACGAAAGCAGAAAGCGATAAGACTAATACTGACGCTAATCAAAAAGCGGATGAGTTGAAAAAACTGGGCGCAACTGTAACCACAACGACAAAGACCGTGACAAGTGCAGATGAAGCAAAAGCTATCGCTAGTCAAAACCAGAAGGCTTACGATGCTGCTAAACAAGCACAAGCTACAGACGCTAGTGTGAAAGCAGAAAGCGACAAGACCAACGCTGATGCCAGTCAAAAAGCCGACGAACTTTCAAAATTAGGTGTTACTGTTAATACGACCACAAAAACAGTAGCTAGTGCAGACGAAGCTAAAGCTATTGCTAACCAAAATCAGAAGTCTTACGATGCTGCTAAACAAGCACAGGCTACAGACGCTAGTGTGAAAGCAGAAAGTGATAAGACCAACGCTGATGTTAGTCAAAAAGAAAGTGAGCTATCAAACCTCGGTATTACAGTCACAACGACAACACAAACGGTCTCAAGTGTTGCAGAAGCTCAAGCTATCGCTGCTCAAAACCAACAAGCTTATGAGTCTGTTAAAAGTAAATACGAGTCAGCGCTTAACGATATGGTCAATCATATTAGTGCTGAGCCAATTTTCTCAGCTGATGCTTACACCGCACCAAATGGCGATATTATTCAAGATAGCTTCTCTTATGACAGTGCCACAGGAGCTTTCACCTGGACAGCACCACTCCATGATAACCAAAAATTTGTAGGTTACTTCATCGTTTATGGAACTGTTGAGGCGACTAAGACATTCAACCCAACGACTAAGAAAGTAGACGTTGTGGTGTCTAATGTCAACATTAGTCGAGCAGAGTATAAGAATGTGGCAGCTGCAGCGGCGGTAGACGTTACAGATGAAGAATGGATCTATGACAACGCAGGTAATCAGTTGTTCTATACTTCTTTCAATGTTAATCAAAGTGGATCATGGGACATCAATAAATCTTATGCCATTTCACAAACCTTTAGCCTAGGTGCAGGAGAGTCTACAGGTACTTTCCTACTTTCTAAAAAGACCTCTATGTGGGTTGTGGGTGTCGGTTCAGACCTTTCTTTGAAATTCAAAAACGATAGTGACGTATCACAAAGTGTTGAACTTGTTAAAACCACAGTTAACCCAACATCAACTAGTGCAACGATTACCAAAACGACGGTAAATCCAACTGCGATTAACGCTACTATCACAAAAACAGCTGTTAATCCAGTAGAAACAACACCTGTTGCTGTCGAATTAGTAAAAGCTGAAAATCCAGCTAAACCAACGCTTGCTCTTACTAAACTAGTGAACACTAAGAACCAACAATTAAAAGCTTCTTACCACAACTACAACTTGCACTACAAGCCAGTTGTTTCAAAATCCGTTTCTGACACGGACAATGTTAGCACTAACGGTAAGACAGTAGCTAAAGGTGCTACTGAAGTTTATACGCTAACGCATGACAATATCTATGCTAATATCAAAGTTGGTGACCCAATCGTGATTACTGACCCACTGGAAGCAGGTGTTATTCCAGCTGAGGAAGAAAACCTAGCTACTAATACCGCTAAAGGTTGGACAGTCGCTTATGATAAAGCTAAGAATACTTACACTTTCACAGCAACGTATCAAGGTAAGAAGCTTGCAGCCCCAACCGTCAAATGGAAAGGTGAATACGATAATGCTTACTACGATAATACATACAAGGTAACGGTCGGTAATAACACGTACACCGTATTCTCAGATACCGTCAATAACCGTACACCAGAACCACCAAAACCTGTTAAATCAATCACAGACAATAGCGGTGCTGATATTAACGGTGCTAGCGTCATGGATAAAAATGTCAATTTCCATCTGACTACAGACTACAAACCTTACACAACAATTTCAGCGTCTAAAGCAGCTATTGCTAAAGGATTTGCTGCTTTGGATGATGTGCAAGATGGGGCATTTACAGTTAATGAGGCTAATATCAAGATGACAGCGGACAACAAGGACGTAAAAGACCTCTTTACGATGTACCATGTCTTGTCCGATGAAGCTCGTACCGAAGCTATTCAAAAGATTCTTGATAGCTACGGAATGTCTCCAGTTGGTGAGTTCTATCTCTGGGTAGCTAAAGACCCAAATTCTTTCTACACTAATTACGTTAAACAAGCTAAGAATGTCACGATTGACTTGCCTGCTCGTCTGAACGTTGACCCAGAAGTCAAAGTCTACAATGATTTCTTCCAAATCGACTTTGGTAACAGCTATCAATCTAATCAAGTTGTTGTTGAACGCCCTGACATCCAACCTGAAAAACATGCTTTGGACAAGTCCGATGATAGCATTGTTCTAGATAATCAAACTGTCAAAATTGGTGATTACATTCGTTATCTTCTTGATGGGGTGACAGTACCAGTGAAGCATGATACTTTATGGCAATATGATGGTGTAGACCAACTAGACACTGTACATGATCGCTATACCGGTAACTGGAAAGGTGTCATTAAAGGAACAGAATATACAGCTAAAGAAGACTTGAAATTAGCTTACGATGTAACTTTAGAAGATGGTACAGTTGTTAAAGATGGAGACACTATTAAAGCTGGTTCTAAATATGCTTTCACTTTTGAATTTGATCAAGATACCAACGATGACTTTATCAACAAGATTGTAAAAGTGACTTGGGATGCTGAAAAAGGCAAATGGGCTTACAGTATTGATAAAGAGTTCTTGAACTCACTAGGTATTGAAGGTACATTTGACGCTGACTTCTATCTTGAAGTTGAACGTATTGCCGCAGGTGATGTGACAAATACTTTCGTTAACATTGTCAATGGGCAAGAAATGACTGCTAACGTAATTACCCATACACCTGAGAAACCGAAGACCCCAACACCTGAAATGCCAACACCAGCTAAACCACAAGCCCAAGCGCCAGTGGCTAAACAAGCAGCGCTCCCAACGACTGGGGAAGCTTCATCAGTGTTTAGTGTTTTAGCGGGTATCTTAATTGATGGTCTTGGAGCCTTTGGACTTCTTCGCAAGAAAAAGAAAACAGGCTTTAAGGTTGGTGATTAGAGAATGTGTTATACTGTCTCTATCAATGCTTTAACACGCTAGGAGCCTAGATACTTGTGCTAGGCTTTTAGTGTTTTTGTAAATAGGTTACTAGGCTGCAAGAAACTAAAACGAACGATAAGACGCTTGCAGCCTTATTTTTGTGCAAAAAGGAGGAAAATCAACGATGCAAGTTGCAACAAGAGTTATTATTGCTATGGGGGCAGTTGTTAGTGCTGTCGGACTCGGATGGCTTCTAACGGGGGCTTTTGATTATTTTGCAGGGCGTAAAAACGGGAATCCACAAATGATGGATCAAGGCATGACTTCTATGATCTCTGGTGGAGCAATAGCAGTTATTTCAGGTGGAGTCGCTACAGCGATTGTGGCTGCTATGAATGCCATTAATTTCTAAATCCAGTGGAGAACCACTTGTTTTTTAGGTACTTTAGAGCTATACTAAGACTAGCTTAAGGATAGTTTGAGAGGTGAGGAAGATGACAAAAACTTTTGATGAAGCGACCTATCGCCAAGATTTTGAAGCCATCAATGGACGGCAATCGTCAACGGAAGAATTAGAGCAAGCAAAAGGCTTGATAGAACGCTACACTGTCGGACAAAATAGTGATAGCGGTCTTGTTACTTATCATCCAAGCAAGAGTTCTCGCTTTAAAACTTTGATGGCAGCTACCTTTGGTTGGATTAAGAGAGGTGGCGTGTTACTTATCATGACGCCTGTCTTTCTCACTTTACTCTTTTTCAACCTCATCAAGTCCACCATTGGGGTGTTTGTGATGTGGTTTGTCTCTAAGCTCATGCTTGGTTTTATCTTTATGGGAATTGTTTTTCTCTGTGATCAGGCAGCTTTTAATGAACCTGAAAAAACATCAGGTCTACTACGAGATGTTGGCACTTTTCTCTTTGGAGAGAGGTTCTTTACCTACGCTGTGCCAAACTTTTTCCCTCATCCAACAGTAGATGCGTGGATTATTGGGATTGCCATTGTGGTTTGTGCCTTTGGTATGACCTTTTCTCGCTATGATGTCTAATAGAACAGCTAGAACCTTACTGTGTAAGGTTCTTTTTTGATGGAAAGACAAACTATAAGAAAAGTCAATAGTTTACTTTAAATTTATTTTTGTTTCGATTTTCTTATTTGAGAGTACGACGAAAACACCTTGAAATAACTGAAATTTTTTCAAGGATAAGTATTGTGTTTTAAGTATTTATCTCACCTTGCTTTCATCAAAGGGAGTATTGTTCTTGAGAAGATGGAACAATACTCGTACCAGCTTTTTAGCGACATGGGCAACAGCGACGTTATAATGTTTTCCTTGGTCTAACTTGATTCTTAGGTAAGCTTTAAAAGCAGGGGAAAAGCGAGCCACTGATTTGGCAGCTTGTATTAAAGCCCATCGAAGATGTGGAGACCCACGCTTGACCATTTTACCTTGAGTATCTAGTTGTCCAGATTGGTAGATAGATGGTTCTAACCCTGCAAAAGCTTGAAGTTGGGCTGGTTTGTCAAAGGTATGGATATTCCTAATTTCCGCTAAAATGATAGATCCAAGACGATTTCCAATTCCAGCCACAGTTGTGATGACCGAGGTGAACTCAGCCATCAGCTCATCGACTTTGTTTTCAGCTTTAGAGATGAGTCTTTTGTAATGCTTGATATTTTCAATGATTTCGATGAGTTCGAACTCCCGAGCTTCTGAAGTTGTTCCGATAGAGTTTGGAGCGACCTTGAGAATATCTTGTATTTTTGGCATTGTTAATCGTTTGATTTCTAGAAGCTTCTCAAATCCAGCCTCACTCATTTTCTGAGGGCTGGGATAGTGTGATAGGAGTTCATAGGCGTAGTCAGAATGCTTTCCAATGATTTTATCTATCTCAGGGAAGATGATGTCCAAACACCGAGTGTATTGTACTTTCCAATCAGACTGCTTCTTCTTGAGACGGTGAATGTGTCTCGTTAGAATTTTCAGTTCTTCTTTTCTATTATCATGACGAAACTGTTCCCGATTAGGGTCGGATAGTAGCTTAAGGGCAATGGTACGGGCGTCCTTCTTGTCTGTCTTGGTTTTACGAAGTGATAATGACTTGGCGAATTCCTTGATGAGTAGAGGGTTGTAGGTATAGACAGTTGCTCCATGTTCATGAAGAAAATCTAAAAGATTAAAGGCATAATGTCCTGTATCTTCAAGTGCGATGAGATAGTCTTGTTTTAACTGACTGAGGGTATTTATGAACAAGTTAAAACCAGCTCTAGTATTTGAGAAAGTGAGTGGTTTAAGAATAAGTTTTCCTTTGTCGTTTAAGACAGCTACATCGTGTTTGTTTTTAGCGACATCAATGCCAACGAAAATCATATGTGTACCTCCATATAGGTTATTCAAGCGCACTTGGTTATCCACGAACTTTTTGTCTTGTTACCTTACACGAGATAAAACGTCGCTGCGTTATCAAACTCATTACCAATTGAAACAAAAAGCTATGGTTAGAGCCTTTCCGAAATCGTCAAAGCGATTGGAGGGTAGAAACTAATCCACAGTGGCTTTTTCCAAGTATAACACTTGGGCTTTGGCAGTAGCTAACTGCACTAAATATAATATAAGGAGCATTATGAAAGATATTGCACTAGAGCTGACAAAAACTCTAGGAAGTTACAATAAATCTGCTAATCGAACGGTCAATGGTATTAATAAATCATTGATGGCAGTCGGCTATATCATCGTATCTGTTATGTTTCTTATAGAGATGATGAGCTGGTACCGTTTTATTCGTAATCAAGGAGGTGAGATGACTTGGAAACTCTTTGCGGAGGTAGCTTTTAAATATTTTATTGCTTACTTTTTAGTAGCTGAGTCTGGTGCTATTTTAAATGCCATTCTTTGGTTTTCAAATGGTGTAACGAAGCTAGTTGGGACAGATATTACAGGTAAGGGCTTATTTCAATATACGGCTCTAAAAGGGGGAAATTTTATTATTCGGGGTGCTATCAATATCTTAGCTTATCTGATTGGTGCTGCGGCGATATTATCTCTAAAAGTGATTAGTTTGCTACGTTTTATAGAACTCTATCTCTTAAAGGCGATTGCGCCGCTTATTGTTGCCTTTTGGATGAGTGATCAGACACGTTCCATCGCAACCAATCTACTTAAGCGTTTTGGAGCCATTGCCTTACAGGGGGTCATCATTGTCGTGATTCTTCTTATTTGGCAAGGCTTTAAAGTGGACGATTCACTCGTTTTCTCAAGAGATTCTTGGTTAGGACAATTTGCGACAGGCCTGTCTTATCTAGGCAAATGCATTGTCTTTCTCATCTTGCTTTTTGGCTCACAACGCACGGCAAAGAGTTTACTACAGACAACGTAAGAAGTTATTCATTGATTTTTTGTCCCGTATAGGTCATAATGGACATAACTATAAGTTTTAGAGTGAGGTGAGCAAATGTTAAAGACAACAGTGACTCATTTTAGAAAAGAAATGTTCAAGATGTTAGAACACACCATTACACATAACGAACCTATCCAAATTTCTACCCCAAATGGCAATGCCGTTCTGGTCAGTGAGGACGATTATAATGGTATGATTGAAACACTTTATTTACATTCTGTTTCAAAGCTAAAGGAACAACTTTATAGAGATAGACTAACCTCTACCCAAACCTTTGTACCAGAAGATGAGGTAGAGTGGTAGTTTACCCTAAGTGTGATATAAAGACTGGACGATTTCCGTATGGAAGTCGTCTTTTTTTGTAGATTTAAAAATAATGAAAGGAGTCGATACCCAATGAACAAACTAGGTTCCGAATTTTTTAAACCGATTGATGGGTTTGAACGTGGGGTGGTTGGGGGTGCCACTTGGCGACAAGTGCTGATGATGTTAGGTATCTTTCTAGGGGCTGGCTTATCCACACTAATTATAGTCCTAGGGCTACCTGATATTCTCATGTATGTGATGTTACTCGTTACCATCCCCCCAAGCGCTATTTATGGCTTGAAAAAAGACGAAACATTAAAAGAATTGCTGCGCTTTAAGTTGACCCAACAGGAGCGAAGCTATATGACCGATAATGAAATGGAGGAAAACCGTGGGAATTTTACGCAGGCAAAAGGCGTTCACGAATGGAACGACGAAACACTCTAAAGCAGATAAAGAACGCTCAAAACAACTACGACAAGCCCTAAAGCCCAGTACCCAAAATACCATCCGCTATACCTCACTTTTTGAGGATGGCTTGATGCATATCACAGATGAAGAATACTCAAAGACCTGGGCTTTAGGCGACGCCAACTATATCACTAGTAGCGAAGATGAAAAGCTAGACATTATTGACTACTATGTCGAAGCGCTCAACGGACTAGACAGTGAGAATACTTACCAATTGACCATTCTTAATCGCCCAGTCCCATCAACGCTACTTGATCAAGTGACCTATGAATTACAGGGAGATGCTAACGACCGCTTTCGTGAGGAATACAATGATATGATTCGCTCTCGTTTTGCGACCGATCAGAACAACTTTAAAGTAGTGAAATACATCACCGTCAGCACTCAAGCCAAAGACCGTAAGCAAGCCTATCGGAAGTTAAACGATATTGAGAACCACTTTGCGACCCAATTTCAGATTGTGGATGTGCCTATTAAAGCACTAGATGGCAGTCAACGGCTCAATATCTTTAATGATCTGTTGAGGGGCAACCCTTACTTAAATGTTAGCTACCGTGATGTGGCTCTCTCGGGGCTTACGACCAAGTCCTTTATTGCTCCTAGTCGCATTTTCTTTCAACCGGATCAAATGCGCCTGGACAAGAAATATGCCAAGGTGCTGTTTATTCGCAACTATCCCTCTTTTCTCAATGACCGCTTGATCAAGTCACTGACAGATATTGGGATTGAATTAGCCATTACCATTCACGCTAATCCTTACGACATCAGCGAGTCTATCAAAAAGATTAACAATGCTGAAGCGCAGGTGAAGATGGACATGATTAAGTCTCAAAAAGGCGCTGCTCGAGATGGGATAACTGGTGACCTTGCCGTCTCTGGTGTGGCAAAGGCAATTGCGGATGAAGCGACCAAATGGAAAGATGAGGTGGAAGATCGTGATCAAAAGATTTTCTCAGGCGTCTTTTGTGTCATGGTCAAAGCAGGTAGTGAGGAAGAACTCATTGACTATACCAACCGTATCCAACAAGCAGGGCGTAAACACGTAGTAGAGTTTGAAGAAGTCTACTACCATCAAGAAGAAGCGCTCAACACCATGCTTCCCATTGGCAAGACCTATCTTAATGTCAAGAGTCGTTTCATGCGAGACATGACAACGACAAATATTGCCACACAGATACCGTTTACCAATACAGATCTCCAAAGCGATAGCCCAAACGCCATCTACTACGGGCAAAATCAGATTTCCAATAACATCATCACCCTTGATCGCCAACGTGACCTTAACACGGCTTCAGGGGTGATTTTGGGTTCTTCAGGTTCTGGTAAGTCCGTCTTTACTAAGACCAGTGAGGTGATTCCAACGATTCTGCGTTATCCTGATGACCGAGTGATTGTCGTTGATCCCGAAGATGAATACTCTGATATTGGTCGAGCCTTTGATGCTCAGCTCATTACCATCTCACCAGGCTCTCCCACCCATCTAAACCTAATGGATTTGCCAGATGAGGATAGTCTAGCAGCTGAGGATGCTGATCCTGTTGGGCAAAAGGCTTCGCTGATTATGGGGCTGTTTGAAAATATCCTAAAAGAGGTCACCGATGAGGACTTCTCCATTATTGACCGAGTGACACGGCTCTGTTATGAGCGGATCACAGACCGCACACCAACGCTATCTGATTGGCACGATATCCTCCTAGAACAACCTGAGGACGTGGCGCAACAGTTAGCGCTCAAATCAGAGTCTTACACGAAAGGATCGCAAAATATCTTTGCGCATGAGACCAATGTGGACTTAACCCATCAAGTGGTCATTTTCAACCTCAAACAGCTAGATGGTAAACTCAAACCCTTTGCCCTGATGGTGGTGCAGGACTATATTTGGAACCAAGTGGTCAATAATCAAGGCAAGCTCACCACTCGCATCTACTTTGATGAAATGCAGAACCAGTTCCTAACAGACGATCAAGCCCAGTTCTTCACCAACCTCTACGCCCGTGTTCGGAAATACGGGGCTATTCCAACAGGGATTACGCAAAACGTGGAGACCTTGCTCGCTCGAACAGAAGGGCGGAAACTCCTGGCAAATAGTGAGTTTATCGTTCTGCTTAAGCAAAAGAAAACAGATATTCGACTCCTAGCCGAAACCATCAATTTAACGGATGCTTTGATTCGCTATATTGAAAAGCCAAAAGCAAAAGGAACAGGGCTTATTGTTGCAGGACAGACCACAGTACCCTTTGAGAACCCCATTCCTAAACACACGGAACTTTTCCGTTTGGTGGCAACCGATGCCTATCGGACAGTGGAGTCTCAACCCAAATAAGAGAATAGGAGGATTTTGTGGACAAGGAGGATTTACGCAAACGTACCGTACGAAACCGTAAGATAAAAGAAAGTGTGCAGCGCCACAGTCAACTCTCAGGACGAAGTGCACAAAAAGCCACTAAAACAGCCCATAAGGCGGCTAAGCGACAGGTCGCAAACGCTAAAGCCGACTATCAAGCCCTTAAGGGTAAGGCAAAAGCAGGGCAAGATGTCACTGCTTCTTTAGCGGATGCCAAAGAAAGCTTGAGTCAAGCCAAAGCGGCCCAAAAGACCACACGAAAAATCCATAAAGCAGTCAAGAAAAGCAATCCCACCATTCCTCAAAAAGCAAGAAGTCTTGCTAAACAGACGGCAAAAAGAAGTGTTGGGGAGATTGCTGAAACAGCTTTTTCTCAAGACGATACGCTCTCAAGTGTGGCAAGAGCTCGCCAAAAGGCACGAGAACTCCGCTACACGGGGCGCTTGGCACGAAAAACAGGCGCTAAAGGGGCTAAGGTCACCTATAAACTGGCTCGCTCTAGTCTTGAAAAAGACATCAAGATGAGTAAGTACGTCTATAAAGGCGCTAGACGGGGCTTAAAAACCACCAAAGACACCGCTAAGACAGCGCAAAAAGCCTTAACAACTAAGGTTAGAACCAAGTGGCTACAAGCAAGCACTGAGAGTCTTAGGCTAGCGACCAGCAGGGCTGTGGCTGCTCTAGCAAGTGTCCTCGCTAACCCCATCACATGGATAGTGGCTACGGTGGTCGGTTTTCTTTTCTTTATTGTCATCATCGTCTCCTCTATCTTTTCCAGTAATATCGTGCAACAAACCGAGTTTACCCTCAATCAGTCTTGGCTTTATCTCTCCCAAAAAGACCGGGAAAAGTCTAATGACAAGGTAGCGTATTACACCAACATTGATGATATCTTGTTGTACATGAATTACCGTTACGGGGGAGAATGGGAGCCTGACGCCCCTTGGGACGATGGACTGACTGGGAAAATCGGCAGCTTCTTAGGCTTCAGTCACTTTTCGGATGCTCTTAATGACATTTGGGAGACCGAAAATGGGGATATCACACAACTCAAGACAATGGCAGAGCTCTATAGTAGCTCTAAAGGTAAGGCTTGGATGTGGTTGTCTAAGGATGAGCTAGCAGAGTACAAGGACATCTTAGACGCTCAAAAAGAAAATGGGCGTTATGCAGCGACTCAAGAACTCACCAATCCCTTTTACGCTAAAGACGATGACAAAGGAGACAGTGCGACGCTAACCATCACAAAGCGCTACGGCTTTACCAGTCAAAATAAGGTGGACACGACAACGACCTTAGAAGCTAGTGCAGGACAAACCCTCTATGCCCCAATGGATGGTAAGGTGACTATTACCAAGAAAGATCTCCAAGGGAAAAAGACGAAAACCACTAATCTCATTATCAAAGCTAGTGATGCTCATTTCATCTTTTACAATGTCAAATCCCCAAGGGTGAAGACAGGCGATAAGGTAGAAACGTCTCAAGAGCTCGCTCAAGTCAAGCGCTCGGGACAAAAAATTGCTTATGCCAAGCGTTATGGCAAGACAGAACTGTCTTCTTACGGCATTTCGGAGAGCGATCTTGCTTTGGTGAAAAACTACCGTTATAAAAAGAATACCATTGGCTTTTTAACAGGAAAAGGCAAAAACGGCTATCTTTGGACACTTGTTAACCCTGGATTTTACTTTCCCTTTGTGACCTACTCCCAAACGACAACAGTCACCACAACCTCTTCTGAAATGAGTGGGCGAGCCAAACAGTTCTATGATTATATCAAGAAATATTACCCCAGCGCTAAGGACAACGGCATTGCAGCAGCAGCTGGTTGTTTTGGCGTGGAGTCTAGTATCAACCCAAAGCGTGCTGAAGGAGACTATTTGAGTCCTCCAGTTGGAGCCAGCGAAGGGTCTTGGGATGATGACGCTTGGTTGAGTCTAGGCGGACCGGCTATCTATGGGGGTGGTTACGCTAACATCCTACACCGAGGTCTTGGTCTCGGGCAATGGACAGACACCGCTGACGGTGCCACACGCCATACCTTACTCAGGAACTTTGCCAAATCTAAGGACAAGAAGTGGTATGATTTAGAACTTCAAGTCCAGTTCATGTTAGAAGGAGATAACCCTTACTACATTAATATCCTCAAGCGAATTTTAGATAGCAGCGGGGACGTAAATAGCTTAACTGCTGAGTTTCTCTCCAAGTGGGAGGGCGTTCCAGGCAATAAACTAGCAGAACGTCAAAAGATAGCCCGTCAAGCCCTCCTGTGGTTCCATCAACCGACCTTGGCAGGTGGTGGTAGCTTAGCTTCGTCTTGGAATTTCCCAGAAGCTTACCGCTCTAAAGTTAAAAGTATGCCAACCGCTAAAGCCATGACCACACAACCAGGAAGCGGCTATCCCGTTGGTCAGTGCACCTGGTATGCTTACAACCGTTTAGTCGAGCTCGGGGAGATTACAGACTTGTCTGGCTCTTACGCTCGCTTAGGAAACGGCGGACAGTGGGTGTCCTCACTAGTGGCTAAGGGCTGGAAGTTTAGTAGCACGCCAAAAGAAGGTGCAGTGGTCTCGACTGCTGGTGGCTTTGATGGCACCTTTGCGCTTTATGGACATGTGGGGATTGTGGAAGCGGTTAATGACGACGGCACTTTCCTAGTGTCTGAATGTAACTTTGATGGTGTGCAAGATAAAATCCACTGGCGTGTGTGTCGCCCTGCCAGTTACTATACCTTTGCGACACCCAATTAAACCATAGAAGCAGTTCCTTAAGGGGCTGCTTTTTTTGAGAGAGGAAAACTATGATTGATACACAAAAAGTCAGCTTTTTAAAGCGAGTGGTGATGGGAGTTATCCTCCTTTTAGTCTTTTTGGTCGGTCTTGGCTTTGGACAAATGGGACACCACAAGGAGGTGACCCCAAAGAGCCAACAAACCACGAAAGCAGCTAAAGAAGGCACAGCCCTCACTAACAAGTGGGTGACCTCCTTTTTAGTGGCTTACTATACTAAAAAAGACCTCGGTGAAAACCGTAATCGTTATAAGGAGTATATGACCGAAGGCTTGTATACAGCGACCGTTTCGGAAGAAAACGAGGCGCAAAACCAAGCCTACAAGGGCTATGTAGTGAATTTCACCTTTAGCTCCGCTAAACTCTACATCAACACGAAAGATAAGGAGGTCATTGCCCAGGTACATTACACCAATGACCTGCTTCAAAAGAAAAACAGCTCTAGTGGTGCCCAGACCAATGTTGATAATAGCACCACCCTTAAGCTCAGCTACACAGAGATTAACGGCAAATACTTAGTCAATCAAATGACAACGCTTTTAATGACCTCAAGCGACAGCAACGTGGCAGATCAGGCTTATGGAGATGTGACGGCTAATAACACGACAACAAATACACAGCTATCTTCAGAAGAAGAAGCAGATACCAATGAGTAAAGGAGACGATTATGCAAAATCAAGCGATTATTACAGGACGTTTAACTAAGGAAGGTGACCTCGAGAGTGTTAACGATCACTCTCTGGTGCGTTTCACCTTAGCGACAAGTAGGGACTATAAGGCAGCTGATAATACTTATCCAACAGACTTTATTGATGCTTGCCTTTGGGGCACGCCAGCGGAACGTTTTGTCAGTCTGGTTCACAAGGGCGATGTCGTCCAAATCACAGGTAGGCTCCAAACCAGAACCTATCAAGACGCAAATGGCAGTTTCCATAAGCGTACAGAAATTTTGGTGGACAAGTGGTACCGTCTCATGCCCAAACAAGAAACCCCAAAGGTTGTGGATCGTGAGACAGGCGAAGTGTCTGACTTAGAAGATTTAGACGTATAACGTATAGGAGGATAGCATGAACGAAGAACAACACTTTCCAGAAAATAAGGACAAAACCAAACGCCACCGCCAACCCAAAAGCCTTAGTCAACGTTTGCGGGATAAACAAGCGTCGCTTCAAAAGGCGGAGGCTAGTTTAGCGCAAGCACAGAGCCGAGTAGACAAATTACAGGCAGAGCTAGAAGCCCTTGAAAATCAACGGTTGCGTGAGATGATGCTGGAGCACGGCAATCTCGCAGACTTTGAGGACTTTGTGGCGGGCAGACAAGGAGGTGAAGGCTGATGTTTCAGCTAGATAATCAAGTGACAGGTGAGCGGAGCGAGTTTGATAATCGCTCCAGCTTTCTCTATGCCATTGAAACCCTAGAAAAGCGCCTATTAGCAACCAACCAGAGTGCTCCTTATGTGTTGAAGCACTTAGATAAGGATGGTAGGGTGTTAGAGTCTAGGGAGTTGGTTATTCCGCAACGAGATGGTACCGATAGTGTAGATGTGCTGGCTGATTTTGGCTTCCAAAAGGCGAGTAAAAAGCCTAAACAGCGTAGTAAGGACAAGTCCCAAATCGTGCCACCGCCTAAAGCTTTCAAAGGTGAAAAAGAAACTTCTTTGACCAATGTGACCTCTCGAAGACGCTTGAAATGGGTTGTGGGACTGTATATCTTTTTTATGATTATGACTATTCTAGTATCAATTATTGCCCTGCTTGGAATTTCAAAACAAGCTCATAAAACACAGGCGACAAGCACTGTATCCTCAACGATGACTCGCTACGATCACAGTGCCGATGTCTTTTGTCGTTACTTTATCAGTGCTTACTATGCCAAATCCTCAAACCTAAGCAGTTTTGTGGCAAGCAGTGTCGCTAGTCAAAAACTAGAGCCTACCACATCAAGCCCTAACAGCGTTTTACTCGAAAGTGAGAAAACTGCAGGAAAGATACAGACCTTAACCTATGTTCTCAGCAGTCGGGAGAGTGATGGGCAGGTGAAAAGTATCCGCTTGACCTTGACCCTAAAACAAGCAAAAGAGGCAACTTATGGCTATCTCTTAGTCAAAGCTCCACAGCTAAGCCCTTACCCACATTAAGGAGTATCCCATGGAACAAGAACACATTATGGATCGCAGTCAGCGTGTAGCGCTTCAAACAGGTAAGCAGCTCTTACAGTTGCTGGCTTTTGTCATCCATCAAAGCTATAAAAAGTACAAAGAACACAGTAATCACGGTGAACAAAATTGGCGACAGTTTAATGATAGTGGCTACTCTAAAGACATGAGAGAGTTTCTTGAGGGGGAGGTTAATCTGGATAAAGTCAAAAAGGAACTCAAAAAATCAGGCGTGCGTTTTCATTTTAAAAAGGAAACAGATGGTAAGTATCAGATTTGGTTTGAAAGTAAAGATCATGTAGTCTTAGAAAATGCCATCAATAAAGCTATCAATGACATCATGAAAGACCCCAAAAAGGCAAAGGACGAGCTCCTTAAAAAGCCCTATGAAAAAACGCCCAAGGAACAAATGGCAGCTATCGTCAAAGACCAAAAAGCAAAAGGAGTAGAAGCCGTCACCAAGAAAACGAAAGGCAAGGCAATCTCATGACCATTAAGCGTAAACCTTTTTTGCCCTACTTTCTCCTAGGCGTTTTGCTGGCTTTTTGTTGCCACCGTGCCTATGCCCTCTACGCTCTAGCCCCTGCTCCCAGCATGACAGAACCTTTTTCACCTTATGTCTATGTTCTTGACCACTACATGGGAGCGCCCTATTTTTATAGTGACCATTCGCCTTTGGCGCTACTTTTTGCCCTCATAGGCTTTCTGATAGGGATGTTTGCTTATCTCAAAATCAAACCAGATGGTACCTATCGGCATGGGGAAGAGTCTGGTTCTGCTCGCTTTGCGACACCACAAGACTTAGTGGGTTTTCGAGATAAGGAAACTCAAAACAACATGATTTTCACTAAGAACGCTCAGATGGGGTTATTGAATAAACGTCTCCCCTTTGAGTGGCAGCTCAATAAAAATGTCTTGGTCGTTGGGTTACCAGGGGATGGGAAAACCTTCACCTACGTCAAACCTAATCTCATGCAGATGAACAGCTCTTTTGTCGTCACTGACCCTAAGGGACTACTCGTTCATGAAGTGGGCACTATGCTTGAAAACCACGGCTATCAGATTAAAGTCTTTGATCTGGTCACTCTGACCAACTCAGACACCTTTAACCCTTTTCACTACATGCACTCTGAGTTGGATATTGACCGCATCACTGAAGCTATTGTCGAAGGGACCAAAAAGGGCGACCGTGAGGGGGAGGACTTTTGGACTCAAGCGAAGCTCCTCTTAAACCGTGCCCTTATCGGCTACCTCTATTTTGACAGCTCCTGGCGAAACTATGACCCTAATCTCTCTATGGTTGCGGATATGCTTCGGCACATGAAACGGGTAGATGATGAAACCCCAAGTCCTGTAGAGATTATGTTTGAACAGCTTGAGGAGAAGTTCCCTAATAACTATGCTGGAAAGCAATGGCAGCTCTTTAACGCTAACTTTGAGGCAGAGACTAGAACCAGTGTTTTAGCCATTGTTTCTGCGCAATATTCCATCTTTGACCATGAAGCGGTGACCAATCTCATTAGTAACGACTCCATGCAGATGGAGCGGTGGAATACGGAAAAGACCGCAGTCTTTGTGGCAATTTCAGAAACCAATAAAGCCTATAACTTTCTCGCTTCCACCCTCTTTACCGTCATGTTTGATCAGCTGACCCATAATGCGGATGCTATTTTACAAGGTGAACGGGAGGGCTACACGGCTGATGACTTGGTACATGTGCAGTTTTACTTGGATGAGTTTGCTAATGGTGTGACACGTTCTACGCCCAAAGCGGTAGGAATAACCGACAAAAGCGTAGCCTAAAGTCACAAATAATTTAATAATGTGGTTTTAGAGAACAGCATAACTGAAATTTCAAATGAAGGGGTAACGCCCTGAAGGGAATTCGCTAATACTCCGAATAGCGTTAGTTGAATACAGATGACTAAGGTTATAAGCTCGGAGAAGTCGTGCGAAGCACACCCTAAAGTAGAAATACTAGGAAAGATACCTAGAGGTAGGTGTTGTGTGTGACAGTGCGGGCGGGGTTGCCATATGGTTAGAATGACCAAATAGGCGGTCTGACAAAATTCCGAATGTACGGCTCTAAACGAATGGCTGGTAGAAATGCCAGTGTACCAATGGGTACGCAAGTGGGGTAAAGTAAAAGTTGTTAGTATGAAATACCCTCTGTGTTTACAGGACGCAGGTATCTTGAGAAAACTCTTGAAGATAATACTTGCAGGGCTAAAGGAATGACCTAAGTGGTAACAATCCTAAGTTATGTGGAACGTGGAAAGCAACCAATACGGGAGCTGACTGTATCAGCGACAAAGTACCGTAGTTGTATCGAAAATGAAAAGGCTAAAAGAACCCTTTCTACAATAAGTGCATTTATGGTTGTGAGAGCAGTGGCACAGTACCGTTGAAGCCGTGATAATAAGCGGTGGAGGGATAGCCACAAGCCGATACTAAATTTTCTTTCATGTCTATATAGTAATCACCAAAAGGAGATTTTCATAGCTGTCGTGGTGCGACTAAGAAAAAATCATTCTCCGATAAGGAGTTGGTTACTATGGCAAAACGAATTGTAAATAAAGCAGAACGAAATGCAGAAAGGTATGACGCTAAAGAAATAGGCTATCAGCTTTATGAAGATAGCCTAAAAGGGAAGAGATTTGATAGGCTTATGCCAATGATTGTCTCTGACCAAAACATCATACTTGCGTATCGAAATATCTGCAAGAATAACGGGAGTAAAACTCCTGGTACAGATGGTAAAACAATTGTAGAAATACAGAAATTACCTATCGAAATGGTCATAAAAACCATCAGAAACAAGTTGAACTATTATCAACCAAAGAAAGTCAGACGAGTAGAAATTCCGAAATATAACGGAAAAACAAGACCTCTTGGTATTCCGAGCATTTGGGACAGACTAATACAACAGTGTGTCTTACAGATACTAGAGCCAATCTGTGAAGCTAAGTTTCACGAAAGAAATAATGGTTTCAGACCATATAGGTCTACGCAAAACGCAATAGCACAGTGCTATAAAATGGCACAGATACAAAATCTGCACTTTGTTGTAGATGTAGACATTACAGGATTCTTTGATAATATTGACCACTCAAAACTTATCCGTCAGTTATGGGGATTGGGAGTACAGGACAGAAAGCTGATTATAATAATCAAGCAAATGTTAAAAGCGGACATTCTGTTTAATGACATAGTTATTACACCAGAAACAGGCACACCTCAAGGTGGTATTCTATCTCCGTTACTAGCTAATGTAGTGTTGAATGAACTGGACTGGTGGGTTGCTAATCAGTGGGAACTGTTCAAAATCAAAGAGGGAAGTACAGGCTACGAGTTTACAAAGGTTGATAATGAAGGAAACATACTCACAATAGACCGAACGCAGAAATGGAACAAGCTCAGAGCAAAAACAAGATTGAAAGAAATGTATATTACTAGATATGCAGATGACTTCAAGATTTTTTGCAGAGATTATGCGACAGCTGTCAAGGTAATGAAGGCTACGAAGCTATGGTTGGCTGAAAATCTGCATTTGCAGACAAGTGATGAAAAATCAGGAATTACCAACCTTAGAAAGAACTACACGACTTTTCTTGGAATAAAATTCAAAGTAGTACCAAAAGGGAATAAATGGATTATTCGTTCCCATATGGCAGATAAGAGTAAAGTCAAGGTTATCAGTAAACTGGGTTCTGTTTGGAAAGATATTAAAAACCCAAGCAAACAAAGTGAATTAGATAAAAATATAAGTCTTTACAACGCTATGGTCATGGGAATGCACAATTATTACTGTATGGCAACGCTTGTGTCATCCGACTTTGCGGAAATAGCCTTTAAGGTTACAGGGAAAAGCAACGGAATGAATCATAATAAACGATGCTTTCCCATAGAGAAACAAGGTGAAATTACAAGCAAATACATCTTGGATAAGTACGGAAAGTCCAAACAATGTAGATGGATAAATGGTCGTATGATTGTTCCTGTCGGATATGTATCTTATGAATATCCAAAATATAAAAGACGTGAAGTCAACAAATATGTGAGGAAATACTCAGATGCTGAAAACTGTATCAGCTTTGAAGTTATGAAGTATATGATGGAAAATGCTCATCTCTATCCTACATTAGAGATGGCAGATAATGCTCTTTCAAGGTATATAGCACAAAAAGGCAAATGTGCTGTTACGCATAATGCTTTGACCATCGTGGATATGGTCTGTGAACACATCAAGCCTTGCAAAGGAGAGCGTAACGATACCTACAGGAATTTAATTATTCTCTCAAAAGAAGTATCGGATTTGGTAGGAGAAGAAAATAGCAATAAAGTAAGTAAGCTACTCAAAAACCTACCATTGACCAAAGAAATGCAAGATAAAATCAATAAGCTTCGTGAACACAGGAAGCTAGAAATGATACAATTCGAGGACTATATAGGCACTAAAAAGTAAGATTTAGTCGGTGGAACGCCGTGTGATGGGAAACTATCACGCACGGTGTGGAGCGGGGGAAAAGCCCGAGGTGGTAACACCAGAGGCTTACCTATCGCTATTCGGTAAAATCCCGCATTTAAATGAGACCTTGGCTTCTGTTCGGAGCCGTGAAATGTCCATTAAGATTATTGTCCAAGCCATTAACCAACTGCGTTCTCTCTATGGCAATGATTGGAAAACCATTTTAAACAACTGTGCCACCCTCTTATTTCTTGGGACAAATGATGAAGATACCATGAAGTATTTCTCCATGCGCTCAGGGAAACAAACCATTACCCAAAGAAGCTACTCGGAACAAAGGGGACAGCGGGTGTCTGGCTCTACCAGCTATCAAACCCATCAACGGGACTTGATGACGCCCGATGAGATTGCCCGTATCGGAGTGGATGAAGCCCTGGTCTTTGTCTCAAAACAAAATGTTTTGCGGGACAAAAAGGCATCTGTCTTGGATCATCCCTTAAAAGATGAGTTAGCCAATGACTACCAAGATGAGAAGTGGTACCACTACAAACGCTACATGACCGATATTGATGACTTTTTAGACAGTGTCTCTGACGCAGAGGTCTTTCAACCAGACCTTAGCGATTACCAAGATTTTTTAGAAAAGAATGGTTTTGAACCACCGTCTGACACGGCGATTCTACAACCAATTAGTGACCAATTACCCAAAGACCAAATAAACAAAGCCACAGAAACGCCCTCTCAAACATCAGAAGATGAAGAACGCTCCTTTACCTTACCGGATGATGAGGAGGATTATTATGGTGAAGTTTAGAAAGCAGGTGACCTTGTGAAATACTTATTGTTAGCAGAAAAACCAGACCAAGCTCGCAAATATGCGCATGCTCTTGGTAGTCCTAAAGAAGAAAAAGGCATTTTTAGGGTGACTTCTGCGCTTTTAGGCGCTGAGGTTCTCGTAGCCCCTGCTGTTGGGCATTTGGTTGAGCGAGTTAACCCTTACCCCAACTTTGAAAATTGGGAACTGGCTAATCTTCCTGTACTGCCTGATAGCTTTCAATATACCCCTAAAAAGGGAACTCTGAAAGCCTTTAAAGCGATTCAAAAGGCGGTTAAAGAAGTGGATGGCATTATCATTGGCACTGACCCTGACCGTGAAGGCGAGGCGATTGCCTATCGTATCTTGGAGTTGATTCCGCAAGGACTGGCAAAAGTGCGCTACAGGCTCTGGGCAAACTCTTTAACGACTAAGGGCTTACAGGAAGCTTTTGGGCGCTTGCGTGACCCCGCTTTATCGGTTAACTACTTCCATGAAGCAGCTGCGAGAAGTGATGCCGATTGGCTAGTGGGCTTTAACCTCAGTCCTTTTGTGACGCTTAAGATGAAAGCAGAAGGGCTGCTAGGCAAAAAAGAAAAAGCCATGTCCGTGGGGCGAGTACAGACCCCAATCGTTTCTTTGATTGTCCGAAATGATGAAGCCATTACCCATTTTGAACCCCAGCCCTATTGGCAGCTGGCTTTACTTGCTGAAGATGGGACAGTCTTTGTCAACGATACCAAGTACCAAACAGAACAAGAAGCTCAGGAGGCTTTTGCTTTGTTGGAGAGTAGTGCTCAAGTGAGCGAGGTGGTTACTGAAAATAAAAGCCAAACCGCCCCTAAACTCTATAATCTCACTCAACTACAGTCTGAGATGAGTAAGAACTATCAGTTTGAAGCCACCAAAACCAAAGACCTTGTTCAAAGCCTGTATCAAAAAGGCTTTTTGTCTTACCCACGAACGGATGCGACAGCCATTACGACTAATGAGTACGCTTATCTTCTCAAACATATAGAAGCATATCAAGCTGCCCTTAATCTATCTTTTGACCTGCCAAACCGCAAGGCTAGAAAGCCTTATGTCAATGATGACAAGGTGCTAGAGCACTATGCCATTATCCCAACGGAGCTTGTCCCTAACCTGGATGACCTATCAACCGATGAAGAATTGATTTATACCACCGTTACCAAGCGGACGCTTTTGATGTTTAGTAGCGATTATCATTATCAGTCTACCCAAGTCCTACTCACGAATGGCAATCAGACTTTTAAAGCAACAGGAACAGTGACAAAGAGTTTAGGTTGGCGCAGCTACGTGTCCATAAAGGCGGAAGATAAAGAAATCCCTGCTTACCAAGAAGGGCAAAAGATTGCGGTATTGCCTAAACAGGTGAAGCGTATGACCAAGCCCCCCACACGTATCAGCGAGTCTATTCTGTTAAAGAAGCTGCTGCCTAAGTATAATCTCGGCACCTCAGCGACACGAGACGGCATGATTGATTTGATTCAAACCAAAGGCTATGTGACCAAGGATAAGAAAACAGGACAGTTCTTTCCAACTGAACGTGGCAGACAGTTGATTCACTACCTAGATACCTTAGAAGTGAGCTACACTAACCCAGAGACCACAGGAAAATGGGAGGCGGTACTGGCTAAAATTGGACAAGGGGAGGTAAGCTCGGATGCTTTTGTCCAAAAGATAAAGTGGGCAATCACCAAACAAATCGAAAAAGGAGATACACATGGCAAATAGTCAACACTTAGTGAAAAAGCGCTCCCAAGAACAGCTGACAAAGCTAGCCAGTAAGGATATTGTGGCAGTTGCCACAGCTCTTGGCATGTCGCTCAAAAGAGAGAGCAATCACTTTTATTGGGAGGAGCATGATAGCTTTAAGATTAACCCTAAGACCAACCGCTTCATGTGGTGGTCACGGGGCAAAGGAGGCAACACTATTGATCTCGTCCGTGTTGTTAGAGAAGAGTGGACGGGGCGTCCAACGCCTTTTAAGGAGGCGGTGCAGTTTGTCGAAACGGGGGAGTTCCCTAAAGTTACTGTCACACCCGAAAAGAAGGAACCCTTTAAAAATTACCTAGCCCCTTATGAACACAAGGATTTTGAACTTGGAAGGCATTATCTTAAGGAAGAGAGGGGACTCTCAGATGACACCATTGATACCGTTCTTGCTTCAGGCAATATGGTCTCCGCCACGCTTAAAAAGGGCGATTACTTTGAACCCGTTATCCTTTTTAAAAGTCGGGATAGCGATGGAGTGATGATTGGAGGCAGCCTACAAGGGATTATTGAAAACAAAGTCCAGCACCCTGAGCGAGGGCGCTTAAAGAAAATCATGCGGCACTCGGATGGTCTCGCTGGTTTTCACTTAGATATTGGGACTCCCAAACGCCTAGTCTTTACAGAAGCTCCGATTGACCTCATGTCTTATTATGAGCTCCATAAAGACAGCTTATCTGATGTGCGTTTGGTGGCTATGGATGGGCTTAAAAAAGGGGTGATTAGCCGCTACACAGCCGATTTGTTGACAGATGGACAGTATTCCAAAACCATGCCTAGAGAGTCTATCAGAGGGGTGCTAGATAACATTCATCAAACAACAAGGATTCTGAAAGATTCCCCCAATCTCATTACCCTAGCCGTTGATAATGACGACGCTGGACGGGGCTTTATTAAGGACTTACAAGCTGACGGTATCCCAATGACGGTTGATATACCACCACTTAAGGAAGAACAGAACAAAATGGATTGGAATGATTACCTGAAACAAATGAAAAGCGAGGAAAGTCAGATGACAACTGAAGTAGAAAAAGGTGAAATGAACGAAAAAGCGTCTGATAGTCATCAAGTACAAGAAACGTCCTCAGATAATAGCCGTTTAGCACAAGCCAAACGGAAGAAACAGCGCTTGGAGGAAGAGTACAACATGGCTGTCGAGGCTGTTTTTGCCCACCAGAAGCTCACAAACGGGCAACCGATGAACGATAAGCGAGGTGGTGAGGCTTGGTTTAAGCGTCAGGAAAAGCTTGAAAATCGGGCAAGAAACCTCCTAGATGACATCTCTAAACAAGAAGAACGCATCCAGTCCCTAGAGTATCAAGACGAAGGGCTTAATCGCTGGGGAACTGGTCTTGCCTTAACGATCGATAATATTCCACGCATTCGTGAAGAGATTGAAAAAGGCAAGCGTGGGGAGTCCGTCTACACCAAGGCAACACTGAGAACCTATGCCAAGCGTTTAAAGGTTCTTGAGGATCAAGTGAAGCGCCTGGACACAATCACCATTAGTCCCCAAGCGCAAGCGTTGATTGACCAAGGACAGGTTCGTCAATGGAAAAAACAGCCAGACACTTATTTTGTCAAAGGCTTACGTCGTGTAGCCTTGACTTTAAAGGATGATGGTAGCTTTGAGGTTGCCAAGCGCTACGCCCCAAAAACACCTGAAGAAATAGAACACGTAACTGCCCTGTTAAAACAACCAATAGAAAGTGAGGCAATCATGGAAACGAACACACCACAAAAAAGCGCCCAAGAACTGTTGGACGAATACAAGATGTTAGACGACCGCTATACCGATGTCTTTAATCAGACAATGGGGGCTTATGCCAAAGGAGAAGAGGTCTCTTCTGATGCGTTGGCATACGTTAGCCAAGAGCTAGAACATAAATTTGAGGAATACCAAGCCCAATTATCGCTAGAAGAAGAACAACATCGCAAGGTCGAAGCGGAGGAAGAGCCTAGCTATCACGTCCGTTTTCATTGGTCAGAAAGTCCCATTTTTCAAAATATGGAAGAAGGCACCATTCTCTCTTATGAGGACTTTACCACACCACTCTATCAGGAAAATCAAAAACAGTTTGACCGACTCAAAAAGCGCACGACAGACTCTCCGTTAGAGGCGGGCTATGAAGTATTGCCTTATGCCAAAACTAAGTTTGACCTCTTAAGTCCAGAAGGTGAGGTTTTGGAGGAAGGGCTACGCTATAACATTGGTGAGGAGACACAGACCATAAGTGAAAGTCTATCTGATGCCCCTTATTATCAAGACCTTAAAAAGTTAGATGAAACTGTTTTGGCAGGCTTAGCTCAAAGGGAGAGCTTAGAAGCACTAGCAGATAATGTTGTTCCTCGAGATTTTACCGCCGCTCTTAGCTTAGCCTATGACAAGGGCGAAGAAGCTATTCTTGATAATGTTGTTTTTCAGGAACGTCACCCACAAGAATATGCTCTCTTTGTTCAACTAGGCGCTAACTCAACGAGTTTAGACGACCTTGTGCAAAAAGCTATCAACCTATCTGTCGTAGATAAGGAGTCTCGCTTTTATGCGCAATGGTTGGAGGGAAAAATAAAAACAGCTTCTGACCCCTTGCAGGTCTCAAAGGAAAACGACAAAACACTCTTTCCTAAGGACTCTGACGGTGATGGCTTAACCGATGATGAAGAAGCAGCGCTTGGAACAAATCCTTTTAGTGCTGATAGTGATGGCGACGGAACACCAGATGGTATTGAAAAAGGAAGTGGTACCGACCCCAACAACGCTTCCGACAACCCAGCAGAGCGCCAACAGCACAACCTAGAACTCAGTGAGTTGATTAAAAAGGGAGATGCCAAAGCCATCAACCAACACTTACAAGAAAGGAACAAGGACTATTTTGACCAAGATAATTACATCAATTATCTAGATGGGCTGGCAGATTTTAGCCACTATTCGAGTCGCAATGCTCGCTTGCTTAAGAGTCAACTGGGAACAGCGACGATGGTAGCTTCGTTTAAAGAATGGCGAAATCGTGGGGGTCGAGTGAAAAAAGGAGAAAAAGCCCTTTATGTCCAAGCTCCTAAAACCGTCACCCTAACCGATAAAAAGGGACAGGCGCTTCTTGATGACCAAGGACAAGAAAAAACACGAACCTATTTTAAGGCTATTCCTGTCTTTGATGTCTCTCAAGTCGAAGCGCAGGAAGGCAAAACACTAGACTTGCCACAAAGCAAGACCATTGTTCCTGATGTTATGGACAAAACCTACTTTCAAAATATCTACCGTAGTTTACGTGATATTTCAGAAAAACAAAACGGTGTTCCCATTCGTTTTTGGAAGTATGTAGAGGATGAAGGCTTATATCACGAAAAACACAACTACATTGCCATTCAAAAAGACATGAGCTACGAACAGACCTTAACGACCTTGATTCAAAAAGTTGCCGAGTCTGAATTGCATAACTCTAAAAAACTAGAAGAACTCAACCCACACTTTAAGGATGGGTTTATGACCAAGCCAGATAGAGATTTTCAAATAGAATCTGTCACTTATGTGCTATGCCGTCATCTTGGACTGCCGACGAAACATTCTTTTGATTATTTAGAAATATGGCAGAATTGGATGCATCCTGAACAAGGGTTAGAGCAGTTGACGCAACATCTAGAGGTCATTCAAAACGAAGCCAAAAGTTTGATAGAGCGTATGGACAAGACGCTTACCATCTATCAAGAGCGCACACAAGTAAAACACCAGGAAGCGAAAGCTCCTCTTGCGACATCTGAAAAGACCACGAACAACTTTTATGCGAGTTTAGCTGCAGCTAAAGCTACAGCAAAACAGCACCAAACCAAAGAAGAGGACACGCCAAAAAAAGCCCAACGAGCTACGAAAAAGTAGTGCATCGTAGCTCAAGGACTAAAACAGTAAACCTAATAGAAGGAGACGTTGACCATGATAAAGACAACCAGTGAGATGATTTTACGGTCGCTTTTCGTTGACCTTGACGCTTATCTTAAGGGACAAGAAGTCCTACAAGCCCCTTTTAACACCTACACAAGAAGCGAGATGCTTGCTTACTTAAAGCAGGAAGCACAGGAACTAGAAGCGAGTGATTGTCCCTTAGTGGATGACTATCACGTGACCATCGCCTATTTGGAACAGCTCACCGATACAGAATACGCTCTTTTTAAAAAGGAGATGTTTTCACATAAGGTCAGTATCCAAATGGACGAACCGTCATAAGACACATTTCCCTAAATAGCCATCAAGCCTTAAGTGATTTTTGAAAAAAGACAGGGTTGCCACTTGGCACTTTGTCTCAAAGACCTTAGTATCCTTTTTGAAAAGGGAGCACTGACCTAAAAGCATGAGTTGCTTAACGGCTTAAGCGCTAAAGGGGGGGATTGGGGTTCTCCCCAAAATAAAAAAGTTTAAAAGTCCGAGGCAGCTTTAGCGCCAATCGGGCTTTTTGGGCTTTTTTTCGAGGCACGTGGATAATCACGTGCTAATCTTGCAAGAGCAGAAAGTGGCGAAATAGCCTAAAAAGGAGAAAAAAGCTAATGGTAAAAAGCAATCGTACACGAGACAACCTTTTTGTCTTACGTGCCACCGATCAAGAAGCCCGTCGCATTAAAAGACGCATGGCGCAAGCCCACCAAAAGACGTTTCAGGGCTTTGCGCTAGAAATGTTGCTTCAAGGGCAGGTAGCGACTTATGACTATTCAGAGTTACAAGCGTTGCGGCTCGAAGTCAACCGCATCGGACAAAACATCAACCAACTTGTCCGTTACGTCAATACCTTTGAAGATTTGGATAGTGAACTTATGGAGGCGTTACTCCATGACATCAAAACCTTAAAAGACGTTATCGGTAAAGAGTTTAAAGTTAAGGAGTTGGCAAAAGCACATGGTCATCACCAAGGTTCTTCAGATTAAAGAAAGTCGTAAACTCAGACGTTCTCTCAATTACATCTTGCGAGATGATGCCAATCTAAAACGTGTTACAAAGAACGATTGCCATTCGGACTTTCCTTACGTCTTAAAAGACGGACAGGTTTATCAACGCTTGGTGTCGGGACATGATGTGGTGGACGCTTCAGATGCCGAGTCTGTTTTTGATGATTTCTTTTTGGTCAAAGATTCGGCGGCAGCTTTTAATCATGGTAGAAGCAATAAAGAAATGTCGGACTTATCCAACCCCAATCAAGTTATGGCACATCACATCATCCAATCTTTTGCACCAGAGGATAAGTTAAGTCCTGAAGAAGTCAACCGGCTGGGTTATCAAACAGCACTTGAGTTGACGGGTGGGGATTATCAGTTTATCGTTGCCACCCATATGGATAAAGGGCATTTGCATAACCACATCATTTTTAACACGACCAATCAAGTTACGCTAAAAAAGTTTCGTTGGCAAAAACAAACGGCACGTAGTCTTTTTCAAATCTCAAACAGACAAGCAGAGCTTGCGGGAGCTATGGTACTTGAACCTAAACTCAAAACGTCTTATACCGTCTATTCTGCTTGGCGCCAAAAAAATAGTTTTCGTTTTGAGATTAAGCAACGCCTGGACTTTTTGCTTAAGCACTCACTGGATTTGGAGGATTTTTTCCAAAAAACCCAAGTGCTTAACCTGCAAGTCAACACCAGCGGTAAGTATGTAACCTATCGGTTAAGCGATCAGCCACAAAAACGTGTGGTTCGTGACCGTAGCCTGTCTAAAAAAGGACGCTACAGCCTTGAAGGCATCACCAAACGTTTAGCAACAAATGCAGTTGTTTTTGACAAAGATAGTATTAAGGCGGAGTATGACAAGATTATGGAAAAAGACGCAGAGGACTTTGAGATGAAGCTGACTATTGAACCGTGGCAGGTGGAGACCATTACCCCTCGTTCTTTACACGTGCCCATCCGTTTTGGTTTAGATCGGAAAGGTACGGTTGCCATTCCTGCACGCTTGTTAGACCAAAATGCGGATGGCAGTTTTACGGCTTATCTAAAACGTAAAGACTTCTTTTATTTTTTAAACCCAGACCATTCGGAACAAAATCGCTTTATTACAGGAACAACACTAATCAAACAATTGTCTAGTCAAAATGGTGAAACCATTCTCTATAAGAACCGCTATCTCTCAAAACTCGACCGTCTAGTAGACGAGTTAAACTTCTTATCTGTTAATCATGTCACGAACTCTGAGCAGTTTAAAGACTTAGAAAAAAACTTTTTGGAGCAATTGGACAAAACAGATCAGGAGTTAGAGCGGTTAAGTGACAAAATAGCGGAGCTCAATAAACTGTATGGTGCTTTAGTCCAGTATCAAAGCACCCTTGTTCCATCAGAAACAACACTGGCACTTTTAGAAAAAGCTCGTCTAGACAAAAACATAAACCCCGATCTTCTCAAAAAAGAACTCAAGGAATATCAGATTGAGCGAGAGGCACTAGCTACACATCGTGATAAGATTGTCGCTGACTATGACTTTAGCCAAAAGCTCAAAGAAGAACGTCAAGAGAGACATCATAAACACCTTTAGAAAGGATACCCTATGCAAATTGAAATCGTTCCACTAGCAGACCTAACCTTATATGAACATAATGTCAAAAAGCACCCTCAGTATCAAGTTGACCAAATTAAGCAGTCCATTGTGAATTTTGGGAATAACGATCCCATTGCCATTGATGAAGGCAATACCATTATTGAAGGGCATGGACGCTACCTTGCTTTGAGTCAACTGGGATACGAAGAAGTGCCCGTTATTCGCCTGAAGCACTTAAGCGCTGAACAAAAACAAGCCTATATCCTAGCGCACAACAAAATTACCATGAATACGGATTTTGATATGGGTTTGTTAAAGGAGGAGTTGACGACCATCTTAGACATTGACATGTCTGACTTTGGCTTTTCCACCTCGCTACTCTCTCAACCACTTGTGGAAGTCCCCAATGCAGTAGATGATGAAGAGACAGAACCAGTTAATGCTAGTGCAGAAAGCCTGTCTGTTCAGTTAGGGGATGTCTTTCAACTAGGCGACCATTTCCTCATGTGTGGTGATAGCACTAATCCTGAGCATTTAAAGCGTCTCTTAGGAGATAAACAAGTGGACCTTTATGTCACCGATCCACCTTACAATGTGGACTACAAAGGCAAGACAAGTGAAGGCTTAACCATTCAAAACGATGCCCTACCTCAGGAAGCTTTTCGTCAGTTTTTAGAAGATAGCTTTAAAGCAGTAGATGCTCACTTAAAGTCAGGAGCTGGTTTTTACATTTGGCATGCGGATAGTCAACGTCTCGCTTTTTCAGAAGCTGTGGCGGCTGTCGGGTGGCTAGAAAAACAAACACTCATTTGGGTGAAAAATCGTTTTGTTCTTGGACGCCAAGATTATCAGTGGCAACATGAACCGTGTCTTTATGGCTGGAAAGCAGGAGCGCCTCACTATTTTGTCCGTGATTTTACGCTTTCCACTGTTTTAGAAAGTGATTTGGAGCATAAAAGTAAGGAAGAATTAATGGCTTTGATTCGTAGTTATCAAGAGCAGCAACCCACAACCATTCTGCGTGTCAATCAACCAGAACGTAATGGTGACCATCCTACCATGAAGCCATTAGCTTTGATTGAACGCTTGGTGCGTAATTCTAGCCGTAGGGGTGATTGTGTTTTAGACAGTTTTGCGGGATCAGGGACAACGCTTTTAGTCTGTGAGCAGTTAGGACGCATCAATTATTCGATGGAACTTGATCCCTTTTATGTTGAGCGGATTATACGTCGTTTTGAAAGGGAAACAGGAAAAACGGTCATAAAGCTCGAAGGAAGCTTGAACAATAGAAATGGAGAATAGCATATGGCAAACGAACATAATTTAATTCCAATACAAGGCCGAAATAAACAGGAAATTCAAGACATGGGCCGAAAAGGAGGACTTGCTTCTGGTAGAGCGAGACGTCAAAAAGCAGAACTTCGTCAAGCCTTTCAAACGCTTCTGACAGCAGAGGTCAATAATGAACAGATGAAAGCCTTACTCGTCAACTTAGGTTATGAACCGACAAATGAAATGGCACTCGCCTTAGTGATACTACAAAAAGCTCTAAATGGTGATATTAGAGCTTTTGGACAAATAAGGGATATTATTGGTGAAAGTGGTGGTGTAGAAATAACTAGATAGACTAAGATAAGTCAGGATAAGATATTTTGAAATTGCTCGAGTGATCTGTATTATAAACTAATCTTCATTTAAGTCAGCTAATAAATCAGATAAAGAAGTGTAGGATTTACTAGGAATCTTACCAGATGTGATCTGACGTGCTTCCTCTATTGCTAGTTCAGTTTTTCGATTATAACAAGGTGTCTTAATCTGAAATAGAGAGTCACCTTCCGTGATAACAGTATTAAGGAATATGTTTATAGCATCTGTGATAGAATACCCAAAGTTATTAAAAATTGCTTCAGCTTGGTCCTTTTTGCTTGTTTCAATTTCGATATTGATACTTACGGTTTTAGCCATTCCTATTTGGCTGTTTAGAAATTCATAACACTCCCAAATGTGTATCTATTTTATAAGTAAGTAGAAGACTAATGATTCGTTCAAGCACAATAATATACCTTAACGGTATATTATTGTGCTTGAACGGTCAAAAAAAGCCTTTTAGGACGTATTTGGAACCTTTTAGGGAAAAAGGCTTACCATTCGTATTTTTTTGTGATATATTACAAGGCATGAAATAAAGATTAGTTTTGAGTTGGAATAAGAAGCAGAGGGAGGTAGCACGAGACTATCGCTATTTATTAAACTTAAGGTCTCAAAATGATCATATGAACATTATCAAAAAGTTCAAGTAGTAAAGATTATTATGAAAAAAGGAAATTTATTATTAGCTAGCACAGCATTGTCAATATTATTATTTGTTAGTAGTTCACCTAGCTGCATTCAAGCATCTGACATCGAAACAACTCGGTACAATGTATTATTAAGAGAAACTCAATCAGTTGATGATATGGAGAAAGAATTTGAAAAAGAAGGTATCACAGTTACTGACAAGATCCCTGAGATAAATTTCATGACCATCTCCACAGAGAAAAGTAAGCAGGATGTGAAAGAGGAAAATAGCAATCAGATTGAAGAAATTGTAGAGGATGATACGCTTACTGTTAAACCCAATATTAGTTACTCGTATAAAGGTCAAGTCTATACGAATGACAATTCTGATTTTTGGGAAAATCAATGGGATATGCAAAAGAGCATTAGTACAGGGACTAAGTTTACTCATAAATCTTCAGGTGAAGCGACGATTGGTGTTATCGATTCAGGGATTACAAACGATAACTCCGAAATATCTTCTAATATTATTTCCGTGAAAAACTTTACAGCCGATGCAACCACTGGTCTTGTCGATGACCAAAATGTTTTAGACAAAACAGGTCATGCAACATCTGTTGTCGGTCAGATATCCTCAAACGGTAGTTACCTCGGAATTGCTCCTGGCATGAGAGTGAGAATGTATCGTGTTTTTGATGAGGGAAATGCCCAAGCTCAATGGATTTTAAAAGCATTGATTCAAGCGGCTAAAGATGATGTTGATGTTATCAATTTAAGTTTTGGAGAATATCTGCTTGAAAATTCGGCTGATGAAAGTGACAAGACAGCACTCATTAACATTTATCAACGGGCTGTTAATTTTGCTCATAAGCAAGGTTCAGTAGTTGTTGCTTCCGTAGGAGATGAAGGATTAAATCTGGACAATCAAGCGGAATTGAAATATCACCTTGGTAGCTCAAACGGCAAGGACTATACTCAAGTCAATGGTTCAGTAAAAGATATTCCTGCTGAATTAGATAATGTTGTTACAGTGGGGTCAGTGGATGCGGATGACCACATTTCTAGTTTTTCAAACAGAGGTTCTGAAGTGGATATTTACGCAACTGGAGGCGGTTCTAAAGAGTTGTCAGCAGTTGGATACGACAAATGGATGGCGGAGAGATTATTTGAAAGAGATTGGATTATTGTTCCAACACTTCAAGGACAGTTCACTTATGCGTATGGAACATCAATCGCAGCACCAAAAGTTTCTGCTGCTTTGGGATTAATTATGGAAAAGTATCACTTGAAAAATCAACCTGATGAAGCCATCAAAATCTTGTATGACAATAGCTGGCTAAGTCATGATGAAAATGGCAATTCATTTAGAATGCTGAACATTACAAATTTTGTTCAATAATCAACTAATAAAGGTGTTAATATGAACCAAGTGCTTATCATAGAGGATGATTTTGACATTGACTCGCATCATCCTAGAGATAAATAACAATAGTTGCATAATCACATATCAATAATAATAAAGAGTTGTTCTGAATTAGCTTTATTATACGCTAGATTTCTGAATAAACTCTAATACGTTCGTTTAAACTTATAAAATGGAGTACAAACCTATGAAAAAATTATTTTGGATGACACAAAGTCAACGTTTCTCAATCAGAAAATATTCTATCGGAGTAGCTTCAGTCCTCATTGGGATGTTCTTGTTAGGAACACCTAAAGGAGCATCTGCAGATGAGTTGACCAATACCAATGATGTAACGACTACAGAAGTGTCTGGAAGTGTGACTAATGATAGCAGCACGACAACATCTACATCTACAGAAGCAGTTTCTACTGTTCAAGAGACACCAACTGTTAATCAAGAAGTAGCGAAGCCTACCAAAGTAACAGAAGATAGTTTAAACAATTCTGCTGTATCTGAGGACTCTCATGTAAATGCTGAAGCAACTAAGGCTGATTCAGCTACAAATGTAGTTACAGAAGAACAAACTACAAAAGAGATTACCCCAGCAACACCATCAGTTGAGCAGTCTAGCCAAGAAGTTAAAACAGAAAATACCGAAGACAAGGTATCTGAAGTCGTAGAAGCTCCTACAACTCCTGCAGATAATCAAAACACAGATACAGCTACTACAAAAGTAGATGACGAAGTAAGTCTAGATGATGATTTAGCGGCTGTTGAAGATTTCTTGAATCAAAACCAAGATAGCAAATTATCTGATGGGGCTAATACCAGATCAGGACGAGTTATCGGTGATGACTACCCTGCTGCTTGGAAAAATAATCCCAATACAGTAGACTCTTGGGGATATTATACAGGAAATTGTACTTCATTTGTAGCTAATCGCTTGCATAATGTTAACCACTTTGAAGCACCGAGAGCTATGGGGAATGGTGCGCAATGGGGAGCTAGTGCAAGTCGCCTAGGATACAGAGTTGATAACACTCCAGCTATAGGTTCTGTTGCTTACTATACTGACGGTGGTTATGGACATGTTGCGTGGGTTGCTGATGTTGTTGGCAGTAATATTGTTATTGAGGAATATAACTGGTACACAAATGGTCGAATGGACTATAGTTACCACACTCGAACACAGCCTATTTCCAGTGCAGCAGGTTTCATTCATTTTAAAGATTTAAGCGGTACTGTATCTACTCCAATCAGTACGACACCTTCAACAGGAACAAGTACCGGTGGTTCTTTGCCAAGTTCAGGTACTTATAGATTCACTAGTCGTAAAGGGATTAAGTCAGAACCTAAGATTTCTAGCGCAGATATCGCTTACTATGACAATGGAAGCTCTGTTAACTACGATAAGACTGTAGTAGCAGACAATTATGAATGGATTTCTTATGTCTCTTATTCAGGTGCCCGCAGATATATTGCTATCAATCAGGTAGCGACCCAACCAACGACTCCGGCTACTACTCCAAGTACAAGTGGTCAAGTGACTAGTTCTTTACCAAGTTCAGGTACTTATCGTTTTACTAGCCGAAAAGGGATCAAATCAGAACCTAAAATTTCTAGTGCTGATATTGCCTACTACGATAATGGAAGTTCTGTTAATTACGATAAAACATTAGTAGCAGATAACTATGAATGGATTTCCTATGTTTCTTATTCAGGAGCTCGCAGATATATTGCTATCAATCAAGTAGCGACTCAACCAACGACTGGTGGAACCTCTACAACCCCAGCGGCTCCAAGTACAGCTGAACCAACAGGAACGATTTCCATCACAAATAAAAATGACCAAACAGGTACATTTGATGTCATCATTTCAAATGTTTCAAGTCCTAATGGTGTCAAAGAAGTAAAAGTACCAACTTGGTCAAGCGAAAATGGACAAGATGATATTATCTGGTATGTTGCAGCTAAACAAGGTGATGGAACTTACAAAGTGTCTGTGAACCCAAGTGATCACAAAAATTCTCTAGGAGAATATAATGTTCACCTGTACTATGTCCAAAATGACGGCAAAATGGTTGGAGTAGGTGGCACTACGACCACAGTAAAAGCAGTTGTAAGACCTTCTATTCCTGATAAAGGTCGATATACTTTCTCAGGACATGCTAGTATAAAAGCAGAACCTAAGATGTCCTCACCAGAACTTGCTTATTACGATGCTGGAGACGGTGTTAATTACGATAAAGTGCTCTTGTCAGATGGTCATTATTGGATTAGTTATATCGCTGCTTCAGGTAACAGACGTTACATTAGTGTAGCATAGGAGGCTATGATGAAAAAAACAATTAAAATCGTTACAGGCTTGATAGTAGCTGTATTGATTCTCTTACTTGCCTTTGTGTTATTAAAAGGTTGTGGTAGTAGTAAAGTGGATAAAAGTGGCTTTTATAGCAAGGATACAAAAACCAGCAAAACCTCATCCTCTAGCAGTAAGAGTTCGACAAAGAGCTCTTCCAAGAAATCAAGTAGCACGTCAAGTTCTACGCAAGTAGACTCTAGTACCGAGGCTGCAAGTAGTGAAGCTAGTGTCGCTTCCAGTGCAACACCTACAGCACCAACACAAGCTCAAGCACAAACCCCAGCGCAACCTACTCCAAGTCAGGAAAGTAACGATTCCCAAGGTAATTCTACTACACCTTCTAATCAAGGGGGAGGTTGGGAAGCTACCTCAGGTACTTTGACACTGGCACAAGACACTCCTGTCTATACAGAACCTAACAAAGACAGTGGTGTCGCTTATGTACAACCTCAGGGGGACGTACAGTGGGATAAATATATATCTGCTAATGGTGACTATTGGTACAGCTTTGTTCAAAAAAATCGTGACCAAGAAGTTCGATTTTACATTGCTTATTCAGATGTAGGTCATTGATAGAAAAAGAAAAGATAACAATTTGCTCTTTTTCTGAGCATATTTGAATTAAAAGGACTATACTTATATTGAAGAATGTAAGAGGTAAAAACATCATGAATAAAGTTCATTATCATCATGAAAAACAACGCTACTCTATTCGCAAATACGCCTTCGGAGCAGCATCTGTCTTAATTGGCTGTGCCTACATGGCAAATGCTCAAGTCGCAAAGGCTGACCAAACAACAGCAAGTGACTCAGCAGTCGCAAAAACTGTCGTTGAAAACAGTGGCACAATTGTGGTTGACAAATCAACCCAACCAAACAACACTGTCACACTTGATAATCTAAGTACTAAAGGCTCTGCATGGGCAGATAGCAACGTGGCTGACACTACTACAGCTAGTTCAGCTACGACAAGTACTACAACGCAAGCACAGCCTACAGCAACAACGGCACCCGTTGCAGAAAGTGCAACAACCTCAACAACTGTTGCACCAACTCAACCGACAACTACAGCAGATAACACCGCTCAATCACAATCAGTAACACCAACTACAGATGCCCAGACAGCGCCATCAACTACAGAAAGTACAACCTCAACACAGCCACAAACCTCAGCTGTGTCTGAAAGTGCGACATCTGCAAGCTCATCTACCGATGTAACCAAGACAGTTGTCGTTACTTACCCAGATGGTTCAACAGATGAAGTGCAAGTTCACTATACTGTTGCTAAGGAAACTGACGCTGATAAGAACGAACCAACTGTTCGCACCCAAACCGTCCGTCAAGGACAAACACCAACGGCAGACTCCTTTATTACCAATAAAGACAGCCTTCCAGCAGGTACAACCTATAGTTTCAAAGATGATTCTGCTCCAAAGACAGAAACACCTACGACTACACCTACAAGCACAAAACCAAGCACATCTGATACTGTTGCAGAACCTGCAAAACCAACAGAAACACCAGTAACTACTCCAACAACTACTAAACCAAGCGATTCTGAAACAGTAAAAACACCTGAAAAGGCTGAGACCCCAACTGCAACGACTAAAGATGATACTTCTAAGGAAGAAAGCGAACCAGCTAAAGACAAAGTCGTTAAAGAAGTTATCACTGGCCCAGAATTGCCAGCTCGAGGTCGCTACACTTTCACTGAAAAAACAGCCGTTTACACCACACCAAGTACCAACAGTAGCGTCTCTTTCTACTTTAACAAAGGTAACCAAGTTAACTATGATAAAGTCTTAGACGCTGAAAATGCTCGCTGGATTTCTTACGTCAGCTACAGTGGTATTCGCCGCTATGCTAAGGTAGGAGAACTAACTAAAGTGCTTGAAGAAGTGACAGAACCTGAAAGCACTGAAGATAAGAAAAATGCCCCAGCTCTCGTAGCTAGAGGTACTTACACCTTCACTGGTAGAGCAGAAGTGCGCAACGAAGCCAAGCTTTCAAGTCCAGTGCAGTTTGAGTTTAGAAAAGGCGAAAGTGTTAACTATGATAAAGTATTGACAGCAGATGACTACAACTGGATTTCTTATGTTAGCTATAGTGGTATCCGTCGTTATGTGGCACTTAACAAAGTAGAAAAGGCAACAGTTGATACTACAAAGACTCAAACTACACAAAAAGAAGAAAGCAAACCAGCAACTACTGTCAAGTCAGAAGCATCGACTTTGCCTGCAAATGGCACTTATATTTTCACTGATAAAGCTGATGTACGTAATGATGCTAAGATTTCAAGCCCAGTACAGTTTGAATTCCGAAAAGGTGATCGAGTCTACTATGACAAAGTTTTAACTTCAGATGATTACAACTGGATTTCTTATGTTAGCTACAGTGGAACTCGCCGTTATGTTGCTCTCAACAAAGTCGAAAAAGCTTCCGCTGAAACACCTCAAAAAGAAGAGACAAAATCAACCACTTCAACGAGGGAAGTTAAACCAAGTCTCCCAGCAAGTGGCAAATATACTTTCACAAATACTGTAGAAGTACACAACGAAGCTAAACTTTCAAGTCCAGTACAATTTGAGTTTAAAAAAGGTGAAAGTGTCAACTATGATAAAGCCTTAGTTGCTGATGATTACAACTGGATTTCTTACGTTAGCTACAGCGGTATTCGCCGCTATGTAGCGCTTAACAAAGTGGAACAAGACACACCTAAAGCAGAAACAACGACATCTAAACCTAGTGTTGTAACAGGAAACATCAAGGTGGAAAATGTGACTGCTAAAGGCTTTGATGTTGTCGTCAGCAATGTCTCTGACACACAAGGAGTCAAAGCAGTGAAAGTGCCTGTTTGGTCAAGCCAAGGTGGACAAGATGACATCATCTGGTATGATGCAACTAAGCAAAACTCTGGTGATTACAAAGTGGCGGTTAAGATTAGCGACCACAAAAATAACACTGGTGAATACAATGCTCACTTGTATTATGTCCAAAACGATGGTAGTTTGAAAGGTATCGCTGCGACAACGACTACAGTTGCAGGAGAACCTACAACTGAAACGACTTCAAATAAAGTAACATCTAATGGCTCTTACTATAGCATTAAGGGAAAATACGACGATATTATCATCGCCAACAAGAAGTACCCATTGTCTCCATCTTACAATCCTGGGGAAGACGCCACAGCTAAAGCTGCCTTTATCCGTCTGCGCAATGACATGATTAACCAAGGACTTAATGTTGGCTATGCTTACAGCGGTTTTAGAAGTTATGATACTCAAAAAACGCTCTATCAAAATTATGCCAATAGAGACGGCTACGCTGCAGCAGATCGCTATTCTGCACGAGCTGGCTACAGCGAACACCAAACAGGTCTTGCTTACGACTTGACCGACAAGTCTGGTAATCTCCTCGAGGATAAAACAGCGACTGATTGGCTCAACAATAACGCCTACAAATACGGTTTTGTTGTGAGATACCAACCAGGGAAAGAGTCCGTGACTGGTTACATGCCAGAGGCATGGCATATCCGCTATATCGGAAAAGAAGCCAAAGAAGTCTATGAGTCTGGTAAGAGCTTAGAAGAATACTTCGGCTTTGACGGTGGCGATTATGCCAATACAACATCATCTAGCACAGCAAGTACCAGCACTACTACTAGCCTTGCACAACGAGGTACTTATCGCTTCACAAGTCGTTCTGCTATCAAGGCAGAGCCTAAGGTTTCCAGTCCAGAGCTTGCTTACTACGATGCAGGAAATTCCGTCAATTATGACAAAGTCCTCACCGCGGATGGACATCAATGGATTTCTTACATCGCTTATAGTGGTAGCAGAAGATACATTGCCGTCAGCTAAGTTTTAATGATTATAAAAAAAGAGTGATACCTTACGTGTGTTCATCACTTGGGTATTGCTCTTTTTAATATCAAATAGTTATTACTGTTAAAATGTAATTTATAGTTATTTAGTTTTAAAATAGTATTCCAAAGCAGACTGAACAGAACGACCTGTTCTTAACAATTCAGTCACCTTTCTTTTTAGAGTAGCCCAAAACTGTTCGATGGGATTGAGTTCAGGGGAATAAGGTGGAAGCGGAAGAAAATAGTGTCCCTTAGCCACTGCAAGCTCATCTAGTTGTTTCTTGGGGTGAAAAGCTGCATTATCCATAATGATGACATGGGGTTCTGTCAAGGATGGCAATAGCTGCTCCTGATACCACTTGATAAATAATTCCGCTGTCATCGTTCCATGATAAAGCAAGGGGGCTATAATTTTAGAACCAATTTGACCAGCTACTACCGAAATTCTTTCGAATCTGCGTCCACTTACCTTGTCGTATACTTTCTCCCCTCGAGGTGCTCTAGCTTTGTGACGATAAAGATAAGTATCAATGCCAGTCTCATCAATATAAACAATAGGGGTGTTTGGAAAGCAGGCTAAAACATCAAGATAGCGTCTCACCTTTTCGCTATCTTGTTCTTTATAGGTTGTGGTCTTTTTTTAAAGTGATGTTCAGTTTTTTTAAGGCAGCCCAAACTGAGGGAATACTACAGTCAAAATGCTCTGCAATTTCCCTTAAGAAAGCATCTGGATGTTCCTTGACATAGGCTTCTAACTTATCCAATGGCAATTTGCGAGGGCTTGGTTTTCTTTTTTGGCGCTCCAAATGACCTAGTTCTTTGAGTTGTTTCTCCCACAGATACAGTGTATTAGTGCTAATTCCAAATAACTGACACGTTTCTTTTTTGGAATGACCAGCCTCTACATAATTAATAACTCGTTTTCTAAAATCTATTCCGTAACTTTTCATAAGTATAGTATAACACATACTATATAGAAACTAACAAACTATAAATATGTTAAAACTTATAATTTAAATCAACTAGACTTGCTAAAACTATAGATATTTCGTGTGTGGTGAGTTGGAACACTATAGAGGCTAATTAGATGATGTTGAACGTATGTTGGTGATAACCTCATCATCATTAGGTTTAGCTAGAAACGTTGATAGTTTGCTTGATGAGTAGCGTCTGGTTAGCAGTAAGTTATTTAAATTTGAGTAAAGAACCGTGGTCAGTATAAAACAAATCAAAAAGACATTAAAAGAAAGGTTTTTTATGGTAGAAGATAGTAAATATTTGCAAACACTTATAAAAAATGTGTTGGATAATTCCGAATCAAAAACTTGGGAATTGGCTGTTACGGAGTGGGAGATTTCTGATGTAGAAGAAGATGAAAATTTAGAAGAATCATGTATATGTGGTAAAGAGCACCTCCGTTATCTCTTTACAATTAAAAATAAATTGAATGGTAATACACTATACCCAATTGGTAGTTCTTGTATTAAGAAATTTGAACGTGATGATTTGAAATATGAAGTTGATGTTAAAGAGCAATTGTTTAAGCTGCTACATGCAGTAGAAGAAAATCAATTTCTTCAATTATCATCAGAATATTTTAGTCGCAAACTTTTACTTTACTTGTATAAAATTGGAGCATTTAAACCTACCAAATGGAATAAAAATGATCCTAAAAATGACTATCAATTCATGCTTAATATGTTTAATAAAAGAAAGAGAAGTGAAAATCAAGATAAGAAGGTAACAGCTATTATACTTGATTCAATAAAACCATTTCTCCAAAAAGAATTAGCTGGTAAAGTAAAAAAATAGCTCAAGGCAGGTATTGCACCTGCCTTTTGGATTTATTGCTTAAAATGTTTTTTTGGATAGAGTAAAACATTTATTATAAAGATTTAATTGTTATTCAATAGTTTATCTTTAAAGTAGTTGAAGAAAGTCTTTTTAACGATAACACTCACTACTTTTCCCTGCATACCATAGGTAAGATGTTCTCTATCTTGTGATGTTACATTGACTTTAGCGGTAACTTTGAAGAAGTTACCGTTTTTTGTTTCTGTTGCAACTTTATCTAGTGAGACAATCTTGCCTTCTATAACTGTAGGAGTTTTTCCAACAGTATCTAATGTAAATCTTACGGTTTGTTGTTTTTTCAATTGATTGATATAGTTTGAGTTGACATAGTATGTTATGGTTACAGTTTTAGCTTTAGAAAGATTAGGATAAATTTGTCCAATAACAGTTCCTTGTGGAATGTAAGATTCGCCCTTGATTTGATTATTGAGATGTAGGACACCATTTGAGTTGGCGTGCAGACTAGTTGCTTCTTTTCCGATATTAGCTTGTTCAAGTTGGGCTTGAAGACTTTCTTTGTCTTTATTGACCTGATTAAGCTGTTCTTGAGCTTGTGATACTTGCTGATTTCGCAGTGTCTCTATTTGTGAAGAAGCGCTATTATCGTAAGTTCCAGTGGATACGTTACTAGACAGCTTCAGATTAAGATCGTCAATGGACGATTGTAGGCTGTTGATGTTTGATAGGATTTCGGATAAGTATTGTGTTTTGACTTGTTCGCCAGCTCCATCACTTTGTACCAACTGGCTAAGGTAATTATTAAGTATAGAGGTTAAAGGATTATTTTTAGATAGACTTGTTTGCCCCTGATTAATGGCTGATTGTAGTTCTTGATATTGACTGACCTGTGTTTGTAGTTCTGTTATTTGTTTAGAAATACCAGAATTAGCCTTATTGACACTTTCCTCTTGCTTTGCAACTGTAGCATTGGCTTGATTAACTTGACTAGTAATAGTACTCGCTTGGTTTAAAAAGGTACTGATTGTGCTAGAATAGCCAAATTCATCATCATCTCCGAAAAGATTCGTCCCTTTTTTTAAACTGTTAATTAATGTCTCTAAAGCAGCAGCTTGTCTATCGTCTCTATCTATTTGCTGCTGAATGCCATTACTCTGGGAAGATTCGAGCTTATCAGAGTATTTAATGAGAAGGTCACCTTTTTTTACTGTCTTATTATCTTTAAGATTGTTAGTTGAGATAATATTGTTGCTAGTAGATTGAATAACCTCAATCACTTTTGTTGGTGTAATTTCTCCAGTACTTGTTACCGTTACTTCTGTTTGAGCAAACAAAGAAAATAATACAATGAATAGGACCAGTAGTGTCAAAGGTAGCACGAGTATAGTAGCAAAGTTATGATAACGACGTTGGTAGAACTCCGCTGATTGAAATAAGTGGTTGTTCATAAAACTCTCCTTACTTGAATAAATGGTAGTAGAACCCTTGTTTATTGATCAATTCTTGGTGACTACCTTCTTCAATTAATTTTCCTTTGTCAAGGACAAGAACACGGTCAACCTGCTTAGCGATACTAAGTCTATGTGCGACAAAAATAATTGTTTTATCTGTTAGCTGCATTAGATTATTGATGACTTTTTTCTCTGTTAAAACATCTAGACCGCTTGTAGCCTCATCAAGAATCAAAATAGGAGCTTGGGTTAGTAAAGCACGTGCTAAAGCTAAGCGTTGTTTCTGTCCACCTGATAAGCCAGCTCCATCAGATAGTTCTGTCTGGTAACCAAGGGGCATAGCTTCAATATCTGCTCGCATTTCAGCAATTTGACAAGCCATAATGATATCTTCTTGAGTAATGTCTGGACTTGCTCCTAAGGTAAGATTGTCTAAAATAGATCCTGAAAAAATATATGATTGTTGTGGAAGGTAGTTAATGTACTGACGGAGTTGCTTTTTATCAATCATTTTCAAATCCATATTACCCAGTCGAATATTACCTTGATTAGGCTCATAAAAGTTTACAATCATCTTTGCAAGTGTGGTTTTACCAGAGCCGCTGATTCCAACTAAACTGACTTTTTCTCCTTGCTTTATAGTTAAATTGAGGTCGCTTAGAGTGTAGCTTCCAAATCCATATCTGTAAGACACATCATGAAAAGTGATGTCACCAGAAAGATTTGATGTCATACTAGTTGTTCCTTCAAATTCAGAAGCAACGAGATAAACTTCATTAAGACGTTTATTGGCAACCTTAGCAGATTGCAACTTTGTTTGAAGATTAATAATATTTTCAATAGGATTTGTAAAATAAGATAGCAAAGTATTGTAAGTGATGAGTTGACCGATTGAGATTTTATTATCCATTACTAATCTAGCCCCAAACCATAAAATAGCAACATTTAAAATGAGTTGAGCACCGTGCTTTAATGAAGTTTGGACATTTTCATATTTGCTTAGTTTAAAAGATTTATCGAGATAATCAACAAACTCGCTATCAATTTTTTGGTAACGCAATTCCTCACTAGTTAGCGATTTAATCGTTTCAATACCATTGATATCTTCGATAATAGCTGAGCTAACCATGGCATTACTTTGCATCACATCATGGTTCATCTTTTCAAAAGGCTTGAGAAATGCAAAAATAATGACTGTATAAATCGGTAAAGCTACGAGTGTTAAAAGAAATAGCTGTATATTTTGAAGTACTAGTACACTACCGACAATAAAGACAATGCTAACGTCTAGAAATAGAGAGAGGATAGTTGAAGCCAAAGCATCTATAATGGAGTTAGCATCTGTAAAACGAGAGATAATCTCCCCGGTTCTCCTCGTTGCAAAGAAAGACATGGGCAGTGTAAAGATATGGCGGATGTAGGATAAAATCACATCAATTGTCAAGCGCCGGCTAAGTACAGTCAGTAGATAAGATTGAGAGAAAGCCATAAGTTGCTGCAGGATATAGGTGATGACAAGTCCTAATGAAATAATGCCTAGAGTTGATTTCATATTATTAGGAATGTATTCATCCAAAATTCCCTGTAAGTAGTAAGAACCAACAATATTGACCAAGGTGACAAGCAAACTAGCTAAAACAATGTAAGTAATTAGTGTTTTTTGCTTTAGGATTAAAGGGAGAAAGCTGAAAAGACCATTTTTCTTATCTTTGTGAGGCTTGTAACTAGGAGCTGGCGCTAAGAAAATAGCAACACCTGTCCATTCCTGCTTGAAGCGCTCTTTAGACATTTTAGTAACTTTTACACTTGGGTCTGGATCACCAATAATCAGATAATCTTTCTTAGCTTTATAAACAACATAAAAATGTTGCAACTTCCCTTCTTTATTGACATGAACAATGAACGGATAAGGAATATCCGTCATATCAAACAGATCCATGTTTGCTTTAATTGCCTTGGTTTCAAACCCCATTTTTTTAGCTGCTTCAACGATACCTAGGGCAGTAGTACCCTCTTTTGTCGTTTTTGCGAGTTCACGAAGATGAGCTAATGAGAAATCAGAACCGTAGTGTTTGGCAATGGATGCAAGGGCAGCGACACCACAATCACGCATATCCATTTGAGCAACATAAGCATACCGTTTCATACATTATTTTCCTTTCATGTAATAATCTAACTCTATTATGACATAAAAATGACGTGTTTAGGAGCCTATTTCCTAAATGGTCACTTTTCCGCCCTAAAAGGTCAAAAAGATGTCAATTAAGACGTAATCATGACCATATAGGAAAAAGCATTAAAATGAGATAAAACTTGTGCTATACTATCTTAGTCTTGGGATAATGACTGTTATTTCGAGGTTAGAATAATAATTTATATGGAGGTATTTAAAATGAATATTGATTCATTTGAGGTAATGAGTGAGCAAGAAATGGGTATTGTAGAAGGTGGGGGATACTCTAGGGTAGCTCCGGGTATATACTGTAAAGATGTGCACGGGCGAGCAAAGTGTACTACTAATCAAAAAGAATTATGGGGATATACAGGTAGAGTGATTGTTAATGGTTGGATAAATTACGGTCCATGGGCAAAGAGACCAGGAATAGGAGTCATTATTCCTTAATGAAAGAAAAAGAAACGGCTCTGTTAATGTTAGATAATCTTCTTGCAGACCAAACAATACAAGATAATCCTACTTTGTATCAGTTATTTGAATTGGGACGTAAAAGAGTACAGAATGTTCAGAAAGAGCCAGAATTAAATATGGTACTAGCATCAATTAGTAGTGATTTGTCACGTTACCTTATGTTACATAAATATAAAGCACCACAAAGTGCTATAAGTTTTGGGTATTGGGTATCGAAATATCCTCATAAGTGGCAAGGTTTCTTTCCAACTTTACAAATGTTAGCAATGTCTTTATTAGGAATGTTCAAATAAAACACTAAAAACAAGGCTATACTGAACAGCTCCCTGTCAAGTAGACAGTGAAATAATAAAATGATTAAATAGCCTGATTCCTGAATTCAAAAGGAGTCAGGTTGTTTAATTTTGCTTGATACCGTTGTGTATTGTAGAAATCGATGTAGGCTTCTACATCTGTGACTAACTCATCATAGGTCTTATAGTTTTTGAGATGGTAAGACTCTGTCTTGAAATGACCAAAGAAACTTTCAATCGGTGCATTGTCAATACATTTTCCCACACGTGACATAGACAAGGTCAGCCCAGCTTGGTGTGTGATATAACGATATTCCTTCGAGGTGTACTGACTCCCTCGGTCACTATGAATAATTGGTGTAGCACCTGGATTGAGCTCTAAAGCTTTCTTAATCGTCTTCATAACCAATGGATTGTCATTGTTATGACTAATCTCGAAAGCGATGATAGAGCCGTCATACAAGTCTTTGATAGCGCTAAGGTAAGCTTTAGAATTTAGTCCATACTGAAGATAAGTCACATCCGTGCACCATTTCTGATTAGGAGCTGTTGCGGTGAAATCACGATTAAGGATATTTTCTTCGTGAAATCTTTCTCCAACTTTGGTGCAGGACTGTCTAACACGGCGAATAACAGAACGGATACCTAGTATTTTAATCAATCGACGAATACGTTTCTTGTTATAATTTGTGCCAAGCTGGCGATTGACAAAGTTTGTCATACGGCGATAGCCTAGAATGCCATTGTAGTTCCTATGGAATTCCTTGATTTTCTTCATGAGCTTCTTATTCTCTGTCTCAGAAACTGTTTCTATATGATTATGCCATTTATAGTAACCAGACCGTGACACCTTTAAGAGCTGACATAAGGTTTGAATGGGAATATCTGGTTCTTTATCGTGATAATCTTTGATGACTTGGAAGTCATCTAAATACTTACCTAACCTCACCGACGGTTGCGCCGCTTGACCTCTTCTAACTTTTTTAGCAGGTCAAGCTCAATTTCTAGGAGACGATTACGTTCTTCCAATTGTTTCACTTTGAGTTGAAGTTGTTCAGCTTCGGTAAGATTGGGTTTACTCTCTAATCCTTTTCCACGTCTATCAAGGAGACCTTGAGAGCCATCTTTTTCAAACTTACGCACCCAAGAATAAACCTGCTGGTAAGAGACACCAAACTTCTCAACAGCAGCTTGGTAGTCTTTAGCGTGAGCAATGGTGTAGTTGACAATCTCAATACGTTCTTCGAATGTTGTTGGTCTTCCTTGTTTCATACGGCTGTATCCTTTACTAGTAGCTTTTAAGTCTTTACCACTAGTATATCGTTTTATCCAGCTTCTGAGAACATAAGTATCAGAAATATCATAGCGTTGACAAACATCTATCAACGCCCCTTTTTCATCTAGATAATCTAGGACTGCCTGTTCTTTCAACTCTTGACTATATTTCTTCCAAGTTCGCCTTTCCTTTAGACCATCCACGCCATCTTTCTCATACTTGAGTTTCCAAGATAATATCGTTGACTTACTTACCTTGAATTGCTTACTGAGTTGTGAAATGGACTTCTTATGACTAAAGAGTAATTGAACTATCTCTAGTTTCTCTTCTTCTGATTTTTGACTTCTTTTGGACATATGAAAACTCCCCTTATAGTTTCTAGTGAATTTTTGTTTTTTCACTGTCTACTATAGGGGGAGTATATCATACTTAGCCTTGTTTTTAGTGTTTATTATTTATAAAGTACGTAATATGCTATAATTAGTACTCAAATAGTTAAATTTTATACATGAATGGTAAAGCTAATGCTTTTTAGGACATATTTATGACTATTTAGGGAAATACATCAAAATGTAGCCCTTTTACTGATATACTAGAGATATCTCGAGACATTCATTATATAACATATAAGGAGAAGTGACTTATGCATATATTGAAAGAAAATAAAGATGAGAAGATTACTTTATTAAACGAAGAAGATTTACTAAAAGTGAGCGGTGGAGTTATTATTTTTAAACCGTTGATAAATTGGGTAAAAAATGGTCTCTTTAAAAAAGATAATAATGGAATCAGAGGAGGCGGAGGTGGGGGTGCTTTCTAACTTTATTGAAGATTAGGCATTGCCCTATCTTTACAAGCTATACTAGTTAAATTTAAGACAAGACTATATTTTAGTCTTGTCTTTTTTATTATTCATTATCTAATAAAGTTTATATATAATAAACGAACATCAATAGACGTATTTTATGCATGAATGGTAAAGTTAATACCTTTTAGGGCGTATTTTAGGTCATTTAGGGAAAAGCTCTTTAATGTAAACGTTTTTGTGATATATTATAAGTGTCTCGAGATAAGAATAATTTATTTGGGAGGTATGTGTTATGAACACAGTGTTGAATCAATTTGAAGTTATGGATGATATTAAGCTTTCTTCTGTTACAGGTGGAGGATGTAACTGGGCAGGAGCTGCTGCAACAGTTGGAGTAGGTGTAGTGGGAGGTGCCATTAAGGGATTTGTTAAATCACATACTTGGCAAGGTGCGGTCTTAAAGGGTATTGGTTATGGAATTAAGTCAGGTGTCGCTTATGGGGCAACATGCAAATGGACTTAAAAAATACATTATTGAGTTACTATTTAGTCTAATATTGTTCACTTTGGTTAATTTTTTATGGTTAGAAGATAAAAACTGGCTCTTTTATGTTTTATCTATCTATTTTTCTTTATCTTTATCTGATGATTTAACGAATTTAATATGGGTTTTAATTAAGAGAGATTAAATATTAGAATGATGATAAACTCAATATATAAGATAGTTGCAATTATTTTTAAATTTCAAAAGATATAAAGTCATACAAAGTGAACTTATCTAAGTTCTCATTTTGTGTGACTTCTACTTATACATGATAGTCAAGTTAATACTTTTAGGGCATATTGAGACCACATAGGCAAAAATACTTCAGTGAAATAAGCGTTTCTGGGATATATTAGGTATGTCAAAAGTTGCAACGAGACAAACGAAAATGAAAAGGAGATATTGACTATGATGACAGCTGTGGAACAATTTGAAGCATTAAATGAAGATAAGCTTGAATTGATTGAAGGAGGTGACTGGGCAAAATGTGTCCTAGGTACAACTAGTATAGCCAGATTAAGATACTTATCTGGTGGAGTAGTTGGCGGTTGGTCTGGCGTACTAGAGGGAGTTCGCTACTTTTGTTAAGTTTTACAACAAGTAAAAATAGTAAATATAATTGGCTTATTGGTACTTATCTTAAGAGCTACTAGAATATTTAATAAACATAGATATGAATTTTATATTCCGAGATATAGTGCCAATTGTGATAATTATCCTATTGATGGTCAAAAAAGTAATGGTAGACTTCTGTAATTTCAAATACCATTACTTTTTTATTAGCTAGTTAAATAGATGATAAAGTATTGGCTCTTTGTCAACTGTAGTGGGTTGATGAAAAGCTAAGTGCGAGAGAGAATCATATTGGTTCTCTCTCTTTTGATATTCAAAGTGACGAGAGTCTTTGTTCTAAAGTTCTTGAAATTACGAAATCCAAACGCCTATCGTTTGATGTCCTTGTTTTGGAGACTTGTAGAAATGCTTCTTGATGGTCATTTGCCGATTGTTATTTAGAAGAGCAATGATTTTCTTTGTCTCAAAATCTTGCGCAATGAAAGCCAGTTTTCCCTTGTTTCTGGCGAATTCATCCCAGCTCAAGATCTCAGGCAAGTTCTCAAAATTCTCTTTCAAATTGAAAGCATTTAGCTGTCTTTGCACGGTAGAAACAGAGACATGGAGGCGGTTTGCGATGTCTGAGTTGGTCTGTTTCTCGATGAGAAGCTGGGTGATTTTTGCCCAGGCAGGTTGTGAGATTGTGAGACTTGTGCTTGAGAACAAGTGCTATTTTGATGTTTAAGTCTTTGATTCCAACGAGTTTTGTGGTATGCTTAATATGTTCCATGAGTACTTCCTAATGATGGTGTGGTTGCTTTTCATTGTAAGTCTTATGGGACTTTTTTCTACCATTTGTCAAGCCCATCAAGGTATTTGACGAAAAATATTTTGAGTCTCGTAATCCAAATATGGAAATTATTTTATTTTGGACTAAAGTTTAGTGTAAAAAGTGTATACAAAAGCAACACCTTATGTTGAAATTTTTTGATAAGGTGTTACAATGATAGTGCATAAACAATTTTACTGATTTTGGGTTAAAGTGTAATCATAAAGTTTGTTATGCGTAATGAGGTAATACATTGTCCGAATGAGACGGTGTATGGAGGCAATCGTGTGTGGCTTGGTTGAAGTCGTTTGCGATTGCCTTTTTCGTTTCTCATAAAAGTCTGCGATATGGCAAGGGTTGGTATGACTGGCTGAAGCGATATTGTGAATGCATTTGAACAGAATCTTTCTAGCGTAGGGATTGCCACGCTTGGTAATGTGTTCCTTAGCGAGGAAGTTGCCAGATTCATAGTGTCTCAGATCAATACCGATAAAGGCATTGATTTGATTGGCAGACTGAAAACGGCGAATATCTCCCAGTTCACCAATAATACTTGTTGCAGTAGTCTCAGCTATTCCAGGAATAGAAAGTAGAATGTCATACTCTGGTAAAGGCTTAGCTAGAGTAACCATTTTGTCTAAGACAGTTTGTCTCTGTTCAGAAAGTCTAAGCAATTCTTTTGCATAGTAACGCACCTCTTCCATGATTGGAGAGGTTTTCTTGACGGCACAATAAGATTGATTGGCTAGTGCTGTCAGCTTCTCTGCTAAGTAAGCCACACGCTTGTCAGAAATCCGTTTTGAAGTGGACAGACGGATGCTCTTTGAGAGTTCATCCTTGCTTAACTCAAGCACCAAGTCCTTGCAAGGAAACGCAGTAACTAAGTTCCAGTATTGTTCCCCAGTTGGTGTTGACAAGATAGTTTCCAATTCAGGGAAAGTGACCTGTAAGACCTTGTGCAGACGGTTTTTAGCCCGAACGATGTCCTCGGTTAAGTTCTGATAGAATCGACTGAGATCCCGCAAGTTTTGGTAGACTTCTTCTTGGACATAGGTTGGTTTACGATTCAGCACAAATTGAGATTGAGCCAGTTTTTCAGCGTCAATCTTATCTGTTTTCCGCACACGCAAGCTGTCCAGTTGCTTCTTAGCTTCTAAGGGATTAAGCCGTGTATAAGCGTAGCCATGTTCATCCAGAAAAGCTTGAAGACGACGAGAATAGACGCCTGTTGCTTCAAAGATGATTTCTGGCTTGTGGACGGTTTTCAAATCACCAAGTAGCCGAGAAAAGCCAATGGCGTCATTGGCCATGGTATAGCCATGAACCTTCTCGCCATTGACTAGAATGGCCACTTCTGAACTTACCTTACTCACGTCAATTCCCAATACTACTCGCATGATATTACCTCTTTGTCTTGAATGATTCCTTGTTTTAGTGATGTCATTTTCAATACTCGACGTCTGGCGTCCCACATACTTTGATAACATTCTTCCTAAAACAGATGTCTTGCCAGTTTTTCTTGCGACGTCTAGCGTCAAAAAGTCCCACGACTTAACAAGACACCTCTACTTTATCATCTTGAGAATGAAAAAAGTAGTGAGTACTCTCTCCCGTCGGAGATTTCCTCACTACTAATCTTAGTATGTTTTTATGCATTCAAGAAGCCCTATAATATTTGCGGTGGAGTTACCCACTACAGATATTATAGAGTTAAAGTATTCTTATCTTATTTCTATGGCAGTAAAAAATAATTTGGTAATATTAAGTAGGATAACCTTCATATAAAGTGATTGAATAGCAGATATTTATACATGAATGGTAAAGTCAATACCTTTTAGGGTGTATTTTATGTCATTTAGGGAAAAGCACTTTAATGTAAACGTTTTTATGATATACTATAAGTGTCTCGAGATAAAGCAATTTTATTTAGGAGGCATTCTATATAAAAAGTCAAGAATAATTTTTAAAAATATTAACTATTTTTAAAAGCTATTTAGAAAATTGATTGCATGTGAAAAAGACCTGCTAAAAGCAAGTTTTTAAAATGATTCATGACTTTATAGTTTTACCTTAGCTTAGTTTCATCAAACAGTTGATTGGTTTTAAGAAGATGATAAATTACACGAATGAGCTTTTTAGCAACATGTGTCACAGCTACATTGTAATGCTTTCCTTGACTGATTTTTAGTCTTAAATAGGCTTTAAAATGTGGGGAATAAATGGCTATAAGCTTAGCAGCCTGTATTAGAGCGTACCTTAGATAAGAGGAGCCTCGTTTTACCATATGACCGGTATTATCCATCTGTCCTGATTGGTAAATGGCAGGGTCTAATCCTGCAAAGGCCTGGAGCTGATTTGGATTCTTGAAATTATGAATATTCTTAATTTCAGCTAGAATAATAGCACCAAGACGACTTCCAATTCCAGGAATAGAAGTAATAGGAGAGTTCAACTCAATCATCAAGAGGTTAATTTCCTCTTGGACTTGGTTAATTTGCTTATCGTAGTGTTTAATGCTTTCAATTAATTGAACTAACTCCAAGGATAAAACAGGTGAAGCATTACCAATAGTCTGTTTGGCTGTTTCTTGTATCTGATGCGCCTTATCAGCGGTTAGTCGCTTAATTTTAAGCAATGATGAGAACCGAGCACGAGCTATTCTTTGTGGAGAAGGATAGTTTGTTAGTAAGTCATAGATAAACTGATTATAGAGATTATTAACGATTCTGTGGAGTTCAGGGAAGATAATATCAAGTAATCTGATGTATAAATTCTTGCATCTAGATCGTGATTGAATTAGGCGATTTTGATAACGTGTCAGCTCTTTTAACTCGTCTAATACCCTATCTGTTTGATAACGTTCAGGGGTTACGTCAGAGCGTAGCTTACGAGCAATTAAAAGGGCATCTTTCCTATCAGTTTTAGTTTTTCTAAGCGATTGTGATTTAGCAAATTCTTTGATAATGAGCGGGTTGTAGGCAAATACATTGTAGCCTAAGTCTCTTAAAAAGGTCACTATATTGTAGTTATAGTGTCCTGTGCTTTCAAGTGCTATCTGGACATCTTGTGTGATAGGAGATAGCTGTTCTAGCTTTAGTTTCAGCTGATGAAAACCTTGACAAGAATTGGCAAATCTGAAGTTGGTTATCACTGTTTCTCCAGTTTCGTTGATACAGGCTAAATCGTGTTTGTTTTTGGCAATATCAATACCAACATAAAACATAAGTTTCTGGTTCCTTTCGAGATTATTAGCGACTGTTGTTCGTTCCACGCACTCTTTGTCTTGTATCCTTACACGAGATAAAACGTCTGGGCGTTATCATTCTCATTACCAATTAAACAAAGAGCTGTGGTTAGAGCCTCCTAGAAATCGTCAAAGCGATTGGTGTAAGATACTAATCCACAGCGCTGAACTAAGTATAAAACAAATCTAAAAAATAATTAAAGAAAGGGTTTATACTAGCGGGAGCTACCCGCTAATATAAATATAAGGTATTCGTTATGAATGCAACAATGAAACAATTTGAAGTGATGAATGAGCAACAATTAGTTGCTGTTGAAGGTGGAAAAGTTAATTGGGGAAGAATTGGTATGTGTGCTTTAAGTGTTGCAGCTGGAGCAGGTCAAGCATATATGTCCACAGCAGGAGGGACAGCATTTTTAGGTCCTTACGCTATTGGTACTGGAGCTATTGGAGCAATTATTGGGGGTGCAGGAGCCGCTGTAAATTGTTAATTTCTATTTCTGGTCATACTTGGGAGGTGAATAATGAAACATCTACATTATTTAAGAAGTATGCGTTTTTTAACAGGACAATTGCCAGTTGTTGGTTTACTTAGTGTACTTCTATCTGGAGATATTTTTAATAGCCCACTTTCCGTAAAATTATTGTTTGCTTTGCTCACTTTAAGTACGGTATCTAGTAATTTCTACTTTATTAAAGAAATTAAAGAGGAAAAAGCTAAGGATAATTATAAGCCTAATATAATGCTAAATCAAATAGGTCTCATCATTATATCAGTAGTTCTTGGAGTGATTTGTATATTTCGTGGCATGAGCAATATACAATCCTATCAGCAAATAATTGCATTTATTTGTGCAACATTATGTTTTATTATTTGTGCTTTATTAGTGTGGGGTTGTAAGTATATAAACAATATTTCAAGGAAATAATAATGGAAGAATAAAAAAGAACTTCTTGTGAAGGAGTTAAGACTTCCTTTTGCAAGAGAGTTCTTTTTTATATCATTGTTAACTTATTTAGCGTTATTCTATTCATAAGTGAAAAGTAGAGGAGGCTTTGGAAAATGGTAAAGCTACTCCACAACCTGGCTGGGTTAGACAAGCTATACCAAACACTTATGTGTTGGATAGGTAATCATGTTCGAATTTTAATGGCTGGGCTTACTCCCTCTGTTACTGTAAATCACAAATAGAGACTACGGGAACACTGAGAGGAGGCCTTTGCAGGATACGGTATGTATATAATTGGATACCTAGGTGCTTATCTTGATATAAGCAGCCATCGTGTTATATCAACTAAGCAATTTTATAAGGAATGTGACATTATTAAAGAAAGCGCATAAAATGTTATAGGCATAAAGAACACAATCTTTTTATTCAGTGTTGTGCCTTGAGTGAAACGAAAGGAATGAATTGTATTATGAAACACGAAGATGTAATTTTGAAATTTGAAACACTTTCTGATTCACAAATGACAGAGATTAATGGTGGAGTTGTGCTAACTACGATTGTTGTAGGAGGTACAACAATTGCTGTAACTGGCAAAATGGCTGTTGGAGCGATTGCGACAGCTTATGGGGCAGGTTATGCAATTGGACGTGGATTAGGGTACTTTAAATAATTAAGAGAATTAATGAAAATAAAAAGGAGAAAAGATGATTAAACTTGAAACATTAAAAAATGATAATTTTACAGTACTTTCAGAACAAAGTTTAGTGGAAGTTAATGGAGGGCTTGCAATCACTATTTTAGGAGTTACATATGTGGGGGCAAAAGCAGCTGCAATTTTAGCTGGAGGAGGAGCTATCTTAGGTGGAGCTGCTGGATGGGGAGCTTGGGTTGGATACAACGAATCTAAACGTCAATAGTATTTACAGCATTATGTAATTAAGGAGTAGAGGTTATGGTTAGTGAAATGAATGGGAATAAAGCCGTAATGAACTTTATAAGGTGGATTATTTATCTATCTATGTTTGCAGTTTGTAGTATGGATTTGATTATGGAACATAGATTAAATTTTATGTATATTTTATGGAATGTCGCTTTATTGTATTTTATTAGTGACTAAGAAGTTAACTATAAAGTATTTTAAGAGAGACGATGTGTAATCATTGTTACTGATGGACTGATTGTGCTTGACCCAGAATTTGGTGGTGATTTAGGGTTCTATTTTGGACTTAAATAACAAGCTTCTTGACTGAATATAACCTGATTTCTATGGGAACATTGTCAACTATAGTGGGTTGATGAAAAGCTATGTATGAGAGAGGACGAAATTCGTTCTCTCTTTGTGTGTTCAAGTAGGAATGATTCTATCGTTAAGTCGTCTCATTTCTCCAAAGCATTCTATATTTAATAGGTTGAGAGGTGTAAAGTAAAGCTATATCTAAAAACTATTTTAAGAAGAGCGAAGCTAGTCTGCTTTGCTCTTTTTAGTATGTATGATAGTTATATATTAGACTTGTTCGGTAACTCAAAAGTGGTATACTAAAGGTATGGAAACAACATACGAAAAAGCCTTAAAATTAAACTCAGAGAATTTCAAATTGTTGATAGGTGTTAAAAAAGCGACGTTTCATCTGATGCTTGATTGTCTCACTGACGCTTATCAAGAGCAACACCGAAAAGGAGGACGCCCACGTCGTCTAAGCATGGAAGACCAACTTATCATGACCTTGCGCTACTTACGTTATTACCCCACTCAACGCTTGTTGGCATTTGATTTTGGTGTAGGTGTGGCAACTGTCAATGAGACCATTACATGGGTAGAGGACACCCTTCGTTCTTCGGGCCTCTTTGATTTAGACCACTTGGAAGCACCTAGCGCCACTGTTGCCATTGATGTCACTGAAAGTCCTATTCAACGCCCTAAAAAAACCAAAGCAAGAATTATTCTGGTAAAAAGAAAAGACATACCATAAAAACTCAAATCATGCTTGATTTGACTAGCCATCGTGCTTGTCAATTGGCTTTTTCAGATGGCCATACGCATGATTTTACCCTTTTTAAGGAGAGTATTGGCTATAGTTTGCCCCAAAGTACCCTTGTTTTCGTAGATTTAGGGTATTTAGGCATCTTGAAATTTCACGAAAATACCTTTATTCCTGCTAAGCGTTCTAAACATCACCTCTTAACCCAAGAGGATAAGCAGTTGAATCGCGAGATAGCTAAAATGCGTATTGAAGTTGAGCGCTATAATGCCAAATTTAAAACCTTTCAAATCATGGCACAGCCCTATCGTAATCGTAGAAAACGGTTTGAATTAAGAGCTGAGTTGATTTGTGGCATCATCAACCACGAGATGATGTAGTTACCGAACAAGTCTATTTAAAATTAACAAATATTGTTCAAAATGATACCTTTTAGGGCGGAAAAGTGACCATTTAGGACATAAGGCTAAATTGTGTTACTTTTTGTGGTATAGTAAAGGTATGAAATGTTGATTGACTTTTGCTGAGGTCAACATGGGAAGATTACAGAGTTTTTTTGGATTAGGAGGGAAGCAGTATGTCAATATGAAATAAAAAATAAAACAGCAAATAAGTTGAAATTATTAGAAAATAATAAGAGAATAATTATGGAAAACAAACAATTAAAATTCGTGACATTGTTATCAAGTGTTTTGCTTATGGCTAACTTTTCTAACGTCTTGGCAGATGATACTGCTTCTACGGGACAAGAAGCTACAGTTGTAGCGGAGAGTACAGCCAGTCAAGAAACTCCGACTACTGAAGTGACATCAGACAATACAGAACTTACAGATAGTTCTACAGAAGCACCTGCAGTTTCTTCCGAAGAAGCACCAAATACCAGCAAGGAAACGTCTGTTAATGAGGAATCTGAGGAGGTATCTGATGTAGCAACTGAAACTCCAGCTCCAGAAATTACACAAGAGCAATATCAAGAAAATGTAGCGGATTTAACTAAAGTTTCTATCAATGAAGTATATCAAATGTTTACTTCTGATGAGAACAAGCACCTTCTCTATGTTGGACGTCCAACTTGTTATTACTGTCGCCAATTTTCACCAGAGCTGAAAAAATTGAATGAATTAAAACCAGTTGAGTACTACAATACAGATGGAGATGACTTTGATGAGAATGCAAAGAATTTCCTTTTTGGTACTGTTGGTATCCCTGGAACTCCAACTCTGATTCGTCTTGAGAATGGAGAAGTTATCTCTGCTTGGGTTGGTGGAGGAGACGCCAATGATATCTACCACTATATGTTTAAAAACATAGAAAGCAGTAGTATTGAGCAAACTTCATCAGAAGATGAAGATACTATAGAAAATAATGATCAAGAAAATCAATCACTATCAAACGAACAGGGGAAAGATGAAGTCGTTAATAAAGAGACAAACACTCCATACACTACTTTATCAGTGACACCTACAACATCAAATAAAGAGGCAACTGGTAAGGTAAGCGACACTGTAGTGGCTCAGGCAACTAACACTACTCTTCCTAAAACAGGAGAAAAGAAAGATTCTTTGATAATTTTGGGAACATTGGTATCGCTTTTTGCCTATGGATTTTTTAGAAAAACAGATAAAAAGCGTGACAACTACTAAATAAATAGTGTTTTTTAAAGGGAGGTAAAATGCAGTATTTATCACTTAAGGCACATTCAAAAGTGTATCAATTTGTTCTTGAAGATATTTATTATATCAAAACAACTAGTCAACATAAGGTTGAAGTCGTAACTCTCGGTTATTCTTATGCTTTTTCAGCTAACCTAACAGAAATAGAAGCAGAGATGCCCCAGCTATTTCGTTGTCATCGCAATTGTTTAGTGAATCCTAATCAAATAAGAATTGTAGATAAGAAAGCAAGACTTATCCACTTTAGGCGTTCCGAAATTCCGCCAATTGTCTGTGCTAGAGCTAAACTAAAAGCATTGTTAACATTGCTATAAAAGGAGATTTTATGTATCCAATTTACATTTTAGAAGATGATGTCATTCAACAAAACCGTCTTAAGGAAGCGATTGACCGCTATGCTGTCAGCAAGCAGTGGGGAGATTATCAGTGTAAGGTGTTTGACGATGGACAAGAGCTTTTGACAGCTTTTGAAAAGAGTGGTGAAAAAGCGCTTTTCTTCCTAGATTTAGAGATTAAAGGTGTTAAGCGACTGGGACTAGAGGTTGCTAAGGTTATCTATAAGACCTCGCCTTTCTCTCTTATCGTTTTTGTCTCAACCCACTCAGAGTACATGCCCCACACCTATAAGTCTATGGTTCGGGCAATGGACTTTATCATCAAAGATGAGTCTGAAGAGGAGTATAACGACCGTGTCGCTAGTTGCCTAGACTATGTTTCAGAGTTGGATAAGCAAGACGTTGAGAAAGAAACCTTTCTGTTTAGAAATAGTGAAGGGTCAGATATCTTTTTGAAGTTTGACGAGATTTTCTTTGTCGAGACCGATCCACAGCACTCTCATAAGCTTATTCTCTACTCACTTTACTCCCGTATCGAGTTTCGTGCGACCTTGTCAGAGGTGTTAAAAAGCGAGCCACGCTTCTTTAAATGTCATCGGTCCTTTCTCATTAATCCTAAAAACGTCACTCTAATCAACAGACGTGAAAAAATGCTTTACTTTAGGGATGGATTAAGTTGCCCAATCTCACGTCGTCATATCAACCCTCTTATCAAACGAATAGAAGGAGGAGAATTACGTGTCATTTAACTATTTGATGCAGACCCTATTTATTTTTCCTTTTATATTGTTAGTCTATCATCAAGTTAGCGCTATCACACTTAAATGGTATGAATATCTTATTATAATAAGTGTCTTTGTGTTTACAGATTTGTCTTGGTTTTATTTCATCTTTCTAGAGTTTGCAGTCCTAATAGCTTTTTCTTATCTTAAAGACAAAACAAAACCTATAGCGTTACATTTTTTCTACGGTCTCTATCCTTGGGTTATTGATAGCCTTCTTAGACGGTTTGTTCTTTTTTATGTTCTTCCTATATTTGGCATAACAGATTTTCGATTATTTTTAGAAAATATATCTGTCCTTGCTTTAACAGAACTATTTATTTACATTATTTATTTCATTGCAACTTACCGATTACGTTTTGATTTCAATGTTTTAATTGAGTTAGTTAGCACACAGACTTTGCGTATAAGACTATTAGCTATTGACATTGGGATGCTCGTTTATTTTATTGCTATGGAGTTCTTTTCTGGAGCTGAATATTACGGTCATGTAGATACGCTTCTCATTCGTCAGCTACTAACGATTGTTTACGTCATTGTCTTTATCGGATCCCTTATTTATCTTAATTCTGCCTATAAAAAACACCTTGAGGAGGAGCTGGTCAAGGTGCGTTTGTCTGAGTTGAATACTTTGGTGACTTATACTAAGCAAATAGAAGAGCTTTATGCGGATATTAGAGCCTTTAGACACGACTATGCTAATATTATATCAACTCTAAGCGAAGGAATTGCTCACAATGATATGGACATTATCAAAAAGGTTTATGCAAACGTGATAAAAGAGTCTGGAGATATCTTGGAATCTTCTAAGTATGACTTTGAAGGGTTGGCTTACATAAAAGATGATGCCTTAAAAAGTCTAATAGCAACGAAGGTGTTCGATGCTAAGAAACGAGGTATAGATGTTCAGCTGGACATTCCAGATACAATAGATAAGCCTGACAACATGGCTTTACTCGATGTTATCAGGCTCATCTCTATCTTGATAGATAATGCTATTGAGGCAGCTCTCAAAGCGGAGCATCCTCAGGTGATGATCAATATCCATGAGGACGATAATGACTACATTATTACTGTTAGCAATAGTACCAAAGAAGAGAAAACCCCGATAGCCTATCTTAGCGGCAATGGCTATACCAGTAAAAAAACTGGTGAGCATGGTATTGGTCTTGTGACTATCAAACGTTTCCAAGACCAATATCCTCAGTTAAGTGTTGAAGCGACTAGTGGTCAGTATAGAGTAATGCAGAAAGTAGTGCTAAAAGGTTAGATGATGTAATTACCCTATTTTTCCCTTGAGTCTATTCCCAAACCAATCTGACCACTTAGTAGTTAGGTAAGTTTGTCCACCACTGATTTGTTGTAATTCGCCTTGAGATAAGCTCTCAAGTTCCTTATGAGTATTAAGTGTTTCAATTGATTTTAACATAAAATGTACCTCCTATATATTAGTATAGCACATTATAGGTAAATAATAGCGGTGTTGCACGATTTTGTTATGCCAATATAGCATAGTGTTCTTTGATAGTTTAAGGAGAGATAATATGTATGTAAGAATTAGAGATTTAAGACAGAAAAGAAACTATTCGCAAGGAAAAATAGCACACTATTTATCTTGCAGTCAGTCTTCTTATTCAAGAATTGAAAGTGGTGCAAGAGAGCTCCCAGTAGATATTTTAATTAAGTTAGCTGAGCTTTATAATGTGAATGTAGATTATATCCTTGGGTTAACAGAATTTCCTTACAGTTTAAAAAATAAGTCTGAAACGGAGAATTTGGAATAGCTCTCTAAATGAGAGTTGAAGCTTGAGCGAAGCTCGAAGATAAATTAAGAGAGCTATCCAATCTTTTGATGATGTAGTTAGTGTTATCCTATAAAAAATTAGTCAGATGAAAAGTCGTGGTTTCTATAGAAATCATGGCTTTTAGTTTACTTTTTTCATTAGTAAATTAGTAGTTTTTAGAATGGTGACTTAATCAACTCGTTTTAAAAATATTTTATGCATATTCTGCATAAAATGACGATTTTGACTTTCTTCGTTTTACAATATCAGTAAAGAGGATTGTTAATGTACATCAGGTTAAAAAACTTAAGAGAGGACAGAGACTTAACACAAGAACAAATCGCAAAATATCTTCATTGTTCGCAATCTGCGTATTCTAGAATAGAAAGTGGGAAACAAGATATTCCAACATCGTTTTTGAAAAAATTAGCAAAATTGTATGGCGTAACAACGGACTATATATTGGAAATGGATAAAGAACAATAGTTGATATTCTCGAAATTTCTAGGGTAATATGAAAATGAATAGGAGTGTCACACTTTAAAAAGTGTGACATAGGAGGCATTCTATATAAAAAGTCAAGAATAATTTTTAAAAATATTAACTATTTTTAAAAGCTATTTAGAAAATTGATTGCATGTGAAAAAGACCTGCTAAAAGCAAGTTTTTAAAATGATTCATGACTTTATAGTTTTACCTTAGCTTAGCTTCATCAAACAGTTGATTGGTTTTAAGAAGATGATAAATTACACGAATGAGCTTTTTAGCAACATGTGTCACAGCTACATTGTAATGCTTTCCTTGACTGATTTTTAGTCTTAAATAGGCTTTAAAATGTGGGGAATAAATGGCTATAAGCTTAGCAGCCTGTATTAGAGCGTACCTTAGATAAGAGGAGCCTCGTTTTACCATATGACCGGTATTATCCATCTGTCCTGATTGGTAAATGGCAGGGTCTAATCCTGCAAAGGCCTGGAGCTGATTTGGATTCTTGAAATTATGAATATTCTTAATTTCAGCTAGAATAATAGCACCAAGACGACTTCCAATTCCAGGAATAGAAGTAATAGGAGAGTTCAACTCAATCATCAAGAGGTTAATTTCCTCTTGGACTTGGTTAATTTGCTTATCGTAGTGTTTAATGCTTTCAATTAATTGAACTAACTCCAAGGATAAAACAGGTGAAGCATTACCAATAGTCTGTTTGGCTGTTTCTTGTATCTGATGCGCCTTATCAGCGGTTAGTCGCTTAATTTTAAGCAATGATGAGAACCGAGCACGAGCTATTCTTTGTGGAGAAGGATAGTTTGTTAGTAAGTCATAGATAAACTGATTATAGAGATTATTAACGATTCTGTGGAGTTCAGGGAAGATAATATCAAGTAATCTGATGTATAAATTCTTGCATCTAGATCGTGATTGAATTAGGCGATTTTGATAACGTGTCAGCTCTTTTAACTCGTCTAATACCCTATCTGTTTGATAACGTTCAGGGGTTACGTCAGAGCGTAGCTTACGAGCAATTAAAAGGGCATCTTTCCTATCAGTTTTAGTTTTTCTAAGCGATTGTGATTTAGCAAATTCTTTGATAATGAGCGGGTTGTAGGCAAATACATTGTAGCCTAAGTCTCTTAAAAAGGTCACTATATTGTAGTTATAGTGTCCTGTGCTTTCAAGTGCTATCTGGACATCTTGTGTGATAGGAGATAGCTGTTCTAGCTTTAGTTTCAGCTGATGAAAACCTTGACAAGAATTGGCAAATCTGAAGTTGGTTATCACTGTTTCTCCAGTTTCGTTGATACAGGCTAAATCGTGTTTGTTTTTGGCAATATCAATACCAACATAAAACATAAGTTTCTGGTTCCTTTCGAGATTATTAGCGACTGTTGTTCGTTCCACGCACTCTTTGTCTTGTATCCTTACACGAGATAAAACGTCTGGGCGTTATCATTCTCATTACCAATTAAACAAAGAGCTGTGGTTAGAGCCTCCTAGAAATCGTCAAAGCGATTGGTGTAAGATACTAATCCACAGCGCTGAACTAAGTATAAAACAAATCTAAAAAATAATTAAAGAAAGGGTTTATACTAGCGGGAGCTACCCGCTAATATAAATATAAGGTGTTTCCTATGAAAGAAGACTTGATACAATACAATTTACAATTATCTATGTTGAGATTCCTTTATTCAAAGAATATGCTGACAAAAAAGGAATTTGAAAAAATAAAAATGAAATTGCGCATTAGGTACACAAAATAGCGGACTTTTTTGATTGAACGCGGTAACATATGATTCATCAAGAAAAGGAGTTGCTGATATGAAAGATAATAATGTAGAAATTATTAAAGCAGATTCCATAGTTCGAAGACGTGGAATGGGTGTAGAAAAGCAATATAAAAAAGTTGCTGCTTATTGCCGTGTAAGTACAGATAACGAAGACCAGAAAAATAGCTATGATTCCCAAGTGAGACACTATAGAGACTATATTTCGCAACGACCAGATTGGCAATTAGTTGATATTTACGCTGATGAGGGTATTTCGGGAACGCAAGCCGATAAAAGACAAGATTTTCAACGATTGATTAATGATTGTAAAAATGGAGAGATTGATTATATTGTTACTAAAGCCATTGCACGATTTGCAAGGAATACTTTAGATACTTTGAAATATGTTAGAATGCTAAAGGACATGCAGGTTGGTGTGTATTTTGAAGAAGAAAATATTGATACATTAACTATGGATGGGGAGCTACTTTTAACAATCTTAAGTTCAGTTGCACAGCAGGAAGTAGAGAACACATCAGCCCATGTCAAAAAAGGATTGAAAATGAAAATGCAGCGAGGAGAATTAGTTGGCTTTCAAGGTTGTCTTGGATATGACTATGATGTTGAAACAAAGTCATTGTCTATTAATGAAGGAGAAGCAAAGATCGTTCGATATATTTTTAAGAGATATTTAGAAGGAATAGGAGGAAAGGTAATTGCTAGAGAATTAGAAGAACTAGGTTATAAATCACCAAGGGGCTTGGACCATTGGAATGATACAACTGTATTAGGTATTATAAAGAATGAGAAATACAAAGGTGATGTTTTAATGGGAAAAACTTTTACTGTTGATCCTATAAGTAAGCGTCGGTTGAGTAATTTGGGAGAAGAAGATAAATACTATATCAAAGATGACCATGCACCGATTATCTCTCCAGAAGATTTTGACAAAGCGCAAGAAATTCGACTAAGGCGTGCTGGCAATAAAAAGACTGTTGCTAATGTCAATGGTAAGAGAGAGCGCTATTCTAAAATGTATGCTTTCAGTAGTATGCTTGAATGTGGTTTCTGTGGATCGGTCCTTTCACGAAGGAGCTGGCATTCTCGTTCAGATTATAGAAAAGTTGTGTGGCACTGTGTTACTTCTATCAAAAAAGGGAAAAAGTATTGCAAACACAGCAAGGGTTTAGAAGAGTTTGCTATTGAAGGTGCCTTCATGGAAGCATACAGACAGCTTTATTATTCAAATGAATCGGCAATACCTAATCTTTTAGAAGTTATTGAAGAAGAATTGAGCGATAACAGTCTAAATAAAGAATTAAAGAAGATAACTAAAAAACTTCGTAACTTATTGAAAAAAGAAGAAAATCTTGTTAATCTAAAGTTGAATAATCAGATTAGTGAGACTCTTTATAATGAGAAGTACAATGAAATCTTATCTGAAAGGGAAATGTTATCTGAAGAAAAAATAAATGTTGAGACGACTTTAAAATCAGATGTAACTGTAAAAAATAGGTTAGTAGAATTTCAAAAATTATTGACTTCAAACAAACTACTGACTGAGTTTGATCGAACATTTTTTGAAAGTGTTGTTGAAAAAATTATTGTCGGAGGGATAAATAGCGAAGGTGAAATTGACCCAGCAATGCTGACTATTATATTTAAAACAGGAGATAAGCAATACAAGAACGGAAAACAATTCAAAAGAAGACGTAAAAACGCTAAACAAAAATTGGATAAATTGTGTTCTCAGAACCGTGATGAGTACGAAAAAATGTGTCTACAAGAAACAGTCGACACACGTGGAGTGTGTTGCTCTGCTGGTAAAAGCCTAGAAATCTTTGAACGAAAGGGATAATGAAAACCCTTAATTGCAAGGCTTTTTCTTATGTGGTGGGGAAGTATCAGAGTGGGAAATTTTTAGAAGGAGTAGAAGTGATAGCTAGAAATTATCAAAATCTATTTCCATTTACCCATTTTTCAAAATCGCCTAAATGGTTGCTTCTGTAAATAGTGATAACAATTGAATACAAACTGTTAAAGGTGTTATAATGTTTTTAAGAATTGAGGTAAATATGAACGATCAAGAACGCTTACTAACGATTTTTCTGCATTTGCAATCAGGTGCCCATCTTGCAAAAGCACAGTTAGCAGATGAGTTTGGAGTTAGTGAAAAAACAATACAGAGAGATTTTTCTCTATTAGGTCATTACTTGGAATCTCAGCCTATAGTTGCAGCGGAGCTTGCCTATGATGCAAAATACCATACACGTTATCTAAAAGGTAAATCCTTATTCAATAAAAAGGATATTTTGGTCATATCAAAGATTTTATTAGAAAACCGTTCTTTGAACAAAGAGGAAAATAAGTCTCTAATCGATAGTTTGTTAGCTTTAATTTCTAAAGAGGAACAAAAAGAGGTTTCTCAAATTATTGCGAGCGAACTACTAAATTATGCGCCATTGTCAGATACTCAAAATCGAATTGATAAAATCTGGGAATGGTCAGAAATGATTCGAAAAGAGCAAGTTCTAGATATTCGATATCAATCGCCATATAATACTGAAAAACAACATACGATTCTGCCCGCCTCCCTTTATTATGATGCACATTATTTTTATGTTGTGGCATTTAACTTAACGTTTGAGTCGTATATGACCCTAAAATTGGATAGAATAATAGATTGGAAAGTATCAAAAGAAAAGAAACCACAGATTTCTTACGGGAAGAAATTTCGTGATGGAGAAGTACGGAATAAACGCGTTGATCCATTTATGGGACGAGAGTTGACGATTAGAGTTCAATTTGCCTATGACCCAACCATTGTAACGGATCAATTTCCAACTGCTAGGATTATTGAACATACCCCTGACGGAGCTGTGATTGAATTTATCAGTCAAGACACACCAGGATTGAAACGATGGTTGCTGAGTCAAGCAGATGCTTTGACAGCGCTTTCTCCTGCAACGTTAGTAGATGATATGAAGAATTTTCTGATAAGAATGCAGCAAAATTATGACAAATAGATCTGGTTGGACAAATATTGTCCATGGAGTCTTTTATAATAAACCTATCAAGTTATAAGTGAGGTACAAAAGATGAAACCAGTCAATAAAAATCAAACATTTGAGAATTTTTCGGTCAATGATGGAAATGCTTGGGCTTTAGCTGCATTAAAGACAGTTATTAAGGATAAGAGTTACTACAATCCGGTTTATATATACGGTAAAGAAGGAGTTGGGAAGTCGCACTTGCTAAATGCTACCATTAACGCAATTGTTGAACGAAATAAGGTAGTATTTCTATCAGCAAAAGAACTGTCAGATGAAATTATAGAAAATGTTATGTTGGCAGATGATGACTATGTTCTCATCGATGACTTACAATTACTGCCTAAAGATAAAGCTCTGGAAGAAAAAATCGCAATGCTGATTGAAGCAAACAAGAAACAGTTGATTATTTCTTCGACTGTTGCCCCAAATAGCATGGAAGTTTCTAGTAAATTACAGGAACGATTACAATGGGGATTAACAACAAATATGACATCCCAGAATCAATGATTAGTAAACTTAGATAGGAAGGAGAAACCTAACATGCAAGAATGGATTGTTGTCGATCAGTTCGGGAATGTGATTGCACAAGGTTTTTATGATAAACAATCAGCAGAGTTTTATGCGAAAACTATTCCAAACGCTAGTGTTGAAAAGAAAAGCTAGTAAGATTACAACTATACAATTGACATACCTTACTTAGTGTTCGTTTTCGGATGTCATGTTCATATTATTTTTGTGTTCTCTGATTACTAATTGCGGACTTTTGAAAGGTTTGTATGTGCTATAATGAAGGAGTTAGATTTTAATAAGGAGGGATGTATTTTGACGTTAATTCAAGACGAATTAAAAATCATCAGCGTAAATGAGTTAATGAATATCAATTTAAAGATTCCAGATTATCAACGTCCATATCGTTGGTCATCTAGTTCAACCAATACCCTTTTTGCAGATACCTATGGAGCTTATAAGTTAGGAATTGATGAGTATAGATTAGGTTCGGTCATTTTGCATAGGGTGAATTATAACAACCAACATTACGATTATAATCTAGTTGATGGACAGCAACGGACTACAACCTTATCCATTTTACTCTATGTGCTTGGTGAAAAAGCCAAAAACTTCTGAGTGAAAATTATAAACCTTCATCTCGTGATGCAATTTACAATAATTATAAATTGCTCCAAAAGAGAGTGAATGAACTTACCAAGGAAGAACAAAGAAAGTACAAATAGTTTCTTGAAAAAAATTGTACTGTTGTAAAGATTGTGACAGACAGTGAGCAGGATGCCTTTCAATTCTTTGATTCACAAAATTCACGTGGAAAAGCACTCAAGCCTCATGATTTATTGAAATCGTACCACTTGAGAGAAATGGTTCGAGATCCTGAGCAGTTAAAAATCAGATTGATTTCTGATTGGGAAGATATGGATCAAAATGCTCTTAAGGATTTGTTTAGAAATTATTTGTATCCAGTCATTCGTTGGGTTAAAAACAGGGATGGGTTACATTATTCATCGGATAAAATCCAATATTTTAAGGGAATAAAGCAATCTAATACCTTTAACTATTCAATTTATCATAAGGCTAGTAATATTTTTATTGAACAATTCAATACGAGTGGTTCAAGCGAATTGCTCAGTTCTGGGGAATTAAACCAATTTCAGCTGACACAACCAATTATTGCCGGGAAACGCTTTTTTGCTTGGACCTTGCATTATTCAGTTTTGTTGGAACAAGTCAAAAGCAAGATTGATGATTTCCATACCAAAAAAGAGGTGCCAGGAAAGCGAACTGGTGATATTTACATAAAACAACTTTATGAAGCTACATTACTTTTTTATGCTGATAGGTTTGGTTTTGAAACAATCGATGAATCGGTCATGCATCAGCTATACACTTGGTGTTATTCATTAAGATTACGAATGAAGGCTATTTATCCACAAACTATAAATAAGTATGCAATTGGTCAACATGATCGGATCAATCTGGGTAAAGATTTGTTTTCAATAATGAGTGAAATGAATGACCCGCAAGAATTGAAATCCATATTCTTAGAAAGTGTAGAAGAGAGCGACCTTCAAAGCAGTAGCTACAAAGCAATTTACGAATTAATGAAACAATGGAATGGGTGGTAATTATGGACAATCATTTAATAATGATTCCAGTTTCAAGAATATTTTCTAATGTTCATTATGAGGTTCCAATTTATCAACGAAATTACGCATGGGGATCTGACCAAATTGAACAGTTAATCGAAGATATTATAAGCACCAAAGATGATTATTTTTTGGGCAATCTAATCGTTAATCAAAAGGATAATAATGTTTATGAAGTTATTGATGGACAACAGCGCTTGACAACATTATTTTTACTGGAAAGATATTTGGGTATTGCGTTTGCTAATGATGCATTACGTTTTGAAGCTAGAGATAAGGCGAATAGAACACTTGCAACATTACCCGATACAAAGCAATTAACTGATGAGTTGCAGTCATCAGAAATTAAAGAGGGATATAAAATTATTGATGATTATTTTGAGAAGACAGGTTTGAGCTCAGAAAAAGAAAAGATCATCAAACGTTTGGATAAGGTGAATCTTATCCGAGTTCAAGTACCTGCAAAAATCGACTTGAACCATTATTTTGAAATTATGAATACGCGTGGCGAGCAACTCGAATTGCATGAAATTGCTAAAGCAAACATTTTATCAAAAGTTTCATCACCAGAAGCTAAGAAAATCGCAAGTGATATCTGGGAATATTGCTCCAATATGGACTCTTATATTCAAATGAATTATCCTAAAAAGCAACGGGATATGATTTTTAGCAATGATTGGAGTAGCTTGTCCGAGCAAATAGTTGACTTTGATTCATTAATCGGTTGCTATCAAAATGAAGCAGTAATGGAAGAAAGATTCACTCTTGAAGAAATACTTCAAGGTAAGAGAGTGATGAGTAGTGAATCAACATCAAGTGATGAGCTAGAGAATGAACGTTTTGAGTCGATTATTTCTTTCCCAAACTTCTTGTTGCAAGTCAATGAAGCAATTACGAGATCAAGTGCGGATGATGATTCAAGTTTGGATGATAAGAATTTTTTAATTAATCTTCGGAACAATTGGGCAGATGAACGGTCGGCTAAGCACTTTCTATTCATGATGTTAAAAGCACGCGTATTGTTCGACAAATTTGTGTTAAAGCGTGAATTTGCACGTGATTACAAAGAAACAGGAAAGTGGTCGTTACAAAGGCTCGAAAAATATCGTGATGCTAGAACAGATAAACCAAAATATATCGGAACTTTTGGTGGAGATGAAGATAATAAAAATAGACAGATTCGAACCTTACAATCTGCCTTACGTATAACATACACTTCTCCAAAAACAATGCACTGGATTTCATTGGTCTTATCGTGTTATTTTAATGATGAAAATGCAGATGTATTAGAGATTCTTGAAAATTATGCTCAATCAAAAGTTGATGCAACTAGATTTGAAACAGCTTCTGGATTTGGATTTGAACGGATCGTATTTAGTTATTTAGATTATTTGCTTTACCGAGATGGCTACTCATTCAATGGTCATGAAATAATACATCCACTATCGAATGACTGGCAATTTCAGTTTAGAAGTTCAATTGAACATTTCTACCCTCAACATCCAACTGAATTGTCCCCTTGGGCTGATGCAGATCTGAATTGCTTTGGAAATTTGGCTTTAATAACGGTCTCAGGGAATTCAATTTTTAATAATGCATCGCCAGACGGAAAAGCAAGCACAAACCCAGGGATTATTGCGCAGAGTTTGAAGTTGAAAATCATGGCTGAAATGATGGGACAAAATAATAATGTTTGGGATGAAAAATTGGCGCACATCCATCAGGACGAAATGTTTAATATTCTTAAATTTAGAGGGGAAATAGAGTAGGTAACTCTTAATCAAACAAGCTGTTTCAAAGGTCTATTGGTAGCTTAAACCCAAGAAATACGTTAGGGGTTTAGAAATAGCTAATGAATAAAGGAAGGCAGTCTTATGAGTATTTGGGATGATTTAAAATTGGTTCATTTAGCCAGCCAAGCTTCGTTTAGTAGAGGATTGGGTTATTATCAAAGTAAATGTACCTTGAATAGTGAAGAAGTTGGAGAGGGGATTTATAAGGGGCAGGTTAGTGGCTCTCAGGATAAGATTTACGATGTTGTCATAGACATCTATCATCCTAGAAAATCAATCTGTACCTGTCCATTTGCGACTGGAAGACGAGTAATTTGTAAACACATGGTTGCATTATATTTTTCCCATTTTCCAGAGCAAGCTGAAGCTGTAATTGCAGAATGGGAAGAGCAAGAACGTGAAAAAGAAAAACGTCACCAAGAATGGCAAGCTGAATATTCTGCTTTTCGACAGCAAAGGCTTGAGGAAGTTACGGCTTATGTTTGGAGCTTAAATAATGAACAAATCAGAGAAGAATTAATTAAATCTCTGATGAAAGAATTCGATAATAACTATCCAGATGATGATGAATATTTTTATGAAGATGAAGAGGATTACTATTTTTGATGGAAAGTTATTATTTATATAAAAATTAGGTTTGTGAAAAGTATTAATATCGATTGATATAATTAAATATTTTAGAGTTTTATTTCAAAATGAATTGGTTAAGTATTTGATTGCTGGTGTTTTGACTACACTTGTTTACTTTATTGTTCGAATATCATTATTTTATTTATTAGCTGTGTTGTTTCGAATGATTCCGAAATAGTGGAACTTCGATATAATAAGGAATTTTAAATTTACAGGAGTGATAGTTACACCAGATGAGGCGGTATTACTAAAAGAAGAGTATCAGATAGAACTTTAAGAAAAAGGCTGACAAAAAATAATGAACGCGGTAAAATGAAGTCAAGAAATCATCAAAGGAGAATTGATTATGACCCAGACAGTAGAAGAATTGAGATACCAACTAGAAGAATGGCTAGCACTAGGTTTTATAAGCCCTGAAGATAGAGCTAACTATCAAGCCTTAAAGGAACAGTATGAGGATGAAACCCTTGATTACAGCTTTTCAAAGCGAGAAATTATTGGTCAATTAGAAGTTATCATCACCACTCGTGAGAATGACTTTCCAGACTTAGATGAGGTCACCAAAGAAGAGTATCTTGACCTAGTTGCCCAACTGGGGAATATGTCATAATAATGATAGGTGCTAATACGCTGTTAAATCAAAGATTTGAGCGTTCTACAACTTATCAGTAAAGGAGGACATATTTATTTTTATAGTTTCTAAGTAAGAACATTTCAAGGTGTTCTTATTTTTTTATTCTCAAGGAGGAAGTATGCAGAAAAAAGAACAATCATCACGTCAAGTTGTGATGTGCTATCTCATGAATACTATGGGTGTTGATTTAGATAAGGCTAGACAATTAATCTCAGATTTAGAAGATTCTGGTCTGGTACGATTTGATAAAAAGGGCAGTATAAACGTATTACTTTTGGAGGGCTAGTCATGAAACGCATAACAGCTAATAGACTTGTTCGGTAACTACATCATCTCGTGGTTGATGATGCCACAAATCAACTCAGCTCTTAATTCAAACCGTTTTCTACGATTACGATAGGGCTGTGCCATGATTTGAAAGGTTTTAAATTTGGCATTATAGCGCTCAACTTCAATACGCATTTTAGCTATCTCGCGATTCAACTGCTTATCCTCTTGGGTTAAGAGGTGATGTTTAGAACGCTTAGCAGGAATAAAGGTATTTTCGTGAAATTTCAAGATGCCTAAATACCCTAAATCTACGAAAACAAGGGTACTTTGGGGCAAACTATAGCCAATACTCTCCTTAAAAAGGGTAAAATCATGCGTATGGCCATCTGAAAAAGCCAATTGACAAGCACGATGGCTAGTCAAATCAAGCATGATTTGAGTTTTTATGGTATGTCTTTTCTTTTTACCAGAATAATTCTTGCTTTGGTTTTTTTAGGGCGTTGAATAGGACTTTCAGTGACATCAATGGCAACAGTGGCGCTAGGTGCTTCCAAGTGGTCTAAATCAAAGAGGCCCGAAGAACGAAGGGTGTCCTCTACCCATGTAATGGTCTCATTGACAGTTGCCACACCTACACCAAAATCAAATGCCAACAAGCGTTGAGTGGGGTAATAACGTAAGTAGCGCAAGGTCATGATAAGTTGGTCTTCCATGCTTAGACGACGTGGGCGTCCTCCTTTTCGGTGTTGCTCTTGATAAGCGTCAGTGAGACAATCAAGCATCAGATGAAACGTCGCTTTTTTAACACCTATCAACAATTTGAAATTCTCTGAGTTTAATTTTAAGGCTTTTTCGTATGTTGTTTCCATACCTTTAGTATACCACTTTTGAGTTACCGAACAAGTCTAATCAATATCAAACATCAGAACGCTACTATAAGCTCCCAAAGCTCTTGTTTGAGAGTGAGCGCTATAAGGATATGAAACTAGAAGTTAAGGTTGCTTATTCCGTGCTGAAAGACCGACTAGAGTTGTCTTTGAGTCACGGTTGGATTGATGATGAGGGAGCTGTCTATCTCATTTACTCTAACGCCAAACTAATGGCTCTGCTCGGATGTTCCAAGTCTAAATTATTGTCCATTAAGAAAACCTTGCACGCTTATGGGCTTATTGAGGAAGTGCAACAATCCTCCAGTGAAAAAGGGCGAATGGCTAATAAGATTTACCTAGGAGAGCTGGAGCATGATACACTCCCAGTGTCAAAATTAGACGGGGGTAGTGTTTCTAAAAGACAGGGGCAGTCTGAAACTGAAACGGGGCTAGTGTCAAATTCGACCCCTAGTGAGACTGAAGGAAGTGAGACTAATATCAGTGAAACTAAGGGGAGTGATTATTCTGTTGAGGATGAGGAGGAAAGAAATCATCATGTCTCAAAGAAAAAAGAAAATACTTTATCACGAAAGGTGGACAAGGCGACTTGTTACGACAAAGATTACATTTGGCACTTGGTCTATGATAGGCTGGCACAAGACTTTCCTAAGCCCTCCATACGGGACAGTATGATGTTAACTTTTGATGAACGATACGCCTACGCACTAGCTAATATGCATTATGCTAAAGACGCCGAGACGATTGCGGAGTATGTTTACAATGGTATTTTGGCAACGTGGAACAAGCGTATTCGGCAACACTATCACAAGGAGTGAGTGCCTATGTTAACGATTTATTTTGGTAATAGCTCAAAAGAACAGGAGAAGTACGAGCAATTTTTTGATGCACACCATATTGAGTATCAAAAACGTCTCGCAGACAAGATGGGCAGAAGGCAGTTGATGGCGTTATTAGCACAAACTCCAGACTGCTTTGAGATACTGTCACCAGCACTACTGAAATATAAACGCTCCAGACGTTTTCATTTCAATCAATTACTTGATTTAATCTTAGTGCGTCCCAGTCGTTATCTACGCTTGCCTATTGTCATTGCAAATGATATGGTCTATGCAGGTGTGACACTAGAAGACCTACGCATATTTTTGCCAAGAGACGAAAAAAGGAGACACTATCAGGAACTATTAAGCAAAGAATAGGAGACTATTATGGGTAGTTTATTTTGGGATAATGTCGTATTGTTGTTAGCTGAGCGAGAAATGACTTTTGCGGAGCTCGTTAGGCAGATGTTTGTAGGAGAGTACCATTACCCAAGCGAATTTTGGCGCTTGTATCGCAAACTGTATCATTACAAAAAAGAGCACTTTCTACCACAAGAACGTTGGGTGGACAGAATGGTTGTTGTTCTTGGTGTTGACTATGCAGAGTTCTTTAGACGAGATTAAAGGTTGACATTTATTTGGTTGTTCTTCTTAGACCCTCTGCCGTATCTCTATTCAGCCTTGGTTGGAATATTTGTAGGCACCTACAGATAACCATTTTCAATGACCAACAAGCAGTTCTATTGTTCCGCAAATCAAGTTATGTCATTCCGCAAATAGACGTATCGTTCCGCAAATGATATAATGCTAAGTGGAAAAGAGGTAGACTATAATGTTTATGACCGTAAAAGAAGCTGCTATTAAGTGGAGAATATCTGAAAGACGCATTCGTACTCTTTGTTCTCAAGGCAAAATTGATGGGGCGTTTCAAGATGGTAAGCTTTGGAAAATACCTGCTGGCGCAAAGAAGCCAGCTGATGGAAGATTAAAAAAAGGTTCTAATCTTTTAAAGACCATAGAGGAAAAGAAAACAGAGCTATCTAAAAGAAGACCAATGACTGAAGGTGAAGTTGAACGTCTTAATGAGCAGTTCTTAGTAGAGTTCACCTATAATTCGAACGCCATTGAAGGTAATACCTTGACTTTAAGAGAGACTGATATGGTATTAAGAGGGCTAACCATTGATCAGAAACCCTTAAAAGACCATTTAGAAGCCGTTGGTCACAAGGAAGCATTCCAATATGTACAAACCCTAGTCTCTGAAAATCTCCCTTTGACGGAAAAAATAATAAAGGATATTCATTATCTTGTATTATCTGACAAAAAGGATGATAGAGGTGTCTATCGAAAGGTTCCTGTTCGAATCATGGGCGCTTCTAATGAACCAGCTCAGCCATACATGATTAGACCCAAAATGGAACAACTACTCATAGAGTATCACGAGAATACAGAGGATATCATTACCAAACTAGCAAAGTTCCATATTGAATTTGAGAGTATTCATCCATTCATTGATGGCAATGGAAGAACAGGGCGATTATTAGTGAATTTAGAACTAATGAAAGCTGGTTATCCACCGATAGATATTAAGTTCACAGATCGCTTGTCTTACTATAAAGCATTTGATGACTTTCATTCCAAAGGTCAGCTGGCTCCAATGGTAAACTTATTTGCCAAATATGTGAATGAACGATTAGATGATTATTTGTCTATTCTTGATTGAGACAAAATTACTCAGTATCGTTCACTGCACAGCCCAATTGCTTATATACCTTTATCCTCTTTTGCTAGAAAACAACTGCTTAAACGTACCAAATGAACAGCTCCCTGTCAAGTAGACAGTGAAATAATAAAATGATTAAATAGCCTGATTCCTGAATTCAAAAGGAGTCAGGTTGTTTAATTTTGCTTGATACCGTTGTGTATTGTAGAAATCGATGTAGGCTTCTACATCTGTGACTAACTCATCATAGGTCTTATAGTTTTTGAGATGGTAAGACTCTGTCTTGAAATGACCAAAGAAACTTTCAATCGGTGCATTGTCAATACATTTTCCCACACGTGACATAGACAAGGTCAGCCCAGCTTGGTGTGTGATATAACGATATTCCTTCGAGGTGTACTGACTCCCTCGGTCACTATGAATAATTGGTGTAGCACCTGGATTGAGCTCTAAAGCTTTCTTAATCGTCTTCATAACCAATGGATTGTCATTGTTATGACTAATCTCGAAAGCGATGATAGAGCCGTCATACAAGTCTTTGATAGCGCTAAGGTAAGCTTTAGAATTTAGTCCATACTGAAGATAAGTCACATCCGTGCACCATTTCTGATTAGGAGCTGTTGCGGTGAAATCACGATTAAGGATATTTTCTTCGTGAAATCTTTCTCCAACTTTGGTGCAGGACTGTCTAACACGGCGAATAACAGAACGGATACCTAGTATTTTAATCAATCGACGAATACGTTTCTTGTTATAATTTGTGCCAAGCTGGCGATTGACAAAGTTTGTCATACGGCGATAGCCTAGAATGCCATTGTAGTTCCTATGGAATTCCTTGATTTTCTTCATGAGCTTCTTATTCTCTGTCTCAGAAACTGTTTCTATATGATTATGCCATTTATAGTAACCAGACCGTGACACCTTTAAGAGCTGACATAAGGTTTGAATGGGAATATCTGGTTCTTTATCGTGATAATCTTTGATGACTTGGAAGTCATCTAAATACTTACCTAACCTCACCGACGGTTGCGCCGCTTGACCTCTTCTAACTTTTTTAGCAGGTCAAGCTCAATTTCTAGGAGACGATTACGTTCTTCCAATTGTTTCACTTTGAGTTGAAGTTGTTCAGCTTCGGTAAGATTGGGTTTACTCTCTAATCCTTTTCCACGTCTATCAAGGAGACCTTGAGAGCCATCTTTTTCAAACTTACGCACCCAAGAATAAACCTGCTGGTAAGAGACACCAAACTTCTCAACAGCAGCTTGGTAGTCTTTAGCGTGAGCAATGGTGTAGTTGACAATCTCAATACGTTCTTCGAATGTTGTTGGTCTTCCTTGTTTCATACGGCTGTATCCTTTACTAGTAGCTTTTAAGTCTTTACCACTAGTATATCGTTTTATCCAGCTTCTGAGAACATAAGTATCAGAAATATCATAGCGTTGACAAACATCTATCAACGCCCCTTTTTCATCTAGATAATCTAGGACTGCCTGTTCTTTCAACTCTTGACTATATTTCTTCCAAGTTCGCCTTTCCTTTAGACCATCCACGCCATCTTTCTCATACTTGAGTTTCCAAGATAATATCGTTGACTTACTTACCTTGAATTGCTTACTGAGTTGTGAAATGGACTTCTTATGACTAAAGAGTAATTGAACTATCTCTAGTTTCTCTTCTTCTGATTTTTGACTTCTTTTGGACATATGAAAACTCCCCTTATAGTTTCTAGTGAATTTTTGTTTTTTCACTGTCTACTATAGGGGGAGTATATCAAAATTTGGTGCGTTTTTGTTTTTTATGGTATAATAAAAGAGAATGGAGTCTAGTGGTAAAAAGTCAAGAGAAAGTTGAGTAAACTTTAGTTGATTTTCTAGACCCCACTTGTCAAGTCAAGTGCAACAAGTTCATTGATAACTAGAGCTCCAGAGGTTAAGCTGTTTGGGCTAGCCCAAACAAAATATTTGCGGTTTTATACTTGTGAAGTCGTCTAGGTCTGTCATTGATAGCAGAGACGTAGTGATTGAGTTCTTCTGTCGTTAGTGAGTTAAGAGAGACACCTTTTGGGAGAAACTCTCTCAAGAGACCATTGAAATTTTCATTTGTTCCTCTTTCATGAGAAGCATAAGGATGGGCAAAATAGACTTCCACACCTTTTAAGTCTGACAAGCTACTGAACTCTGAGCCATTGTCCGATGTGATGGAGCGAATAGGGTACTGCGATAGTAAGCTCTTAACAGCCCTATTGATGGTTTCTGCTTGTTTATTAGCCAATTTTACAGCGATGGCAAATCGTGTTTGACGCTCTACTAAGGTCAAAATAACAGCTTCACCTTTGGTTTTCTTGCCAAGAACCAAATCAATCTTCCAATGCCCAAATTCAGAACGGTCATTGATACACTCTGGACGTTCTTCAATGGATTTTCCTAAGATTTTCGTCGTGGCCTTAGGCCTTACTTTAGACCGTTTTCGGATGCTCACCATCTTAGGTAAATCAATCGGTTTAACCCTCAACAGTCCGTCTTTGATGTAACGATACACTGTCTTGGTGGAAGGGATAACTTCCAGTGGATGTTTTTCTCGGTAAGTTTGAACAAAGCTATCGACACTGTGACAGCGAGGTTTCGTTTTCAGGGCTTTCTCAAGTTCCTTGAAGAAGGTCTGGGAGCAGTACGATAGTTTATGATAAGCACTTTTTCGACGATTGGTTTCATAAACACGTTGACCACTATCTGGAAAGTAAACCGTTGAGTAGATTCGTTTCCCGTTCTTATCTTGAACCTGAGAAACACTTCCTCGTTTGATTTCACGACTGATGGTTGAGCGATGACGCCCAAGCAGACGAGCAATCTCAGAGGGGTTCTTACCCATCCTGAGATAGGCGCTGATTTCTCCGCGTTCAGAGGCTGAAAGGTGTGAGTATAACGATTTTTTGGTAGAATGATTAGTGGACATGTTCATCTGCTTTCTATACTGAGTTGGGGAATTCTAGTATATCAGACGAGCATGTCTTTTTTGTTGCACTTCATTTTACAACACGGGTATTTTTAAAAGCTATTTAGAAAATTGATTGCATGTGAAAAAGACCTGCTAAAAGCAAGTTTTTAAAATGATTCATGACTTTATAGTTTTACCTTAGCTTAGTTTCATCAAACAGTTGATTGGTTTTAAGAAGATGATAAATTACACGAATGAGCTTTTTAGCAACATGTGTCACAGCTACATTGTAATGCTTTCCTTGACTGATTTTTAGTCTTAAATAGGCTTTAAAATGTGGGGAATAAATGGCTATAAGCTTAGCAGCCTGTATTAGAGCGTACCTTAGATAAGAGGAGCCTCGTTTTACCATATGACCGGTATTATCCATCTGTCCTGATTGGTAAATGGCAGGGTCTAATCCTGCAAAGGCCTGGAGCTGATTTAGATTCTTGAAATTATGAATATTCTTAATTTCAGCTAGAATAATAGCACCAAGACGACTTCCAATTCCAGGAATAGAAGTAATAGGAGAGTTCAACTCAATCATCAAGAGGTTAATTTCCTCTTGGACTTGGTTAATTTGCTTATCGTAGTGTTTAATGCTTTCAATTAATTGAACTAACTCCAAGGATAAAACAGGTGAAGCATTACCAATAGTCTGTTTGGCTGTTTCTTGTATCTGATGCGCCTTATCAGCGGTTAGTCGCTTAATTTTAAGCAATGATGAGAACCGAGCACGAGCTATTCTTTGTGGAGAAGGATAGTTTGTTAGTAAGTCATAGATAAACTGATTATAGAGATTATTAACGATTCTGTGGAGTTCAGGGAAGATAATATCAAGTAATCTGATGTATAAATTCTTGCATCTAGATCGTGATTGAATTAGGCGATTTTGATAACGTGTCAGCTCTTTTAACTCGTCTAATACCCTATCTGTTTGATAACGTTCAGGGGTTACGTCAGAGCGTAGCTTACGAGCAATTAAAAGGGCATCTTTCCTATCAGTTTTAGTTTTTCTAAGCGATTGTGATTTAGCAAATTCTTTGATAATGAGCGGGTTGTAGGCAAATACATTGTAGCCTAAGTCTCTTAAAAAGGTCACTATATTGTAGTTATAGTGTCCTGTTCTTTCAAGTGCTATCTGGACATCTTGTGTGATAGGAGATAGCTGTTCTAGCTTTAGTTTCAGCTGATGAAAACCTTGACAAGAATTGGCAAATCTGAAGTTGGTTATCACTGTTTCTCCAGTTTCGTTGATACAGGCTAAATCGTGTTTGTTTTTGGCAATATCAATACCAACATAAAACATAAGTTTCTGGTTCCTTTCGAGATTATTAGCGACTGTTGTTCGTTCCACGCACTCTTTGTCTTGTATCCTTACACGAGATAAAACGTCTGGGCGTTATCATTCTCATTACCAATTAAACAAAGAGCTGTGGTTAGAGCCTCCTAGAAATCGTCAAAGCGATTGGTGGAAGATACTAATCCACAGCGCTGAACTAAGTATAAAACAAATCTAAAAAATAATTAAAGAAAGGGTTTATACTAGCGGGAGCTACCCGCTAATATAAATATAAAGTTGGAAACATTTGTCAAGATTCTTAATACTAATAAACAGACAGAACACGAATTTCAAGGAGATATTGCCCTAGAATAAACAAAAACAGTCTATTGACCGGTCAAAAAAAGATGATATTGAAGTTATAGTAATTGGTAGATTAGTTCTTTTAAGTCTTTAGCAGTTTGAACTTCATGAATTTTAGTATCAATAGGTAGTTTGCGTTTCCTGTGATTAAACCAAATGGGTTTCCAACCAGCATTTAAGCTTCCTTCAATATCATTTTCAAAGTTATCACCAATATAAAGTGTTTGATTGGGGAGAAAATTGAAATTCTTAGAAGCGAGATCAAAAATTTCAATTTGAGGTTTTTGGAAACCTGTTGCTTGGCTAATGATAATTTTCTCTTTATCAAAGTATTTTAGAACGTCTAATTGTGATAATTTTTTTAATTGATGTTTAACTGGACCATTCGTTATGATTCCAATGGGAATCCTTGTTGCTGAACAGTATTCAAGAATCTCTTTTAATTCCGGAAACAAGGTAATTGAACTGAGTTCTTTTTCGTATGTTTTTTGGAAAGAAAGTGCCAAATCATCAGAAATGTCAAAAGTTCCAAATTCACTTATTATTTGCTTACAACGAAAAATTCGCAAGTCTTCGATTGAAATTTGTTTATTTGTATATTTTGGAAAAGCAACATCAGACCAATACCTGAATCGTTTATAGATAAGTTCGATTTCAGAAATATCAAGTTCAGGGAAACATTGTATGATACTATTTTTGAATGGTAAAAGATGATCATATAAGGTATCATCAAGATCAAAAACGATATTTTTATAAGTCATAAGTTAGTTTAATTAGCTTGTATAATAGTTGTTAGTCGACCAAACTCATTTAATTGGTCTTGGGATATTTGATTATCGGTGATGATGGTATCAATTTGTTCTAGGGTATAGAAATTAAAGAAATCATAACGATTGAATTTGGTACTATCAACCAACAAGATTTTTTCAACAGCATTGTCTAGTGCTAATTGTTGAATTTCTCCTTCAACGTCGCTGTAAGTTGCGATAGCGTTATCTGATACAGCGTTAGCACTTACAAATGCTTTGGAAAAGCGTAAGGTTTTTAGGTTAGTTGTAGCCATTGAACCAACGAACGCCCCTGTAATTTCTCTGTACTCTCCGCCAATCAATAATAAGTCAACAGTCCTACTCTTATTCAGTATAAGGAAAACAGGAAGACTGTTTGTAATTACACGAATATTACGAGTTTTTAACTCAACTGCTAGATGTTCTAACGTTGTTCCAGGACCAATAAAAACAGTTTCACCATCTTTGATGATCGAATTGGCTTTTTGTGCAATAAGTTTCTTCTCTTTAGTTTGAAGTACCTTTTTTTCAATATGAGTTTTTTTGTGCGGTTCTTCATCTTTATAGAGTCGTTGTGCTCCTCCATGTATACGAGTCAGGAATCCTGCTTTAGCAAGTGCGTCTAAATCTCTTCTTGCAGTCATATCAGAGATATTTAGCTCTTTCATCATATCTTTGATAGTAATAACACCTTCAATGTTTAACATATCTAAGATACGTTCGTGCCTTTCTTTCTTTATCATAACTATATTTCCTTTCTGTACTTACAAAATAACTATCTGTTAGTATTTTATCATAATAAAAATATAAAAACAAACAAAATAGAACATAATAAATATAAAAACAGTTGACAATATAACAAAACATGATTATATTATATGTTTGTAAACGTCATTGAAAGTGTAACAGAGGAGGAATAAGTCATGACGAAAAAAATAATAGGCGTTGATTTAGGCGGAACATCAGTAAAATTAGCCATTTTAGATGTTTTAGGAAATATAGAAGCTCAATGGTCAATCCCAACAGATATAAGTGATAATGGCAAAAATATTGTATCTGACATTATCAGTTCCATTCAAGAATATCTATTAGAAAATAGCTTATCTTTAGGCGATATTAAGGGCATAGGCATGGGAAGTCCTGGCAAGATTGATTTTGAAAAAGGAACAGTAACAGGAGCTTATAACTTAGGGTGGTCGAAAGAACAAAATATCAGAGAACAATTTGAAGAAGCATTTGGTCGTCCTTTTTATATAGATAATGATGCTAATGTTGCGGCGCTTGGTGAACGATGGAAGGGGGCTGGAGATAACGCACCTGATGTTATTTTTGTAACACTTGGAACAGGTGTAGGTGGAGGAATTATTGCTCAAGGCCAATTACTTCATGGTATTAATGGAAGTGCTGGTGAGATTGGTCATATGGTTGTTGATGAAGATGGATTTCCATGTACTTGTGGGAATATTGGGTGTTTGGAGACTGTTGCTAGCGCCACAGGGATTGTCAATATTGCAAAAAGCTTTGCTAGTCAATTTGATGAGCCAAGTGAATTAAGGAGGTTAATTTTAGAACATCAAGTAACTGCAAAGGATGTTTTTGATTACGCTAAGAAAAACGATTCTCTTGGCCAAAAAATTGTATGGCAATTTGCCAATTACTTAGGTAAATCATTGAGTCAATTGGCTAATGCACTTAATCCCAATTATATTGTTATTGGTGGTGGTGTTTCTGCTGCAGGAGATTTTCTTTTAGATAAAGTAAAAGAAGAGTTTGATAGATTTGCTTTTCCAACAGTTAGGAATTCTACTAAACTAGCTTTAGCTACTTTAGGGAATGATGCTGGAGTGATTGGAGCTGCAAGCCTAGTTTTATAATAGTTATACCAACAAATATTAAGTTTGTTGGTGTTTTTATTTTTTTGAAAAACAAACAAAACAAACACCATTAGTTTAAAACACAAAAAAAAGAACATAAAACTGTTGACTTTTGTTTTTAAAGGTGGTATTATAATGGTGTAGAAATAATGAAAGCGTTATTTCAAACAGTTTTGCAAAAATTTATCGTCGATGTAGCTACATTCAATTATTTTCTAATGTAACAGGAGAAAGAAAATGGCAGTAATTATTGGTGCTGATAAAGCAGGTACAGAACTTAAAGAGACAGTTAAATCATACTTGATTGAACTTGGTAAAGAAGTTGTTGATGTGAGTAAAGATGGTCAAGACTTCGTAGATGTAACTTTAGCAGTTGCTAAAGAAGTGACTTCTAACGATTCAAACTTAGGAATCGTAGTTGATGCGTATGGTGTTGGACCTTTCATGACAGCAACTAAAATCAAAGGGATGATTGCTGCGGAAGTTTCAGATGAACGCTCTGCTTATATGACACGTGGTCACAATAACTCACGTATCATTACTATTGGTTCTGAAATTGTAGGACCTGGTGTTGCCAAAAATATCGCTAAAGGATTTGTTGAAGGTGAATATGATGGAGGTCGCCACCAAATTCGTGTTGATATGTTGAATAAAATGTGCTAAAAAATCAAAAGTTAAAATTAGAGGAGAAAACAAATGAAAATTGCAGTAGGCTGTGACCACATTGTAACTAACGATAAAATTGCGGTAGTAGACTATTTGAAAACTCAAGGTTATGAAGTGATTGACTGTGGTACTTACGATAACATTCGTACGCATTACCCAATCTTTGGTAAAAAAGTAGGTGAGGCAGTAGCGAGTGGTGAGGCCGATCTTGGTGTATGTATCTGTGGGACTGGTGTTGGAATTAACAATGCTGTCAATAAAGTTCCTGGTATTCGCTCTGCTCTTGTTCGTGATATGACATCAGCTATCTACGCCAAAGAAGAATTGAATGCCAATGTAATTGGTTTTGGTGGTAAAATTACAGGTGGCTTATTGATGACAGATATTATTGAAGCATTTATCCATGCAGAATATAAACCAACAGAAGAAAATAAAAAATTGATCGAAAAAATTCAACATGTTGAAACACTCAATCAAGGACAAGCTGATCCACACTTCTTTGATGAATTCCTAGAAAAATGGGATCGTGGTGAATATCACGACTAAGGGGTAAGGTTATGATTCTGACAATAACAATGAATCCGTCAGTTGACATTTCTTATCCGCTTGAACAATTCAAATTAGATACCGTGAATCGTGTTGCTAAAACGCATAAAACTCCTGGTGGAAAGGGTTTGAATGTTACTCGAGTTCTTTCCCAACTGGGAGATGATGTGATTGCAAGTGGTTTGTTAGGCGGTAAAATTGGAGAATTCATAGAGAGTGAACTAGATAAGTCAAGTGTGAAACACTCCTTTTATAAGATTGCTGGAGAAACGAGAAACTGTATTGCCATTTTGCATGATGGAAATCAAACAGAGATTCTTGAACAAGGTCCTACGATTAGTGAAGAAGAAGCAACAGGGTTCTTAAACTATTTTGAAAAACTGGTTCCAGATTTAGGGATTGTAGCTATCTCAGGTAGTCTCCCAAAAGGTCTTGATACAAACTTTTATTCTCGTATGGTGGGAATTTGTAATAAATATAATATCCCAGTTGTATTAGATTGTTCAGGAGAGGCCCTTCTAAATGTACTTGATGGACAAGAAAAACCAACAGTTATTAAACCAAATACTGAGGAACTTTCTCAACTAGTAGGAACGGAAGTGACTGAAGATATTGATAGTTTGAAATCAGTTCTTCACAATTCTCTTTTCGATGGGATTGAATGGGTGATTGTTTCACTTGGTTCAAAAGGAGCCTTTGCAAAACATCATGATGTTTTCTATAAGGTATCTATCCCTAAAATTGAAGTGGTCAATCCTGTTGGCTCAGGAGACTCAACGGTAGCTGGTATTACATCTGCTTTAGTTCATAACGATAGTGATGAGAATTTATTGAAAAAAGCAAATGTACTTGGTATGTTGAATGCTCAAGAAGCGCTAACAGGTCATGTCAATCTTAACAATTACGATAATTTATTTAATCAAATAGAAGTAACAGAGGTATAATAATGGTATTAACAGCACAAAAACGTTCATTGATGGAAAAAGTCAGCGATAAAAATGGTGTTATCTCAGCTTTGGCTTTTGACCAACGTGGGGCACTCAAAAAAATGATGGCGAAACATCAAACAGAAGAGCCAACAGTTGAACAAATTGAAACATTGAAAACAATTGTTTCAGAAGAATTGACAAAATATGCATCTTCTATTCTTCTTGATCCAGAATACGGTTTGCCAGCATCTAAAGCTCGAGCGGACGAAGCAGGGCTATTACTTGCCTACGAAAAAACAGGATACGATGCAAGTACAACAAGCCGCTTACCAGATTGTTTGGATGATTGGTCAGTCAAACGCCTTAAAGAACAGGGTGCCGATACACTGAAATTTTTGCTATACTATGATGTAGATGGTGATGAGCAAGTAAACCGTCAGAAACAAGCATATATTGAACGTATTGGTTCTGAATGTAAGGCAGAAGATATTCCGTTCTTCCTTGAAATTCTGTCTTATGACGAAGGTATTGCAGACAACACAGGTGTTGAGTTCGCCAAAGTAAAACCTCGTAAAGTGAGTGAAGCGATGAAAGTCTTCTCAGATGAGCGTTTCGGCATTGATGTTCTTAAGGTTGAAGTTCCAGTCAATATGAATTTCGTTGAAGGTTTTGGTGATGGTGAAGTTGTCTACACTAAGGAAGAAGCAGCACAACACTTCCGTGACCAGGAGGCTTCAACACACCTACCTTATATCTATTTAAGTGCGGGTGTTTCTGCTAAATTATTCCAAGATACCTTAGTATTTGCGGCAGAATCAGGTGCTAAGTTCAATGGTGTTCTTTGTGGCCGTGCAACGTGGGCTGGCTCAGTTCAAGTCTTTATTGAACAAGGGGAAGAAGCTGCTCGTGAATGGTTGCGTACAACTGGATTCCAAAATATTGATGAATTGAACAAGGTTTTGGAAAAAACTGCTAGTCCATGGACTGAAAAAGTATAATCATAAAAATTTTTGGAGGAAATAATCATGAATAGAGAAGAAATCACTCTTTTAGGATTTGAAATTGTTGCTTATGCTGGAGATGCACGCTCTAAGTTTTTAGAGGCTCTCAAAGCAGCTCAAGCAGGCGACTATGCTAAAGCTGAAGAATTGATTGCAGCTGGTGGTGAGTGTTTAAATGATGCACACAATGCTCAGACAAGTCTTCTACAAAAAGAAGCAGCTGGTGAGGATCTTGCCTTTAGTGTTACCTTAATGCATGGTCAAGATCACTTGATGACTACAATCTTACTTCAAGACCTAGTGGAACATATGATTGAGTTGTATAAGAGAGGAGCGAAATAATGAAAGGGTTGATTGCTCAAATTGAGAAAGGGAAACCTTTCTTTGAGAAGATTTCTCGGAATATTTACCTCCGTGCTATTCGTGATGGCTTTATCGCTGGCATGCCGGTCATTCTTTTCTCAAGTATTTTCATCTTAATTGCTTATGTTCCTAATGCTTGGGGATTCAAATGGAGTGCTGATATTGAAACACTTTTGATGACTCCATACAATTATTCAATGGGAATTCTTGGATTGTTTGTTGCTGGTACAACTGCAAAAGCATTAACCGATTCCATGAACCGCTCATTGCCTAGCACAAATCAAATTAACTTCATTTCTACAATGCTTGCAGCAATTGTTGGATTCCTGTTGATGGCTGCTAATCCGGCAAAAGATGGTGGTTTCTTAACTGGATTTATGGGTACTAAAGGTTTGCTTACAGCCTTCATTGCAGCCTTTATTACGGTTAATGTTTACAAGGTTTGTGTGAAAAACAATGTCACTATTCGTATGCCAGAAGAGGTTCCACCGAATATTTCACAAGTATTTAAAGACTTGATTCCATTTACTGCCTCAGTCGTATTGCTTTACGCTATTGAACTTCTTGTACATAATGCACTAGGTGTAAATGTTGCGGAATCAATTGGTACACTATTAGCTCCATTATTCCAAGCAGCAGATGGTTATGGTGGTATTACCATTATCTTTGGTGCCTTTGCTTTCTTCTGGTTTGTTGGTATCCACGGCCCTTCAATTGTTGAACCTGCAATTGCAGCTATCACTTATGCTAATGCAGAAACAAACCTGCAATTGCTTCAAGCTGGGGAGCACGCTGATAAGATTTTGACATCGGGTACTCAAATGTTCATCGTTACGATGGGTGGTACTGGTGCAACATTGGTTGTTCCGTTCATGTTCATGTGGTTGACGAAATCGAAACGTAATAAAGCGATTGGTCGTGCGTCCGTTGTTCCTACTTTCTTTGGAGTTAACGAACCAATTTTGTTCGGTGCTCCACTGGTATTGAACCCAATTTTCTTCATTCCATTTATCTTAACCCCAATTGTTAACGTTTGGATTTTTAAATTCTTTATCGAGACATTGGGAATGAATAGTTTTACTGCAAATCTTCCTTGGGTAACCCCAGCTCCCCTAGGACTTGTTCTAGGTACTAACTTCCAAGTACTATCATTCATCTTAGCTGCTGTTTTGATAGTTGTCGATGTTGCCATTTATTATCCATTTTTGAAAGTTTATGATGAACAAATGCTGGAAGAAGAACGCACTGGTAAATCTTCAGATGAGTTGAAAGAAAAAGTAGCCGCAAACTTCAATACAGCAAAAGCTGATGCCATTCTTGAAAAAGCAGGAGCAACTGAAACTGTGGAATCAAAAGAAATTACTGAACAAACAAATGTTTTGGTTCTCTGTGCAGGTGGAGGAACAAGTGGTCTTCTTGCAAATGCTTTGACAAAAGCAGCTAAAGAATATGGTGCTCCAGTTACTGCAGCAGCAGGAAGCTATGGTGGTCACCGTGAAATCTTGCCGCAATATCAGCTCGTTATCCTTGCTCCTCAAGTAGCGTCAAACTATGAAGACTTGAAAGTAGAAACAGATAAACTTGGTATCAAATTAGCTAAGACAGAAGGTGCACAATACATCAAATTGACTCGTGATGGACAAGGCGCTTTGGACTTTGTTAAACAACAAATGGAAAATTAAAATAGACAACATTAGGGAAGGTTGGGGGGAACTCAACTTCCCTTTTTAGATGAAGAGGAAAAACAAATGTCAAAAACATTACCTAAAGATTTTATTTTCGGTGGTGCAACAGCAGCATATCAAGCTGAAGGTGCTACTAAAACAGACGGTAAAGGTCCAGTTGCTTGGGACAAATACCTAGAAGATAATTACTGGTATACGGCTGAGCCAGCAAGTGATTTCTATAATCGCTATCCTGTTGACTTGAAGTTGGCTGAAGAATTTGGTGTTAATGGAATCCGTATTTCAATCGCTTGGTCCCGTATTTTCCCAACTGGGTTTGGAAAAGTAAATGAAAAAGGTGTTGAATTCTATCACAATCTTTTTGCTGAGTGTCATAAGCGTGGCGTTGAGCCATTTGTAACTCTTCACCACTTTGATACTCCTGAAGCTTTACATTCAAATGGCGATTTCTTAAACCGTGAAAATATTGACCATTTTGTTAACTATGCAGAATTCTGTTTTAAAGAATTTACAGAAGTTAATTATTGGACAACCTTTAATGAAATTGGACCAATTGGTGATGGACAATATCTTGTTGGTAAATTCCCACCAGGTATCAAATACGATCTTGCTAAAGTCTTCCAATCACATCATAACATGATGGTTTCTCATGCTCGTGCTGTGAAACTGTTTAAAGATGGTGGATATAAGGGTGAAATTGGAGTAGTACATGCTCTACCAACAAAATATCCATTTGATAAAAACAATCCTGATGATGTCAGAGCAGCAGAACTTGAAGATATTATCCATAATAAATTCATTCTTGATGCAACTTATCTAGGTGGGTACTCAGAGAAAACGATGGAAGGTGTCAATCATATCCTGTCATTAAATGGTGGTGAGCTTGATCTTCGTGATGAAGATTTTCAAGCGCTTGAAGCAGCTAAAGATTTGAACGATTTCCTTGGTATTAACTATTACATGAGTGATTGGATGCAAGCCTTTGATGGGCCAACAGAAATTATTCATAATGGTAAAGGTGAGAAAGGTAGCTCTAAATATCAAATTAAAGGTGTTGGACGCCGTGAAGCCCCAGTTGATGTACCTAAGACGGATTGGGACTGGATTATTTATCCACAAGGTCTATATGACCAAATCATGCGTGTAAAACGAGACTACCCAAATTATAAGAAAATTTATATCACTGAAAATGGTTTGGGTTATAAAGATGAATTTGTAGACAATACTGTCTATGATGATGGTCGTATTGATTACGTGAAGAAACACTTAGAAGTCATTTCAGATGCGATTGAAGATGGAGCCAATGTTAAAGGATACTTTATTTGGTCCTTGATGGATGTTTTCTCATGGTCAAATGGTTATGAAAAACGCTATGGTCTCTTCTATGTAGATTTTGAGACACAGGAACGTTATCCGAAAAAATCAGCCTACTGGTATAAACAAGTAGCAGAAACTCAGGTTATTGAATAGATAATATTCTTCTTAAAAATTTCTAACGCAAGATAAGAGTGTGGGTGTTGTGCTGACGCTCTTGTTTTGTATAACGGAGGGAAAAATATGGTTATTGAATTAAGAAATGAACAGTTAACAGTACAGTTTTCGGAGTTTGGTGGTGCTTTATCTTCTATTAAAGATAAAGATGGAGTTGAATACCTTTGGCAAGGTAATCCAGAATATTGGAGTGGACAAGCGCCAGTTTTATTTCCGATTTGTGGAAGTTTGAGGAATGATTGGGCAATATACAGACCAGCAAAAAGACCTCATTTTACTGGGATTATTCCACGACATGGATTAGTTAGAAAGGAAAATTTTGATTATTGTAAGATAGATGACAGCACAGTGTCCTTTAGTTTTAAGGCTAATGAAAAAACACTTAAAGAATATCCTTATCATTTTGTGTTGAATATTATATATAAATTACATGGTTCAACGATAACAACGGAATATCAGGTGACAAGCAGTGAAATTGAACGTTCTATTCCTTACTTTATTGGAGGTCACCCAGGATTTAATTGCCCTTTAGAAGATGACGAGAAATACGAAGATTATTATTTAGAATTTTCTGAATATGAATCATGTAGCATTCCAAAGAGTTTCCCAGATACTGGATTACTTGATTTACAAGATAGAACCCCTTTTCTTGAAAATCAAAATAAATTAGATTTGGATTATTCTTTGTTTTCACACGATGCTATTACCCTAGATCAACTAAAGTCACGTAGTGTCAGTTTGAAGTCTAAAAAAAGTAATAAGGGAATTAAGGTGGATTTTAAAGATTTTCCACATTTAATTATTTGGTCCACCACTAATCAAAGTCCATTTATAGCCTTAGAGCCATGGAGTGGATTATCAACATCATTAGAGGAATCAGATATATTGGAAGAGAAGCAGGGGGTTACATTTGTAGAACCAAGTCAAACTAGTATTAAATCATTTGATATTACTATTTTGTAAATTAAAGTAATCTGAACGGAATCTAAAGATAGGGACTTTAGAAATTTACAAAAATCCAATATATAGTTATTTAGTTTTAAAATAGTATTCCAAAGCAGACTGAACAGAACGACCTGTTCTTAACAATTCAGTCACCTTTCTTTTTAGAGTAGCCCAAAACTGTTCGATGGGATTGAGTTCAGGGGAATAAGGTGGAAGCGGAAGAAAATAGTGTCCCTTAGCCACTGCAAGCTCATCTAGTTGTTTCTTGGGGTGAAAAGCTGCATTATCCATAATGATGACATGGGGTTCTGTCAAGGATGGCAATAGCTGCTCCTGATACCACTTGATAAATAATTCCGCTGTCATCGTTCCATGATAAAGCAAGGGGGCTATAATTTTAGAACCAATTTGACCAGCTACTACCGAAATTCTTTCGAATCTGCGTCCACTTACCTTGTCGTATACTTTCTCCCCTCGAGGTGCTCTAGCTTTGTGACGATAAAGATAAGTATCAATGCCAGTCTCATCAATATAAACAATAGGGGTGTTTGGAAAGCAGGCTAAAACATCAAGATAGCGTCTCACCTTTTCGCTATCTTGTTCTTTATAGGTTGTGGTCTTTTTTTAAAGTGATGTTCAGTTTTTTTAAGGCAGCCCAAACTGAGGGAATACTACAGTCAAAATGCTCTGCAATTTCCCTTAAGAAAGCATCTGGATGTTCCTTGACATAGGCTTCTAACTTATCCAATGGCAATTTGCGAGGGCTTGGTTTTCTTTTTTGGCGCTCCAAATGACCTAGTTCTTTGAGTTGTTTCTCCCACAGATACAGTGTATTAGTGCTAATTCCAAATAACTGACACGTTTCTTTTTTGGAATGACCAGCCTCTACATAATTAATAACTCGTTTTCTAAAATCTATTCCGTAACTTTTCATAAGTATAGTATAACACATACTATATAGAAACTAACAAACTATACTATGCCACATTTTCAAAATCAAAAAAACACAGAAACATTTTTCTGTGAATAGATAAGTAAACTTCAAATATGTATTCGATATACCAATTCTGTAGAAAGGAATTAGGATGACTTGAAAAGTAAAAGATGACTATTTGAAAATCAATCTGCTTAACGAATCATTTGATGGGAAAACTAGCTCATTAAGAGCTAAAAGATGATTAAGCAGAGTTTCCCATTTTATCGCTAATGTGGAATAGTAAAGAAGTCTGTGGAATAAGTAAAGGGCAGGAAATTTCGATATTTTCTGCCTATTTTTATTTATTCTACTGATGTTATTATTGAGATAATCTCATTTTTGATGAGATACGTGTTTAGCGTGAGTAAACTATCGTTACTCATCGCTAAACACGTAGGCTTGCAGCCCAAAAAGAAAGCACCATGCTTTCTTTTTTCCTTGCAGTCGGTTCTAACGAACCGATGTTTTGCGAATCTCGCAAAACCTGCTCGCGAAGAGTGCTCGCAAAAATTTATGCTATAATTAGTCTAAATTTGAGGGATTACTCATGACTAAATGTAAAAACTATGAAAATATATTGAAAAATGCATGTAATAAGAAAATGGTTACATGCATTTTCTTCATGCGTTTGTCATGCGGCGTGGGTTGAAAATTTGACAAAATGATGGGGGGGTACAATGGAAGTATTAGTATCTGAAAATAGAAGGATAAAAAATGAAGAAAATATTAATTACGGGTGGTTGTGGTTATATTGGTTCTCATACTTGCATAGCGTTACTTGAAGCAGGCTACGATGTTGTTGTGATTGATAACTTGATTAACTCCAGAAAGAAAAGTTTAGAGGCTATCGAAACAGTCACAGGAAAATCTTTAACATTTTACCAAGGTGATATTCGTGATAAGGAATTGTTGGAGAATATTTTCAAACAAGAACAGATAGAAGCTGTTATACATTTTGCAGGGCTTAAGGCTGTTGGAGAATCAGTTGAAATACCTTTGGAATATTATCAAAATAATGTGGCAGGAACGTTGACATTACTCGAGGTAATGCGACAGTACAATTGTAAAAAGATAATATTTAGTTCTTCAGCCACGGTGTATGGAGATCCCGAGATAAATCCAATTCCAGAAGATGCAAAACTTTCTGTAACCAATCCATACGGTAGAACAAAATTGATGCTTGAGAATATTTTGCGTGATTTATACCACTCAGATCAGACTTGGAAGATAACCCTATTAAGGTATTTTAATCCTATAGGTGCTCACCAGTCGGGATTACTAGGAGAAAGTCCACAAGACATCCCTAATAATTTGCTTCCCTATATCACACAGGTCGCTATTGGTCAACTTCCGTATATTCGTGTTTTTGGCCAAGACTATCCGACCAAGGATGGTACAGGAGTTAGAGACTATATCCATGTGATGGACTTGGCTACGGGACATTTAGCAGCTTTAGAACATTTAGAAAATCAACAAAGTTTAGAAGTTTATAATTTGGGAACAGGTCAGGGTTACTCTGTATTAGAGCTAATCCAGATGATGTCTGAAGTTGTTGGACATCCTATCCCTTATAAGGTTTTGGAAAGACGTCCTGGTGATATTGCAACTTGTTTTGCAAATGCAACAAAAGCTGAACAAGAATTGGGTTGGAAAGCTCAGTTCGATATTAAAGATATGTGTCGAGATTCTTGGAGATGGCAACAAAATTATCCCAAAGGTTTCTAATATAAAATTTTGCTACAAAGTAATTGTTCTGATGAGATGCCTCGAATGTCTATCAATTTTTGTACTATTCTAAAATACGAGATGCTTTGTAGGACTGAGATCACGATTTTGAAAGATGGTCTATTATTAGGAATGCTGTCTTTAAGTTAATTAAAAGTTATAAAAAGGAATGATACTTCGAATGGAAGAGAAAAAAATGAACAGATTGACTTGCTATCTGTTGTGAGTTTCTTCAAAGCTCATGTTTTTAAAATAATATTTTTTGCATCAGTCGGAGCTATTCTAATGCTATGCTATGCAATGTTTTTTGTGACACCGAAATATAAGTCATCAGTACAATTACTAGTAACACGGAACGAAAATATCGAACGTCAAAGTTATCAAAATGAGACAAAGACTAATATTGATATGATTCCAACATATAAAGAAATTGTAATGAGTGAGCCTGTTTTGGAAAAAGTAAAAGAAACTACTGGAGAGCAGGTTGGGGTTGCTCAATTAAAAAAAATATGACGGTTGAGCAAACTGATGAAAAATCTCAGACTTTTGGTCTTACTCTAAAATGGGATGATCCAAAAGATGCTCAAGAGATTTTAACAAATATTACAGATAGTTTCACCCAAGTAGTACAAGAAGTCTATGGAGACAGTGTTTCAAAAGTAGTCGTATTATCAAAAGCTTCGTATAATCCAGGAAAAGTAGAACCAAATCTAAAAAAATATGTCTTAATAGGAACTATTGTAGGCAGTATTATCGCAATTGCGCAATCACTTTATGTTGTTTTATCTGATAATACAGTGAACGATGCTGAGTTTTTAGAAAGCATGAACTTGATCGTGTTGGGAGAGTTGTATGAAATGTCATCAGAGGATGAAAAAGAAAGTAGATACACGGGTCTGAGTTCCTTTGGTCGTAGAAAATAGGAGAGGGATACAATATGCTTTTTAATAAGAGACGTTCGAAAATAGAAAAAATAGCTCACGAGCAAAGGAAAGGGGCACCTCTATTTACTTATACAAAGCCAGAAGCAAATAATTCTGAGCGTATACGAATGTTAAGGACAAATCTTGAGTACGTTCATGTAGGAGAAGAATTAACATCTATCGCAGTTACTTCATCTATTCCAGGTGAAGGCAAGTCTACTGTGTCAGCTAATTTAGCAGTTAGTTTAGGAGCAACAGGTAAAAAAGTTTTGCTAATTGATACTGATTTAAGGAGACCAACTGTTCATAAAACATTCCAAGTGTCAAATGTTCCAGGGATTTCTGATTTAATCTTAAATCCCTCTCTCCCTCTATCAGATTTGATGTGTTACAAAGAAGATTTAAAAATATATATCTTACCTGCTGGAGTGCTTCCACCAAATCCATCAGAGTTATTAGCATCAGTGAATATGAAGAAAATTATGGGGGAACTTGAAAAGCATTTTGATTATATCATTTATGATGTTCCGCCGATTAATAGTGTTACAGACCCTCAAATTATAGCGAGCCGTGTTGATGGAGTTATCCTTGTCGTACGCTCTGGCTATGTGCAAAAAGATGAGGTGAGAAAGAGTCGTACAGCTTTGGAAAATGTCGAGGCACGTATTTTAGGTTGTGTGTTAAACGATGTGCCAATGGACCAGGATGATAAATACTATTATTACAAAAAAGAGTGAAAATTTAAGAGAGAAGAATGTCTAGAAGTTTAAAGATCCTTATATTAATTGCCGTGGATTTGGTAATGATAGCTGTTTCGATGTATGCAAGTATGCAATTTCTAGACATTATTTTTTCGATGCCTTGGTCCACTTTTTGGCTTAGCTACGCCCCTATTGGTGCGGTCTATGTGTTTTTTTCTAGAAAACAGAGGCTTTTTTCAAGAGTAACACACTTTACTGATCAAGATACATTGTTGAGACTGACTTTTAGTTTAGTACTTGCTTATGTCATCGGTTTTCTGTTTTCTGCGCTTGTCTTACATTTTGTTAGTTTTCGTTTTTCTCTTATCTCCCTCGTTTTTTCAATCGTATTATTAACATTTCCACGTTTGGCTTGGAGGAGCTATTATCAGATCCATAATCGAAAAGTAGGGGCATCAAATCAGTCTCTATCTACATTAGTGGTCGGTGCAGGTGAAGGGGCACATTTGTTTATAAAAACAATCGGCGAAGAAAAACTTCCTTATCGTATTGTCGGTATTGTTGATGATGATGTAAAGAAGAAGGGAACTGATATTGGTGGTGTGGGTGTTTTGGGAACGAGCCGAGATATTCTAGATATTATCCTTCAACAAGATGTGAAACAAGTTGTCATTGCGATTCCTTCGTTATCAGGTAAAGAACGTGAGCGCATTGTTGAAATTTGTCAGCAAGCACATGTTCCAGTATTCAATATGCCGAACATCGAGGATGTTCTATCTGGGAAGTTATCTGTCAGTGCACTGAGGGAAATTGATATTGCTGATTTGCTCGGTAGACCTGAGGTGGTTTTGCAACAAGAACGATTGAGTGAGTATTTTGCACAAAAAACAGTTTTGGTTACTGGTGCTGGTGGCTCAATCGGTTCGGAGATTTGTCGACAGGTTGCGCGTTTTTCACCCAAGCGATTACTGTTGTTGGGGCATGGTGAAAATTCTATTTACCTCATTCATAGAGAATTGCAGGCTAGCTATAAGGGTGTGATTGACATTGTTCCAATCATTGCCGACATCCAAGATAGAGAGCGCTTATTTCAGATTCTTGCTGACTATCGTCCCAATATCGTTTATCATGCAGCAGCACATAAACATGTTCCTTTGATGGAATACAATCCACATGAAGCAGTAAAAAATAATATTTTCGGTACAAAAAATATCGCCGAAGCAGCTAAGGCGAATCAGGTTGAGAAGTTTGTCATGGTTTCGACAGACAAAGCTGTCAATCCACCTAACGTTATGGGAGCAACAAAACGTGTTGCAGAAATGATTGTCACAAACTTAAATGAAAAAGATAGTACGCAATTTGTTGCTGTACGCTTTGGTAATGTACTAGGCAGTCGAGGAAGTGTTGTTCCACTCTTTAAAGAACAGATAAAGAATGGAGGTCCTGTCACAGTGACCGACTTCCGTATGACTCGTTACTTCATGACGATTCCTAAAGCTAGTCGATTAGTGATACAGTCGGGGTATCTAGCCAAGGGTGGAGAGGTATTTGTTTTGGATATGGGAGAACCCGTTAAGATTTTGGACTTGGCACGTAAAGTCATCAAACTCAGTGGACAAACTGAGGAAGAGATTGGTATTGTTGAATCAGGTATTCGCCCAGGTGAAAAATTGTACGAAGAATTGCTCTCTACTGATGAACGAGTCAGCGAACAAATCTATGACAAAATTTTTGTTGGTCGAGTGCAAAATTATGACAAAGAAACGGTCGAACAATTTATCCAAAGTTTAGCCGCAAAATCTACTGAAGCCTTGAAAAATGCCTTAATTGACTTTGCAAAACAGGAATAGAGAAAGTAAAATTTTTTACTTTCCTAGAGTGTAAAAAATATCTTTACATTCTAGGAAGACTAGAAAAAGTAATGGTACAGGATGGTGTATCAGAGTATTCTCCCTGTCTTAGAATGAAATAGTTAGGAGTAAGATATGGCGTTTGAACGTTCAAGGAACTTTTTCCCTTTTGAAAATAAAGTTTGGCTCTCATCTCCCACAATGCATGGAGATGAAATGACCTATATGCAAGAAGCATATAATAGCAATTGGATGACAACAGCAGGTTCTAATATCAATGCTCTAGAAGAATTGATCCAAGATTATACAAAGAGCGAACGTGCGGTGGCTTTATCATCTGGTACAGCTGCTTTGCATCTGGCTATCAAATTGGCAGGAGTGGAGACAGGTGATTATGTTTTTTGTTCCGACATGACATTTTCAGCGACAGTCAATCCTGTGACATATGAAGGTGGGATTCCAATCTTTATTGACTCAGAAGCAGATACCTGGAACATGGATCCTAAAGCATTGGAAAAAGCTTTTGAGTTGTATCCAGATGTGAAGGTAGTGGTACTGGTTCATCTGTATGGCGTTCCAGCAAAACTTGACGAAATCCAAGAAATCTGTGAAAAGCATGGTGCGATTTTGATCGAAGATGCAGCAGAGTCATTAGGGGCAACCTATAAAGAAAAGCAGACAGGGACATTTGGTCGCTATTCCATCATCTCCTTTAATGGGAATAAGATTATTACCGGTTCAAGTGGCGGTGCATTACTAACTTCTGACTTACATGCAGCCAATAAGACGAGGAAATGGTCAACACAGGCGCGTGAGCAAGCTGCTTGGTATCAACATGAGGAAATCGGCTATAATTATCGTATGAGTAATGTGATAGCTGGAGTGGTGCGTGGACAGATGCCTTATCTTGAGCAGCACATTGCACAGAAAAAAGCTATCTATGAACGCTATCAGGAAGGTCTGAAAGATTTGCCTATTCAGATGAATCCTTTTGATGAGGAAAATAGTTCACCAAACTACTGGTTGTCCTGTCTGACTATCAATCCAGAAGCAATGACCAAGCAAGTTCGTTCGGATAATGATGTGCTTTATACGAAGGAAAAAGGAAAGACTTGTCCGTCAGAAATTTTAGATGCCCTGAACTCAATCAATGCTGAAGGTCGTCCTATCTGGAAGCCCATGCATTTGCAACCCATTTTTAGGTTAAATCCTTTTGTAACTGCAAGGGGAGATGGCCGTGCACAAACAAATGCCTACATTGTAGAAGAAACCGCTGAAGTAGGGACAGATATCTTTGAAAGAGGTTTGTGCCTACCGAGTGATAATAAAATGACAGTGGAAGAGCAAAATCGCATTATCGAAGTAATTAGAGCATGTTTTGAGTAGGAAAGAAGGAGTAATGACAAGAAAACAAGGGATTTATGAAAGCTATTTAAAACGTACACTTGACGTTGTGCTATCATTCTTAGCGCTAATCGTATTATCACCAGTTATCTTAATAGTAGCTATTCTAGTGCGTTTGAAACTTGGAACACCGATCTTTTTCACGCAAGAACGACCAGGAAAAGACGAGAAGATTTTTAAAATGTACAAGTTTAGAACGATGACGGATGAACAAGATGCAAATGGCCATTTATTGCCAGATAGTGTACGTCTAACCTCCTTTGGAAAGTTTTTACGTTCTACCAGCTACTGAACTCTGAGCCATTGTCCGATGTGATAGAGCGAATAGGGTACTGTGATAGTAGGCTCTTAACAGCCCTATTGATAGTTTCTGCTTGTTTATTAGCCAGTTTTACAGCGTCAATTTGATCTGTTTTTCGCACCCGCAAGCTATCCAGTTGCTTCTTGGCTTCTAAGGGATTGAGTCGCGTATAAGCGTAGCTATGTTCATCCAGAAAAGCTTGAAGACGACGAGAATAGACGCCTGTTGCTTCAAAGATGATTTCTGGCTTGTGGACGGTTTTCAAATCACCAAGTAGCCGAGAAAAGCCAATGGCATCATTGGACATGGTGTAGCTATGAACCTTCTCGCCATTGACTAGAATGGCCACTTCTGAACTTACCTTACTCACGTCAATTCCCAATACTACTCGCATGATATTACCTCTTTGTCTTGAATGATTCCTTGTTTTAGTGATGTCATTTTCAATACTTGACGTCTGGCGTCCCACATACTTTGATAACATTCTTCCTAAAACAGGTGTCTTACCAGTTTTTATTGCGACGTCTAGCGTCAAAAGAGTTCTCGACTTAACAAGACACCTCTACTTTAACATAAAGAAAAAGTAGTGACTACTCTCTCCCGTCGGAGATTTCTTCACTACTAATCTTAGTATGTTTTTCTACACTCAAAAAAGCTCCATAATCTCCATAGTGGTTTTACCCACTACAGAAATTATAGAGCCTTAAAAAAAATCATACCAAGTATGAGTTTTTTGTCTAGCGTCGTTTTAAAACAGGGACAATCGCCACTGTCAAAATGACGGAAATGATAAGTTCAACCAAAGAGTTGGCAGAAAGAATGACCGCAAGGACATTTTTAAAGTCATTGCCATAAAAACTGCCAAAGAAAATGTAAATCCCAAGTAGAACAAAAATGGTATTGGTCGCAGAACCTACAGCACCAGCCAGTGCCAAGCCAAATTTACCATGAATCCATTTGGCGATATAGTAAGGAAATATACCGATGAGTATCCGAGGTAAAAAGGCGATAACAAGCGAAGCCAAGTTCCCATTTTCTACAAAAGGCGAGAAGAGATAGCTCGATGGCATGAGAACTGTGGTATTGACAATCAAGCTAAGAAGCCCCATAAGCCCACCCAAGGTCGCTCCAATGCGAGGACCATAGATGATAGAGGCAATGATAACTGGAATGTGGACGATGGTCGGTCTGATGGGCACTGGCCAGAGGTTAAAGACCAAGCTCGAGAGGAAATGAATGACGAGCATAATGGCAAAAAAGATAGCGATAATAGCAACGTCTGATGATTTTTTTCTTTTCATAAAAACTCCTAAAGTGTGTGTAGTGTGTCGTTGACAGCTTGGACGATGACGTCCAGATTAGCCAGTGCGCCACGTCCAATATCTCCGCAAGCAAGTAGACTCTCACGAGGTTCAAGCTCATGAAAGCCAACCTGTTTGAGGAGAGAGAGATTGGCTTTGGTGATAGGGTTGTCATACATGTTGGTATTCATAGCAGGCGCTATGAGTTTTGGGGTATCTTTTGGAAGAGCAAGGGCTGTGCTGGTTACGATATTGTCCGCCAAGCCATGTGCTAGATGAGCAATAGTATTTGCTGAAGCTGGCGCTAGTAAAAAGAGGTCGCAGGTCTTAGCCAGCTCGATGTGGTTAATCGCCTTGGGGTCACTCTCTTCCATGACGTCCAGATGAACCGTATTTTTCGAGAGGACTTGTAGTGTTAGGGGTGTGATAAACTGGCTAGCAGCCTGTGTCATGAGGACATGCACGTCATAGCCAGACTTTGTCAGTTGATTGGCGAGGTCAGCTGCTTTATAGGCAGAGATACTGCCTGAAACAGCTAAAAGAATCTTTTGTTTAGTCATGAGTCACCACTTTCTGATAAATAAGCTGCGCAATCTCCTCCTTGCTGTTTGCTTCAAAGGCACTATCCTCGGTGAGGAGATAAGCATGATGGCTTTTGGCGTCAATCTCAGTGAGGTCATTGGCTAGGATGTAGTCTGCTTGGTTACGCTTGAGACTGGCTCTAGCAACCGAAAACAGCTCATCTTTTGGCACATCGACCAAAAGCTTAAAGCCGACGAGGAGAATGTCTGGATTCCAAAGCTTGATATGCGAGATCAGTTTGGGTGTTTTCTTGAGAAACAGCACTTGATAGTCGCTGCTTGAAGCAATTTTAGCCTCTGTGTTTTCTTGGTTCAAGAAAAGAGCAAGGTCGCTAGAATTGCGAGCGGTTTCAAAATCTGTCATATAAATAGGGCTGTAGTCAGAAACTGCCATGCTATGAATGATGACATCATGCGTCTTGACCAGTGGCTCAAGCGTTTCCTTGAGACTAGCAACATCAGAAACAAGATAAATAGTAAGATTTTCATGGTCTGACGGCTTGATTGCCCGCGCTGTTGTGACCAAGGTGACACGGTTTCCTTGGTCTAAGAAGATCTTAGCCATGATACTGCCAAGTTTACCTGTAGCGTGATTGGTAATACCACGCACACGGTCAATTTTTTCAGTTGTTCCGCCAGAAGTAATTAAAACGTTCATAGTCCTATTGTAACGAAAAAAGAGATATTCGTAAAGGTTAAAATCATTTGGTCACAAAAAGGAAGAGAAGTTGCGCTAAATGACGAACATTAAAATAACAAGTGTTAAAAACGTGCGTTTTTTAGAGATATTTGCTATAATGTTATTATAACGTAAAAGAGGGGTGCCAAATGAAATCTGATATCGAAATTGCACAAAGTGTGACTCTAAAGCCTATCACTGAAGTGGTTGAGCAAGTAGGGATTGGCTTTGATGATTTGGAGCTTTACGGCAAATACAAAGCCAAATTGTCATTTGACAAAATCGAAGAAGTTAAGAACAACAAACCTGGTAAGCTTATCCTTGTGACTGCTATCAACCCAACACCAGCAGGCGAAGGAAAGTCTACCATGTCCATCGGACTTGCGGATGCGCTCAATAAAATCGGTAAGAAAACCATGATTGCTCTACGTGAGCCGTCTCTTGGTCCTGTTATGGGGATTAAAGGCGGAGCAGCAGGAGGAGGTTATGCTCAAGTCCTTCCCATGGAAGATATCAACCTCCACTTCACAGGGGACATGCACGCCATCACAACGGCAAACAATGCTCTGTCAGCCTTGATTGACAATCATCTCCATCAAGGCAACGAGTTAGGCATTGACCAACGTCGTATCATCTGGAAACGTGTGGTTGACCTCAACGACCGTGCACTTCGTCATGTGACGGTTGGTCTTGGTAGCCCTGTCAATGGTATCCCACGTGAGGACGGCTTTGACATTACGGTAGCGTCTGAAATCATGGCAATCTTGTGCTTGGCAACTGACCTTGAGGACTTGAAAGAGCGCTTAGCAAACATTGTGATCGGCTATCGCTATGACCGCACACCTGTCTATGTTAAGGACTTGCAAGTAGAAGGCGCTTTGACGCTTATCCTAAAAGACGCTATCAAGCCAAACCTTGTCCAAACCATCTATGGTACACCTGCCCTTGTTCACGGTGGTCCATTTGCCAATATTGCTCACGGCTGTAACTCTGTTCTTGCGACAACAACGGCGCTTCGTTTAGCGGACTACACTGTCACAGAGGCAGGATTTGGAGCTGACCTTGGAGCTGAGAAGTTCTTGGACATCAAGACACCAAATCTACCAACAACACCAGATGCGATTGTCGTTGTGGCAACGCTTCGTGCTCTTAAAATGCACGGTGGTGTGGCTAAGGCAGACCTCACTCAAGAAAATGTTCAAGCTGTCAAAGATGGTTTTGCTAATCTTGAACGCCATGTGCAAAACATGCGCAAATACGGCATTCCAGTTGTCGTTGCTATCAATGAATTTGTCACAGATACAGCCGATGAAATCAATGCTTTGAAAGAACTCTGCCGCTCAATTGATGTCCCTGTAGAGCTTGCTAGCGTCTGGGCTGATGGCGCAGATGGTGGTGTTGACCTTGCTAAAACACTTATCAAGACCATCGAAGAAAACCCAGCTAACTACACACGTCTTTACGATGATAGCGATGATTTGGAAACTAAAATCACTAAAATCGTCACAGAAATCTACGGCGGAAAAGCAGTGACCTTTGGTCCAAAAGCCAAAACACAACTCAAACAATTCGCCCAGTTTGGTTGGGATAAATTGCCAGTTTGTATGGCAAAAACACAGTACAGCTTCTCTGACAATCCAAGTCAGCTTGGAGCGCCGACAGACTTTGACATTACCATCCGTGAGTTTGTACCAAAAACAGGTGCTGGCTTCATCGTTGCTTTGACAGGAGATGTCATGACCATGCCTGGTCTTCCTAAAAAACCAGCTGCGCTCAATATGGATGTCGCTCCTGACGGCACAGCTATCGGACTTTTCTAATGTATGAAAAAGTCAAGCCTAGCTTGGCTTTTTCAGTTGTCGTGACTTTCTCTCTTTCTGTAAATTTTTTGTCAATTTTACTCACAAGGATAGCGATTTATGCTATAATGGAACAAATGTCATTTTTATGGAAAGGTAGGATAAAGCAATCGCAACCCAAAGTCAATCCCAATCAAAACCCGTTTACCTGCTGAAAAAAGGACAGCGTGGGCTAAAACGGATGTTATTTAGTCGATCGATACTGATTATTTTGCTCCTGTTATTACAGATTGTCTTTTTAGCGGAGGCTTATATTTGGCTAGACCAGTACCGCACATGGTTCTTTGTTATTGAGCGTCTCTTGTCACTTGTCGCCATTTTTTACCTTATCAATGGAGAGATGGACGCTCTATCACGAGTGACATGGCTCATTTTGATTATGATAGCACCTCTTTTAGGGTCAGCTCTCCTTCTTTATACACGCCTTGACCTTGGTTATCGAGGGCTCCAGAGGCGCATAGACGTTGTGACTGAGGAGTCAGCACAGTTTTTACAGACAAAACCTGAGATTTTAGCTGCTCTAAAGAGTAATGCTTCGACCACTTATCACTTGGTGCGTTATTTTGAAAAATGCCGTGGCGATTTTCCAGCCTATCAAAATACGCAAGTCACTTATTTCCCGTTGGGAGAAAACTTCTTTGAGGACTTTAAAAAAGAGCTGCTAAAAGCTAAAAAATACATTTTCCTAGAGTTTTTCATTATTGATGAGGGACTGATGTGGGGGGAGATTTTAAATATCCTTGAGCAAAAGGTTGCTGAGGGTGTCGAGGTGCGTGTCATGTATGACGGCTTGATTGAGATTACCAAGCTCTCAACCGACTACGCTAAGAGACTAGAGGCAGTAGGCATTAAAGCCAAGGCTTTCTCACCAGTAACACCTTTTTTATCCACTTACTATAACTACCGTGACCACCGCAAAATTGCCGTTATTGATGGTGAAGTTGCCTATACGGGTGGTGTCAATCTTGCGGATGAATACATCAATGAAATTGACCGCTTTGGACACTGGAAAGACACAGCTATCAAGCTAAAAGGCGATGCGGTGGATAGTTTCCTTGTTATCTTCTTACAATTATGGTCTACTACCGAGCGTGAGTTGATTGTGGAGCCTTATCTGGTTGAACATGAGACATTGCCAGACACCAGCGGTTATGTCATTCCTTATGCGGACTCACCGCTTGACCGAGACAAGGTCGGCGAAAATGTCTATATCGATATTTTGAACCATGCCAGACAGTATGTCTACATCATGACACCTTACCTTATCCTTGATAGTGAGTTTGAGCATGCTATTCGCTTTGCGGCTGAGCGGGGTGTAGACGTCCGTATCATAATGCCAGGTATCCCAGATAAGCCTATGGCTTACAACTTAGCAAAGACTTACTACCGTCAACTCATGAACTCTGGTGTCAAGATTTATCAGTACACGCCAGGATTTGTCCATGCCAAGGTCTTTGTCAGTGACCATACCAAGGCTGTGGTGGGAACGATTAACCTTGATTATCGCAGTCTCTACCATCACTTTGAGTGTGCGACTTATCTCTACAAAGTGGATGCTATCAAAGACATTTATGCGGACTTCCTTGCTACCCAAGAAAAGTCTGAGTTGGTGACTGTTGAGATGTTGAAGAAGCGTCCCTTGCGCCAAAAAATCGCAGGCTCTCTTGTCAAGACCATCGCTCCACTTTTATAGTAGCCAAGAAGGCAAAAATCTGTTATACTAGTCTTATGCGATGAGTCGATAAGTGGCATTGCCACTTTCGTTTAGGGAGGTCATTAACGCAGGAGCGGACTTTGGTTAGTTGTGTGAACCTGCTAACCACACTTGAAAAAGTGCCCTTGTGCCGAGAAGTTTTCTCGGCTTTTTTTGTTAGCAATTTCACCATTTTCAGTCTTTTCAAGCGCTCTAAAAAGTAGTATAATGGTGTTATTATAATTTTAGAAAATTTTGAACGTGAAAAGGATTTTGGAGGTACGTTTTATGGCTTATACCGTTGCAGTTGTAGGTGCTACAGGAGCTGTGGGGACACAGATGATTAAGCAGTTAGAGGAGTCGACACTGCCCATCGAAAAGCTCCGCTTACTCTCGTCAAGTCGCTCTGCAGGAAAGACTTTACAATTTAAGGGACAAGACATCGTTGTCGAACAAACGACAGAAGAGTCATTTGCGGGTGTTGATATTGCCCTCTTTTCTGCTGGTGGCTCAACCTCTGCCAAATACGCACCTTATGCTGTCAAAGCAGGTGCTGTCGTTGTAGACAACACGTCTTATTTCCGCCAAAATCCAGATGTGCCACTGGTTGTTCCTGAGGTCAATGCGCATGCGCTAGACGCTCACAATGGTATCATTGCTTGTCCTAACTGCTCAACCATCCAAATGATGGTCGCTCTTGAGCCAGTGCGCCAAAAATGGGGACTTGAGCGTATCATCGTATCCACTTACCAAGCTGTCTCTGGTGCAGGCGCTCGTGCTATTGAGGAAACAAAGCGTGAACTCAAAGAAGCTGTCGTTGATGGTGTTGACCCTAAAGACTTGAAAGCAGACATCCTGCCAGCAGGTGGCGATAAAAAGCACTATTCAATTGCCTTTAATGCCCTTGCTCAGATTGATGTCTTTACAGACAATGACTACACCTACGAAGAGATGAAAATGACCAATGAAACCAAGAAAATCATGGAAGATGATGAGATCAAGGTTTCAGCGACATGTGTGCGTATTCCAGTCTTGTCAGCACACTCTGAGTCTGTCTACATCGAGACAAAAGACGTCGCACCAATTGATGAGGTCAAAAAAGCTATTGCAAGCTTCCCAGGTGCTGTGCTAGAAGACGACCCATCACAGCAAATTTACCCACAAGCAGTCAACGCCGTTGGTAAACGTGAGACCTTTGTCGGACGTATCCGAAAAGACTTGGACGCACCAAAAGGCATTCACATGTGGATAGTTTCTGATAACTTGCTTAAAGGTGCTGCTTGGAACTCTGTTCAAATCGCAGAGACACTTCACGAGCGTAACCTTGTTTGCCCAACAAAAGACCTGAAATTTCCATTGAAATAACGTTGTGTCAAAAGGTATTTGGAACAATAGAAAAGAGAAGCCTATGTCAATTATGGATTTAAAAGATGTGAAGTTGATTACAGCCTTGGTAACGCCGTTTAACGAAGACGGTTCAATCAATTTTGATGCGCTACCAAAGTTGATTGAACACTTGCTAGACCACCATACAGAAGCTCTGCTATTAGCAGGAACGACAGCAGAAAGCCCAACGCTCACACACGATGAGGAGCTAGAGCTTTTTGCTGCGGTGCAAAAGATTGTGGCTGGGCGAGTGCCTTTGATTGCTGGTGTCGGCACGAACGACACTCGTGACTCGGTAGATTTTGCAAAGGAAGTGGCAGAGTTTGGTGGCTTTGCTGCGGGGCTTGCTATCGTTCCTTACTACAATAAACCAACGCAAGAAGGGCTTTATCATCACTTCAAGGCAATTGCAGATGCGAGCAGTCTTCCAATTATCATCTACAATATCCCAGGGCGTGTGGTTGTTGAGCTAGCGTCAGATACCATGCTCCGACTCGCCGAGCACCCAAATATCATCGGTGTCAAGGAATGCACGACCTTGGACAATATGGCTTACTTGATTGAAAATAGACCAGATGATTTTCTTGTCTATACCGGTGAGGATGGCGAAGCTTTTCATGCTATGAATCTGGGAGCTGACGGTGTTATCAGCGTAGCTTCGCATACCAATGGTGATGAGATGTATGAGATGCTTCAAGCCATCGAGGCTGGTGACATTAAAAAAGCCGCTAAGATTCAGCGTCAGTTCTTGCCAAAAGTCAATGCCCTTTTTTCTGTGGCGAGCCCTGCACCAGTCAAGGCTGTGCTCAATTACCTTGGCTTTGATGTGGGACCACTCCGCCTTCCTTTAGTTTCGTGTACAGAGGAGGAAGCGGACAAGATTATCCGAGTTGTTTTAGGAAAGACCAAGCGCCCTCACTATGTGACAGGTGTCCTTCGTCCAGACTACTAAGCGCATGTACTCAAGTTTTCACGCTTTTTCGGTCCTAAAACTTGACAAATGATGAAAACATTTGCATAATAAAGTTATAGATAAAAAGCAGGATTGGAGGATAGTCTATGCAAGTAACAAAACGTAATGGTCAAGTCGTCGAATTTGATGCAGATAAGATTTATCAAGCCATACTAAAAGCTGCACAGACTGTTTATGTGCTGGATGACAAGCTACGTAAGGACTTGGCGCAAGTGACTAAAAAGGTTGTCATTGATTTGCAAGAAGCGCAAGTGGAGCGCCCGACTATTAGTATGGTGCAGTCTTTGGTTGAGAATCGCTTGCTAGACGCAGGACACATCACCATAGCAGAGCATTACATTGCTTATCGTTTGCAACGTGATTTGGAGCGCAGTGGCTATTCAGACCATTTAGCTGTTCATCTGCATTTTGAAAAGTTGAAATAGCATTCGTCGTTTTGGAGATTGTGTTAGTATTGATAAAAAACAAGGCACTAAGAGTAAATAGAGGCTGGGACTGGTTCCTCGCCTCGTTTTTTACGGACATAATGATAATGAGGAAATTATGAGTATTTTAGAAGTGAAAAATCTTAGTCACGGTTTTGGTGACCGTGCGATTTTTGAGAATGTCTCTTTTCGCCTGTTAAAAGGTGAGCATATCGGACTTGTCGGGGCAAATGGTGAGGGTAAATCAACTTTCATGTCTATTGTCACAGGGCAATTGCAGCCTGATGAGGGAAAAGTCGAGTGGTCTAAGTATGTGACAGCAGGCTATCTTGACCAGCACACAGTGCTTAACACTGGTCAGACCATCCGTGATGTCTTGCGGACAGCTTTTGATGACCTCTTTAAGACCGAAGAGCGTATCAACGACATTTACATGGCGATGGCTGAAGAGGGCGCTGATGTCGATAGCCTCATGGAGGAGGTCGGTGAGCTGCAAGACCGTCTAGAAAGCCGTGATTTTTATACCTTAGATGCCAAGATTGATGAGGTAGCTCGTGCGCTTGGTGTTATGGACTTTGGCATGGATACAGATGTCACAGAGCTCTCTGGTGGACAGAGAACTAAGGTTTTACTGGCTAAACTTTTGCTTGAAAAACCAGACATTCTCCTGCTTGATGAGCCAACCAACTATCTGGATGCGGAGCACATCGAGTGGTTGAAGCGCTACCTGCAAGACTACGAAAATGCCTTTGTGCTTATCTCGCACGACATTCCTTTCTTAAATGATGTCATCAATATCGTCTACCACGTTGAAAATCTCGACTTGGTGCGCTATACAGGGGATTACCATCAGTTTGAGGAAGTTTATGCCATGAAAAAAGCACAGCTTGAGGCAGCTTATGAGCGTCAGCAAAAAGAAATCGCAGACCTGCAGGACTTTGTCAATCGCAATAAAGCCAGAGTGGCGACACGCAATATGGCAATGTCTCGTCAGAAGAAATTGGACAAGATGGAAAAAATCGAGCTGAAAGCTGAAAAGCCTAAGCCAAGCTTTTCTTTCAAAGAAGCGAGAACACCGAGCCGCTTCATCTTTCAGACGCAGGGTTTGCAAATCGGCTACGACCGTCCGCTGACCGCTCCGCTTGATTTGACTTTTGAGCGCAATCAAAAGATTGCCATTGTCGGAGCAAACGGGATTGGTAAGACGACGCTTCTAAAGAGTCTACTGGGCATTATCCCGCCACTTGCTGGGCAAGTTGAGCGTGGGGACTACTTGGAGCTAGGTTATTTTGAGCAGGAAGTGGCTCACGCTAATCGTCAAACACCGCTAGAAGCCGTTTGGGACGCTTTCCCAGCGATGAATCAAGCAGAAGTGCGTGCAGCACTAGCCAGATGTGGGTTGACCAGCAAGCACATCGAAAGCCAAATCCAAGTGCTGTCTGGTGGTGAGCAAGCCAAGGTGCGCTTTTGCCTTTTGATGAACCGTGAAAATAATGTCCTTGTCCTAGATGAGCCGACCAATCACCTCGATGTGGACGCTAAGGACGAGTTGAAGCGAGCACTGCAAGCCTACAAAGGCTCTGTTCTCATGGTCTGCCACGAGCCCGACTTTTACCAAGGCTGGGTGGATGACGTCTGGGATTTTAACACGCTAGCTTAGGAGAGAGATAATACCATGCATTTTGTTTTTGATTTAGACGGGACGATTTGCTTTGATGGGTTTACGATTGAAGCTTCTATCAAGGAAGCGCTAGAGCAGGCATCTGACTTTGGGCATGAGCTTCTCTTTGCCTCGGCACGCTCTTATCGGGACTGCATTGACGTTTTAGGAGAGTCGCTGAGTCAGAACATGGTCATTGGGCTTAACGGTGGTGTGGTCTATGACAAGGGCAAGCTCTATACCTACCATCGTCTAGATAAGTCTGTTTTTCAAGCGACTGTTGACTTTTGCCAGTACCATCACATCCCCTACTTTGTGGATGATGACTTTAACTATGCCAGTCATAGAGCGCACAAGATACCCTTTATCAAGAGTGTTGACCCCTTGTCTTTAGCGACTATGCTGGACATTACTCAGCTTCATCATCCTATTAAAATGGTGCTCTATCTGGGTGAGCACGAGGAGCTTTTGCCGCTTCTCGTGGATGAATTGAAAAAGGCTGGGATAGCTAATATTAGCTATCATGAAAATGAAAAATGCCTCTATCTCAATCCAGACGGTATCACCAAAGCCAGCACCCTCTCGCAAATCATCGGTAATCAATTTGTCGCCTTTGGCAATGATAAAAACGATATTGACATGTTTAAGCTTGCTCAGTACAGTGTGCAAATCGGTAACTATCATTTACTAAAAGACTACGCAGATGAGCAAGTCAAAGACACCGAAACCATCCCAGAGAAAATCCTCACACTCTTTGAGACTTATCAAAACTTCTAGGCAAAATAATCGTCAAAAGCCAGCAAAAGGGCTATAATAAAAGTATCTACTAGGAAGAAGGTACTTTTATGACGACATTTTTAGGAAAACCAGTTACCTTAGCAGGTCAAGCGGTTGCTGTTGGCAGCACAGCGCCAGACTTTACCCTCACAACGACTGACCTCACAAAGAAATCTCTCTCAGACTTTGCTGATAAGGTCAAGGTTATCAGTATCATTCCGTCTATCGACACGGGTATTTGCTCAACGCAAACACGTACTTTTAACCAGACTCTTTCTGACTTAGATGATACGGTCGTGATTACAGTGTCTAGAGACCTGCCTTTTGCGCAAGCTCGTTGGTGCGGTGCACAGGGGCTTGAAAATGCTGTAATGTTGTCTGATTATGTCGACTCTTCATTTGGCAAGGCTTATGGCGTACTGATGGAGGAGTGGCAGCTGTTGGCACGTGCCGTTCTTGTCCTTGATAAGGATAATAAAGTGGTCTATACAGAGTATCTTGACAATGTCAACTCTGAGCCAAACTACGACAAAGCCATTGAAGCCGTTAAGGCGCTTCATTAAGATAGAAAAATCCATTCCGACTGGAATGGATTTTTTAATACAGACGAAGAGCTTGAAGGATGATGTTGGTGACTTCCTTTGGGCTTTCCTTACCACCATTTGCCACCCAGTGCGAGATGATACTCTCAATGATAGCTAAATGCACCTCCATAGCATAATCGGCAGGAATGTGATAATGCTCAGTGATTTGCCCTCTATCATAGTGGTTCATTTGCAAGAGATAGTGGTGTGAGAAATCCTTGATGGTCTGCGGAAAATTGATATAGCTGGACTTTGAGACGGCATAGATGAAGTCAAAGTGCTGCTTTAGGTAGTCAAGACCTTGCTCGAGGACTTGTCTTGTTTGCAATTCATCATTAAAATTACACTTGAGTAGCGCAAACATATCGTCTAAAATATCACATTTGAACTGCTCCATCATGTCATATTTGTCGGTAAAGTGCAGGTAAAAAGTGCCACGGTTGATACCTGCCGTCTGAGTGAGGTCTGAGACAGTGATGTCCTCAAAGCGCTTTTCAAGGAGCAGGCATGCCAGAGCATCCTTGAGATAAGTTTTGGTTTCAGTGTGTCGTTTTGCCATAGGTCCCTTTCTTAAATCAACACTTTGTTGATTTTTGTTCTTGTTTAATGCGTTTATTCATTATATAATAAACTCATTCTTAAATCAACACAGTGTTAAAATTAGAGAGAAGGAGTTCTAATGGCTTATATCGAAATGAAACATTCCTACAAGCGTTATCAGGTGGGAGAGTCCGAGATTGTCGCCAATAACGACATCAATTTTGCGATTGAAAAAGGGGAGCTTGTGATTATTCTTGGCTCGTCTGGAGCTGGAAAGTCAACGGTGCTAAACATTCTAGGTGGTATGGACACCAATGACGAAGGTCAAGTCATTATTGATGGCAAGGATATTTCTGGTTACTCCGCAAAAGAGCTGACCACTTACAGACGCAATGACGTTGGCTTTGTTTTTCAGTTTTACAATCTAGTGCCCAACTTGACCGCCAAAGAAAACGTAGAGTTGGCTTCTGAGATTGTAGCGGATGCTAGAGATGCGACGGAGACGCTAGCAGATGTCGGCTTAGAAAAGCGTATCAATAATTTCCCAGCGCAGCTATCAGGTGGTGAGCAACAGCGGGTGTCTATCGCAAGGGCTGTCGCTAAAAATCCAAAGCTTCTCCTTTGTGACGAGCCGACAGGAGCGCTTGACTATCAGACGGGTAAGCAAGTGCTGAAAATCTTGCAAAACATGTCTCGCAAAGAGGGAGCGACTGTTATTATTGTCACACACAATTCAGCTCTCGCTCCGATTGCAGATCGTGTCATTCACATGCACGACGCTCGTGTGAGCAGCATTGAGCTCAACAGCCATCCACAGGATATTGACACCTTAGAATATTAGGAGAGCTTATGAAACAGACTTATTGGAAAGATATTAGGCGTGCTTTTGGCAAGTCTAAGGGACGTTTTTTGTCCATTATGTTACTGATGATGTTAGGTTCTTTTGCTCTTGTCGGGCTAAAGGTGACAGGACCCGACATGCAGTCCACAGCGAGCAGCTATCTCAAAAAGCACAACACCATGGACCTAGCGGTCATGTCAGACTATGGTTTATCGAGCGATGACCAAAAAGAGCTGAGCAGTATCAAAGGTGCCACTGTTGAGTATGGCTATCTAGCTGATGTGACCATCAAAGGCACAGATGACGCCGTGCGGGTCTTTTCAAAGACCAAGGACATCTCGACCTTTGAGCTGGTGTCAGGACGTTTTGCCAAGACTTCAAGCGAGATTGTCCTCTCGGCGCAGCTAAAAGGAACTTACAAAATCGGAGACACCATTACCTTTTCACAAGGGAAAACAAAATCGCTGAAAAAGAACACTTTCACAGTCGTTGGTTTTGCCAATTCTTCTGAGATTCTCTCAACGACCAGTCTTGGTTCATCAACCGCTGGAGACGGCTTGCTATCAAGCTATGCCATTGTAGCACCGTCAGCTTTTTTTAGTGACGTTTATACCATTGCTCGTATACGCTATAATGACTTAAAGGCGCTCAATCCTTTTACAGATACTTACAGTAAAAAATTAGCTAAACACCAAAAAACGCTGGATGAGCTGTTAGCAGACAATGGTGAACAACGTCTGTCTAGCCTAAAATCAAGCGTCCAAAGCCAAATTGATGCCAGCCAGAAACAGCTAGACGCAGCCAAAGCACAAGTTGCTCAACAAGAAGCACTTCTATCAAGCTTGCCACAAGAACAAGCAGCTGCGCTTCAAGCACAACTCACCCAAGCAAAAGCTACCATCACCAGCAATGAAAAAGCGCTAGCTAGCGCTAAAGCGGATATGCAGGCACTCACCAAGCCTAGCTACACCAGCTACACCCGCTCAACGCTACCTGGTGGTGAAGGCTACGAAACCTACGGCTCTAGTACAGACAGTATCAGCAGTATCGGCAATCTCTTTCCTGTCGTGCTCTATCTGGTGGCTGCGCTTGTGACCTTTACGACCATGACTCGCTTTGTCGATGAAGAGCGGACAAACTCAGGAATTTTAAAGGCGCTTGGTTATGACAACAAAGCCGTGATATTGAAGTTTGTCATCTATGGTTTTGTGGGGTCCATGATTGGAACGCTGATTGGGATTGTCGCTGGGCATTATCTTCTGTCTCGTATCATCGCTGAAATCATCACTGGCAGCATGACCATAGGCAGCACTCATTATGCTTTTTACTGGTCTTATACGCTCCTTGCTATTTTCCTTGGGCTTATCAGTGCGGTTCTGCCTGCCTATCTCATTGCTAGGCGTGAGCTTAGCGAAAAGCCCTCTCAGCTTTTGCTTCCAAAACCTCCTGTTAAGGGAGCTAAAGTGTGGCTAGAGCACCTGCCATTTATCTGGAATCGCCTCAGCTTTACGCATAAGGTGACCGTGCGCAATATCTTTCGTTATAAAACACGGATGTTGATGACCGTTTTTGGAGTCGCAGGCTCAGTCTCCCTCCTCTTTGCAGGGCTTGGTATCCAGTCGTCTCTAGGCAAAGTCGTGGACAATCAATTCAAAACTTTAATGCCTTATGACATGATGGTTATAACAAACGGTCAAACCTCAGCGTCTCTAGATAAGTTTCTAGACTCGAAAGACGTCTCTAAGGAAAAAGGTATCACCTATACGAGCTTGACCGAAACCATCTCGGGCGTCACAGACAAGCAAACCGTCTCTGTCATGGCGACAAGTAGTAAGGACTTTGGTTCATTTGTCAATCTTAAAGATGCCAAAACGAAAAAAGCCCTGCACTTGTCAGACAAGGGTGCTATCATCTCAGAAAAACTTGCCAAACTCTACAAGGTCAAAGCAGGAGATAGCATTAGCATAACAGATGATAGCGGCAAAAAAAGAAAGGTCAAGATAGCAGCTATCGCCGAGATGAATGTCGGACATTATCTCTTTATGACAGATAGCTACTATCAAAAGTTATTTGGTGAAAAAGCAAGCACAAATGCCTACTTTATCAAGCTCAAAAATGCTTCGTCAAGCAACATCGCTGACCAATCCACAAAACTTTTAAAAGAGGATAATGTCACAGCCGTCCTGCAAAACGCTTCCTTGATTAAGACCGTGCAGTCTGTCGTCAAGTCCTTAAACGGCGCTATGACTATCCTTGTGATTGTTTCTGTCATGCTGGCTGTCGTTATCCTCTACAACCTGACCAATATCAATGTTGCCGAGCGCATTCGTGAGCTCTCAACGATTAAGGTACTTGGTTTTTACAATAATGAAGTGACCATGTACATCTACCGTGAGACTATCAGCCTCTCTCTTGTCGGTATCCTGCTTGGTCTTGTGGCAGGGAAAATCCTCCACCAAGTCATCATGGGCATGATTGGCTCAAGTAGTATCCTCTTTGGAACAGAAGTTGGATTTAGCATTTATGCAACGCCTATTATCACGATTATTCTTATCCTTCTTGTCTTAGGCTTTATGGTTAATAACCGCTTGCGTCGTGTTGACATGCTAGAAGCACTGAAATCCGTAGACTAATCCTCTTTACAGTCGTCTCAAATTGCGGTAAAATGAAAAATACTTAGCAAAAAGGAGACACAAATTAGGATGAATAAAGAACGCCTTGTAGCTTTTACAGATGCTGTTTTAGCCATTATCATGACCATCTTGGTCTTAGAGCTTGAAAAGCCAGAGCACATTTCTTGGCAAGGATTTTGGGACTTGCGGATGAATTTTCTTGCCTACACCATTTCCTTTTTCTGGCTAGGCACCATGTGGGTTAATATGCACCACTCTTGGGATGGTGTCAAGCAAATCAACAATAAGCTAGTTTGGATTTCCATACTCTTATTGTTCTTTGCTTCTTTCTTTCCTTATGTGACGAGTATCGTCGCTTCAGACTTTTACAATCCTGTTGGACAAGCCGTCTATGGTATCGTTGTTCTGCTAGTGACTTTTACAAATGTCTGGATGTATGACGAGCTGGCTAAAATGCCGATCCACCACGATGAGGATCAAAAGATCATCGTTAGTCATAATGACAAGGTCATGGCGTTAGATATCATCATCAAAGTGATTGGCTTATTGCTGACCTTGACACTGTTACCATCTGCTATGATGTGGTCTGTTTTCATCACAGCGCTGGTTCTCATTATTCCAAGATCCATTAAAGACTAGATAGACTCTAGTCTTTTTAGTTGAAAGAGATGACCAAATCTTAAAATAATGTTATAATACTAAAAGAGTTATTGAGGAGGAGTTATTTGAGATGCCAAAGGATTATTCTCTTTTGTCTGAGCTTGCTGATATTTTTAAAGGAAAAGCAGTGCCAGCTAAGGCTGAACCGGGCGAAGTGGCTATTATCAATTTGGTTGATATGACCCCGCTAGGCATTGCCTATGAAGCTCTGCGGACTTTTGCAGCAGATACAAAGACGCTCTCGCCCTATTTACTAGAAGCAGGGGACGTCCTTGTAGCTTCAAAAGGCACACAGCACAAGGTAGCCGTTTTTGAGGGGCAGGAGTTTCCAGTTGTTGCCAGTGCCAATATCACTGTTTTGCGTCCCAAAGAAGGAACTAATGGTCACTATCTAAAGTTCTTTTTGGACTCCGAAGAGGGCAGACGTCAGCTAAAAGCAGCAGACCACGGACGTGCCGTGATGAATATCAATACCAAAGAATTATCTAGTATTAAAATACCGAACATCCAACCTGTCAAGCAAAGCTATATGGCACAGCGCTATGTACAAGGTCTAGCAGACTATAAGCGCAAACTAGCCCGTGCCAATCAAGAGTGGGAGAAAATCCAAGCAGATATTGAACGCCAGCTCTTTTTATAGAAGGTGCTTGCCCTGTTTAGAGACTTATGGTAGAATAAAGCATATTTTGACAGTAATTATAGAGTATAGATGAGTGTTTAGAAAGTAGGTTGTTATGGACTTAGAAAAGGCAGAGCAGGCGGTTTATCAGCTTCTTGAAGCCTTGGGGGAAAATCCAGAGCGTGAGGGGCTAAAAGAGACGCCGGCTCGTGTGGTTCGCATGTACCAAGAAATGTGGCAAGGGTTACATAAAGACCCCAAAGATGAGTTTACAGCTGTTTTCAATGAAGGCAATGGTGAAGCGGTCATCGTGCGTGATATTCCCTTTTACTCCATGTGTGAGCACCATTTGGTGCCTTTCTACGGAAAAGCTCATATCGCTTACCTGCCAAATACAGACAGACAAGTGACTGGTCTTAGCAAGTTAGCCCGTTGTGTTGAGACAGCAAGCAAGCGTCCGCAGGTGCAGGAGAGACTAACTGCAGAGATTGCGGATGGTATTGAGCAGGCATTGAAACCGCAAGGAGTGTATGTCTTTGTCGAGGCAGAGCATATGTGCATGACCATGCGAGGCATTAAAAAGCCAGGTAGCAAAACCATAACAACCGCTAGTCGAGGGTGTTACCAAAAAGACGCTCTCTTGCGTCAAGAATTATTGACCTTATTGAAGTTAGGGTAAGGAAAAGCAAGCGAGGTCATCTCGCTTCTTTTTCTACATCAAAAAGGAGAAGCCTATGAACACGATTAAATGCCCACATTGTGGCACCGTTTTTACTATCAATGAATCCGAATACAGCCAGCTTTTAGCACAGGTGCGTAGCGATGCTTTTGAGAAGGAAGTGCATGAGCGGCTAGAGCGTGAAACAGCTCTTTTAGAGGAGAAAGCAAAAAATCAACTGCAAGAAAGTCTTTATCAAAAAGATAAAGCAATTGAAACCTTAGAGCACCAGCTCACTGACCTAGAAAATCAGCAGGAAATCAAGCTCGCTCAAGCTATATTTGAAAAAGACCAAGAAATCACGGACTTGACCTTTAAGATTAAGCAGTTTGATACTGAAAAGTCCCTGCTTATCAAAGACAACGAGCGCAGCCTATCCGAGCAATTAGCCAAAAAAGATGCCCAACTCCAAGAAATGCAAGCGCAGATTGACAAGTGGCAACTGGAGCAAGAAAATAAACTGCAAAGTTCTGTCAGTGCTATCGAGAAAGAGCGAGATGCGCTGCAAAATCAGCTGCAACTCCAAGAAAAAGAGCAGGCTCTGTCGCTATCTGAAGTCAAAAACCAGTACGAAGCCCAGCTAAAAGCCGCCAATGAACAAGTTGAGTTCTATAAAAACTTCAAAGCCCAGCAATCCACCAAGGCTATCGGAGAGAGCCTAGAGATTTATGCAGAGACAGAGTTTAACAAGGTGCGCCAGATTGCCTTTCCAAATGCCTACTTTGAAAAAGACAATCAAGTGTCCAGCCGAGGCTCAAAGGGAGACTTCATCTATCGGGAAACAGATGAAAATGGTATTGAAATACTATCTATCATGTTTGAGATGAAAAACGAAGCGGATAACACGCAGAAAAAGCATAAAAACGAAGATTTCTTCAAGGAACTCGATAAGGACCGTCGTGAGAAAAATTGTGAGTATGCGGTGCTTGTCACCATGCTTGAGGCAGACAATGATTACTACAATACAGGAATTGTTGATGTCAGTCACAAGTACGACAAGATGTATGTGGTCCGTCCGCAGTTTTTCATTCAGCTCATCGGTATCTTACGTAACGCCGCTCTAAATGCCCTACAATACAAGCAAGAACTAGCTTTAATGCGCGAGCAAAATATTGACATCACCCACTTTGAGGAAGATTTGGATGTTTTCAAGACTGCCTTTGCCAAGAATTACAATTCGGCAAGTAAAAATTTCCAAAAAGCTATTGATGAGATTGATAAAGCCATCAAGCGCATGGAGGCGGTCAAGGCAGCACTGACGACCTCTGAAAACCAACTGCGTCTCGCTAATAATAAACTCGAAGACGTTTCCGTGAAAAAACTGACCCGCAAAAACCCAACCATGCGAGCTAAATTTGAAGAACTAAAGGATAAGTGAGAAAACAATGATAAGACCAGCTAGATTATCAGACTGCACACAGTTAGTGCCTTTGTATGCGGATTTGGGCTATCCCATGGAGGCTGCAGAGATTAGAGAGATTTTGCGAAACTTGCTGGCTCAGCCTGACTATGCCTTTTTAGTCATGGAAGAGGAGAATCAGCTTTTAGGGTTTATTGTGCACACAAAACTGTACTTTGTCGAGCGTAGAGGTAGTTATCATCGTATCTTGGCGCTGGTTGTTGCAAAAGAGCATAGGCACAAGGGAGTTGCCACGGCTTTAGTGAATGCTGTCAAAGAAAGCGCTCAAAGAGATGGCAGTAAGGCACTAGCCTTAAACAGCGGTATCAATGAACAAAGAAGAGGCGCTCACGCTTTTTATGAGCAATACGGCTTTGAAAAAGGTACTTTTGGCTTTGCTTATTCCCTTGATTGAGTAAAAATAGCTTCTGCTATGGATGATTGGCTAAAATTTCGCTATAATAAAGGCAGTAAAAAGTGAGGTATCATCATGAACACTATAGATTTATCAAAACCCGTCGCACAAACGCTAAAGGAACACCCAGAGGTCAAGGACATCTTGGTGGATTTGGGCTTCAAACCTCTAGCCAACCCAGCCATGCTCAATACCGTTGGTAAGGTGACCAGTTTAAAAGCAGGCTCAAAACTAGCTAAAATCCCACTTGAGACCATCATCAAAACGCTTGAGTTTAACGGCTATGAAGTGATTGGAGGCGAATAATGACAGATAATCGTATTACCATACTAAGAGACATTCTACTGGATTTACATCACGGTGCTAGTCCAGAATCCGTCCAAGAAGCTTTTGATAAGCACTTTACAGGAGTGTCGGCTATGGAGATTTCCATGATGGAGCATGAGCTGATGACGTCTGATACAGGGGTTACTTTTGAGGATGTCATGAAGCTCTGCAATGTCCATGCCAATCTCTTTAAGGGAGCTGTCCAAGGTGTAGAGGTCGCTGATACGGACAATCCTGGACACCCTGTCTATGTTTTCAAAGAGGAAAATCTCGCCCTGCGTGCGGCTTTGCTTCGTATTCGTCGTATTTTGAACAATTATGCCAAGCCAGAAAATGCTGACTTTCGTAGTGATTTGCTCAAAGGACTCAAGCACCAGTTTGACTTGCTAGGGCAGTTTGACTTGCATTATACCAGAAAGGAAAAGCTCTTTTTCCCAGTCATGGAGCGCTACGGGCACGATGCGCCGCCTAAGGTTATGTGGGGTGTGGATGATGACATCCGAGCACTCTTTAAAACAGCACGGCAAAAAGTAGACAGCCTGCCAGATATTTCTATCGAGGAAGTTTCATCAGCTTTTGAAGCCTTTGCCAAAGAGTTTGAGGAGATGATTTTCAAGGAAGAGTCTATTCTTTTGATGATTTTGCTAGAGACATTTACGCAGGATGATTGGCTTCAAATCGCTAAGGAGAGCGATACTTACTGCTACGCTATCATCAAACCGACCGAAAAATGGGTGCCCCATCGTGAAACTTTTGTGGAGGAGGAAACTGCTGAGAAGGTCACCGACTCTAATCAGCAAGATAGCAATGTCAGAACGATTGATACGCCTGAAGTGCAGTTCACTATCACCTACACACCAAAGCAAAAGGAAAGCCCGATCTCAAGAGATAGTCAGCAGCCTATGGGTAATGGCTACCTGTCCTTAGAGCAGGCAAATTTGATTTTAAATCACCTGCCAATGGAGATTACCTTTGTCAATAAAGACGATATCTTCCAATATTACAATGACAGCGTTCCAGCTCAAGAGATGATTTTTAAGCGTACGCCGAGCCAGATTGGGCGTCATGTAGAGCTTTGCCATCCGCCAAAAGTTTTAGATAAGGTCAAGAAAGTCTTTGCGCTATTGCGTAGTGGTGAGCGTAACAAGGTCGAGATGTGGTTTAAGTCTGAGCGCTCTGGAAAGTTTGTCCATGTCACCTATGCTGCGGTCAGAGATGAAGTAGGTGAATTTCAAGGTGTTCTAGAGTATGTCCAAGACATCAAGCCTTTTCGTGATATTGATAGCGACTTCAATCGTGACTTATAAGGCTTAGATAAGATTTATTTATCAGCGTGATATAGAATATATATTAGTCAGCACCTCTTTTCTGTGTTATGATGATTAGCATAACAAAAGAAAAGAGGTTTTAGTATGTCAGAGTTTATTATCCATACCAAGGAGTCCGCTCCAGAAGAAGTTAAAGAAGTTTTAGAGACCGTTGAGCGTGATAACGGTGGCTATATCCCAAATCTCATCGGTTTACTTGCCAATGCACCAACAGCACTTGAAACCTATCGTACAGTTGGAGCGATTAACCGCCGAAATAGCTTAACTCCAACAGAGCGTGAGGTGGTTCAGATTACCGCTGCGGTAACCAACGGCTGTGCTTTCTGTGTAGCTGGACACACGGCATTTTCTATCAAGCAAATCCAGATGTCTGATGACCTGCTAGAAGCACTTAGAAATCGTACACCAATCGATGACGACTCTAAGCTTGATACCTTGGCGAAATTTACCATTGCTGTTATCAATACCAAGGGTCGTGTCGGTGACGAAGCGCTAGCTGATTTTCAGGAAGCTGGCTACACGCATGAAAATGCGCTTGACGTTATCTTGGGCGTCAGTCTAGCGACCCTATGTAATTATGCTAACAATCTAGCAAATACCCCAATCAACCCAGAGTTACAACCTTACGCACTCGACTAGGATAATAGACAAAGGAGATTATGATATGGCTTATTTATCAGAAGAGTTTACCCAGTGGTTAGAAAAAAAACGCAGCAACTATCGACCAAGAGTCTGGTGGTCCAGCAGATGAGTTGTTAGAGAAAATAGCAGCAGAAGGTGTCTTTGGTCTAGGTGTTGACGAGGCTTTAGGCGGGCAAGGCGGAGATGCCAAGGATGTGATTGGTTTCCTGTCAGAGTTAGCAGGCTATTCGCTGACCGCTTCCTTTATCTCTTGGGGACAGCGCACTTTTATTGAAAATATCCTAAGCAGCAGCAACCCCTACGCCAGAGAGACCTGGCTAGAGGATTTATTGACTGGAAAGCTGACGGCAGGCACTGCTTTGTCAAATGCTACCAAGTTTTTATCAGACATCGAGGACTTAAACGTCATTGTCATAGAGGAAGACGGACAGTATTACCTCAAGGGGCGTCTGTCTTGGGTGACCAATCTACGTTCGGACAACTTCATCGCTGTCTTTGCGACCAAGTTTGAAGATGACAGGAAAAAGCCTTTGATTGTCACGGTGCCATCAACAGCCCAAAACCTTTCTCGCTCAGAAGATTTAGAGTTTATCGCCCTTCAAGGGTCAAACACGGCAGCGCTGACCTTTGACAAGGTGCCTCTTGATGAGCGCTGGATTTTATCCGATGATGCGCAAGCTTTTTTAGCGGAAACACGTCCAGAGTTCTTGGGTTATCAGTTTGGCTTAGCTTTTGGTCTAGCAGAGCGCTCACTCAGCGAGGTTGAGAAAACCTTGAGCCGCAATCGTAGCATTTTAACTACCAGCTATCAAGAGACGCTAGACAGTTTAAACAGCATTAAAGAGCGTGTCTTTGATGGTTTAGAAAATCGCAAGCAATTTTTAGACAATCCACGTGCTCTCTTTCAATTACGTATTTTGTAGCAGCCAGCTTGCTTTTAGAATTGCAGGCAAGCGGTGGACGTGGTTATTTTAAACACTCAACCTCCAGTTTTAGCCGACGTTGGAATGAAGGCGCCTTTCTTCCTGTTGTCTCACCAAGTGCCTTTCAACTGCGTTTGATTTTAGAAGAAGAGGCAGTGTAATATAAAAAATCCTTAGCTGATCTAAGGATTTTTGTTTTACTGGATATTCAATTTTGTTTGAATAATGTAGTTGGTTAAGAAATAAGCGATGATAGCTACGATGATATCATACCCCATACCAAAGAGGAGGTAGTGATTATTGACAACTCCGCCACTATTGAGGAATAAATCCGTAGAGTCTAGGTGCACCCATGCTTCAAGGATACTATTGATGAGAGAGATGAGCGCATAGGCGATGATTGCCATGACAATACGGTGATTTTGAAAGAGCTGTCCAATTGCCATCGCTAAGTAGTAAAAGATAATCGAAGTTACAAAGGAAACGAAGAAATAGCAAATCGTTAAAATACCAGTTGAGGTAGCTGCTACTTTGCCAATAGATGGTAAAATGGCTAGAAGATTACCAACACCAGCGATAGGCGTAAACACACATAAAAGTGCGATGACAATCACAATGAAGCTGATAAACTCAATAATCATAGCAGAAAACCATTTGCTAAGGATAATCTGATGACTAGAGACGGGAAGTGTCAGTGTGAGATAACCTTCACGTCCAAAGATATTGGTATAAAAACGTCTGATGATAATTACAAGTGTCCCGATAACAGATGCCGCAATCAAGAAACCAAAGCTGAGAATTAAAACTCCATCGATGATACCACTAACAGTGGAAGAATCATTGGCAAAAGAGATTTCTCCACTGCTTGAGATGCTACCTGCTGACTGTCCTAGCAAAATCCCAATGATAAGTGCGACAGCAATAAGCGCCAAGTTAATGGCAAGGTACCATTTTCCAATGGACTTAAATTCATATTTGACTAATTTTCCAAACATACTTACCTCCTAAGCCTTAAAGGTATCACGAAAGATACGGTCAATAGACTGACCATACTCTTCACGCAAATCATCTGCATTGCCATTTAAGACGATGTGACCATTTTTCAAAAAGACAACCTCATCTAGTATCGGCTCAACATCTGCAATGAGGTGCGTCGAGATAATAACAGACGCATCTTCAGAGTAGTTATTGATGATAGTCTGTAGGATGTAGTCACGTGTCGCAGGATCGACCCCACCGATTGGCTCGTCTAGAACGTACAGTCTAGCGTTGCGACTTATTACAATGATGAGCTGTACTTTTTCCTTATTACCTTTAGAGAGGTTTCTTAGGCGATCGTTCAAATCTAGGTCAAGATCTTTGCAGAGATGTTCTGCACGTTCTTGATCAAAATCATCATAGAAAGCCTTGAAGTAGGCAAAGATATCTCTGATCTTCATGTTGTCGTCCAGATAAGTGGTATCAGGCAGGTAAGAGACAATCTTTTTTGTTGCAACAGATGGCTTATAGCCATCAACAACCAACTCGCCACTGGTTGGCTTTAATAGCCCATTGATGAGTTTGATAAGTGTTGTCTTACCGCTACCATTTGGTCCTAGTAGACCAATGATTTTTCCGCTTGGCAGGTTTAGCGTAACATCCTCTAAAGCAGTGTGTTTCCCATATTTTTTAGTGATGCGATGCACTTGTAAAATATCCGTCATCTCATTATTCTCCTTTGATGTAATCCTCCAAAATTGGGACAATGTCGTTTTGTTCAAAACCAATGCTGGTCATTTTTTTGACGAACTGAGCCAACTCTGTCTCTGCAACTTCTTTACGCACTTTTGCAATTAATGCTTCATCCTCGGTCACAAAACGCCCCGACGTTCTTTTTGAGTAGACCATCCCCTCACGCTCTAACTCGGTAAAAGCTCGTTGCATGGTGTTAGGATTGACACCAGCTTCTTGGGCATAATCACGGACAGTGGGTAATTTTTCGCCTGTCTTTATTTCTTGACTAATAATTTTAAGCTTGATATGTTGAGCAATTTGTGCATAGATCGGTAACTTTTCATCAAAAGTCCAGGCCATACAAGGACACTCCTTTCGAGATGTTTTAATATTAGCTAAAAAGCTTTGCAAACTATGTTACATTTTTATAATACAATAGCCTAACCAAAAAGTCAAGACTTGGCCTTTATTATCTAGGTGTTACACCTAGTTAGCGTTTCCCCTTAATACAAATTTTTAGTATAATAGTAAGAAAAAAAGAAGCACTAGTTTTGGAGGCAGTCATGTTTGCGCAGCTAAATACAAAAACCGTTTATTCCTTTATGGACAGTTTGGTTGACATTGACCATTATATTTCACAAGCAAAAGAGCTTGGCTACCAAACGATTGGTATCATGGATAACAACATGTACGCTGCCTATCATTTTGCTCAAAAGGCACAAAAAGCAGGTTTAAAGCCTGTGATTGGTGCTGAGTTCCAGCTTGCTTTGGATGAGAAAGACGTGCCTATCCAGCTGATAGCACGCAGTAGCACAGGCTATCGTCATCTGATGAAGCTAGCGACAAAGGCGATGACAACAGGCTTAGAGCATAAAGACTTGATTGATTACCAAGAGGATTTGGCTGTGGTCGTGCCTTACCAAGAGGACTTAGAGTGGTTAGATTTAGGACTTGCCTTTTTTTGGGGTGTGTCTCCAAAGTCTCCTATAAAAGACTACGATAGACCGACTCTTGCTATGCTGAGTGTTCGCTACTTTGATAGTAGCGATATTGAGAGTTTGCAGGTGCTTCGTGCTATCAGAGACAATGTCACCCTCCGAGAAGTTCCTACCATTAGGCAGGAAGAGTCTTTTTTGCCCCATCGTGTTGTTGAGGACATGTTTCAGCAGTCGCACCCACAGGCGCTCACGAACCTCGAAAAGCTTGTGGAGCCTATCAGCTATAGCTTTGATAGCCAATTAAAATTACCAAGATTTAACCGCCAAATGCCTGCTTATGAGGAGTTGCGCAAGCGAACAGAGGATGGGCTCAAGCAGAAAAATCTTTGGACAAAAGCCTATCAAGAAAGACTTGAGCATGAGTTGGCAATTATTCATCGTATGGGCTTTGATGATTATTTTTTAATTGTCTGGGATTTGTTGCGCTTTGGGCGCAGTCGTGGTTACTATATGGGAATGGGACGTGGCTCTGCGGCAGGGAGTTTGGTCGCTTACGCTCTTGATATTACAGGCATTGACCCTGTGCACAATAAATTGCTTTTTGAGCGTTTTCTAAATGAAGAGCGTTTCAGCATGCCTGATATTGATATTGATTTGCCAGATATTTACCGTAGCGAGTTTCTTCATTATGTTCGTGACCGCTATGGAAGCACGCATACAGCTCAGATTGTTACCTTTTCGACATTTGGTGCCAAGCAGGCTATACGTGACGTGTTTAAGCGCTTTGGCACACCAGAGTACGAACTGACGAATATCACCCGAAAAATTGGCTTTCGAGATACCTTGACTACAGTCTATGAGAGAAATCTTGCCTTTCGCCAGCTGATGAACAGCCGTCCAGAATACCAAAGGGCTTTTGCGATTGCAAAGCGTATCGAGGGCAATCCTCGCCAGACCTCCATTCACGCAGCTGGTGTGGTGATGAGCGATGACGAGCTGACTGACAATATTCCGCTAAAAAGCGGCGAGGATATGATGATTACGCAGTACGACGCTGGTGCTGTTGAGGCAAATGGTCTGCTCAAGATGGACTTTTTGGGACTGCGTAACCTCACCTTTGTTCAAAAAATGAAAGAAAAAGTCTTAGCAGACTACGGCGTTGCCATTGATATTGCTAGCATTGACTTGGAGGACAAGGAGACATTGGCCCTATTTGCCAGCGGTCGGACAAAAGGTATCTTCCAGTTTGAGCAGGCAGGCGCTATCAATCTTTTAAAACGTGTCAAGCCAACCTGCTTTGAGGACGTCGTTGCCACAACCAGTCTGAACCGCCCAGGCGCTAGTGACTATATTGATAATTTCATCAATCGACGCTTTGGACGAGAAAAAATAGACCTGCTTGACCCTGCTATTGCTTCTATCCTAGAGCCGACCTATGGCATTATGCTCTATCAAGAGCAGGTCATGCAAATCGCTCAGGTCTATGCTGGCTTTACGTTGGGAAAAGCCGATTTGTTGCGCAGGGCGATGTCCAAGAAAAAAGCCGATGAGATGCAAGAGATGAGCGCTGATTTTATCAAAGGGGCGTTAGCTTTGGGGCATGAGCGTGACATGGCAGAGCAGATTTTTGAGCGTATGGCTAAGTTTGCTGGCTACGGTTTTAACCGCAGTCATGCCTATGCTTACTGTGCACTGGCTTTTCAGATTGCTTACTTTAAAGCCCACTATCGCGATGTTTTTTACGACATTATGCTCAACTACTCAAGTGCTGACTACATTACAGACGCTCTTGAAGCCGGCTATCAACTGGCAAAACTATCGCTAAATACGATTCCTTATAAGGATAAGGTTAAGGACAAGAAGATTCACTTAGGATTGAATAACATCAAAGGTTTTCCAAGAGAACTTGCCTATTGGATTATTGAAAATCGTCCTTTTGAGAGTATTGAGGATTTCCTCACTCGTCTGCCAGTTCATTTCCGTAAGAAGGATATTATCGAGCCTCTGGTGGCTATTGGTTTATTTGATAGTTTTGAGCCTAATCGCAGAAAAGTTCAGGATAATTTAGACAATCTCTTTGTTTTTGTTAATGAGCTAGGCAGTCTATTTGCTGAGTCTTCTTATAACTGGCAAGAAGCTGAAGATTATAGCGCTGCTGAAAAATATAAACTCGAGCAAGACATTTTAGGAATAGGCGTCAGCCCACATCCGCTAAAGGTCTTAGCCAAGCAGGCTACACGTCCTTATACCAGTCTATCTAGTCTAGAGATTACATCAAGAGCAACGATTCTCATCCAAATTGAGCGTATCAAGATTATCCGCACCAAGTCAACAGGGCAACAAATGGCATTTTTAAGCGTGACAGATACCAATAAAAAGTTGGATGTCACTATTTTCCCAGAAGTTTATGCCAAGTATAAAGCGAGCTTACACGAGGGAGGTTACTATTATCTCACTGGCAAAATCAACGAACGGGACAATCACTTACAAATGGTGTTAGAAACAGCAGAAGAAGTGACCAGCGAGCGCTTGTGGCTTTTACTTGAAAATCACGAGCATGACCAAACCATTTCGGAGATTCTCAAAAAATACCCAGGCAACATTCCAGTCATTCTTCACTATCAAGATAGTAAAGAAACTCTCCAAAGCCAACATCACATGGTAGAAAAAAGCGCTTTTTTAGAAGAAGAACTGCATAAATTTGTGCTGAAAACGGTTTTTCGATAAAAAAAACGACATAAACTTCCCCATTTTGTGTCGCATGTGCTATAATAGTAACGTTAAAATATTTAAAGGAGTATCAAGCAAAATGAAACGTATTGCTGTATTAACCAGTGGTGGCGACGCCCCTGGGATGAACGCTGCTATTCGTGCAGTTGTTCGTAAAGCAATTTCTGAGGGAATGGAAGTTTATGGTATCAACCGAGGTTACGCTGGTATGGTTGATGGCGACATCTTTCCTTTAGATGCTCGCAGTGTGTCAAACACGCTTTCACACGGCGGAACTTTCTTGCGTTCAGCACGTTATCCAGAGTTTGCTCAGTTAGAAGGGCAATTGGCTGGTATCGAGCAGTTGAAAAAACATGGCATTGAAGGTGTCGTTGTTATCGGTGGAGATGGTTCTTACCACGGAGCTATGCGCTTGACTGAGCATGGATTCCCAGCAGTAGGTCTTCCAGGAACTATTGATAACGATATCGTAGGTACAGACTATACTATCGGCTTTGACACAGCTGTTCAAACTGCTACAGAAGCCTTGGATAAAATCCGTGACACTTCTGCAAGTCACCACCGTACTTTCGTTGTTGAGGTTATGGGACGCAATGCAGGAGATATCGCTTTGTGGTCTGGTATCGCTGCTGGTGCTGACCAAATCATCATCCCAGAAGAAGAATTCGACATTAACACTGTCGTTGCCAATGTGCGTGATGGCTATGAAAACAAAGGCAAATCACATCACCTCATCGTTCTTGCTGAAGGGGTTATGAGTGGTGAAGAGTTCGCCGCTAAAATGAAAGAAGCTGGCGATACAAGCGACCTTCGTGTGACAAATCTTGGTCACATCCTTCGTGGTGGAACACCTACAGCTCGTGACCGTGTGTTAGCATCTTGGATGGGTGCGCATGCAGTCGAATTGCTAAAAGAAGGACGTGGTGGGGTAGCCGTTGGTATCCACAACGAAGAGTTGGTTGAGAGTCCTATTTTAGGAACTAAAGAAGAAGGTGCCTTGTTTAGTCTTACAGACGATGGCAAAATCAAAGTTAATACTCCGCACAAAGCTCGTCTTGACTTTGCGGCACTTAACCGTGATTTAGCACACTAAATCATCACTATTCTTAATACGTTATTAAAATAACACAAATAGAGGGAGTTCATATTTATCATGAATAAACGTGTAAAAATTGTTGCAACACTTGGTCCTGCGGTAGAACTTCGCGGCGGTAAAAAATTTGGTGAAGATGGTTACTGGGGTGAAAAACTTGACGTTGAAGCTTCAGCACAAAATATTGCTAAATTGATCGAAGCAGGAGCAAATACTTTCCGTTTCAACTTCTCACATGGTGACCACGCTGAGCAAGGCGAACGTATGGCTACTGTACGTCGTGCCGAAGAAATCGCTGGACAACGTGTTGGTTACTTGCTTGACACTAAAGGTCCTGAAATGCGTACAGAGTTGTTCGAAGGCGACGCTAAAGAATACTCTTACAAAACAGGTGACAAACTTCGTGTTGCGACAAAACAAGGTATCAAATCAACTAAAGACCTTATCGCATTGAACGTTGCTGGTGGTCTTGATATCTTTGATGATGTAGCAGAAGGTCAAACTATCCTTATCGACGATGGTAAACTTGGTCTTACAGTTCTTGCAAAAGACGCTGCTACTCGTGAGTTTGAAGTAGAAGTACAAAACGACGGTATTATCGCTAAACAAAAAGGTGTTAACATTCCTAACACTAAAATCCCATTCCCAGCACTTGCTGACCGTGATAACGCAGATATCCGCTTTGGTTTAGAGCAAGGTATCAACTTTATCGCAATCTCATTTGTTCGTACTGCAAAAGACGTTAACGAAGTGCGTGCTATCTGTGAAGAAACTGGAAATGGTCACGTTAAACTCTTTGCTAAAATTGAAAACCAACAAGGTATTGATAACCTTGATGAAATCATCGAAGCAGCTGATGGTATCATGATCGCTCGTGGTGACATGGGTATCGAAGTACCATTTGAAATGGTTCCAGTTTACCAAAAAATCATCATTGATAAAGTAAACGCTGCTGGTAAAGTTGTTATCACAGCAACAAACATGCTTGAAACAATGACTGACAAACCACGTGCAACTCGTTCAGAAGTATCTGACGTCTTCAACGCTGTTATCGACGGTACTGACGCTACAATGCTTTCAGGTGAGTCTGCAAACGGTAAATACCCACTTGAGTCAGTAACTACAATGGCAACTATCGATAAGAACGCTCAAACACTTCTTAACGAATATGGTCGTCTTGACTCAACTAAATTCAGCCGTACAACTAAGACTGAAGTTGTGGCTTCAGCTGTAAAAGATGCTACTAACTCAATGGACATCAAATTGGTTGTTGCACTTACAGAATCAGGTAACACAGCTCGCTTGATTTCTAAATACCGTCCTGATACAGACATCTTGGCTGTTACATTTGATGAATTGACACAACGTTCATTGATGCTTAACTGGGGTGTTATCCCAGTTGTGACTGACAAACCAGCTTCAACTGACGATATGTTCGAAGTTGCTGAACGTGTTGCTCTTCAATCTGGTTTGGTACAATCTGGCGATAACATCGTTATCGTTGCTGGTGTTCCAGTTGGTTCAGGTGGTACTAACACAATGCGTATCCGCACTGTTAAATAATAACAATGAAAGGCTAGAGTTTTCTAGTCTTTTATTTTTTTGTAAAAATAGCTTATAAAAAGTGAAAATATACTTGAAAATGAATGGTAAATTCTCAAAGTAAGTTCTAGTTCCCGTCCTTCCAGAAGTTACTTTGAGAAAGCTGCACAACATCAACAGAATTTAGTCTCAGACTAAGTTCTGTTTTTGACTAAAAATGTTGATAATAGTGAGTTTTAGGCCTGAAAATATTGAAAAAAGGGTACACTAAAGTTACTGGCTCTGAGACGTCTCAAAGTAAGTTCTAGTCATCTGGAATTTAGGACGGGACAAGTTCCTTTCTATTTTGAAATTATTTTCTGATAAAAACTAGCGATTATTTATCTAATAATCGAGGTGATTGGATGACGTTTTCAGGGTCAATTTTAGAGATACCGAGAAGTGTTGCCACTTCCTCACCGTAGGTAAAGGTAAAGAGTTCATAGGCTGATTTTCCGTTGAAAGAAGCTCGTTTGACGCTGTTGACATGTGAACAAACTAGGTTGATGTCATCCTGTGTCAAGTTATCGAAGCTAGTTCCTTTAGGGAGAATATCTCTGATAAGCGTGTGATTTTTCTCAATTCTCCCCTTCTGGTCAGAACGATTTGGGTCACAGAAGAAGAGTTTAGATTCTCCACGAACATCCATTTCGATATCGTCTACTCTAGCGAATTCACCGCCATTATCGGTCAGAATGACAGGGAATAGTTCGCAGAAGCTCATCTCTTTCTGGTGTAGGTCATTCTTGATAGCGTAGAGGTGTTTAGCGACCTCATTAGCTGTTTTATTATCCAGTAACCGAGCGAAAATAAAGTTGCAGTAGGAGAGGTTAAAAGTGAGAAGTACCTTTCCTCCAATCCTTCCAGTAACGGTGTCCATTTCCAGCCAGTAGCTGATATCATTCTTAGTAAGAAAGCCTTGGAAGTCCTCGTAAGACCGTCCTTCTCTAGCAGTTTTAGGAATGGGTTGGAGATTTCTGGTTCTCCGCTTTCTGAATTTCACGACACGGGGGAAATCAATAGGCTTTGTGGACAGATAGCCCTTTTCAAGGTATCTGTAGATAGAAGCTCTGGATGCCGAAAGTTCATTTGAGGCGATGATGTGGTTGAGGTGTTGTCCTTTTTTGATGGCAGAAGAGACAATCTCGTCCATGCGATAGAATTCTTCCTTGTTTAGGGCAACACCTGTTCTCGAATCTGAGAGCTTAGCTTCATAATCCAGCTGAGCTCTTTTTGCGTAGTAGAACTGTTTCTGGTATCCACAATTGCTTCTCTTTTTCGGACAGGCATTACAAACGTAAGGAGCCTTTTTGAGTAGAGGGCAGGCCTCACAATTGGATGTCACAGAATTTTCTTTAACCACTCGATTTCTGCGAACTTCTTTTGAGATTGTGGACGGGTCTTTTCCTAGCTTAGTAGCGATAGCTGAGAAGGTTTTTAGCTGTTCGATTCCTATTTGAATATCGTTGCGATCAGAGAGAGTTAAGTGTTTGTTTTTCATTGTCAGTTACCAACTTGTCCCATAGTAAGTTCTACCTTATTTTTTTGTCTCAGTCTAATTTCCAGTTTTTAAGACAGACTAGAACTTACTTTGAGAATTTTGGCTTGAAAATGAATTGTGTTTTTAACTTGGCTTCTCTTTTTTTATTTTTTATTTCATGGTATAATAGATAAAAAGTAGGGAGTGTCATGGTTAAAAGAGATTTTATTCGTAATATTATATTAGTCATCATAGCTATTTTAGCGATATTTTTGCTACATCGTTTCGTCTTTTCAACCTTTAAAGTACACGATGATGCGGCAAATACTTATCTATCTTCTGGTGATATTGTACTGGTCAACAAAAATAAAGAGCCACAGTACAAGGATTTTGTTGTTTATGAGGAAAAGGGTATTTACTATATTAGCCGTGTGATTGGAACGCCTGGAGAGCAAGTTACAGTCATGGATGATATCCTTTATGTCAATAACCTTCACCAAGAAGAACCTTATATCGAGCGTATAAAAGCCAAATTCCAGTCGACTAATGATAGTCAGGTGGCGTTTACATCGGATTTATCTGTCAGCAGCTTGACAGATGGCAAGTATGAGACCATTCCAAAAGGAAAATATCTTGTGCTAAATGATAATCGCCAAAACACTAATGACAGTCGTCAGTTTGGATTAATTTCAAAGAAACAAATTAGAGGTGTAATTAGCTTCAAACTCTATCCATTTAGTGAGTTTGGTTTTGTTAAAACAGAGTAGGGATTAGATATTCTACTCTCTTTTTTTGTCCAAATGAGACTATACCAATTTTTAAGTTGACAAGGATAGAAAAACGTTATATACTTATTTTACCGTCAAATAAGACGTTGAAATTGAACTATACCAATTTTAAAATAATAAGAAGGAGAGATGAGGAACTCCTCATCAATGAGAATTATGTGTGGTATTGTTGGTGTTGTTGGAAATTCCAACGCAACAGATATTTTACTTCAAGGACTTGAAAAATTAGAATACCGAGGTTATGATTCAGCTGGTATTTTTGTTGCGGATAAGGACAAGGCACAACTTGTGAAATCTGTCGGACGTATCGCTGAGTTGGAAGCAAAGGTGGTCGGCAAAGTATCAGGAACTGCTGGAATCGGGCATACACGCTGGGCAACTCATGGTAAACCAAGTGAGGACAATGCACATCCGCATACCTCAAAGACAGGACGCTTTGTTTTGGTGCACAACGGTGTGATTGAAAACTATCTCTACATCAAAGAGACTTATTTGGTTGGTCATGATTTGAAAGGGCAAACAGATACTGAAATTGCGGTTCACCTTATCGGTAAATTCGTCGAAGAAGATGGTCTATCTGTCTTGGAAGCCTTCAAAAAAGCTTTGCACATCATCGAAGGTTCTTACGCTTTTGCACTTATGGATGCTACTGACAGCGAGGTTATCTACGTCGCTAAAAACAAATCACCACTTCTTATTGGACTGGGTGATGGCTACAACATGGTCTGCTCCGATGCTATGGCGATGATTCGTGAAACAAGTGAATTCATGGAAATCCATGACAAAGAGCTTGTTGTTGTTACCAAAGATACAGTAACTGTTCAAGACTATGATGGTAACAGCATTGAACGTGACAGCTACCAAGCTGAGCTTGATCTTTCTGATATCGGTAAAGGTACATATCCATTTTACATGCTAAAAGAAATCGATGAGCAACCAACGGTGATGCGTAAACTCATCTCAACTTATGCTGATGAAAATAGCAATGTGAACGTTGATGATGCGATTATCAAGGCAGTACAAGAGGCTGACCGTCTCTATATCATCGCAGCTGGGACATCTTATCATGCTGGTTTTGCGGCAAAGAATTTCTTAGAAGCTCTTACAGATACACCAGTTGAGCTGGGAATCGCATCTGAATGGGGATACTACACACCGATTTTGAGTAAGAAACCGCTCTTTATCTTTATCAGCCAGTCGGGTGAGACAGCTGATAGCCGTCAAGTTTTGGTTAAGGCAAACCAAATGGGAATTCCTAGCTTGACCGTTACAAACGTTCCAGGCTCTACCCTCTCTCGTGAAGCAACGCACACCATGTTGCTCCACGCTGGTCCTGAAATTGCCGTTGCCTCTACAAAAGCCTATACAGCTCAAGTCGCTACACTTGCCTTTTTAGCAAAAGCAGTGGGTGAAGCTAACAACAGCCCAATAGCTAAGTCCTTTGACTTGGTGCATGAGCTCTCTATCGTAGCTCAAGCCATCGAAGCGACACTATCAGAGAAAGACCTTATCGCTGACAATGTTGAAAAACTGTTGGCGACAACACGCAACGCTTTCTACATTGGACGTGGTTCAGATTACTACGTGACTATGGAAGCTGCATTGAAATTAAAAGAAATTTCTTACATTCAATGTGAAGGCTTTGCAGCAGGTGAGCTTAAGCACGGTACCATTTCATTGATTGAGGATGGGACACCCGTTATTGCTTTATTATCGTCTAATGAAGCTGTAGCAGCGCACACACGTGGTAATATCCAAGAAGTTGTCGCTCGTGGTGCTAACGCTTTGACTATTGTTGAAGAAGGTTTGGAACGTGAAGGTGATGATATCATCGTCAACAAGGTACATCCGTTCTTGAGTGCTATTTCAATGGTTATTCCAACGCAATTGATTGCTTACTACGCTTCCTTGCAGCGTGGGCTTGACGTTGATAAACCACGTAACCTCGCTAAAGCCGTAACAGTTGAATAAAAGTCTCACACCTATTGCAAATAGCGCCAACTTTAGGTACAATAGATTGTATACTCTCAAAAATTGACACTATTTAATACATAAGGAGAAACTATGTCTTTACCAAATTGTCCAAAATGCAACTCTGAATATGTCTACGAAGATGGCGTCCTTTTGGTTTGCCCAGAGTGCGCTTATGAGTGGAATCCAGAAGAAGCAGTCGAAGAAGAGGGACTTGTTGTTTTAGATAGCAATGGTACACGCCTTGCAGATGGGGATACCGTAACGGTCATCAAAGATTTGAAAGTCAAGGGTGCACCAAAAGACATCAAGCAAGGTACTCGTGTAAAAAACATTCGTTTGGTTGAGGGGGACCACAACATCGACTGTAAAGTGGACGGATTTGGGGCGATGAAACTCAAATCAGAATTCGTCAAAAAATTATCATAAAAAGCTGGTCTTTGACCAGTTTTTTTATTGTCTTATCAAATAGTCTTAAGATTTTTTAAAATAAACATACACAAATACCTAAATTTTTGGTATAATAGATACAATTATTGTAATTTAAAGGAGGGGTTATGTCTTATATTTCACAGGTTTTACCTAGTCTTTTAGATGGTGCTAGTGTCTCTCTGCAAGTCTTTTTCATCGTACTTATTTTGTCTATCCCTCTGGGTGCGATACTTGCTTTTTTGATGCAAATTCCGTTTCGATTATTGCGCTATTTGCTGACGGTCTATATTTGGATTATGCGGGGAACGCCGCTGCTTTTGCAACTGATTTTTATTTACTATGTGTTGCCAAGCGTGGGCATTAGCATTGACCGTATGCCAGCAGCTATTATTGCCTTTACGCTTAATTATGCGGCTTATTTTGCAGAGATTTTCCGTGGAGGGATTGCTTCTATCCCTAGAGGGCAATATGAAGCAGCAAAGGTGCTGAAGTTTACGCCTGTACAAACAGTTCGCTACATCATCTTACCGCAGGTGATTAAGATTGTATTGCCTAGTGTATTTAACGAAGTCATTACCTTGGTGAAAGACACCTCACTTGTTTACGTGATTGGGGTTGGTGACCTTCTTTTGGCAAGTCGAACAGCAGCTAACCGTGACGCCAGCCTTGCGCCTATGTTTATCGCAGGAGCCATCTACTTGATTATGATTGGGATTGTTACCCTTATCTCAAAACAAGTCGAAAAGAAATATGATTATTACAAATAAGGAGGCTAAATGTTAGAATTAAAAAATATCTCCAAGCGTTTTGGACAAAAAGTGATTTTTACAGACTTTAGCCTGCAAGTTGAGGATGGCAAGATTCTATCATTAGTTGGTCCATCAGGTGGTGGTAAAACGACCTTGCTGCGCATGTTGGCAGGCCTAGAGACAGTAGATTCTGGCGAGGTGATTTATAACGGTGAGACCATTCCTGTTGGAGAATTGGAAAAATTAAACTTACTTGGTTTTGTTTTCCAAGATTTTCAGCTCTTTCCTCATCTCTCTGTCATGGACAATCTCATCCTATCTCCGGTGAAGACAGCTGGCATGCGTAAAGAAGACGCCATTCAAAAAGCGACAGGACTGCTTGAGCGCTTAGGGCTTGGTGAGCATGCTAACGCCTACCCTTATTCACTGTCTGGTGGGCAAAAGCAGCGTGTTGCGCTTGCTCGTGCTATGATGATTGACCCGCAGATTATCGGCTACGATGAGCCAACCAGTGCCCTTGACCCTGAGTTGCGTCAGGAAGTAGAGCATTTGATTTTGCAAAACCGTGAGGCTGGGATGACGCAGATTGTCGTGACCCATGACTTGCAATTTGCCGAGAATATTTCTGATGTTATGATAAAAATTAACCCTAAATAGGGAAGTGGAGGTTTGTGATGACGCTAAAAAAATGGATAGTGGGTGCAGTAGTTGCCCTTGGTTTGGTATCGCTAACAGCTTGTTCATCAAGCAGTAACACCAAAAAAGATAACTGGGACACTTACCAATCGAAAAAAACAATTACCATTGGTTTTGACAATACTTTTGTTCCCATGGGATATGAAAACGAAAAAGGGGAAAATGTTGGTTTTGACATTGACTTAGCCAATGCCGTTTTCAAACAATATGGTATCACTGTCAAATGGCAACCCATCAACTGGGATCTTAAGGAAACAGAGCTGACCAATGGGAAAATTGACATGATTTGGAATGGTTACTCTGTTACAGATGAGCGCCTTAAAAAAGTGAGCTTTACCATTCCTTATATGAAGAACGACCAAGTACTGGTCACTAAAAAATCATCAGGCATTACAAGTTTTGAAGGCATGAAAGGAAAAACACTTGGTGCGCAAGCAGGATCATCAGGTTATGCAGCCTTTAATGACCAGCCTAAAGTGCTTAAAAATCTTGTCAAAGGCAACGATGCCACACAGTACGAGACTTTCACACAAGCGCTTATTGACCTTAAAAACGACCGTATTGATGGGCTCTTGATTGACCGTGTTTATGCCAATTACTATCTTAAACAAGAAGGTGAGTTGGACAATTACAATATCATCACAGGGTCATTTGAGAGTGAAGACTTTGCAACAGGCGCACGTAAGGCGGACAAGACTTTAATCAAGAAAGTCAACGCAGCCCTACGTAAGCTTTACCAATCAGGTGATTTCCAAAAGATTTCTAATAAGTGGTTCGGCGAAGACGTCGCAACCAGTGAAGTTAAGAATTAAAAAAAAGCGAGTTTACACTCGCTTTTTGTGTAGTGTGATTTTTCGAAGTGAAACCACTCATTTAACGGATGGTTATGATTACTGTTTAGGGGTAATTTGGTGAAAGATTAAGAACCATTTTTCATGACGCCGCCAGAGGCTGGTGTGATGGGCGCCGTCTAGAGCGTAAGTGATGAGTTTTGTCTTTTGGCTGATAGATTGGATGGTGAAATCTGTGAAGTTGCAAGGATGAAAGACCTCTCTTTCAAAAAACTCATCTCTCGTGTAATAGTCCCCTTTTTCATCAATCATGATAAAATCTTTTGCGATGTAATCTTCATAACCTGGGATTTTGGAGAGGATGATTTTTTCATTGCGAAAGAGCTTACGTGTCACATTGCCAAAGACCTCATCCTCGGGGATAGCAGCAGGCTCGACATGGATGTCAATATCGTAAATGGCAAAGCGCTGGCTGAGCATAGTTTCGACTTGTTCGGTGATGGCATGGCTTTCGTAAACGGAAAGGTCAGGATTCATCTCAAGGACAATGTCAAGATAGATATTGCTACCGTAGTTTCGACCACGCTGTGACTTGACAGCAGAAATTTTAGGAATTTTAAGGATGGCTTCTTCGTAGGCTTTGAGTTGCTTATCGTCAAAACCATCCGACAGACTAAAGGCGCTTTCGATAAAAATATCGTAGGCGGTCTTTAAGATAAAGCAGGTGATGACAATGGCAGCCAAGCGGTCGATGATTGTCAGATGTAGAGATGCCGCTGTGATAGCTAGAGAAGTCCCTAGAGAGGTCACTGCGTCTGAGAGATTATCTTTTGAGGCAGCGACAAGTGCACTTGATTTGACCTTGTGAGAAAGGTGTCTATTGTAGGCGTATACGCCGAGCATGACGATGGCAGATAGGACACCTACCGAAGCCCCAAGGGGATCCACTTGAGTTTCTGTATGATGGATAATCTTTTGCAAGGTTTGAAAGAGTAGCTGAAAACCTACGACAAACATGATAAGGGATGTGATAAGGCTGGCTAAATCTTCAAATTTCCAATGCCCAAAGCGATGGTCATTATCAGCAGGCTGGCTGGCGAGATAGAGTCCGACAAGCAGGGCGACATTGCCTAAAATATCAGACAGGTTGTTAAAGCCGTCCGCTACCAGCGACTCTGCATTCATGGTATAGCCTGCGACGAGTTTTGCGATAGTCAAGGTCAGATAAGCAATGATACTGACGATGGGACCACGCATAGCGATTTTCAAGTTTTTAACAGGATTTGTTGTCATAAAACCTTATATTTATATTAGCGGGTAGCTCCCGCTAGTATAAACCCTTTCTTTAATTATTTTTTAGATTTGTTTTATACTTAGTTCAGCGCTGTGGATTAGTATCTTACACCAATCGCTTTGACGATTTCTAGGAGGCTCTAACCACAGCTCTTTGTTTAATTGGTAATGAGAATGATAACGCCCAGACGTTTTATCTCGTGTAAGGATACAAGACAAAGAGTGCGTGGAACGAACAACAGTCGCTAATAATCTCGAAAGGAACCAGAAACTTATGTTTTATGTTGGTATTGATATTGCCAAAAACAAACACGATTTAGCCTGTATCAACGAAACTGGAGAAACAGTGATAACCAACTTCAGATTTGCCAATTCTTGTCAAGGTTTTCATCAGCTGAAACTAAAGCTAGAACAGCTATCTCCTATCACACAAGATGTCCAGATAGCACTTGAAAGCACAGGACACTATAACTACAATATAGTGACCTTTTTAAGAGACTTAGGCTACGATGTATTTGCCTACAACCCGCTCATTATCAAAGAATTTGCTAAATCACAATCGCTTAGAAAAACTAAAACTGATAGGAAAGATGCCCTTTTAATTGCTCGTAAGCTACGCTCTGACGTAACCCCTGAACGTTATCAAACAGATAGGGTATTAGACGAGTTAAAAGAGCTGACACGTTATCAAAATCGCCTAATTCAATCACGATCTAGATGCAAGAATTTATACATCAGATTACTTGATATTATCTTCCCTGAACTCCACAGAATCGTTAATAATCTCTATAATCAGTTTATCTATGACTTACTAACAAACTATCCTTCTCCACAAAGAATAGCTCGTGCTCGGTTCTCATCATTGCTTAAAATTAAGCGACTAACCGCTGATAAGGCGCATCAGATACAAGAAACAGCCAAACAGACTATTGGTAATGCTTCACCTGTTTTATCCTTGGAGTTAGTTCAATTAATTGAAAGCATTAAACACTACGATAAGCAAATTAACCAAGTCCAAGAGGAAATTAACCTCTTGATGATTGAGTTGAACTCTCCTATTACTTCTATTCCTGGAATTGGAAGTCGTCTTGGTGCTATTATTCTAGCTGAAATTAAGAATATTCATAATTTCAAGAATCCAAATCAGCTCCAGGCCTTTGCAGGATTAGACCCTGCCATTTACCAATCAGGACAGATGGATAATACCGGTCATATGGTAAAACGAGGCTCCTCTTATCTAAGGTACGCTCTAATACAGGCTGCTAAGCTTATAGCCATTTATTCCCCACATTTTAAAGCCTATTTAAGACTAAAAATCAGTCAAGGAAAGCATTACAATGTAGCTGTGACACATGTTGCTAAAAAGCTCATTCGTGTAATTTATCATCTTCTTAAAACCAATCAACTGTTTGATGAAACTAAGCTAAGGTAAAACTATAAAGTCATGAATCATTTTAAAAACTTGCTTTTAGCAGGTCTTTTTCACATGCAATCAATTTTCTAAATAGCTTTTAAAAATAGTTAATATTTTTAAAAATTATTCTTGACTTTTTATATAGAATGCCTCCTAAGCATTATGTTATTATACCATAAAGAGCCCTTGTTCGTTAAGTCGTTTAAGATGTTATTGACACTAAAAAACAAAGTCGGCTGACTTTGTTTTATTGTTTATCAAAATATTTTTTCGTTTCTCTGAAGATGACAGGTGATAGGGCGAGGAGTGCGATAAGGTTAGGCAGAGCCATGAGACCGTTTACGATATCTGCGATAATCCAGATGAGGTCAAGCTTGAGGAAGCCTCCAGCAGCGACCATAAGGATGAAGATAGAGCGGTAGAGCCAGATACCTTTTGTCCCAAAGAGGAACTCAAAACAGCGCTCTCCGTAGTAGCTCCAGCCAAGGATAGTCGTAAAGGCAAAGAGCACAAGACAGAGTGTCAATGCGATACTTCCAACGCTACCAAATACAGTTGAAAAGGCTGCTTGTGTCAGCGGAGCGCCTTCTAAACCTTTGACTGTCCATTGACCTGTAACGATGATAGAGAGTCCTGTCAGCGTACAGATGATAAGGGTATCGATGAAGGTTCCTGTCATCGAGATAAGACCTTGCTCAACAGGTTCGTTGGTCTTGGCAGCAGCGGCAGCGATTGGTGCAGAGCCGAGACCTGATTCATTGGAGAAGACGCCACGTGCAATACCTTTTTGGATGGCTTCTTTGACAGCAGCGCCAGCAAATCCACCAACGGCAGCCGTCCCTGTGAAAGCGCCCTTGAAAACTTGTGAAATGGCAGGGATGATATTGTCATAATGCGCAAAAATAACCGTTAGTGTCGCAAGGATGTAGAGGATAGCCATGAAAGGCACGACGCTCTCAGACACCTTAGAGATAGACTGGATACCACCAAAGATGATAATGGCAACGATAATAGCAATGATAATGCTGACAATCTCAGGTGAAAAGCCAAAGCTATTTTGCAGGGATGATGTGATAGAGTTAACCTGAGAGAAAGTCCCGATACCTAAAAAGGCGACCAAGATACCAGCGATAGCAAAGAAGATAGCCAGCGGTTTCCATTTTTTCCCCATACCGTTGACGATGTAGTACATCGGACCACCAGAGATATTTCCATTATCATCCTGCGTACGGTATTTAATAGCTAGAAGCCCTTCGGCGTATTTTGTCGCCATACCAAAGAAAGCAGCGACCCACATCCAAAAGAGTGCACCAGGTCCACCAGTTTTGATAGCAGTTGCGACACCTACGATATTTCCTGTTCCGATAGTAGCAGCAAGAGCCGTTGCCAAAGCCGCAAAACTAGAAATATCCCCCTCACCGTCACTTTTAGTGAAAATCAGCTTAAAAGCCTTTGGCAGACGGATAATCTGCAAGAAACCAAGACGAGTGGAGAGATAAATCCCTGTCCCAACCAACAAAATCAGAAGTGGCGGTCCCCAGACCAAGTTATCCAAAGCGTTAAAAAAATCAAGCACAGTTTTAAGTCCTTTCAACTTTTTCTTGTCTCAAAGAGACAAAGAGGATGACGCAAAAAAAGAGAAGCTCCAACGGAACTTCTGCATCACAAAAGATAAGCCAAAAAAGCCTTACTGGCATGTACTTATCTTCTGTCCTTTTGCCTGAGAGATTGAGCATATGCTTTGCCCCTTCGGCGCCTGTCTCTAATGGACAAGTCTCTCCAGAAGTCCGTCGATCAATCAGTCCTGTCTAGCGACACCTGAGAGTGTAATTCCTTCGGCGAAAGCAGAGCTTTCTTCTCCTGATTGACGTCATTCGGTTTATGTAATTGCTTATAAGTTTAAAGGAAAAGTGGACAATTGTCAATAACCTTTTTGAAAAAATTTAAGTTCCCCACTTGTCAAGTCAAGTGCAACAAGTTCATTGATAACTAGAGTTCCAGAGGTTAAGCTGTTTGGGCTAGCCCAAACAAAATATTTGCGGTTTTATACTTGTGAAGTCGTCTAGGTCTGTCATTGATAGCAGAGACGTAGTGATTGAGTTCTTCTGTCGTTAGTGAGTTAAGAGAGACACCTTTTGGGAGAAACTATCTCAAGAGACCATTGAAATTTTCATTTGTTCCTCTTTCATGAGAAGCATAAGGATGGGCAAAATAGACTTCCACACCTTTTAAGTCTGACAAGCTACTGAACTCTGAGCCATTGTCCGATGTGATAGAGCGAATAGGGTACTGTGATAGTAGGCTCTTAACAGCCCTATTGATAGTTTCTGCTTGTTTATTAGCCAGTTTTACATCGATGGCAAATCGTGTTTGACGCTCTACTAAGGTCAAAATAACAGCTTCACCTTTGGTTTTCTTGCCAAGAACCAAATCAATCTCCCAATGCCCAAATTCAGAACGGTCATTGATACACTCTGGACGTTCTTCAATGGATTTTCCTAAGATTTTCGTCGTGGCCTTAGGCGTTACTTTAGACCGTTTTCGGATGCACACCATCTTAGGTAAATCAATCGGTTTAACCCTCAACAGTCCGTCTTTGATGTAACGATACACTGTCTTGGTGGAAGGGATAACTTCCAGTGGATGTTTTTCTCGGTAAGTTTGAACAAAGCTATCGACACTGTGACAGCGAGGTTTCGTTTTCAGGGCTTTCTCAAGTTCCTTGAAGAAGGTCTGGGAGCAGTACGATAGTTTATGATAAGCACTTTTTCGACGATTGGTTTCATAAACACGTTGACCACTATCTGGAAAGTAAACCGTTGAGTAGATTCGTTTCCCGTTCTTATCTTGAACCTGAGAAACACTTCCTCGTTTGATTTCCCGACTGATGGTTGAGCGATGACGCCCAAGCAGACAAGCAATCTCAGAGGGGGTCTTGCCCATCTTGAGATAGGCGCTGATTTCTCTGCGTTCAGAGGCTGAAAGGTGTGAGTATAACGATTTTTTGGTAGAATGATTAGTGGACATGTTCATCTGCTTTCTATACTGAGTTGGGGAATTCTAGTATATCAGACGAGCATGTCTTTTTTGTTGCACTTCATTTTACAACACGGGAAAAATTTAAGTTTCAAATATGTACCTTTGTCAATGATGTGAGACCTAAAATGTTATTTTGAAGTTATCCATTTGTTAAGCTTTACTAGGAGCTAGCTTCTAGTAAAGCTTTTCTGATATCGATAGGAGATTTCCATCCTAAAGTTTGCATAGGAAGTCGATTAGAACGATAAAGATAGGTTTTCATCTGCTTGATGAGATCGTCATAGGAATAGAAGGTCAAGTGCTGGTAGAAACGTCGATTGTCATTTCGATGACTGCGTTCAACCTTGCCATTATGTCTTGGTGTTCGAGGACGAATCAGCTTGTGCTCAATGCCAAGTTCCTGACACAGCAAGTCTAGTGGGTGAACTTGTTTGGTCTCTTTGAAATGAGTGAACTCAAAGCCATTATCCGTTTGGAGGATTTTGGGTTTGTATCCAAAGTGTTTGATAGCCATTTTGAGAAATTGAACCGTTGAGTAGGACGACTGCTCTTTGAAAGGGAATATAAAGCGTTCTCGACTGGCCTCATCAATAACGGTGTACTGGTAGAACTTGTCAGGTAGTTTTCCTGTGTAGCAGTGAGTTGGGACGTATTTGACATCCATCTGCCACTTGATACCGAGTTTAGTCGGCGTGTCATATGGTTTTGGGACATAAAGTTTGTTCTTTGTTTTAGGGGATTTGAAGAAGTCCAGCTTTCTCAAGATTCGAAAGAGTGAGCAAGGGTGCCTATCATATCCCTTATTGGTTTTGAGCTTGTAGAAGATTTCGATGAGGGTTGCGTTTGGATTTCTTTTGATGCAGTTTTTAATCCAGGTCAGCTCTTGCTGGGTATGAGCCTTTGGATGTGGTGTTAGAGGGCGATGAGAACGGTCTTTTAGAGATTCTTTTGTGCCATCAAAACGCTTATTCCAGCGCATGAGAGAGGCTTTTGAAACTTTGTAACGTCGACAGATGAAGGCGACAGATGCTCCGTTTTGGTAGGTTTTAACAGCGTGGTAACGTGTTTCTAGAGTATGTGGTAAATAGCGAAGATTTTGTGATATACTAGTCATGTGAAGATTCCTTTTTGATGAGTGGTGGTACTCTTATTATATCAGGGAATCTTCTTTTTGACTTCTAGAAGTCTCACATCTATTGTAACGCTACAGCGGGAAAAATTTAAGTTTCAAATAAGACTAGCTTTTAGAGTATCTTTGTGGTAGAATACTAAGGACGTAGGTTTTTAAACTCATCCAGAGAGGTGAGAAAGACGGAATATCTTTGGGAGCCTATGAGATTTTTGAGGGCTTTTTTTGTGCCCGGAAGGAGTTTTACATGACTGCAATGTCTCAATCTAAAGAACCTGAGTTGCTTGATTCAGAGTTAAAGACGGTTGATTTGCTGCTGGATGTTGACCAAAAGCCTGCCCCGCTAAAAGGGCTTTTGCTTAGTTTCCAGCACGTTTTTGCCATGTTTGGAGCGACTATCCTTGTTCCTCTAACACTTGGTATGCCTGTATCGGTGGCGCTTTTTGCCTCTGGTGTCGGAACACTCATCTATCAAGTAGCGACGAATTTTAAAGTGCCAGTTTACTTGGGTTCATCTTTTGCTTATATCACGGCGATGTCGCTTGCCATTAAGCAAATGGATGGCAACATCTCAGCTGCACAGACTGGTATCTTGTTTGTTGGATTGATTTATGTCGTGATTGCCGCTTTGGTGAAGCTAATTGGAACCAAGTGGATTGATACCTTGTTGCCACCGATTGTCATTGGTCCTATGATTATTGTTATCGGGCTAGGGCTTGCCAATTCAGCTGTGACCAATGCTGGTTTTGTATCTGGTGGTAATTGGAAAAACATGCTTGTTGCCACTGTCACCTTTTTGATTGCTGCCTTTATCAACACCAAAGGTAAAGGGTTTGTCAAAATCATTCCTTTCCTCTTTGCTATTATCGGAGGTTACTTGGTGGCTTTGTGTCTTGGGATGGTGGACTTGTCTCCAGTAGCTAAGGCAGCGTGGTTTGAGTTACCAGGCTTTATCTTGCCGTTTAAAACAGGTGTCTTTAAGCACTATGACCTCTACTTTGGACCTGAGATGTTTGCAATTTTGCCGATTTCAATCGTGACAGTGGCTGAGCACATCGGAGACCACACCGTACTTAGTCAGATTTGCGGACGTCAGTTCTTGAAAGACCCAGGGCTCAACCGTACTTTGATTGGTGATGGGGTTGCGACAACCGTTTCTGCCTTTCTCGGTGGACCTGCTAACACCACTTACGGTGAAAATACAGGGGTTATCGGTATGACACGTATTGCCTCTGTCTCTGTTATTCGTAACGCTGCTTTGATTGCGATCGCCTTTTCTTTCCTTGGTAAGTTTACAGCGCTTATCTCAACCATTCCAAGTGCTGTCTTGGGCGGTATGTCCATCCTGCTTTATGGCGTTATCGCAAGCAACGGGCTAAAAGTGTTGATTGAAAATCGTGTGGACTTTGGTCACATCAGAAATCTTATCATCGCAAGCTCTATGCTTGTGCTTGGACTTGGTGGTGCTGTGCTTGATTTGCATGCTCTGACACTATCTGGGACAGCGCTCAGTGCGATTGTCGGTGTCATTTTGAACTTGATTTTACCAAAAGAAAGTCAAGACTAAACTAAAAGACCGGTAAATTCTCAAAGTAAGTTCTAGTTCCCGTCCTTCCAGAAGTTACTCTGAGAAAACTGCATAAAATCAACAGAATTTAGTCTCAGACTAAGTTCTTTTTTGACTAAAAATGCTGATAATAGTGAGTTTTAGGCCTGAAAATATTGAAAAAAGGGTACACTAAAGTTACTGGCTCTGAGACGTCTCAAAGTAAGTTCTAGTCATCTGGAATTTAGGACGGGACAAGTTCCTTTCTATTTTGAAATTATTTTCTGATAAAAACTAGCGATTATTTATCTAATAATCGAGGTGATTGGATGACGTTTTCAGGGTCAATTTTAGAGATACCGAGAAGTGTTGCCACTTCCTCACCGTAGGTAAAGGTAAAGAGTTCATAGGCTGATTTTCCGTTGAAAGAAGCTCGTTTGACGCTGTTGACATGTGAACAAACTAGGTTGATGTCATCCTGTGTCAAGTTATCGAAGCTAGTTCCTTTAGGGAGAATATCTCTGATAAGCGTGTGATTTTTCTCAATTCTCCCCTTCTGGTCAGAACGATTTGGGTCACAGAAGAAGAGTTTAGATTCTCCACGAACATCCATTTCGATATCGTCTACTCTAGCGAATTCACCGCCATTATCGGTCAGAATGACAGGGAATAGTTCGCAGAAGCTCATCTCTTTCTGGTGTAGGTCATTCTTGATAGCGTAGAGGTGTTTAGCGACCTCATTAGCTGTTTTATTATCCAGTAACTGAGCGAAAATAAAGTTGCAGTAGGAGAGGTTAAAAGTGAGAAGTACCTTTCCTCCAATCCTTCCAGTAACGGTGTCCATTTCCAGCCAGTAGCTGATATCATTCTTAGTAAGAAAGCCTTGGAAGTCCTCGTAAGACCGTCCTTCTCTAGCAGTTTTAGGAATGGGTTGGAGATTTCTGGTTCTCCGCTTTCTGAATTTCACGACACGGGGGAAATCAATAGGCTTTGTGGACAGATAGCCCTTTTCAAGGTATCTGTAGATAGAAGCTCTGGATGCCGAAAGTTCATTTGAGGCGATGATGTGGTTGAGGTGTTGTCCTTTTTTGATGGCAGAAGAGACAATCTCGTCCATGCGATAGAATTCTTCCTTGTTTAGGGCAACACCTGTTCTCGAATCTGAGAGCTTAGCTTCATAATCCAGCTGAGCTCTTTTTGCGTAGTAGAACTGTTTCTGGTATCCACAATTGCTTCTCTTTTTCGGACAGGCATTACAAACGTAGGGAGCCTTTTTGAGTAGAGGGCAGGCCTCACAATTGGAAGTACTAGAGTTCTCTTTTATCACCCTATTTCTCCGAACTTCTTTTGAGATTGTGGACGGGTCTTTTCCTAGCTTAGTAGCGATAGCTGAGAAGGTTTTTAGCTGTTCGATTCCTATTTGAATATCGTTGCGATCAGAGAGAGTTAAGTGTTTGTTTTTCATTGTCAGTTACCAACTTGTCCCATAGTAAGTTCTACCTTATTTTTTTGTCTCAGTCTAATTTCCAGTTTTTAAGACAGACTAGAACTTACTTTGAGAATTTTGGTAAACTAAAAGACCTTCGGGTCTTTTTTTGATAGCGCAAGCAATTTTTACAAAAAAATGGTATAATTTTAAGGTTAGATATAAAGTAGAATGGAAGTTACAGATGAATCCTTTACTGAATGGAATGAACGATAAACAAGCAGAAGCTGTGCAAGCAACAGAAGGTCCACTGCTCATCATGGCGGGGGCTGGCTCTGGAAAAACACGTGTGCTGACCCACCGCATTGCTTATCTGATTGATGAGAAAATGGTCAATCCTTGGAATATCCTTGCCATTACCTTTACCAACAAGGCGGCTAGAGAAATGCGGGAGCGGGCGATGAAGCTCAATCCTGCTACGCAAGACACGCTGATTGCGACTTTCCACTCCATGTGTGTGCGCATTTTGCGCCGTGACGCTGACCATATCGGCTACAATCGCAATTTTACCATCGTTGACCCAGGTGAGCAAAGAACGCTGATGAAGCGTATTTTGAAAAATCTCAACATCGACTCGAAAAAGTGGAATGAGCGTGCTATTTTAGGAACCATTTCGAATGCTAAAAATGATTTACTGGATGAGGTGGCTTATGAGCAGCAGGCTGGTGACATTTACACACAGACCGTTGCCCGCTGTTACAAGGCTTATCAAGCAGAGCTTCGTCAGTCAGAGTCTATGGATTTTGATGACCTTATCATGCTGACGCTCAAACTCTTTGATAATAATCCTGATGTGCTGGCTTACTACCAACAACGCTACCAGTACATCCATGTGGATGAGTATCAAGATACTAACCACGCTCAGTACCAGTTGGTGAAGCTGTTAGCGTCTCGCTTTAAAAATATCTGTGTCGTTGGGGACGCAGACCAGTCCATTTACGGCTGGCGTGGAGCGGATATGCAAAATATCCTTGACTTTGAAAAAGACTACCCAGAAGCTAAGGTGGTGCTCCTTGAGGAGAACTACCGCTCAACCAAAACCATCTTACAAGCTGCTAATGACGTTATCAAAAACAATAAAAAACGCCGTCCTAAAAAACTCTGGACACAAAATGCAGATGGGGAGCAAATCGTCTACTACCGTGCTGGCAATGAGCAAGAAGAAGCTGTCTTTGTCGCTTCAACCATTGACAATATCGTCCGTGAGACAGGCAAAAACTTTAAAGATTTTGCCGTACTTTATCGCACCAACGCCCAGTCTCGTACCATTGAAGAAGCGCTTTTGAAATCCAACATTCCTTACACGATGGTCGGTGGCACCAAGTTCTACAGCCGTAAGGAAATCCGTGATGTCATTGCTTACCTCAACGTCATCGCCAACCCAGCAGATAATATTTCTTTTGAGCGTATCGTCAATGAACCAAAGCGTGGCGTGGGACCTGGTACCGTTGAAAAATTACGTGATTTTGCAAGTAGCAACGGTCAATCGCTCCTTGCCGCAGCAGGTGATATGCTACTTCCAATCCGTGGCAAAGCAGCAGCTGCACTAAACGAGCTGTCTGCAATGCTCTTTCAATTGCGAAATCAATTGGATAATATGACACTGACTGAGCTTGTCGAGGCTGTCTTAGACAGGACGGGCTACCTGCAAGCCCTCCAAATGCAAAATACGCTAGAAAGTCAGTCACGCATTGAAAATATCGAGGAATTTCTCTCTGTCACCAAAACGTCGGATGAGGCCAATGCTGAAAATAGCGATGAGACAGGCTTAGAGCGCTTGGGACGTTTCTTGAATGACTTAGCGCTGATTGCGGACACAGACGATGGTGAGCGTGAGACAGCGGAGGTTACGCTTATGACCTTGCACGCTGCTAAGGGGCTTGAATTTCCAGTTGTCTTTCTCATCGGTATGGAAGAGGGCGTCTTTCCACTGTCACGAGCGAGCGAGGACCCCGATGAGCTGGAGGAAGAGCGTCGTCTTGCCTATGTGGGGATCACACGAGCTGAGGAACTGCTTTTCCTAACCAACGCCAGCTCAAGAACCCTGTACGGGCGTAGCTCACACAACCGCCCAACACGCTTTATTCGTGAGATTGATGAGAAGCTCTTGCAATTCCAAGGATACGCTCGTCCTGTCGAGTCGTCGTTTGGTGTGCGCTATTCTGGTGAGAAAACAAGCCAATTTGGACAAGGGATGAGTCTGCAACAAGCCTTACAAGCAAGAAAAGCCAGCAACCGTCCTCAACCAACGGCTTCTGCCTTACCTTTTGGGCGCAATGCTAGCGCTAGCAGCTCTAGTGTGGACTGGAAAGTCGGAGATACTGTTTACCACCGCAAATGGGGTGATGGTGTCGTCCTAGAAGTCTCTGGTAGCGGTCAAACACAAGAACTCAAAATCAATTTCCCAGACATTGGGCTCAAAAAAGTGCTTGCTAGTGTCGCTCCTATTGAGAAAAAATAAGGTCGAAAATAGAGGTATAGTTTTAAACTATACCTTTTTGCTTTGAATAAGTATTAGTCAAGATTGGTCTAAAGGAGTACAATAGAGACAACATTGACAAAAGGAGAAGTGACATGACAAAAGAAAAAGAACTTCATTTTGAAACCTTACAATTACACGCTGGACAGAGCGTTGATGAATCGAGCAAATCACGTGCAGTGCCTATTTATCAAACGACCTCTTATGTTTTTGATAATGCACAGGATGCTGAGGATATCTTTGCTTTGAGAAAGCCAGCCAACATCTATACACGCATTACCAATCCGACCGTTGCTGTCTTCGAGGATAGAATTGCAGCGCTGGAAAAGGGTGTCGGTGCTCTTGCGACGTCTTCAGGTATGGCAGCTATTACCAACACCATTCTAGCCTTGGCGCATGCTGGAGATCATGTGGTCGCAGCAACAACCCTGTATGGTGGCACCTTTAATTTACTAAAAGAAACCTTGCCAAGATACGGCATCACAGCGACTTTTGTGGACGTTGACGACCTAGTGGCTATTGAAGAAGCTATCAAGGACAATACTAAGCTCGTCTATATTGAGACGCTCGGCAATCCTCTCATCAACATTCCTGATATTGAAAAAATCGCAGCTATTGCACATAAACACAGCATTCCGCTCGTTGCGGACAATACCTTTGCCACACCTTATCTCATCAATGTCTTTTCATATGGCGTTGATATCGTCGTGCACTCAGCGACTAAGTTTATCGGTGGTCACGGCACGACAATCGGTGGTGTCATTGTCGATAGTGGGCAGTTCGACTGGGAAGCTAGCGGTAAATTCCCACAATTTGTCGACGAAGATCCGTCCTATCACAACCTCAGCTACACTCGTGACATCGGAAAAGCTGCCTTCATCACGGCTGTGAGAACCCAATTGCTCCGTGATATGGGAGCTGCCCTCTCACCATTTAACGCTTTCTTGCTGTTGCAGGGGTTAGAAACCCTCTCGCTACGCTTAGAGCGCCACATCGAAAACACGCAAAAAATCGTTGCTTTCTTAGAAAAGCATGACAAGGTAGAGAGTGTGAATTACCCGAGTCTGCCATCTAGCCCTTACTATGACTTAGCGCAAAAGTATTTTCCAAAAGGCGTAGGTTCTATCTTTACCTTCCATGTCAAAGGCGGAGCAGATGAGGCGAGACGTGTCATTGACCATTTGAGTCTCTTTTCAAATCTAGCAAACGTCGCAGACGCCAAGTCACTCGTCGTACACCCAGCAACGACCACGCACGGGCAATTGTCACCAAGCGATCTTGCAGCCTGTGGCATTGCGGACAATCAAATCCGACTCTCTATTGGACTTGAAAATGTCTCTGACTTGATTGCAGACTTAGAAGAAGCATTGAACAGCATTTAGGAGGTTTTATGGTTACATTAAGAGAAGCTTTTGAGCGTTTTAAAGAAGCAAGAGTAGTGGATCTTACCCACCAAATCAATGAAAATAGTCCGCATTTTCCAGCACTGCCAGCTCTTGATAAAAAGGATATTTTCACCTTAAAAGACGGCTTTCATGTGCAACAGTTTAGCGTCGTTGGGCAATACGGCACGCACATTGACGCCCCCATTCACTTTGTCGCAGGTGGCAAGTGGCTGGATGAGCTGCCACTTGAGAATCTCTTTTTGCCACTTTACGTTATTGATTTGTCTGAAGAAGTCGCTCAAAATCCTAATTACGAATTGGGCGTGGCTGATATCTTAGCATTTGAAGAAAAGCATGGTCAAATTGAGTCTGGTGCCTTTGTTGCTTTTCGCAGTGATTGGTCCAAGCGTTGGCCAAGCCAAGACGCTTTTAGAAACCTAAATGCCAAAGGCGAGCAGGAAACACCTGGCTGGAGTTTTGAAGCTTTAGAATTTCTCATCAAGGAAAGACAAGTCGCAGCCCTTGGGCACGAGACGCTAGACACTGATAGCGGTCAGACAGCAGCTAAAAATAATGGTGTTCTCCATAATGAATATTATCTGCTTGAGCAGGGAATTTATCAGATAGAGGTCTTGGCTCATCTGGACGAATTGCCAGCAACAGGTAGCTTCATTCACATCAGTTATCCGCATTTTGAAAAAGCGACAGGCTCACCTGCTCGTGTACTCGCTTATGTGGATTAGACGACAAAAACCGTAGGATTTTCCTATGGTTTTGTTATGTATTTTTTCGTAGAGAAAATGAGAAAACCACCAGTGTAGCTGGTGGCTGATAAAGTTTTAGGATTATTGTCTGCTGTTAAAGAGTCTTAGAGCACGTTGGAGATAGCTGGTATCAGCTTTCATGTCTTGGCTGGCTTCTTTAAAGATACCGAGCTCGTCTGTGATGATACCATTTGCAGGACCGATAAGCATTTTATCCATCAAGGTTTCGTCGTTAATCGTCCAGACGTAGACGTCTTTTTTCTGCTGTTCAGCAGTGAGGGCAAAGAGGGTATTGTATGAGAACTCCTCGACAGCGTAAAAATCAACAGCATAGTTTGGCAAAGGTCCCATGTGGATTGGGATGACGTAGCCTGTACTTATCTCGGGAGCCAGTTTTTCGACTTTCTGGATAACATCCAAATCAAGCGACATAACTTTGTTATCTTTTGTGGCATTTTGCTCTTTGAGGACCTTTAAAAAGCACTCTACATAGTCTTTTGGCTCGTGTCCGTATGGTTTGAGCTCGATAAGTATGGGCTGTTTGACAGCCTTGGCAGCAGCGAGAAACTCCTCGAGACTAGCGATGTGGCTGGTAAACTTGCCTTGGTGAAGAGTCAGCTTTTGCAGTTCTTTTAAGGTCATGTTAGAGACGGTATTGTCCACACCAGATAGTCGTTTGAGATTATTATCATGAATGACGACAAAGCGTTTGTCCTTTGTCATGACTACATCCATCTCAGAATAAGCAGCGCCAGCTTTTTTGGCTGCCTGCATAGCTTCGATGGAGTTTTCAACGCCAGCCTTGACATTTCCCCTGTGAGCAATCACAATCTCATCGGGATTTTTCTTGACCAGATAAATGTCAAGAGCATTAGAAGCTACCCATAGCACTCCAAAAAAGAGGATAAAGCTAACAAGTGCGAAGCGTCCTTTTGTGGACATTTTAGCGTGCGTGCGAGTTTGCAGCTCTTTTGGCAAATCTAGTTGACGGGTGGCTTCTATGATGAAGAAGAACTTGGTTGATAGCAAGAAAAGCGTGTAGAGAAAGGCGATGAGTGAGTAGAAGAGCGTCGCCAAGGGCAGATTGTCATTTTTACTATCGAGATTGGCAAAAATGATAGTGATTCCAATAACTAAAATGATGGTAATCACAAAACTCAAGGTCGTAAGTATGATAAGTCTTACAGTTCGCTTCAAGAGTTTCTTGAAAGTTGACTCTCTCCAGCTGATTTGAAATGCCTTTAAAGGCGAGCTATCTGTCAGTCCAAGGATTGGCAAGAAAGTGATGAGCCGTATGTTGAGATAAGCGATAACGACCATCAAGCCGCCATAAAGGAGACTACCCGTCTGCGTTTTTGCCAGCTCTTCTCCGATAAAGTCTGGAATTTTCAAGTGGCTAAGCAGTAGCGAGTTAAAACCGAGATTGCCTAGCGGTATCATGAGACACAGGTAGAAAAAGACGATGATAAACTGCCAACTCAACAGCTGTTTGACTTTTTGTGGGAATTTCTTAAGCAGGATTTTTAGCGAGTCACGGTGCCACTGGTCGGTGACAGCTAAGGTCAAGACGGCAAATTCACCGATTAAAAAGAAGGCGACAAGAACCAAAAAGAGAATCAAAAAGAAAAGAGCAATCGGGTCTTTGATAACAGTGAGAATGGTCTCTTTTGCCAGCCCTGTCACCCCCGCAAAGATGAGAATACGGTTGAAGATAAACTGTAAAATCCCTTTAACGATAAAAGAATAGATGGTATAGAGAAAAAGACTGGCGATTAAAAACCGTCTTGCGCTGGAAAGTAAGCGCTTAACTTGGATAATTTTGCTTTCATAGCTCTATTTTAGCACAGAATAGCCTAACTTGCTAGATCAATCATAATAAAAAAGACTGGATATCCAGTCTTTTGTTGTCTTTATTCGTTTATCATCGCTGCGTAACCGTAATGTGATTTGCTAAGCGCTAAGGAAGTAAAACTTTTCAGTTGGTAAATCGGATTGACCACCAAAGTATCTCGTTTGAGTAGCTTTGCGTTTTGTGATGTTGTCTTAACCATAGTAAAGTCCTCCTTTGTCAATCAAATCTTGTCTTTATTTTAGGTAAGGAGACTTAACAAGAGCTGAAAAAAAGCCTTAAGGAAAGCTTATAGACAGGCTAGGAAGGATTGATTAGGGACTGGCTGTCCTTTTCTTGCTTAAATTGCTTGCGATATTGGCTAGGGGTTAGTTGGTGATAGCGCTTGAACTGCCGATTGAAGTTGGATAAATTATTAAAACCGACAGATGTGGCGATATCGATGACAGCCTTATCGGTATTGATCAGCTCTTCGCAGGCTTTGCTAAGGCGCACTTGGATGATAAACTCTGTGCAGGACGTTCCTGTATGTTGCTTAAAAAGCGTCATGAAATGGGTCTTGCTGTAGCCCATAAAATCTGCTAAATAGTCAATGGTCAACGGTTTATCGTAGTTGCGGTTGATATGGTCAATAACCTGTCTAATCTGGTCATTTTTGCGATAAGCGTCATCTGATAGCTTACGAATGACGTAGCGATGGTAATACAGCAGATAAGTGAGTTCATTGAGATAAGCCTTTAACAACAGTTCAAAGTGACGATCCTCAGCCTCTATGAGACGAAAAATGCGAAAAAGACTGTCCTTGATGTCCTCATAGCCCACATCCTGCGGCTTGATAACAGGCACAAACTTAAAAGTGCTAGCTTGAAGGGGCTGCAGGTACCTAAGGCTGACTTGGTCAATAATCGAGTAGCCAATCATATCAAGGTGAAACTGAAAGGTATCTGTGATGTGACGTTCATTGTGAATAGGGTGGATAGAGTGCATGCCGTTAGGGCGAATGAGGATAATGTCACCTGCTTCGCTATTGAAAAAATCATAGTCAATGTGATACCGAGCTGTCCCTTCTCTGACGTAGTTAATCTCTAGCTCTGGATGCCAATGAAACAAGGTATCTGGACGCCCATTTTCAACGCTCGTTTGATAGTATCGGTAGGGAAGTAAGTGATTATTCCCTTTATGATTGCTATGTCCGGTAATAGTCATAAAAATCATCTCTTTTCAAAATCATATGATAGTATCATTTTATCATAAAATTAACAGACTGTCAGCTTTTGAGAGTTAAAAAGAAAAGCTCATAGAAAAGAGCTTTTCTTGCTATCATTCTTTTACGGTGTGACGTTTTCCTCTAGCGATTGCTTCTTGTTCAGTCATTGAGACGACACGACCAAAGTTGGTGTTGCGAGGCATGTTGCTAAGAGAGTACCAATAGACATCAGCTGTTCCGTCACGAGCGACATACACCGTCCTTGCAGTAGCCTGTGCTTGTTGTGCAGCAGCTTCTTGCTGTTGGCTAGTAGCGGCGGCTTCTTGTTGTGCTGCCTGCTGTTGCGCCGCTTGTTCAGCGGCTTTTTTAGCTTCTTCCTCTTTTTGTGTGATGGCAGTCTGGACGGCAGTGACTCTAGCCTGCAGACTCTCTTTGACTTGCTTATCAGTGACTTTATCAACCGCTGCTTGAGCAGAGGTAATATTTTCTTTGGTTTGATTGGCTTCGAGGTTTTTAACCGCTGATTCGGCTTCTGTTTGCTGTGCTTTTTCCTTTTCCTCTTTAGCCTTTTCACTTTCTTGGTTAGCTAATTGTTTTTGGAGTTTCTTTTTATCTTTTTTAAGGCTATCCAGTTGCTTTTCAAGCTTCTTTTCGTCTTTTTCAAGACTAGCTATTTTCTTTTCGTAGGACGAGGTGGTTTTTTGTTGAGTGCGTTTAAACTGCTGTTGTGTCTGTTTGAGCTCTTTTTGTAGCTGCTTAATGTCAGAGTTCTTAGAGTTCGCAAATCCTAGAGAAACAATAGTCGTTGCGATAAGCACCCACATCAACATGTTACTTTTAGCAGGATTGTTTCCTATCCAGCTGGTAAAAGAGGTATTCTTTTGATTAATGTTTTTAAAGAGTTTTTTCATACCATTTTCCTTTTTCTCCTAAGTGCCATAGCAAAGCGTTAAGCGTTTTCATCTATTTCTATTGTAAAATGAATCGGGCGATAATGCAAGCCCTTATTTTTTCTTTTTGACAGGAAAAAAGCCAGCAAAACTGGCTTACTCAAAGATGTAGTTGTAGAGTTGGACGACTTGGGCAAAGGCGTAGTTGTCTAGGGTCGTAATTTTTTGGACGTTTCGAGACTGGTAGTCAAAGGTGTGGAGCTGAAAAGGATTGACAAAGCCGTCTATTTTATCTGAGATGACTTGAACGAGAAGTCCTTTGTCTTTCAAACGCTCTTGTCCGTGCGTAATGGGGCAGACGGCAATCATGCCGGTTTGCTTGTTGTAATTGTCGCTTGAGACGACAACAGCGGGGCGACGTTTCTTGATTTCCTTGCCACGAGAGGGGTCAAAATCAATCCAGACGATGTCTTGTTTTTTAGGAATGTAATTACCATTCATCGTTTAACAATTGAACTCCCTCAAAGTCATCGTCCATGCGTAAATCAGTGACCCCATCAAATGGATTAGAGATTTTAGGGACGAGTATGATGACGTTGTTGCGCCCTTTAGACACCACAAACTCTGTCCCCTCCTCGACATGTAAACTTTTAGGAATCGTGACCGCTAGAGAATTACCAACTTTACGTGTTTTAACTGTGTTCATAAGGTACCTCCTTTGTATACACTAGTATATACTTTTCGGATTAAAAAATCAAGTCTTTGCTCTTTGTCACTAGCCGCTCATCTATGGTATAATAGGACAAGTGGCTATTTTAGCACTTATTATAGAGCAATAGAAAGATTTGAGCCAGTTTATCTGGCAAAGAGGTAGAGTTTCATGTCTCAATCTTTATCTAAAGATTATATCAATGTTATCGGTGCAGGGCTTGCTGGCTCTGAAGCTGCTTATCAGATTGCAAAGCGTGGCATTCCAGTTCGTCTCTATGAAATGCGTGGAGTCAAGTCCACACCGCAGCACAAGACAGACAAGTTTGCCGAGCTGGTCTGCTCCAACTCTCTGCGTGGGGATAGCCTGACCAATGCTGTCGGTCTCCTCAAAGAAGAAATGCGTAGACTTGATTCTGTCATCATGAAAGCAGCAGAAAGCACTCGGGTGCCAGCAGGTGGAGCGCTTGCGGTTGACCGTGAGGGATTTTCACAGACGGTGACAGATGAGGTGACCAATCACCCGCTCATCACAGTCATGCGGGAGGAAATCACCGAGATTCCAACAGACGCCATTACTGTTATTGCGACGGGACCTTTGACCAGCGACGCTTTAGCGGAGAAGATTCACGCCCTAAATGGTGGCGATGGCTTTTATTTCTACGACGCAGCAGCGCCTATCGTGGATGTCAATACTATCGATATGGGCAAGGTCTATCTCAAGTCCCGCTATAACAAGGGCGAGGCCGCTTATCTCAACGCTCCTATGACCAAGGAAGAGTTCATGAACTTCCACGACGCTCTGGTCAATGCCGAAGAAGCACCGCTCAACAGCTTTGAAAAGGAAAAATACTTCGAGGGCTGTATGCCAATCGAGGTCATGGCAAAGCGTGGTATCAAGACCATGCTCTACGGTCCTATGAAGCCTGTGGGGCTAGAGTATCCAGACGACTATAAGGGCAAGCGTGACGGCGACTTTAAGACGCCTTATGCCGTGGTTCAGCTCCGTCAGGACAATGCAGCAGGCTCTCTTTACAATATCGTGGGCTTCCAGACCCACCTCAAATGGGGTGAGCAAAAGCGTGTCTTTCAGATGATACCAGGGCTTGAGAATGCTGAATTTGTCCGCTATGGCGTCATGCACCGCAATTCCTACATGGACTCGCCAAATCTCCTCAAGCAGACCTTCCAGTCCAAACAGCAGGGCAATCTTTTCTTTGCAGGGCAGATGACAGGCGTTGAGGGTTATGTCGAGTCTGCTGCCAGCGGTTTGGTAGCTGGTATCAACGCTGCACGCCTTTTCAAGGGTGAGAGCGAGCTTATCTTCCCAGAAACGACAGCGATTGGCAGCCTCCCACACTACATCACCCACGCTGACAGCAAGCACTTCCAGCCTATGAATGTTAACTTTGGCATTATCAAAGAGCTGGATGGTCCACGTATCCGTGACAAGAAAGCCCGATATGAAAAAATCGCTGAGCGTGCTTTAGCTGACTTAGAGACTTATTTGTCCTATTAAAATCATACTAAACTTACAAAATTGTAAGTTTTAAGCGTCCAAGTGTAAGGTTTGGACGCCTTTTTTTGCGGTAAAATGGTATCAGAAAGTCAAGGAGGAAAACCCATGATGAAAAGGACCATCGGTTATGGAAGATGTGTTTTATTTCTTCTTTTGGCTGCGGTGTTTCTACTAACTGCTTGTCAAACAAAGGAAAAGCAGCAGGTGTCACTTGATACCAACAGCCAAACGCTAAAAATAAAAGGCGTCGCCTACGACATCTCTAACAAAGAAGTTTCAGAAGATGCTATTCAAAAGCTGGCGTATCGCTTTAAAGCCTATCTTGTCCTAGATAGTGACAATAAACTTCGCCAAGCCAAGTCTATACGAGCTGTGATGGATTATGCTAAGGAACAACTAGACGATAAAAAAGCCACGTCCAGTACGCCACTACTTTTTATCGGAAATGTCTATCAGACAACAGACGGACTGGCTGTTTCAATCAAAGACAGCTATTATAAGCTTGAAAAAACAAGCGCAAAGAGTAGCGACAAACTCGACCTGACAGCACTGATAAAGAGTAGCGACAGTGAGTCTAGAGATGTCAAGCTCTCATCAACAAACGCTCGCAAGCTCACAATAGGTAACCAAGACTACCACATTTCTGATATACTAATGAGTGAGGACAATCTCGGCTCTTATGTCTCAACCCTATCAGAGAGCGTGACTTTTGAGACCAAAACGGGCAAGATTCTTGATAAGAGCGAGCTTACCAAGCTAACAGACGCTAGCGCTGCTGATAGGACGAGCTGGGATTATGGCGACATCTACCATACTAAGGAAAACGCTGACGACTTAGTCGTCGCTATCAACAATGACTATCATTTACTACAAAAGGAAAATTAAAGGAGTTACTATGTTTTTAGAAATCAATCACTTAGAGAAAGTTTACCACACTCGCTTTTCAAAAGAGCAAACCCGTGCGCTTCAGGACGTCGACTTCAAAGTCGAGGACGGCGAGTTCATCGCTATCATGGGAGAGTCTGGCTCTGGTAAGACCACACTGCTCAATATCCTAGCCACACTGGAAAAGCCAACTAAAGGCTCTGTCATCCTAGGCGGACAAGACATCACAAAGATTAAGGAAAACAAACTAGCCAGCTTTCGCCTGCACAATCTCGGCTTTGTCTTTCAAGATTTCAACCTTTTAGACACTCTGTCTATCAGAGACAATATTTTCTTGCCTTTGGTGCTTGAGCGCAAGAGCTACAAGGAAATGGCACAGCGCTTAGATGAGCTTGCACCGCAGTTGCGTATCGAGGATTTACTGGATAAGCGTCCCTTTGAGCTGTCTGGTGGGCAAAAGCAGAGGGTGGCGATTGCTCGTAGTTTAATGACAAAACCACAGTTGCTGCTAGCAGATGAGCCGACTGCTGCGCTTGATTATCGCAACTCGGAAGACCTCCTAGAACTTTTTGAGGACATCAATTTGGACGGTCAAACCATTTTGATGGTTACTCACTCAGCCAACGCCGCCAGCCATGCTAGACGTGTCCTTTTCATCAAGGACGGGCGTATCTTCCACCAAGTTTATCGTGGCAATAAATCCACCAAAGAGTTTGGCAAGGACATCTCGCTTGCCATGTCTGCTCTTTTAGGAGGTGAGTAGCATGTTTTACTTCAAAATGGCTTGGAACAACCTCAAAAACAGCCTCTCAAGCTATGCTCCTTTTATGCTAGCCAGCTTTTTCCTCTACTCGGTGACCTGCTCGACCTTTCTCATCCTACTTAGCCCCGTCGGAAAATCCATGGGAACAGGGGCGACAGCTGTCCGTCTAGGTGCTATTGTCCTTAGTATCTTCTCACTGGTCATGGAGCGCTATAGCTATCGAGTCCTTCTCAAACAGCGTAGCCGTGAGTTTGGTTTGTACAATATCCTAGGGATGAACAAGCGTCAAGTGGGCGTAGTGGCTACCTTTGAGCTGATGATTATCTTTGTGATACTGCTTGTCTTTGGAACGATTTTCAGCGGTATTTTTGCCAAATTTATCTACGTCATTTTCGTCAATCTGACAGGCTACACCAAGCTCAATCTCACACTGAGCGTGTTCCCGTTTATCCTAAACGCTGTGATATTCGCAGGTATCTTCTTTATCCTGTGGCTAAGCGCCCTAGCGCATATCAAAATGGCTTCACCGCTTAGTCTCTTTCACAATCAAGAGCAAGGGGAAAAAGAACCACGAGGCAATGTCTTTCTGGCTGCGCTCAGTGTCATCGCTATCGGCTATGCCTACTATATGGCAGTCACTTCGGCTAAATTGTCTGCCCTTGGGGTCATTTACAAGTTCTTCTTTGCTGTGCTCCTTGTCATTGCTGGGACTTATCTTTTTTACATCAGCTTTATGACCTGGTACTTGAAGCGTCGTCGGAAAAATAAAAACTATTACTACAAGCCAGAGCACTTTGTCTCTACGTCGCAGATGATTTTCCGCATGAAGCAAAATGCTACAGGGTTAGCTAGTATTAGCCTACTAGCAGTTATGGCGCTAGTCACTATCGGCACAACTGTCTCTCTCTACAGCAATACGCAAAATATGGTTAACAGTATCTTTCTCAAGAACAGCCGTATCGACTACGATGTACTAAGAGATGGCAGCAGCGTTATACAAGCTGAAGAAAACTTCAAAAAAGACGTCCTCGATAAGCTTGGTCGCTCAAGTAAAGATGTCATTGCTTATCGGACAGGTATGGTTTCACTCAACTATAACGATAAAAAAGATGTCACTGTCAACGACAATAATATTTCTGAAGTCTCTCTAGCGACAGGCTTTGTCTATCTCATCTCACAAGACGATTTCAAACGTTTTGGAAATAGTATTAAAACACTAAACAGTGATGAAGCTCTCTTTTTGACCCAAAAAGGCAACAGTGCTGTCCATTCCTTTGACCTTTTTGGCAAGAAGTACAAGGTAACCAACCTCAAAAATGCCATTTTCCCAGATTTGCAACGTACAGTAAGTAGTGCTGTTCTGGTTTTGCCAAGTAAGGCTGATTATCAAGAGATTGTTAAACATTATCAAGCTTCTAATTCTAACGATAAGGGAATGGGAGGGTCAGAAAGCTATGTCGCCCACCTGGACTTATCAAAAGCAGAAAAAGCCAAAATCTTAACAGGACAAAATACAGTTGGAGATGGTGAATTTGTTGGTATCCTTCAGACCAAAGCAGACACCTTATCTGAGATGTACAATTTCTTTGGTGGACTGCTCTTTACAGGCTTCCTTCTTGGAATTAGCTTCCTTCTCGGTGTAGCGCTCATCGTCTACTACAAGCAGTACTCTGAAGGGCACGAGGACAAGAAGTCCTATCGTATCCTGCAAGAAGTTGGGATGACACAGGGGCAAATCAAGAAAACCATCAACTCACAGATTGTTCTCTTCTTCTTTATGCCGCTTGGTATTGCAACACTACACTATCTTGTTGCCGTTCCAATGTTGAGACAGATGCTTTTGACCTTTGGGGTGACCGATGCTAAGCTGGTTTATATCGTAAGTAGCATTACCATCGCCATTATTGCAGCGCTCTACTTTGTCATCTATCGTCTCACCAGCAGAACCTACTACAAGATTATCGAACGCTAAGAATAAAAGTTGGGACATGGTTTCCCAGCTTTTATTTGTTTTATAGACTGATGAAGAAAACGCATTTCTACGAATGGGTGATTTTTGTTTCATTCTCTTTTTGTGAAAGCCATACACTTATGATAAAATAGAGAAAAAGGAGGGCTTATGACGGATAGGCGGATTTTTATTATCGAGGATGACCAGACCATTGTACATCTCTTGAAAAACAGTTTGCAGACGACTTATACGGTGGGAAGTGTTCAGAATTTTCGTGATGTCAAGCGAGAGACCGAGGTCTTTCAGCCAGACTTGATTTTGATGGATATTACGCTACCTTATTACAACGGTTTTTACTGGACGACAGAAATCAGGAAAAGTTTATCTGTGCCGATTATTTTTATCTCATCGAGCAGCGATGAGATGGATATGGTGATGGCGCTCAATATGGGCGGAGATGATTTTATCTCAAAACCTTTTTCACTGACGGTCTTGGAGGCTAAGATTGCAGCGTTTTTACGCCGTGCTCGCCAAACAGCAACGCTAGAGCACCATTTGGATGGCTATCAGCTCAATCAAGATGGTATCTTTACGAGCCCAACTCACCAGCAGGTGACACTCACGCCAAACGAGTACAAAATACTGCGCTTTCTCTTTGAGCATGTCGATCAGGTCGTGACCAAGGAGGAGTTGCTTGAGAGTCTCTGGGAGGACGAGAGCTTTATCGACCAAAATACGCTCAATGTCAACATGACACGCCTGCGTAAAAAACTGACGCCGCTTGGCTTTAATCGCATTCATACCGTGAGAGGAGTTGGCTATTTGCTCAAATGATCAAACCATTTTTTAAAGAAAACGCTGGCTGGTATGCGACCTATCTCGGCGTGGTGTTCTTATTTTTCCTCAACTTTTGGCTTTATCACTTGCCACTGGTCTATTTTGCGAACGCTCTAGCGCTTAACCTTGTCGTTCTCGTCGTTATCAGCTTGTGGCGCTATTTTCTCTTTCGTAAAAAAATGCTGGCGCTTGCGCACTTTGTCTATGATAGTGAGCTGGAGGACTTTACCAGCCCAAGCGACCTTGCCTACCGCACAGCTATCGCAAAACTACGTCACGCTGCTAATCGTAAAGAGCTTGACGCTACCAGCCAAAAGCATAACCTAGAAAGCCTCATCAAGATGTGGGCGCACCAGATGAAAGTTCCCTTATCTGCTATCTCACTCATGGCACAGACCAACCAACTCACCCCAGAAGAAACCAAACGGCAAGTTCTGCGCTTAGAAAACTATCTGGATACACTGCTCAACTATGTCAAGTTCAACCAACACCAGGATGATTTTCGCTTTGAGAAGGTTTCAGCCAGAAAAGTAGTAGCAGAAGTGGTCAAAAAATACCGCACAGCCTGTCTAGCTAAGAACTTATCCGTTACCATCACAGGCGATACCACCTTCAAAACCGATAGAAAATGGCTGAGTTTTGCCCTTTCACAAATCTTTGACAATGCTGTCAAATACTCGCACAACAACGCTCAGATAAGAATCACAATTACAGAGACGCAAGTGACTGTCAGCGATGATGGTATTGGCATACTAGAAGAGGATTTGCCTCGTTTATTTGACGAAGGCTTCACAGGCTTTAATGGGCATGAACATCAAAAGGCGACTGGCTTAGGGCTTTATATGACCAAGCAAGTGCTTGATAAACTCGACTTTTCCATCAAGGTGACGAGTAGGATTGCTAAAGGCACCGATGTCACTATCTCCTCCAAACAAAGACCTTAACTCCAAGAATTTTCTTGAAGTTTTTTTCATTTGCCTATTGACAAAAGCTTAAAACTTGCTAAAATTAAACTTAACCGGTTAATTAACTAGTTAAGTAAGAGGAGGACTAATGAAATCAAAACGGTATTTTCTTGTTCTAGTAGTCTGCTACTGTGTTTGGTGGGATGTCATGCTAACACAAGCGCTACAAAAGGAACAAGGCAACTCAAGATTGTCACAAGCTTTTATCCCATCTATGCGCTGACAAAGACTGTCTCTGGTGACTTAAACGATGTTAAGATGATACAGTCCAGTCAAGGCATTCATGACTTTGAACCGTCAACGGCTGATGTGGAGGCTATTTATCGTGCCGATGTCTTTATTTATCATTCTCACACTTTAGAGTCATGGGCAGGAAGTTTAGATCCAAGCTTGCAAGGTTCAAAGGTCAAGGTCATCGAAGCTGCTAAAGGGCTTAAACTTAGCAGAGTAGAGGGCTTAGAGGATGTACCTGTGACTGACAATATCGACCCGACAAGGCTCTACGACCCTCATAGCTGGAACGACCCTATCTTGCTTGCTGATGAAGCGCAAAATATCGCAAAACAGCTGAAAAAACTGGATCCTAAAAATGCCAAGACCTACCAAAAAAATGCAGATGACTTCAGCAAATCTGCCAAGGACTTGACCGCAAAATACCAGAAGATTTTTGCTAAGGCAAAGTCTAAATATTTTGTCACCCAGCATACGGCTTTTTACTATCTGGCAAAACGCTTTGGTCTCAAGCAGTTGGGTATATCAAGTGTGACCAATCAAGAACCTAGCGCAAGACAGCTGGCAGAAATAGAAGAATTTGTCAAAACCTACAAGGTTAAAACGATTTTTGTCGAAAACGCTATTTCGACAAAAGCAGCCAAAACCATTGCTCACAGCACTGGAGCTAGTATTCAAGTACTAAGTCCGCTTGAGGCTGATCCTCAAAATAATCTTAGTCTGCTTGAAAACATCGAGCAAAATCTCAAAGTACTGAGTCAACATTTATAAAAAAAGGAGTTCTCATGAAGAAAAAATACGTTATTCCTACCATTACGACACTGTCTGTCGTTACTATTGGTGTCTGTGCTTACCAGCTTGGGCGCTATCAAGCACAAGAAAGCCACGTTGAAAACAATCGCATTTCCTATGTCAATAGTGGCAAATCAAAGAAACATAAAATCGTCTCTGACACCAAGGGCAAGACACCTGATGAGGTCAGCAAGGAAGAGGGTATTTCAGCAGAGCAGATTGTCATCAAAATCACTGATGACGGTTATGTGACCTCACACGGCGACCATTATTACTATTATAATGGTAAGGTCCCCTATGACGCTATTATCAGCGAGGAGCTGATTATGAACGACCCGTCCTATGTCTTTAAGCAGGAAGATGTGGTCAATGAAGTGAGAGATGGCTATATTATCAAGGTAAATGGTAAATACTACCTCTATCTCAAGGAGGGCAGCAAGCGGGTCAATGTCCGCACCAAGGCTCAAATCGAAGAGCAACAAGAAGAAGCAAAAGCAGAAGTAGCTGGTAAAGGACACCACAAGCACGGCAGCAAATCCACACAGCAAGTGAGCAAAGCTGTTAAACAAGCCAGAGCGCAAGGGCGCTATACGACTGACGACGGTTACGTTTTTAGTCCGACAGATGTCATCGATGACTTGGGAGACGCTTTCCTAGTGCCACATGGCAATCATTTCCACTATATTCCAAAGTCAGATCTGTCTGCTAGCGAGCTGTCAGCCGCTCAAGCTTACTGGAACGGGCTTTCTGGACGAGCTAAGCAAACACACCAAGCGCAGACTATTTTTAGAAAAACAGATAGTACGTCTAAAGCAACATCGCAATTGCCGTCCTCAACGACACACTTTGCACCAACTATTCCGCAAGGGCACGCTTGGCATACAAGCCAAACTACGCAGACGACACATCATTCACAAACAAGTGCGCCATCTACGACCCACACAAGTACCCAAGCGCAGAGTCAAAAAGAGCAGCCACAGTCTAACAACTCGACGTCTCTAACTGCTCTCCTCAATCAACTCTACGCTCAGCCATTGACCTCCCGTCACGTTGAAGCTGATGGTCTCGTCTACGATCCGCAAAAGGTTATCCGCTTTACCGCAACAGGGGCGGTCATTCCACATGGCGACCACTATCACTTTATCCCTTACAGCCAAATGTCAGACCTAGAAGCGCAAATCACACGCCTTCTCGCCTCTGGAGCAAAAGCTGATAGCAAGATAAGCGCAAATCACACACAAAACACCAAGTCCGAAAGCCAAACCAACACCTCTACAAACACCAGCAAATCAACAAGCACCCTCATCCCAAACAATATCAAAAAGTCTGCTCAAGGTAGCGACGGCAAGCCTTACACAACATCTGATGGCTACACCTTTAGCATTGACTCTGTGACAGATGTGGTTGACCAAGCCATAATCGCCAAGCACGGTGACCACCTGCACTATATCCGCTGGGAAGATTTAGAAGACAGCGAGTTGGATGCTATTCGTGAGAAATTTAAAGACCAAAAGACAACCAAGACAGCCCATTATCCCGCTAATATCGAGGCTATCAAGCCTGAGTTGAAGATGCCTTTAAAGGACTTGCCATCTGACCTTTACTATGTCATCGCAGCCACTCCGCAAGGCTTTGTACAGCCACACTATGACCACTACCATGTTATTTCCTATGATTGGTTGGAAAAGGACGTGATTGCGACCATCAAGTATATGCTAGCGCACCCAGAGTTGAAGCCAACGCCTACACGTGAAGTATTGCGTCAGCAAGCCGAAACCTACAAGATGGACTTTAAGACCTTGGAGGACAAGATTAACGACATTTCTGAGCGCTATGACGTCAGCCCAGCTCATATGACCTTCCTCCAAGATAAACGCCAAGTGCGTCTGACAGATAAAAATGGTAAAGAGCAGACTGTTGATATTGAAACAGGGGCTCCGCTCAGCTATTTACAAGACGACACTATCGCTCTTTCTGGCAAGAGCAGTCAAGACATGACCAATATCCTAGACCGTTTTGCCAAAGACTATGGCATGAGTGCTGAAGCTCTCAATGAGAAGCTAACGGACATTGCCCTTGAATACAAGATTTCCTATGCTAGTATGAGTCTCCATGCGGACGGTCACGTCACTTTCCAAGCAAATGGTAAAGACGTTAGTCTTAACCTCAAAGCAAACACAGAAACTACCACACCAAAAACAGCAGACACACAAACAGACAAAATCACACAACTAGCACAACAATACAGCTACAGTCGTGAGACTATGTCAGATAAAATCAATCAGCTCACAAGCAAATACCAAGTCACCCTTGACGCTATCCACTTTGAAGCCAATAAACAAGCCACTATCACACAAACCAACGGCAATAAGGTGACGGTTAATCTTGATACCCTAGCAGAAGTAACTTCAACGACTAAACCTTCTGACACTAAGACAAGCACGCAAGCAAGCACAGACAGCTCTTCTAGCAGCAAAGTCGACTTCCCAATGGCAAAACCAAAACCATTTGGAGAGACAGATGATAGCGACACAGACAGTAGTAGTCAAACAACAACAAGTAGCAGTGAAGCAGAAGCGACAAGTGAAGAATAGTTTACATAACTAAAAATATGTAATCAAACACCCCATTAAACAACTACCAAAAAAGACTTCTAAGTTTTATCTTAGAAGTCTTTTTACAGTTTATCTAGAGCATTTTTCTGCTCGTCGTTGACGATGTGGGTGTAGAGGTCAGTGACTTGCGTCGAAGCATGCCCCAGCTGATGACTGACCAATACTTGTGACTTGGTGCTGTCATAGAGCCTTGTCGCTAGAGTGTGACGAAGCTTGTGCGGTGTGACCCGAACCTTGAAGCCTTGCGAATATTTGGCAACCAGCTTTTCGATAGAAGAAGCGTCGATACGATTAGGCTTGCCACGGTATTCTGATAAAAAGAGGGCAGTATCCGTCTTTTCAGCCTTGTAACGTGCCTTTCGGATGGCTAGATATTGCTCCAAATAGGGCTTTGCAAAGCTAGCGACGTTGACAGCGTCCCGTTTGCCCCCTTTTCGGGTGACTTCGATGACCATCATATTGAGATTGAGGTCTTTGACATCGAGATTAACCGCTTCAGACAGACGAATGCCAGATGCCAAAAGAAGTGCGATAACGGCTAAATCACGTTCTTTATTTTTGGTGAAGAAGGAGAGGGCACGTTTTGACAACTTGGTCGCATAATCCTGCTCAATATAGTCTAAAAACGCCTGTGTCTCATCGCCCAAAAAGAGCTTTTGCTTGATATTTTCAGCTCGAGCTGCCAAGGTTTCTTTTTTCTTCTTGGTGGACACTTTCTTCATGACATTACGGTAAAAATAGGGCTCACCCTCATCATTTTCCACCTCCTCGGTCAGATACTTAAAAAGGCTAGAAAGTGCGGATAAGGTCCTGTTTATCGTTGTTTGAGAGACGCCCTGCTTAGTCGTATTGCTGTTAAGCAGAGGACGCTCACGCAGATACAAAATGAAAGCCTCCATGTCTTTTTTGGAAAGATGTTCCAGAGTTTCAAGCTCAATATCAGCGATTTTTTGGCAATGCGCAATGTCAGAGTCAATCAGCCATTCAAAAAAACGACGATATTCCTTGAGGTATTCGTAAAGCGTCGTAAAACTGTAAGGAACGGTCAATTTGGACTGATAATAATCCAGCACGTACCAAGGCATAACCGCCTTGAGCTCATCAATTTTTTCTAGTAATAATTCACGTCGCATAATATTTCCTCTAAAAATCACAATATTTGTCTTTAAGAGAAGTATACCACACCCCTATCTTATTTTCAAGAAAATTACAGTTTTTCGGAAAGATGAAAAGTAAAAAACTAAAGAAGCCTCTAAAATCGAGACCTCCCTAGTTTGATACCCTTTTTCTAAAAAAAATTATTTGCGTTTTTTCTTAGCCTTCTTCATCTTCTTAGCCATGCGTTTCATGGCTTGTTTGGTTGCAAACTCGCCAACTTTACCTTTGAGTCCGCCACCAAACATTTGGCTCATATCCATATTGCCGCCAAGCGCTGACATGTCTGGCATGCCTTGACCCATCATGCCATCTAAGGCTGCCATATCCATGTTATTGGGCATGTTTTTAGGGAGATTGTTTGGATTGATGCCCATTTGTTTCATCATCTTGTCCATATCACCAGACATGACCCCTTGCATCATCTGCTTAGCTTGGTTAAAATCTTTGATAAATTTATTGACATCGACAAAGCTATTTCCAGAACCTGCTGCGATACGACGGCGGCGGCTTGGGTTTAGAAGGTCAGGATTTTCACGTTCTTCAGGCGTCATAGAGGACACAATTGCACGTTTTCTGGCAATATCTCGCTCATCCACCTTGATATTTTTCAGTGCAGGATTGTTTGCCATTCCAGGAATCATCTTGAGCAAATCTTCCATAGGTCCCATGTTTTGTACTTGGTCGAGCTGTTCGATGAAATCATTGAAATCAAAGGTGTTTTCACGCATTTTTTCAGCCAGTTCCATTGATTTTTGTTCATCGTATTCAGCGGAAGCCTTTTCAATGAGGGTCAACAAGTCCCCCATGCCAAGGATACGGCTAGACATGCGGTCAGGGTGGAAGGTCTCAATATCTGTAATTTTCTCACCAGTCCCTGTAAATTTAATCGGTTTACCTGTGATTTCACGGACAGACAGAGCGGCACCACCACGTGTATCCCCGTCAATCTTGGTGAGGACGACCCCTGTAATATCCAGCTGCTTGTTAAATTCATCAGCGACATTTGCTGCCTCTTGACCAATCATACTGTCAATCACCAGCAAAATCTCATTTGGCTGAGCTAGAGCCTTGACGTCACGCAATTCCTGCATGAGTTTTTCATCGATTTGCAGACGACCAGCCGTATCGATGATGACGTAGTCGTTACGATTTTCACGAGCCTGTGCTAGACCTTGACGGACAATCTCAACGGCAGGCTGTTCCGTTCCCATATCAAAGACAGGCACGTTGATTTGCTGACCAAGTGTTTTCAATTGGTCAATGGCTGCTGGACGGTAAATATCCGCAGCAATCATGAGGGGGCGTGCTTTTTCTTCTTTGATGAGTTTATTGGCTAATTTACCCGCAAAGGTGGTTTTACCAGCACCTTGTAGACCTACCATCATGATAATGGTTGGAATTTTAGGTGATTTTTCAAGCTCGGCAGTCTCAGAACCAAGGATTTCCGTCAATTCTTCATTGACGATTTTGACGATCTGTTGGGTCGGATCAAGTGTGTCGATGATTTCGTGACCAACCGCACGTTCACGAACACGCTTGATAAAGGTTTTCACAACAGGTAGGGCAACGTCGGCTTCAAGAAGGGCGAGACGGATTTCCTTGGTGACTTCTTGGACCTCTTTTTCCGATAGTTTCTTTTTGCCACGGATATTTTTAAAGACGCCTTGTAAGCGTTCGGTTAAACTTTCAAATGCCATGATGTTCTCCTCTAATCTCTATTATCAATACTGCTTAGTAGCTGGATTTTCTCTTGTAGATAGCTGTCTTTTGGATATTTCTCTAAAATCTCGTCAAATATCTGACTGCGCACGATATAATCCGAATACATGTGCAGTTTCATCTCATAAGTTTCTAAAATCTTCTCGGTGCGTTTGATATTGTCATAAACCGCCTGACGGCTCACATCAAACTCCTCAGCAATCTCAGCCAAACTATAGTCATCCGCATAGTAAAGCTCGATGTAGTTCATCTGTTTGTCAGTCAATAGCGCTGCGTAAAACTCAAAAAGCGCATTCATACGATTGGTTTTTTCAATTTCCATAGCCTCTATTATACCAAAAAATGCCGGGCTTTTATAGTTTTTTTACAAACGTAGTTTACATAATTTTATGTATGCAAACTATCCTTGGTTTTCCAAATAAAACTCAAAGCGCTCACCGACATATTGGCTGTGCACATACTCAAAAGGCGTGCCATCCTTGAAATAGGAGACCTGCACCAAGGTCAAGAGGGCGCTCCCTCGCTTAGTTTGTAAAATTTCTGCAATACGCTCTGAGGCATTGCGAGCTGAAATCGTCTGGCTGCTCTTGCCGATCTCATAGCCATGACTGGTCAGCGCCTTGAAAAATTGCTTAGTAATGTCCTTGCGTGCGATATGTTTAATCAACTCTTCCGGGATGGAAGCAACCTCATAAACCAAAGGCACACCGTCCGCATAGCGCACCCGCTCCATCTGGATGACATAGGCAGACTCATCCGTCAATTGCAGCTTTTCACGTTCAGTCTTGTCCGCCAATTTTCGCTTGTAAGACAGCAGTCTACTAGAGGGCGTTTTGCCCTGTCCTTTGATAATATCAGAAAAGCTGGTCGTGCCGGACATTTTTTCCTGCACTCGCTTGCTAGCGACAAAAGTGCCACTGCCCACACGACGCTCTAAGATGCCTTCGTCCACCAAAAGTGAAATGGCTTGACGTAGCGTCATCCGACTGACAGAAAACCTATCCGCCAAATCTCGCTCACTTGGCAGACGCTCACCGATTTTCCAATTTTCCTCCTCAATCTCTTTTTTGATAACATCATGTATCCTAATATAAGCTGGTACCATATCTGCTCCTTTATGTCTTGCTTAGTTTTCCTCTATTTTACCATTTTTTTAGACAGAAAAAAATACGATTGACTACTGCTATTTCTGGCAAAATATGCTAAAATGAAGATAAACTGTTAGGCTTCTAACGTAAAAGAAAGGAAACACATGATTGATAATGCGAAACAATTGAATGATGTGCAAAAAATCATCGTTCTGGACTACGGTAGCCAGTACAATCAGCTGATTGCTCGCCGTATTCGTGAGTTTGGAGTATTCTCAGAGCTAAAGAGCCACAAGATTTCTGCTCAAGAAGTCAAAGACATCAACCCAATTGGGATTGTCCTATCTGGAGGACCAAACTCTGTTTATGCGGACAATGCTTTTGGGATTGACCCAGAGATTTTTGAGCTTGGTATTCCAATTCTTGGGATTTGCTACGGCATGCAGCTATTGACCAGCAAATTAGGCGGAAAAGTTGTCCCTGCCTCTGAAGCGGGTAATAGCGAGTACGGTCAGTCTACCCTGCGTGTCAAAACGGACTCTAAGCTTTTCAAAGGAACACCTAAAGAGCAAACTGTTTTGATGAGCCACGGAGACGCCGTTACAGAGATTCCTGAGTCATTCCATCTCGTTGGGGATTCTGTTGATTGTCCGTATGCTGCTATCGAGAACAGCGAAAAGCGTATCTACGGCATTCAGTTCCACCCAGAAGTGCGTCATTCAGAGTTTGGTAATGATATCTTGCATAACTTTGCCTTTGACATCTGTGGAGCAAAAGGTGATTGGTCAATGGAGAACTTCATTGACATGCAAATCGCTGCTATTCGCCAAAAAGTAGGTGATCGTAAGGTACTTCTAGGCTTGTCTGGTGGGGTTGACTCGTCTGTTGTTGGTGTGCTCTTGCAGCGTGCTATCGGTGACCAGCTGACCTGTATCTTTGTTGACCACGGGCTTCTTCGTAAAGGCGAAGGCGACCAAGTCATGAACATGCTTGGTGGAAAATTTGGGCTAAACATTATCCGTGTGGACGCTTCAAAACGTTTCCTAGATTTGCTTGCTGGCGTTGATGATCCTGAAAAGAAACGTAAAATCATCGGAAACGAGTTTGTCTATGTCTTCGACGACGAGGCAAGCAAACTTAAAGGCGTTGATTTCCTAGCGCAAGGAACGCTCTACACTGACGTTATCGAGTCTGGGACAGAAACAGCGCAAACCATCAAGTCTCACCACAACGTTGGTGGGCTACCAGAGGACATGCAGTTTGAGCTTATTGAGCCGCTTAATACCCTCTTTAAAGACGAAGTACGTGCTTTAGGGACAGCGCTTGGTATGCCTGATGAGGTCGTTTGGCGCCAGCCATTCCCAGGTCCAGGACTTGCTATCCGCGTCATGGGTGACATCACTCCTGAAAAGCTCGAGACTGTCCGTGAGTCAGACGCCATCTTGCGGGAAGAAATCGCAAAAGCTGGACTTGAGCGTGATATTTGGCAATATTTCACTGTCAATACTGGCGTGCGTTCTGTCGGTGTTATGGGAGATGGTCGTACTTATGATTACACCATCGCCGTTCGTGCCATCACTTCTATCGACGGTATGACTGCTGACTTTGCTCGTATTCCTTGGGACGTTCTTCAAAAGATTTCCGTTCGTATCGTCAATGAAGTAGACCACGTCAATCGCGTCGTCTATGACATCACCAGCAAACCACCAGCAACCGTTGAGTGGGAATAATACATAAGGGTAACTTAGTCTAAAAGTTCTTGATTTAACAGTATTTTGCCTATTATGAATAGTGTTGAATTGAGATAAAACACTTTGGATTGTCTCCAAAGTGTCTCCAAAAAGAGATAGCTTAATCAAAATAAGCTGTCTCTTTTTTGCTTTAAGTTGCTATTTAGCACAAAAATGGTATAATGAAGATAGAAAAAGGGTTAAGCGACAACTTAACCCCAATGTAGAACCGTTTAAAAGACGGTGGCTTGTAATTGCTATATTAAGAAATAGCCGAACTACCTTCCAAAGTATTGACGGCTATTTCTTTTTGTCATCGTCTTTGAAGATTTTATAGCACAAACCAATCACAGCTACGGTAAAACTACCAAAACTTAAAATGGTCTGCACAACTTCAAACGCTGTCAAAATTGCTCCTCCTTCCTGTCAGATTTTGATGAATTGCCCATTGGCACCACCTCTCTTTCAGAAAACAAGAGCCACCGTCTTCACTTTTCTACAATAAGCATTATACCATATCACTCCTAGAAACAGCAAAAAACTCTTCTCACTTAATGTGAGAAGAGTTTTGTATGTAGCTTAATTTTCATCAGCAAGTCAAACTACAACGTCCATCCGCCAATCATGGACAACATAGCTAATAAAGAGACTGTAATCAATACTGTTACAAAGTGATTTTTAGTTTTTTTCATATAACTTATTTCACAACCTCTTCCTTATAATCGCACTTTTCGTTTGAGCAGATGACTTGTTTGCCACCGCCACGGACTTTTTTCTCGACGAGGAAGTCGCCAGATTTTGGACAGTCACGTCCGACAGGTTTGTCCCAAGAGGTGAACTCGCACTCTGGGTAGCGATCACAGCCATAGAAGATACGATTGCGCTTAGTTTTGCGCTCGATGACTTGTCCTTTGTGACACAGCGGACAAGTCACGCCGATTTCTTTGGTGATAGCTTTGGTGTTGTGGCATTCTGGAAAGTTGCTACAAGCGTAGAATTTGCCGTAGCGTCCTAGCTTGATAACCATCGGTGAGCCGCAGACGTCACAGTCAAATCCCGCAGGCTCATCCTTGATTTGGATTTTCTCCATCTCACTTTCTGCTTTTTCAAGTTCTTTTTCAAAAGGTTTGTAAAAGCGGTCAATGACCTTTTGCCACTGCTCTTTGCCAAGCTCGACCTCATCCAGCTTAGTCTCCATCTCCGCCGTAAATGCCACATCGACAATATCTGGGAAGAACTCGACAATCAAGCTATTGACAATCTCACCAAGCTCTGTCGGCTCAAAGCGCTTCGCAGACAAGGTGACATAATAGCGCTTCTGGATGGTCTCAAGGGTTGGTGCATAGGTGGACGGACGCCCCACACCATTTTCTTCCAGCGTCTTAATCAACGTCGCTTCTGAGTATCTAGCTGGAGGCTGGGTGAAATGCTGCTCTGGCTGAGTGGTGACTTTCTTGACAGTGTCACCCTCTTTCATGTCAGGTAGCATTTTGTTTTTATCGGAGTCGTTGTAGACAGCAAGATAACCATCAAACTTGACCTGACTACCGTTTGCTGTGAAGATAACGCCATTTTGAGACAAGGTCACTTTCATGGTGTCAAAGACAGCAGCTGTCATTTGACTAGCGACAAAGCGGTTCCAAATCAAGGTGTAGAGTTTAAGCTGGTCTTTGTCTAAATACTTAGCAATAGACTCAGGTGTCTGCTGGACATTTGATGGGCGGATAGCTTCGTGCGCATCTTGGGCGCTAGCGCTATTTTTCACACGGCTACCGTGCTTGGAGTATTTCTCCCCAAAGCGCTCTGTGATAAAGTTCGCAGCGTCGTTTTGCGCTACAGGGCTGATACGTGTCGAGTCGGTACGCATATAGGTGATAAGACCTTGTGTACCGCTCTTACCAAGGCTAATCCCTTCGTAGAGCTGCTGAGCGACCATCATGGTCTTTCTGGTTCTAAAGTTGATTTTATTTGCCGCATCCTGCTGGAGCGATGAGGTGGTGTAAGGCAGGGGTGCATTTCTGCGACGCTCCTTTTTCTCCACCTTATCAACATTGAAATCATCGCCTTTAATACGAGCGAGGACTTCTTTGACATCATCGTTGGTTTGGAGCTTGTGCTTTTTGCCATCTAAACCGTAAAAGCTGGCGTTGAACTTGCGTGTGCCTTTTTTAAAGGTGCCATCAATCGTCCAATACTCCTCTGGCTTAAAGGCTTTAATCTCGTTTTCACGGTCAATGATGAGCTTGAGTGCGACAGACTGCACACGTCCAGCAGAGAGTCCTTTTTTGACCTTTTTCCATAGAATAGGCGAAATAGAATAGCCCACAATGCGGTCAAGCACACGTCTTGCCTGCTGAGCATCCACCAAGTTCATGTCAATCTCACGTGGATCGACAAAGGCATTTTTGACAGCGTCCTTGGTAATCTCGTTAAAGACCACACGGTTTTTTGCCTTAGGGTCAAGGTCTAGGATGTGTGCCAAATGCCATGAAATCGCTTCTCCTTCACGGTCCGGGTCACTTGCGAGAAAGACATTTTTAGCTTTTTTCGCTTCTTTTTTCAAGTCGTTAATCAAAGGACCCTTACCACGGATGTTGATGTACTGCGGTTCATAGTTATTATCAAAGTCAATAGACATGCTAGACTTTTTCAAGTCACGGATATGCCCAACGGAGGCGACAACTCGGTAGTTGCGCCCGAGATACTTTTCAATCGTTTTTGCCTTTGCAGGGGATTCGACGATGACCAGATTTTTTTTCGTTGTTGTTTTTTTCTTACGTTTCGTTGTTGTCTTTGTTTTTGTCGTTTTGGTTGCTGTTGCCATACAGATTACACTTTCTCATTTGTTTAAACTGTATGTATCATATCCCACTTTTTCTAAGCTGTCAATAAAAAACTTTTTCTTATAGGAAAAACACTAAGCAAATGGATACTCTAAAAGCACGTCAGAGCCTGAGGTAATGCACTTGGCCCCCTCTTGGATAAGATGATGACAGCCATCAGAGACACCATCTAGGATATTACCAGGAATGGCAAAGACGTCCCGCCCTTCTTCTAACGCTCGCTCACAAGTGATGAGACTGCCTGAGCGAATGCGAGCTTCACAGACGATGAGCCCTTGACAAAGACCAGCGATGATACGGTTGCGCTCTGGAAAATGATATTTGAGCGGCTGGCTACCTGCTTCATACTCTGATAAGATGAGGTGGTTTTTCGCTAGATAGTCTTGGAGTTTTTGGTTTTCCTTTGGATAGTAGACGTCTAAGCCGCAGCCGATGATGGCAATGGTCGCTCCGCCATTTTTGATACTTGCCATGTGAGCGCTGGTGTCAATCCCACGTGCCAAACCACTGACAATGACAAAGCGATTATTGAGTTCTTGGATAATTTTTTGCACGGATTTGACACCTACTGTACTTGCCTTTCTAGCGCCAACCACCGCGATTTTAGGTTTTTCGAGCAAATCCAGATTGCCCTGATAAAAGAGCAAAACAGGTGAGTTGTAGATTTCTTTTAAGGCTAAGGGATATTCCTTGTCCAAAATCGAGATGGACGGAAAGCGGCTAAACTGCTCACGCAATGTTTTGCTGTCAAGCGCGCGGTAGTTTTCGATGAAAGCCACAGGATTTTTACACTTTGAGACGACCGCCATATCCCGTAGGCTAAGCGACTTGCCGACCCGCTCTTGATAATCAAGGATGTTGATGATATTGAGATTGGTCAGCCCCGCTTTTTTCAGTTTAAACAGTTCAAAATTATTCATGTGATTACCTCCACCTGTTTATTCGTATTTTGGAGGGAAAGTGAAAAAGTGCAAGCTACTTGCTCACACTTTTGGTAGATCCAACTGTTTGATGATACGGGCGGGATTTCGTGCTAGGACGACGTTGTCGCCAAAGGACTTGGTGACAACACTTCCAGCGCCGACAACGACGTTATCGCCTAGTGTCACACCAGGTAGGATGGTCACACCACTTGCCAGCCAAACATTGTCTCCGATAGTGATAGGCTTACCGTATTCTAAGCCTGCAATGCGTTCCTTGGCGTCCAGTGGGTGGAGCGGAGTGAGCAATTGGCAGTTAGGACCAATCATAGCATTATCACCAATCCTAATCTCACAGACATCTAAAACATACTAAGATTAGTAGTGAAGAAATCTCCGACGGGAGAGAGTACTCACTACTTTTTCTTTGTGTTAAAGTAGAGGTGTCTTGTTAAGTCGTGGGTGTTTTTGACGCTAGACGTCGTAATAAAAACTGGCAAGACATCTGTTTTAGGTGGAATTTTATCAAAGTATGTTGGACGCTAGACGTCGAGTATTGAAAATGACATCACTAAAACAAGGAATCATTCAAGACAAAGAGGTAATATCATGCGTGCAGTTTTTGGGATTGATGTGAGTAAGGCAAGTTCAGAAGTGGCCATTCTAGTCAATGGTGAGAAAGTTCACGGCTATACCATGTCCAATGACGCCTTAGGCTTTGCTCGGCTACTTGGCGATTTGAGAACCGTCCATAAGCCAGAAATCATCTTTGAAGCAACAGGTGTTTATTCTCGTCGGCTTCAGGCTTTTCCTGAAGATAATGGCTACGCTTATACACGGTTAAATCCTCTAGAAGCTAAGAAGCAACTTGACAGCTTACGTGCCCGTAAAACAGACCAAATCGACGCTGAAAAATTGGCGCAATCTCAGTTTGCACTAAATCGTAAACCGACTTATGTCCAAGAAGAGGTCTACCAAAATCTGCGAGATTTAAGCCGATTCTATCAAAATCTCACAGAGGACATAGTCCGAACCAAAAACCGTCTCCACAAGGTCTTACAGGTCACTTTTCCAGAGATGGAAAATATCTTATCCACGCCAACTGGTGAACAATACTGGAACTTAGTCGTAGCCTTTCCTTGCAAGGACTTCGTACTTGATTTAAGCAAGGATGAACTCTCAAAGAGCATCCGTCTGTCCACTTTAAAACGGATTTCTGACAAGCGTGTGGCTTACTTAGCAGAGAAGCTGACAGCACTAGCCAATCAATCTTATTGTGCCGTCAAGAAAACCTCTCCAATCATGGAAGAGGTGCGTTACTATGCAAAAGAATTGCTTAGACTTTCTGAACAGAGACAAGCAGTCTTAGACGAAATGGTGGAACTAGCTCAACCTTTACCAGAGTATGACATTCTGCTTTCTATTCCTGGTATCGCTGAGACTACTGCAACAAGTATTATTGGTGAACTTGGAAATATTCGCCGTTTTCAGTCTGCCAATCAAATCAATGCCTTTATCGGTATTGACCTAAGACACTATGAATCTGGAAACTTCATCGCTAAGGAACACATTACCAAGCGTGGCAACCCCTACGCTAGAAAGATTCTGTTCAAGTGCATTCACAATATCGCTTCAGCCAGTCATACCAACCCTTGCCATATCGCAGACTTTTATGAGAAACGAAAAAGGCAATCGCAAACGACTTCAACCAAGCCACACACGATTGCCTCCATACACCGTCTCATTCGGACAATGTATTACCTCATTACGCATAACAAACTTTATGATTACACTTTAACCCAAAATCAGTAAAATTGTTTATGCACTATCATTGTAACACCTTATCAAAAAATTTCAACATAAGGTGTTGCTTTTGTATACACTTTTTACACTAAACTTTAGTCCAAAATAAAATAATTTCCATATTTGGATTACTGAACTCAAAATAGTATTCATCAAATGCCTTGAAAGGCTTGACAAATAGTAGAAAAAAGTCTGGTTAAAGTTAGCATAAAAATTCTCTCCGACATGAATGTTATTGCCATAATCGCAGACAAAGCCAGTCTCCATAAAGATGTGCTCGCCAGTTGTGCCGAACCAAGCCTTTAGCATGCTTGAGCGCTTCTTCTCGTCCTGCTCGGCGTTAAATGCCATGAGTTTTCTTCTTGCTTCGAGGCGTTGATGTTTTAGTTCTTTGTCGCTAGCGTCATAGAGTTTTCCTGCTAGCATTTTGTCACGTTCGGTTTGTGTCATAAGATTCTCCTTTTAGCGTCGTATGAGTATATCAAGAATGAAAAGACTGATATAGAGGATAGTGTAGAGGCTGATAAGGATGATGTGGCGCTTCTTGGTCATCACCATATAGCCAATAAACTCTCGAATGAAAGCGTTTAGGCTGAAATAAAACTTGGTTTTAGCGCCGTAGCCGATACATTTGATACTTTGACCTTTGGCTAATAGCAGAGCTCGAAAGACATGGTAATAATTGGTTACAAGCGCAAAACTACTATTTTCTCTCATCAGTTCATGGGAAAAGGCGATATTTTCATAGGTGTTTCTAGAGCGATTTTCTAGGATGATTGATTCTTGAGGAACGCCTTGCCGTATAGCGTAGTTCGCCATAGCTTGCGCTTCAGAGACGACCTCATCTGCCCCTTGCCCACCCGAGACGATGAGCTGACTGTTAGGGTGCTTTTTCAAAAGAGCAATGCCCTTGTTCAGACGACTGGCAAGAAGCGGCGTGACTTCTTCTCCCATCAAACCTGCACCCAGCACCACGATGTAGTCGAGCTTGCGTTTGCCAAGATTGATGACATTTAGAAAACTTGCCAAGGTATAGAGTGCGATGATGAGAAAGAGATAGGTCAATATCCCACCCATGTAGACATAGAGGATATAAAAGAGCGTCGGTGTTCTAAAGCTTGCGATAACAACAGGCAGGATAAAGAGATAAGTCAAAATGCCAAGCCCTAAACCAAATGATAGAAAATTGGTCAGCTTGGTGCCCTCACGCTGAAGAAGGCGACTGCCATTGTAGAGACAAACCACGATAAAAATCAACGGTCCCACAGAGAGAAGGATAAAGGCTACAAGAAAGAGAAAGCCGATAATCATATACAGTATCGGGTAATCTTGGAAGGAAAAAGACGACCAAACAAGAGCCAACAGCCCAAACAAGAGCCCGATAAAAGCCACACCTATCCAGAGATTACGTCGCTCTATACGGTAGCTGATTAAAAAGATAAGCAGCGTGATAGCAAAGATAATCACATCTTCTCCTCTCTCAGCATGGATTTGATAGGCTCAAAGGTTTTGCGATGAATGGGCGTAATGCCTTGCTGTTTCAAGCCTATCAAGTGCTGCTTGGTGCCGTAGCCAGCATTGTGAGCAAAGTCGTAGCCTGGATAGCGCTCGTCAAAGTCAGCCATCATCTTATCCCGTGTTACCTTGGCAACAACAGACGCTGCTGCAATGGACAGAGAATTGGCATCTCCTTTGATGATAGAGGTCTGCTCTATGCCATTATCCAAGGTCATAGCGTCAATCAAGAGATGATCAGGCACCACCTCCAGCTGCTTAATTGCCTCCTGCATAGCCAGTTTCGTCGCCTCGTAGATATTGACCCTATCAATGACAGTATTGTCTTTGACGCCAATGCCGATAGCAAGAGCATTGTCACAGACGGCTTGGTAAATGGATTGGTGCTTATGCTTTGGGATTTTTTTGGAGTCATTGAGCCCAGCTATTTTACAATTCTCAGACAATATCACTGCTGCTGCGACAACAGGACCCGCAAGCGGCCCCCTTCCTACCTCGTCAATGCCTGCTATCAAGCACTTACCCTCTTTGTAGAGAGCTTTTTCGTAGCGCAACATCTGCTCCAAGCGCTCTTCCTCCAAGAGCATTTTTTGAATGGCTTTTTGCCGTTGCTTGATAGCGGTCTGCACACCTGCTCGGCTATCCTCCAGATACTCTCTCCATCTAGGGTCGTCAAGACTCTTGATAGCAAGCAACTGCTCCTTTATCTCCTTAATGGTCGCCATCTGTATCTCCTAGCGTGTCAAGAGTGTAGCGTCCTAGCTTGCCGTCACGCACTTCCTTGACAAAAAGCGCATAAAAGCGGTCGTAGTCCTCACGAAAACCAAGTTTTTGAGTCAGCGCCATAATCATCTCAGGCGCAGTCTCAGAAAGGTCAATTCCTTTAAAACGCTCCACAAGCCTATCTGGATAGTACTGCTTGAAATAATCTAACCCAAAAATCGTCACCTCATCCATAGGCAACAGATTGTCCTTGATAGCACCTGTCAGTGCCAGCTTGAGCCCCACTACTTGATCCTCAAACTTAGGCCAAAGAATCCCTGGTGTGTCCAAAATCTCCAGGTCTTTGTTGGACTTGAGCCACTGCTGCCCCTTGGTGACACCTGGTTTATTGCCGACAACAGCGATTTTTTTGCCCGCTAGGCGGTTCATGAGAGTGGATTTACCAGCATTCGGAATGCCGATAATCATAGTGCGCAGCGTTTCTTTTTGAATGCCACGCTCTCTGAGCTTTTCAATCTTCTCACTCATGAGCTGCTTCGCCGCATCGGTCACCTTTTTAACAGTGGACTGTTCTTTAGCATTGAGAGCAAGCGTTTTAATGCCCTGCTTTTCAAAATGCTGCTGCCACTCTTTGGTCAACTGCGGATCAGCAAGGTCAGCTTTATTTAAAATCAAAAGCTTAGGCTTGTCGCCTACAATCTTTGTCAGCATGGGATTTTGACTGGATAAAGGCAACCTTGCATCCACCAAAATCGTCACAAAATCTACAAACTTGATATTTTCCTGCACCTGCCTACGAGCTTTGGACATGTGCCCCGGAAACCATTGAATAGTCGCCATATTTCTTCTCCTCCTTGATTTTCTTAGGTTTTACAAACTTGTTTTACATTATTTTTTGATTTTTGGGCAAATTTTGGGCAACGTCAACTTTTTGAATGAAGTCCGTAATAGTTTGAACAGACTTATCTTGACCATTATCTACTAAGTGCGTGTACCCATTAGTTGTTTCTAGCTCGACATGACCGACACGTTCCTGAATCTCTTTGAGCGGAACATTAGAGCTATTTCTTAGCGCTGTAATATGGATATGCCGAAAACTATGAGGAACTACATTTTTTGTCCAGTCAAATCCATAGCGAGCCTTACACTTCTTTCTCAGTTGCTGGTTGACTCTCATCAAGATACCACGAAAACTATGTGATGTGATAGGAGAGCCATGCTCTGTTTTGAACAAAAAGTCATTTTTCCAAAATGCTTTTGAAGGATGTTTTTTCACATACTCCTCAAAGCGCCTGTTTCGCTCAATAACTCTTAATAGTGCTTCTATGACAACATCAGGTAAGTATATTGTTCGCTCACCAGCTACTGTTTTAGTCGTATCAAGATAATACTCCTCTACCCTTAAATCATTTGAATGCAGTGACTTTGAGATAGTGACTCTTTTATGTTCAAAGTCAATATCATCATAGGTCAAACCAGAAGCTTCTCCAATGCGACAGCCAGTACCTAAAAGAAAAATAGCAAGGTCATAATAAGTCTTATTTCTTCGTCCTTTTAACTCAGACAATAGAACGTTAACCTCTCTATCGGTTAAAAACTTATCCTCACGCCTTTTTCTTTTAGCCTGTTTATCGACTATTGAAGCATTTAGCTTGATGACCTTAGAAGGTGAAAACATTATTGCATTGTGTAACACCCCATAGTCAAATATTTTATTCAAAGTTGATTTAATATGCTGTAGTGTTGAATGACTCGCACGATACTTCTCTCTGTATTCTGTCAAACAATGCTGTACAAATAAGGGCGTAATTTTTGAGAGCAACGTCTCATCTGGTATCATATCGGATAAACGCCTTAATACCAAAAGTTCACGGTTGATAGTTTGAGGTTTTACCGTTGTTGTCCATGTTTGAAACCAGCTCTCTTTCAACTGCCCAAACTGAGTGAATTTTTCTCCCTGATAGAGTGATTCTTTCTCTTCAAAGATAGCTTCAATCTTCTCAAGAAGTTCTCGCTCTGCTTGGCGCCTTGCTCTGATTGTATTTTGTTTAAAAGATACAGATGCTCTCTTACTTTTGCCAGTAATAGGGTCACGATATCTTTCTACTACAACATATGTTATACCGTTTTTTCCTTCTCGTTTTTCTAGATACATTTTTTCCTCCAAAAGTGTAAATGAAAAACGATAAAATAACAACTAACGTTACTATTTTATCATTTTTTTCTTGTCTACGATAGTCTAGAATGTACTATACAAGCTCAGAGCGCCTACTTAGACCACTTATTTTTTTGTAATGATTTTGGCTTGAAATATTCTTTTTGTTTAAATCGCATAAACTCTTCAAAGCCAGATAGCTTGATAAAGACGAGTTTATGAGTCGGGTTTATGACAGACTTTGAAAATTTAGGATTCTGTCGCATTTCAGAAATGAATCTGTTGAGCGTATAGAGATTCAGACCTGACCATGTTTCCAACAACATCTTTTTACTGACCCACACCGCTTTTTCTTCTTTCATTTATCGTCCTCCTTTTCACCTTTAGCGTATCTTCTTGAATCTAGGTATTTAGCGAAAAAGTAAGTTTTATCAACAATAAACCGTAAAAGCATAGAGTCTTCAGTACGTGCGTAAGTGACCAGATGCGTAAATTCCGTGAAATTATGCTCTTCAATAATATCAATAACAAGTGTCAAAAACTCATTAGAGTTGTTATCGATAAAGAACTTCTCTTTATCAAATCCACAACCTGACTCTATGTCCTCGATATTATAAGGTGTTTTCTCTGGGTTATCAGCATGTGTGAAATAGTCGTACATGCCTTTTGGGCTCATGATAATTTCTACATGGGCAGGTGTATTGAGATTTTTAGTCAGTAATTCAGAAACTTGAGAGTAGCTTTTAAGTGAATCAAAGTAAAGTGCGCCGTGCTTATGCGCCTTTTTAAATTCACCTGTTTCCTTGTTTACATCTTTGTCGTGCCACGGCGACAATACAAAAGGTATCCTCATACCTTCAAGAATCTCTAGATAGTTATCTGGACAACTATCCCGATAGAGCAAGAATCCCCATTTATTTGAGCGCTTATCTTTTACCATAGTTATAACCTCCTTTTAATGACATAAAATTATCAGATTTTTGATTAGTGATTATTGATATATGGGGGCGTCGTAGTAAGCCCCCATATATCCCAATTCTCTTTCGGAAAAGAGAGAACCCTTGGCTTTCACTACGTGAGCCAAGTTCTCCCTTTTCGCTTAACGTCTTGTCCCTACAAACCAGAGTCTATTTCCTTCACGACTGGGTGATGAAAAATAGTAATCAGGGTTACGGCTAGAGACTTCTTCTTTGATATGAGCTTCCATTTCTCTGAGAAGTTTTTGTGCTTGTTGCGTCTTGGGATATCTAATAAAGACAGTCACAGAGTCTTTACGGACATCAACCGTACATTTAGAGACAGCCTTGTTGAATTTTTTCAGAATTGGATTGAATTTTGTGACTGTAGTTTGACTATCAATAGTAATAACAGACTTTGATTTTTCGTCTTGTTTGAGAAACTGACGTAATCTCACTGTTTGATATACTGACTTAAAATAATTCCAAATGGAATCTTTGAAAAAACGCTGAATTAACTCAATAACAATTAGAAGCACAACTACTATCATTGAAATGATAGCTAGAAATTTTGCAAAGTGTGCAACAGTAACCAATTTATCTTGAACGAAAATCAGATAGTCTTTTAGCTTTACAATATCGATATTATCAAATCTTTGATTTAATAAATAGCTAACAAAACTTAAAAGATAACTAATAGCTCCAAAAAACGTGAGTCTAATAGTGATGTTGTAGCTTCGCTGAAAAAAGCTCTTCCTCATGATTAAAGTATGCCTTTCTTAGTAAAATAGTACGTTGGACACAACAATGGCAGGACTTGG